>NZ_CP015637.1:745000-1400127 GCF_001708445.1 Pseudomonas fluorescens
TGCAAAAATGGGGGGACCATAGATTTTTGTTGGGCCTCGCTCTGCAGTGATCGCGCCCTGCCTCAGGACACGGGCTGCTCCTGCAACAACCCGCCTTCGATCCGCACATGCCGCCCATGGAAGCGCTTGAGGCTACTGCGATGGCCGACGCTGACGATGCTCAATCCAGGCAGCTCATCGATCACCGCCTGATACAACGTGGCTTCATCCTCTTCATCCATGGCCGAAGTCGCTTCATCCATGTACAGCCATTGCGGCGCGAACAACAACGCGCGGGCAAAGGCCAGGCGCTGTTGCTCGCCCGGCGAGAGCATCCGTTGCCAGTGGTTGGCTTCATCAAGGCGAGCGACCAGGTGCGGCAGGCGGCAGGTTTCCAGGACCTGTGCATAACGTTCTGCCGGGTACACGCTGCCGTCCTGTGGATAACTCAACACATCCTTGAGCGTACCAATCGGCAGGTAGGGCTTCTGCGGCAGGAACAGGTAGCGCTTGGCCGGCAGGCGAATGCTGCCATGGCCGGCTGGCCACAAGTGGCCCATCGCACGCAGCAAGGTACTTTTACCACTGCCCGATCGCCCGCTGAGCATCACCCGCTCGCCCGGTTCCACGGTCATGTCGGCGTCGGTGAGCAAATGACGGCCGTCGGCCAGGTCCATCCCCAGGCCCTGCACCACCAGGCGTTCGCCTTGGGGCTGCACATCGATGGCCGCAGGGCGTTGCTCGTTCTCGCTCATGGCCTGCTGGAAGCTCAGCAGACGATCACTGGTCGCACGCCAGCTGGCCAGGTCGGCGTAGGCCGTGATAAACCAACTGAAATTACCCTGCACGTTGCCGAACGCCGAGTTGATTTGCATCAGCTCGCCCAACTCGATCTTGCCGGAGAAGTAGCGCGGTGCAGCCACAATGAACGCAAACACGGTGGCGATCTGCTCATAGCCGGCGGTGAAGAACGTCAGGCGCTTGGACACTTTCATGATGTCCCAGAAGTTATGCCAGACCTTGCCGAACCGCGCACTCAAGCGCTGGTTTTCGTTAGGCTCGCCGTTGTACAGGGCGATACTCTCGGCATTCTCCCGCACCCGCACCATGGAGAAACGCAAGTCCGCCTCAAACCGTTGTTGCTGGTTGCTCAGGCCGATCAAGCGTCGACCGATCAAGTGGGTCAACCAACTGCCGACTCCGGCGTAGACCAGGGCACACCAGAACATGTAGCCGGGGATGGTGATACCGAACACTTCAATGCTGCCCGACACGCCCCACAGAATGATGGAGAACGACACCAGGCTGACCACATTGCGTAGCAGCCCCAGGCCCAGGTTCAAGGTATTGGAGGTGAAGCTGTTGAGGTCTTCGGAAATCCGCTGGTCCGGGTTATCGGTATAGCCGCCCTGCTCCAACTGGTAGTAGTTCTTGTGGCTGAGCCAACGCGCGAAATACTTTTCGGTGAGCCAGGCACGCCAGCGAATGGTCAACATCTGGGTCAGGTACAGGCGGTAGACCGCGCCGAGAATCGCCACCGTGGCGATACCGCAGAAATAGATGATCTGTTGCCAGAAGGCGGCGGTATCCTTATTTTCCAGGGCGTTGTAGAAGTCTTTGTACCAGTGGTTGAGCCATACCGATATCGCCACGCTGAACAGCGACAGGCCAATCACCACCGCCAGCAACAACCAGGCCTTGCCCTTCTCTTCACTGCGCCAATAGGGCGTGATCATCGCCCAGGTTCGGCGGAAAAACTGCCCACGCACCGCGTCATTGACCGCGGAGTACTCAGCGTTCTGATTCATTGTTCAGGCTCGGTAGGAAAAACATGACAGGCGTTTGAACCGATCATAGACGATCGGTTCAGGGCGCCGTGCAGCCTGAAGCAGATTGTTCAGACTTCGTTCAGCGCCGTACCGGACGTTTCTGCAGCTTGCGTTGCAGGGTGCGGCGGTGCATGCCAAGGGCGCGGGCGGTGGCGGAGATGTTGCCTTCGTGCTCGGTCAGCACACGCTGGATGTGCTCCCATTGCAGGCGATCCACCGACATGGGGTTTTCCGGCACCAGGGTATCGAGGTCGGCATGCTCGGAGAGCAAGGCGGCCAGCACGTCGTCGGCGTCGGCGGGTTTGCACAGGTAGTTGCAAGCGCCGCGCTTGATCGCCTCGACGGCGGTGGCGATGCTGGAGTAACCGGTGAGGATCACCACGCGCATTTCCGGGTCGAGCTCCAGCAGCTTGGGCAGCAGCACCAGGCCCGAGTCGCCGTCCATCTTCAGGTCGAGCGCGGCGTAGTCCGGCAAGTCGGCCTGGGCGATGGCCAGGCCTTCTTCGGCGGAGCCTGCGGTGCTGACACGGAAGCCGCGACGGCTCATGGCGCGTGCCATCACGCGGGTAAACGTGGCGTCGTCATCTACCAGCAACAGATGCGGCAGTTCTTCGCCTTCGACTTGGATCTCGTCACTCATCGATATCTCCTCGTGCGACACGGGGCAGGCGCAGCTCGGTGAGCGTGCCACCTTCCTCATGACTATAGAGCTTCACTGAGCCGCCCGCGCGGGTCACGCTGGCCTTGCTCAAAAACAGGCCGAGGCCGAAGCCTTTGCCCTTGGTGGTAAAGAAAGGTTTGCCGATCTGCTCGGCAATAGCCAGCGGCACACCGGCGCCGTGGTCGCGAATACTGATCGTAAGGTCGTCCACATCCCAATCCAGTTGCACTTCCAGGCCCTCGGGGCAGGCATCGGCAGCGTTGTTCAACAAGTTGAGCAAGGCCTGGGTCAAGTCCGGCGGCGGCGCCATGCGCGGCACACTGCCCTGGCCCAACAGGTGGAAACGGTAACTGGCTTCGGGGCGCATCAGGTGCCAGCGGTTCAGGGCTTCGTCGAGCCACTGGGTCACGTCCTGCATCTCCACCGCCAGGCGGCGATTGGCTTCGGCAGCACGCACCAGTTGCTGCAAGGTCTGCTTGCACTGCTTGACCTGTTCGCGCAGTACGCCGAGATCCTCTTGCAGCGCCGGGTCGTGATGGTCCTGGGTCATTTCGTTGAGCAGCACGCTCATGGTCGCCAGCGGCGTGCCCAGCTCATGGGCGGCACCCGCGGCCTGGGTGGCGACGGCCAGCAGTTGCTGGTCGCGCAGGCCCTCTTCGCGGCGGATGGCGCGCAACTCTTCCTGACGGCGCAGCTCTTCGGCCATGCGCGCAGCGAAGAAGGTGATGACCGCAGCGGACAACGCGAAGCTCAGCCACATCCCGTAGATCTGCAGGTTTTCCCGTGCAATGGGGAAGGTCTGCAAGGGGTAGAACTGCGCCAGCAACAGCGTGTACAGGGTCAGCGCGATGCCGGACAGCACCACCGAATAGCGCCACGGCAAGGTCACGGCGGCGATCGTCAGTGGCACCAGGTAATACGAAACGAACGGGTTGGTGGAACCGCCCGAGAAATAAAGCAACACACTGTGGATAAACAGGTCGCAGGCCAGTTGCAGCGCGTATTCGAGTTCGGTCACCGGCCAGGTGGTGCGCAGCCGGATCGCGGTGAACACACACAGCACGGTGGAAAAGCACAGGGTCACGCCCAATTGCAGCCACGGCAGAGGCAGCAGGTCGAACCAATAGGCGAGCCCGACGGAGCCGGCCTGCGCGGCCAGTACCAGGGTACGAATGAACGTCAGGCGCCAGAGGTTCTGGCGAGTGGCGGAAGTCAGTTTTACGGCGGCGAGCATGAGCTCTCCCGATGAGCGCTGCAGGCGGATCGGCAGGAGTATAAACGAAGCAGCACCGCCGACACGGCGCGTGTGGCTCTTTGACGCAGGGCGGACAAATGACCGTTCGTCGGCAGCGCCCCAACCTGTAGCTAATGTGTAAACCCGAAGAACCCAACGTGACCGTCTACAGTCATACCGATACGACCCCCCTAAGGAGCTTCCATGTCTCGTTTCATTCGCAGTGCAGCCATCGTCACCCTCAGCGTCGGCAGCCTCGCCAGCCTTCAGGCCATGGCCGCCGATGAGCTGCATTACAACCAGATTGCCCTGCGCGCCGAGGTCAGCCAGGAGGTGGCCCGCGACAAGATGATCGTCACGCTGTACACCGAATCCCAGAACAGCGACCCGGCCAAGCTCGCTGCCGAAATCACTACCACCCTGAACAAGGCCCTCGACCAGGCCCGCGAAGTCAAAGGCGTGACCCTGCGCCAGGGCAGCCGCAACAGCTACCCGATCTACGACAACAAGAACCAGAAGATCACCGGCTGGCGTGAACGCGCCGCGTTGCGCTTGGAGAGCGCGGACTTCCCGGCGCTGTCCAAGCTCACCGGCGAACTGCTGAACACCTTGAAGATGGAAAACATGGATTTCACCATCGCCGACGCCACGCGCAAGTCCAGTGAAGATGCGCTGCTCAAGGAAGCGGTCACCGCATTCAAGGCACGCGCACAGTTGGCCACCGATGCACTGGGCGGCAAGGGCTACAAGATCGTCAACCTGAACCTCAACACCAATGGTTACCCCATGCCTTACGCCCGTGCCGGGATGATGATGAAAGGTGCCCTGGCCGATTCGGCCCCTACCCCTGAAGTGGAAGCCGGCACCAGCCAGGTCAGCATGACCGCCGATGGCGTGATCGAAGTGCTGCAACAATAAAGTACTGACTGAAGCAAACGGGTTCCTGAAAACTCACTGAGTAGCGAACCCGTTCTCTGACAGATTGGCATCTGGCGCGGCCTTGAGGACGCGCCTTTTTTATCGGTGCAGCCGTAACTTCATAAATCAGAACACATGGCGCATTACACGCCTCTTCATTCTCCCCCCCCCTACCGCACGCTGAATACGCGCCTTTATCCGACGAAGTCATGCAATCAGCCGCCAGGTCTTTTCAGTAGATGTCAGCCGCAACCATGTGTAACGAGAACAAAGCCAAAAGCAGGAACGTCAGTACGATCATTTTCCACGCAAGTATCGAATACATAATCGCCAGGGAGGCTAATTTACGGAGATCGATACCGAATGATTACATCTGCCTCAAACACTCTTCCCACATCCATGCCAAATGGGCCTCGCACCTCACCAGAGCTCGCCACCCAGCCTTCCCGCAATAACACAGAACATGCACCCCGGCAAAAAAGCCCAAGGAGAAAACACCATCACCAAACACTGATCCCCGGTCTACCGTATAACCCAGGGGTGGATAAATACATCGCTAAAGCCACTGAAGGTTTTAAAACGCCGAGCCAAAGTACCGCTGAAATTATCAAGGCCGAGTTGAAAACACGGTGGCGCAAGGACATTGATCCTGATAACACGTTTATTGTCACGTTGAACTACGACCCCAAGCAGCCAAAACCCAGGGGTGGCAAAGTCTTAAACAAAATATCGCTGACCAAAGCCGCGTTACATAACGTACAGCGCGCCAATAAGAAAGACGAACACCAGACGGAGTCCGAAAAACAGCGGTCGACCCTGCACACCTGGCTCAACCGGATGGCGCCGTTGAACCCTTTGTCGGTGCTGGAGAATAAGATTGACCCGCTGGCGCAACCGCAGAAGACCTACGAAGGCATCTTTGTCGGGGCGGCCCCCGGCCAGAGGGAGGTTTATGGCGCTACAAACCTGCTGCGCGAGACCCCAGCCGCCTTCCGGGAGATCGTGTGGAACACCGAACGGAGCAAACCCTACACCGACTTCCTGAATAGCTTTTGGCCTGCCCATCAAAGCAAATACGAACAAATGAGCAAAGCATCCCTGGTGGGTGCTGCCCTGCGGCAATTTGAGAACAACAGTTTGAAGGCAAGTGATACCGACCTGGTCATGCGCGCCGCCGGCCTGCCGTCGAATACCACTTGGGAGCGTCTGAAACTGGACGATCTGGCCCCCGCCACCCGCAAAGACCCCGATGTGGAAGTAGGGCTGTTGAGTATCAACGGCTTCAAGTCCACGGACTTGCTCTACATCACCGACAAAAAGCCCCAATTGGGTGACGACGGCACCCCCATCAACCGTACGTTGCTGTACATCCCGGGAAACTCCTCGCCGATTCATACGTTCGACAGCCACGCCCGGATGAAGACATGGCTGGCTGAACAGGCTGGCGACCCGGTCAAGCGTGAAGCGCTATCGATGCACTTCCGCTTGCGCGACCAGGCTGATCGTTTCTTCTCCGAAGGCGTCAATCAAACGTTGGTCGGTGTCAGCGGCTGGACCAAAAAAAATGCACCCGATGCCGGGCCTCTCGAACGGCTGAACGAATTCGATCCGCAACAATTCATCACCACCGAACCACTGTCCGGCGACCCGTTCGCGGTCATGACCCAGCGACAGAAAGAACGCTCATACGCCGACGCCGAAACCGAGATCACCACGGACGGCGACGTCACCAAAGCCACCCTCCTGGAAGTGCTGGAGAACACCAGCAAAATCGCCTTGATGATGACCCCGCTGGCCATGGTCATGCCAGAAGTGGCGATAGGGCTGGAGGTGTTTTACGCTGCCGCCGGCGCAGTGGAGGCCGGGGTTGGCGCCGACGACCTCAAGCATGGCAAGCAAGGCGGCGCAGACCATATTGTGTTCGGTGTGCTGAATGCACTGCCTAGCGTCGTCCATGGCGCCAGCAAACTGGTCACCGGTGCCGCCGAGGGCGAAGTCGTCGCAGCGAATGCCGCAGAAGAACTATCGCCACCCTCACGCGAAATCCCGGAAAAGCCCGTCGACATCAAGCCCCGCGCCGAGGAAAACGTTGCCAACCGTCTCCGCCCGTCCCAGGCCGCCGATATCAGCGCCTATGCAATCCCGGATGGCGAACGCGTTATTGAAGGCTTGCAGGCAAATGCAAAAGGCATGCATCAGCTTAAAGATGCTTCCGGCGTAGACCGGTGGTTCATCCGCTACACCGACGCTACGGGTATGCCCAAGGTCTACGAGATCAGAAGCGACTTCAAACTGCGCGACGACTACGTTCAGATCATCGACCCACAAACCCGCAAGCCGGTGATGACCGTGCATTCCACCGGCGATGGTGAGTGGGCACCGGGTATCGGCCCAGGAGGTGCCCGCGAGTGGCCATGGAAAAAAAAGATCCCAGCACCGACCCAGGATGAAGTCCTGAACAAAGTCCCCAGCGTTTCGAGTCAGTTTGTTGAAGTAGATGGCACCCAGATGGCAGGGGCAAAAATCTTTGACAAGTACGTCAATGCCGACACAAAAACCAACTTCACTTTTTCCAGTGAGCACTATGAACAAGGTAGCGAGATCAAGCGTAGGCTGAAGATCGATTGGGCGGCCAATGACGGCGTGTATTCGGTGTCAGACTCCGAAAGGGCAATCCCGTCAGAGTTCGGGGCCGGCGAGTACGCGCCGAACTTCATCAAAGACCTGCACCGTAGCCCCTACACGCTGCGCGTTGGCGCAAACGAAATTGAAATGGACTTCAACAAACTCAAGGCCAGCTTTGAAAATCCACCTGCAAACCTGGAGGACAGCTTCCTGCGAGACAACCTCGCCAAATTTGAACAAGCAGTGCCCGATCCAGAACTGCGCGCGCGGATTTCCGAAGTTGCCCACCAGGGAGCAGCAGCGTCCACGTGGCAGGAGCTGGGTCCCCCCCTGCTCAAGGACAACTACTTGACCAGTGCGGGTGACCGTCACTTTCTCATCGACTACAACCCGGCGGCCGGAGACGCCGACGTCACGATCTCTGCCAAGTGGAAGCTGACTGATACAGACTCCGCTGAGCTCGAGCCCATCAAGGATATGGACATCTCATCGACGCGCACTTTCAAGATCCGCAAGAGCAACGGGGCAGAAGGTGATCGATTCAATATTGAAGGTCCCTCGAATTCCCGCCTGCAACTGTCGGTAGGGTAATAACGATAGAACGTTCTCGACTGACCTGAAAAGCCTGAACGGCGGTAACCTCGGTGACCGCCGTTTTTTGTCTGGGCAACTTTGTATGCCTGCCACTTCAGGAGTCTCCATGGAAAGAATCACCTTAAAACCACTGCTCCTCGCTGCCGGCCTGCTGGCCTTTATGCCGCTGGCCCAGGCCGCCAGCACGTTGGTCTACTGCTCCGAAGCCAGCCCCGCCGGTTTCGACCCCAGCCAGTACACCAGCGGCACCGATTTTGATGCCTCGGCGGAAACCGTGTTCAACCGCCTGACCCAGTTCAAGCGCGGCGGCACCGAAGTCGAGCCCGGCCTGGCGACCCGTTGGGAGGTGTCCAAAGACGGCCTGACCTACACCTTCCACCTGCGCGATGGCGTCAAGTTCCACACCACCGATTTCTTCACGCCTTCCCGCGACTTCAACGCCGATGATGTGCTGTTCACCTTCAACCGCTTGCTGGACGCCGACAGCCCGTTTCGCAAGGCTTACCCCTCCGAGTCACCGTACTTCACCGACATGGGCCTGAACACCACGATCAAGAGCGTCGACAAACTCGACGAGCACACCGTGCGCTTCAACCTGAACAATGTCGACGCCGCCTTCGTACAAAACCTGGCGATGAGTTTCGCCTCGGTGCAGTCCGCCGAGTACGCGGCTCAATTGCTGAAGGAAGGCAAGGCCGAAGACATCAACCAGAAGCCGGTAGGCACCGGGCCGTTTGTGTTCAAGCGCTACCAGAAGGACTCGCAGATTCGCTATGTGGCCAACAAGCACTATTGGAAGCCCGAGGATGTGAAGCTCGACAACCTGGTATTCGCCATCACCCCGGATGCCGCGTCACGCCTGCAGAAACTCAAGGCCGGCGAATGCCAGGTCAGTGGCTATCCGCGCCCCGCCGACATCGAGGTGATGAAACAGGACCCCAACCTGCGCGTGCTACAGCAAGCCGGTTTCAACCTGGGCTTCCTGGCCTACAACGTGACCCACCCGCCGCTGGACCAGCTCAAGGTGCGCCAGGCCCTGGACATGGCTATCGACAAACCCGCGATCATCAAGGCCGTTTACCAAAGCGCCGGACAATTGGCGCAGAACGCCTTGCCACCGGCGCAGTGGTCTTATGACCCGACCATCAAGGACGCCCCCTACGATCCGACCAAGGCTCGGGCTCTACTAAAAGAAGCAGGGGTTGCACCAGGTACGACCATCAACCTGTGGGCCATGACCGTGCAACGGGCTTCCAACCCGAATGCGCGCATGTCGGCGCAAATGATCCAGCAGGACTGGGACAAGATCGGCATCAAGGCCAACATCGTCAGTTATGAATGGGGCGAATACATCAAGCGCGCCAAGAATGGTGAGCACGATGCGATGATTTACGGCTGGACCGGCGACAACGGCGACCCGGATAACTGGCTCGGCGTGCTCTACAGTTGTGCTGCGGTCAAGGGCAGCAACTACGCCAAATGGTGTAACCCGGCCTACGACAAACTTGTCCAGCAAGCCAAACTCAGCAGCGATCGCGAGCAGCGCATAAAGTGGTATCAGCAGGCACAAAAAATCCTTAAGGAACAAGTACCTATAACGCCTATTGCAAACTCGACGGTTTTCCAACCCCTGCGAAAAGAAGTGCGAGACTTCAAGATCAGCCCGTTTGGATTGACGCCTTTCTACGGCGTGAGTCTAGATAAGTAACAGCCGCGCCCCAACCGGGTGCGCCAGGCGCGCCATATGGGTCTTTTTGGTGCGCCTTGCGCACCGAAAAAACCCTCTAAACATGCCCATTTGTGTCAAAACTTTCATAATTGCGACATTCGTGTACGTTCGTACCACTCTTTGCCGCTTGCAACCGTTCAGCATCTTGCAATGGGTATGGCCCCTGCATAAGTATCCGCAGGCCGACTCACGAGGTCGCCCTCACCACCAAAAATGACAACAAATCATGAGGCCAACATGCTTAAACACGCAGTCCTTCCGTTATTAGTGAGCGCTGGCCTTATGGCCGCCGCCCCCTTTGCCCATGCGGCAACTAACCTGGTGTTCTGCTCCGAAGGGAGCCCGGCCGGTTTCGATCCAGGCCAGTACACCACCGGAACAGACTTCGATGCTTCGGCCGAAACCATGTTCAACCGCCTGAGCCAGTTCGAACGCGGCGGCACCGCTGTGATTCCTGGCCTGGCCACCAGCTGGGACGTGTCCCCGGATGGCCTGACGTATACCTTCCATTTGCGCGAAGGCGTCAAGTTCCACACCACCCCGTACTTCAAGCCCACTCGTGAATTCTCGGCTGACGACGTACTGTTCACCTTCAACCGGATGATCAATAAAGACGATCCATTCCGTAAAGCCTACCCCACCGAGTTCCCGTACTTCACGGACATGGGGATGGACACCAACATCAAGAACATCGAGAAAATCGATGACCACACCGTCAAGTTCACCCTTGGCACCGTGGACGCCGCTTTTATCCAAAACCTGGCGATGAGCTTCGCGTCGATCCAGTCGGCTGAATACGCCGCCCAACTGTTGAAGGAAGGCAAAGCCCCGGACATCAACCAGAAGCCGATCGGCACTGGCCCGTTCGTGTTCAAGAGCTACCAGAAAGACTCGAACATCCGTTACACCGGTAACAAGGACTACTGGAAGCCTGAAGACGTCAAGATCGACAACCTGATCTTCGCCATCACCACCGACCCATCGGTACGCATCCAGAAGCTCAAGAAAAACGAATGCCAGATCACCTTGTTCCCACGTCCGGCCGACCTCAAGGCGCTGGGCGAAGACAAGGACCTGAAACTGCCGCACCAGGCCGGTTTCAACCTGGGTTACGTTGCTTACAACGTCATGGACAAGATCAAGGGCAGCGACCAGCCTAACCCGCTGGCAGACCTGCGCGTGCGCCAGGCGCTGGACATGTCGGTGAACAAGCAGCAGATCATCGACTCCGTCTACCAGGGCGCCGGTCAACTGGCCGTCAACGCCATGCCACCGACTCAATGGTCCTACGACACCACCATCAAGGATGCCAAGTACGATCCCGAGAAAGCCAAAGCACTGCTCAAGGAAGCCGGCGTCAAGGAAGGTACCGAGATCGTCCTGTGGGCCATGCCGGTCCAGCGTCCGTACAACCCGAATGCCAAGCTGATGGCTGAAATGCTGCAGAACGACTGGTCCAAGATCGGCCTGAAGGTCAAGATCACCAGCTACGAATGGGGCGAGTACATCAAGCGCTCCAAAGGCGGCGAGAACCAGGCCATGATCATTGGCTGGAGCGGCGACAATGGTGACCCGGACAACTGGCTGAACGTGCTGTTCGGCTGTGATTCGCTGGCCGGTAACAACTTCTCCAAATGGTGCGACAAGAAATTCGACGGCATCGTCAAAGAAGCCAAGGCCACATCGGATGTCGCCAAACGCACCGAGCTGTACAAGCAGGCGCAACATATCCTCAAAGATGCAGTCCCGATGACACCTATCGCGCACTCGACGGTGTATCAACCCATGCGCAACTCCGTGCAGGACTTCAAGATCAGCCCGTTTGGCTTGAACTCCTTCTACGGCGTGAGCGTAAGCGGCAAGTAAGGATCACTGGCGGCGGCGTTTCAGAACGTCGCCGTTATTACATCCGCCTGGACCGTAGGAAACAGACCACATTCGCAATCGCTGCCGTCCTACGGTAACGAACTGCGATTTGCGACTCCGTTGCCTACAAGGTCAGTCAGATTTGACGCATTTACTGCGAAGTCCGCGACCCATAACGTCGTAGGACAGCAGAGGCATCTAATTCGGAAAGGCACTTGCTGCGAGTGGGATCAGTGATGTCTCCCTGGCCGAAAGCCCGGGGGATTGCTCGCTGATGACAACTACAAACAAGGATCGGGATCGTCATGCGCCATACCACCGTTCTATCCGCAATTTTTGGCACCAGCCTGCTGGCTGTGGCCACGATGGGCCAAGCCGCCGACAAGAAGAGCCTGGTGTTCTGCTCCGAAGGCAGCCCGGCAGGGTTCGACACCGCGCAATACACCGCCGCCACCGACAACGATGCCGCCGAGCCGCTGTACAACCGGCTGGTCGAGTTTGAAAAGGGCGAGACCAACGTGGTGCCTGGCCTGGCGACCAAGTGGGAGGTTTCCGAAGACGGCCTGACCTACACCTTCCATCTGCGCGAAGGGGTGAAATTCCACAGCAACAAGGAATTCAAGCCAACGCGGGACTTCAACGCCGACGACGTGCTGTTCACCTTCAACCGCATGCTTGACCCCGACCATCCGTTTCGCAAGGCCTACCCCACCGAGTTTCCGTACTTCAACGGGATGAGCCTGAACAAGAACATCGCCAAGGTCGAGAAGACCGGCCCACACACCGTGGTGATGACGCTCAACACGATCGACGCCGCGTTCGTGCAGAACATCGCCATGAGCTTTGCCGCCATCCTGTCGGCCGAATACGCCGAGCAGTTGCTCAAGGACGGTAAGCCCAGCGACATCAACCAGAAGCCGATCGGCACTGGGCCCTTTGTATTCCAGCGCTACCAGAAAGACTCGCAGATCCGCTTTGTGGCCAACAAACAGTACTGGGACCCGAGCAAGGTCAAGCTGGACCAACTGATTTTCGCCATCAACACCGACGCCTCGGTGCGCGTGCAAAAGCTCAAGGCCGGGGAATGCCAGGTCACCCTGCATCCGCGTCCGGCCGATGTCGACGCCCTCAAGGCCGACCCGAACCTGAAACTGCTGACCAAGCCGGGTTTCAACCTCGGCTACATCGCCTACAACGTGCGCCACAAGCCGTTCGACCAGCTTGAAGTGCGCCAGGCGCTGGACATGGCAGTGAACAAGCAGAGCATCCTCAATGCTGTGTACCAGGGCGCGGGGCAATTGGCAGTCAACGCCATGCCGCCGACCCAGTGGTCCTACGACGACAGCATCAAGGACGCCGCCTACAACCCGGAAAAAGCCAAGGAACTGCTCAAGGCCGCCGGCGTGAAGGAAGGCACCGAGATCACCCTGTGGGCGATGCCGGTGCAGCGGCCGTACAACCCCAACGCCAAGCTGATGGCCGAGATGCTGCAAAGCGACTGGGCGAAGATCGGCCTCAAGGTCAAGATCGTCAGCTACGAGTGGGGCGAATACATCAAGCGCACCAAGAACGGTGAGCACGATATCAGCCTGATCGGCTGGACCGGCGACAACGGGGACCCGGACAACTGGCTGGGCACTCTCTACAGCTGCGACGCCATCGGCGGGAACAACTACTCCATGTGGTGTGACCCGGCGTACGACAAGCTGATCAAGCAAGCCAAGGTCGTAACCGACCGCGAACAAAGGACTGTTCTGTACAAACAGGCGCAGCAACTGCTTAAAGCGCAGGTGCCTATCACGCCCGTCGCCCACTCGACGGTCAACCAGCCGTTAAGCGCCAAAGTCGAAGGTTTCAAAGTGAGCCCCTTCGGCCGCAACGTGTTCTCAGGCGTCAGTATCACCCCCTAAAAAAATAACCGGATTTGCAGAGAGCGAAGTTGGCTCTCTCGCAAACGTGCAGCCTTGTTTTGGGAATTTTCCTACAGCAAACGTTTGCAATAGCTTGATCGAGTTACACACCCAATAGCCGGTTCACCTAAAAAGACCGGCATAAAAAAGAGAACCAAAGGAGCTTCACCCATGAAACTGAGCAGCAAAGCGCTTCTGGCCTTGGCCATCAGCAGCATCACGGCCACCGCCTATGCGGACACTCAGAGCCAGGACTTCGTGCCTACCACCCTGGCCGGCACCAGCGCGCAAAGCGAAGCCAAAGGCTTTATCGACGGTCAAAGCCTGGGTGGTACCACTCGCAACTGGTTCTCCAGCGAGAAGAAATTCCGCGGCCAGCGCTTTACCTATGAGAAGCACGGTCAGGCACGCACTGACGCCAACCGCACGAACTGGGTACAAGGCACCATCCTCAACTACTCCTCGGGCTTCACCCAAGGCACCGTGGGCGTGGCCACCGAAGTGGCGGCCTACAACGCTGTAGTCCTGGACCGTAGCAAGCGTGATATCAAGGGCGGTTCCAACCGTACCCTGGCTGACTCCGACGGTGATGCAGTAGGCCAATGGAGCAAACTGGGCTTGGCTAACGTCAAGTTCCGCGTGTCGAACACCACCTTGACCGCCGGTCGCCAGAACTTCAGCAGCGGAATCGTCGACACTATCGGCAACCGTGCCCTGCCTTCGAGCTTCGAAGGTGTGAGTTTCAACAGTGAAGAGTTCAGCAACCTGTCGTTCCAGGGCGGCATCTTCGATCGCGTTTCGCCGCGTACCGAACAAAGCCTGTCGAAATTCCGTTCCGAGTACGGCAATGGCCAGGAAACCGACAAGGTCAAAACCCTGGGCTTCAACTACCAGCCGTTCAAAAGCCTGAAAACCAGCGTGTTCGCCGCCAACGTTGAAGACTTCTGGAACCAGTACTACTTCGGCGCTACCCACGAACTGGGTGATGCACAGACCCTGGCACTGACCACCGGCCTGAACTACTACAAAACCACCGACACCGGCAGCAAGAAGATGGGCAACATCGACAACGACACTTACTCGTTGTCCCTGGGGCTGACCCACCAGGCTCACAGCCTGACCTTCTCGTACCAGGAAGTTAACGGTGACGAGTACTTCGACTACCTGCACGAAACCAACGGCATCTACCTGGCCAACTCCCTGACCTCGGACTTCAACAGCCCGAACGAGAAGTCCTTCCAGGTCGCCTACGCCATCAACATGGCCGAATACGGCGTGCCAGGCCTGAAGTTCAACGTCTACTCGGCGCGCGGCTGGGGCATCGACGGTACTCACTACAACGGTACCGCCTACGGTGAAGCCGGCGCTTCGCGTAGCGACCTGCGCCTGATGGACGGCGAGAAACACCAGGAATACGGCGTTGGCACGTCCTACGCGATTCAGAGCGGCCCACTCAAGGCCACCACCATCCGTGGCACCTACGTGACTCACCGCGCCAGCGCGCAACAAGCTGATGGCAACATCAAAGAGTTCCGCCTGGTCACCACCATCCCGTTCAACATCCTTTAATTAGCGCCAGGTAGACGGCGGGCTCAATCCGAGCCCGCCGTCTACGCTTGTCTGGTCCCATCGATTGCAGAGGGCTCCGAATGAAAATGCTCCCGCTACAAGCCGCTATTGCCGCTGCGCTGTTGAGCGTTGCGATCGGCGTTTCGGCCAAACCGCTGGTGGTCTGCACCGAAGCCAGCCCGGAAGGTTTCGACCCGGTCCTGTACACCACCGCCGTCACAGCTGACGCCGCCGCTGAAACCATGTTCAACCGCCTGGTGGACTTCAAGCCCGGCACCACCGAAGTGATTCCCGCACTGGCCAAGGCCCTGCCGGAGATCAGCGCCGATGGCCTGACCTACACCTTCCATCTGCGTGACGACATCAAGTTCCACACCACCGACTACTTCAAACCCACGCGCAACCTGAACGCCGACGACGTGCTTTGGAGCTTCCAGCGCCAACTGGACCCGAAACACCCGTGGCACACCAAGTCCAACGTGGGCTACCCCTACTTCGAAAGCATGGGCTTCAAGGAACTGCTCAAGAGCGTCGAGAAGACTGACGACCACACCGTGGTCTTCACCCTGACCCGCCCTGAAGCACCGTTCCTGGCCGACCTGGCCATGGCGTTTTCCTCGATTCACTCTGCCGAATACGCCGACCAGTTGCTCAAGTCCGGCAAGACCGATGACCTCAATGCCAAGCCCATCGGCACCGGCCCGTTCATCTTCACCCGCTACGCCAAGGACGCCCAGGTGCGTTTCAAGGCCAACCCGGACTACTTCCGTGGCAAGCCGCCGGCCGACCCGCTGATCCTGGCGATCACCACCGACAACAACGTGCGCCTGCAGAAGCTCAAGGCCAACGAATGCCAGATCGCGCTGTATCCGAAGCCGGATGACATCCCAAGCATCAAGAAAGACCCGAACCTGAAGATCGATGGTCTGGCAGCGATGACCACCAGCTACACTGCCTTGAACACCACCCACAAATACATGAGCGACGCGCGGGTACGCCACGCGATCAACATCGCGTTCGACAAGGCCGGCTATACGAAAGCACTGTTTGGCGAAGGTAACGCAGTCGTGGGCACCGGCCCGTATCCGCCAACACTGCTGGGCTTCAGCGACAAGTTGAAAAACCCGCCACGTGACCTGGACAAGGCTCGTGCCCTGCTCAAGGAAGCCGGCGTGCCGGAGGGTACCGAGTTCACCCTGTTCACTCGCGCCAACGGCGGCCCGACCAACCCCAACCCAATGATGGGCGCCCAGCGTATGCAGGCGGATCTGGCCCAGGTTGGCCTGAAGGTCAACATCAAGGTCATGGAGTGGGGCGAAATGCTCAAGCGCGCCAAAGCCGGTGAGCACGACATGGTTTCCGCAGGCTGGGTAGGTGATAACGGCGACCCGGATAACTTCCTTACGCCCAACCTGAGTTGCGATGCGGCCAAGAACGGCGAAAACTACGCCCGTTGGTGCAATAAAGAATTTCAGGACCTGATCGACAAGGCGCGTGCCCTCACTGAACCCGCCCAGCGCGCTGCACTCTATGAACAGGCACAGGACGTTTTCGACAAGGACCAACCATGGCTTCCCATGGCTTACCCGAAACTGTTCACCGCCATGCGCAAAAACGTAGAAGGCTTTACCCAAAGCCCTCTAGGTACCAATAACTTCGCCACCACCCAGGTGAAGTAAATAAGAAAAACGCTCGGCACCGTCGACCTTGACGGTGCTGGACTTGCCTAACCGGCTGATTGAGGTACACCACAAGATGTTTAGTTTTATTGCCCGCCGATTGGGGTTATTGATCCCCACGTTTTTCGGCATCACGTTGCTGACATTTGCGTTGATTCGCATGATCCCCGGCGACCCCGTCGAAGTCATGATGGGCGAGCGACGCGTCGACCCCGAGATGCACGCACAGGCAATGGAACGCCTCGGCCTTAACAAGCCGCTGTATGCGCAATACCTGGACTATGTGGGCAAGCTCGCCCATGGCGACCTTGGCGAATCGCTGCGCACGCGGACCAGCGTGTGGACCGAGTTCACCGCCCTCTTCCCGGCGACCCTGGAACTGTCCATGGCCGCCCTGTTGTTCGCCGGCATCCTGGGCCTGTTGGCCGGGGTGATCGCGGCCCTGAAGCGAGGATCCCTGTTCGACCATGGGGTGATGGGCATCTCCCTGGCGGGATATTCGATGCCGATCTTCTGGTGGGGCCTGATCCTGATCATGTTCTTCTCGGTAAGCCTGGGCTGGACCCCGGTTTCCGGGCGTATCGACCTGCTCTACGACATCGAGCCGCGCACCGGCTTCATGCTGATCGACACCCTGCTGGCTGACGAGCCGGACGCCTTCTGGGATGCGCTGCACCACCTGATCCTGCCGGCCATCGTGCTCGGCACCATCCCTTTGGCGGTGATCGCGCGGATGACCCGTTCGTCGATGCTCGAAGTGCTGCGCGAAGACTACATCCGTACCGCCAAGGCTAAAGGCCTGTCGCCTGCACGCGTGGTGTTCGTCCACGGCCTGCGTAACGCGCTGATCCCGGTGCTGACCGTGGTTGGCCTGCAAGTCGGCACCCTGCTGGCCGGTGCGGTTTTGACCGAAACCATCTTCTCGTGGCCCGGCATCGGCAAATGGCTGATCGAAGCCATTGGCGCGCGGGACTACCCGGTGGTGCAAAACGGCATCCTGCTGATCGCCTGCCTGGTGATCCTGGTGAACTTCGTGGTGGATATCCTCTACGGCTTCGCCAACCCACGCATCCGTCACCAGCGCTGAGATCATGACCATGACCACACCTACTCCCGTGTCAGCAGTCGATCAAAGCCTGCTGTATCCGTCCCCGTACAAAGAATTCTGGCAAGCCTTCTCCAAGAACAAAGGCGCGGTCGCCGGCCTGCTGTTCATGTTGCTGATCGTGTTCTGCGCGCTCTTCGCCCCTTGGGTGGCGCCGCATAACCCGAGCGAGCAGTACCGCGACTTCCTGCTGACCCCGCCGTCATGGCTGGAAGGCGGGCAGATCCAGTTCCTGCTCGGCACCGACGAACTGGGCCGTGACTTGCTCTCGCGCCTGATCCAGGGTTCGCGCCTGTCGCTGCTGATCGGCTTGTCGTCGGTGGTGATGTCGCTGATCCCGGGCATCCTGCTGGGTCTGTTCGCCGGGTTCTTCCCGCGCCTGCTGGGCCCGACCATCATGCGCCTGATGGACATCATGCTGGCCCTGCCGTCCCTGCTGCTGGCGGTTGCCATTGTCGCGATCCTCGGCCCTGGCCTGATCAACACCGTGATCGCCATTGCGATCGTGTCCTTGCCGTCCTATGTCCGCCTGACCCGTGCTGCGGTGATGGGCGAACTGAACCGCGACTACGTGACCGCCGCACGCCTGGCCGGTGCCGGCCTGCCACGCCTGATGTTCATCACCGTGCTGCCTAACTGCATGGCACCGCTGATCGTACAGGCCACCCTGAGTTTCTCCTCGGCGATCCTCGATGCCGCGGCCCTGGGCTTCCTCGGCCTTGGCGTACAACCGCCAACCCCGGAGTGGGGCACCATGCTGGCTTCGGCCCGTGACTACATCGAACGCGCCTGGTGGGTGGTGAGCCTGCCTGGCTTGACCATTTTGCTCAGCGTGCTGGCAATCAACTTGATGGGTGACGGCCTGCGCGATGCGCTGGACCCGAAACTCAAGAACGCCGCCTGAGGAGATTCCCATGTCACTGTTAGAAATCAAGAATCTCAACGTGCGCTTCGGCGACAAGACCGCCGTGCCGGTGGTCGATGGCCTCGACATCAGTGTCGACAAAGGCGAAGTACTGGCAATCGTTGGCGAGTCTGGCTCGGGTAAATCCGTGACCATGATGGCGCTGATGGGCCTGATCGAGCACCCCGGCATCGTCACTGCCGACGCCCTGAACTTCGACGGCAAGGACATGCTCAAGCTGAGCAACCGCCAGCGCCGCCAAATCGTCGGCAAAGACCTGGCAATGGTGTTCCAGGACCCGATGACCGCGCTGAACCCCAGCTACACCGTGGGTTTCCAGATTGAAGAAGTGCTGCGCCTGCACTTGAAAATGTCCGGCAAGCAAGCACGCAAGCGCGCTATTGAGCTGTTGGAAAAGGTTGAGATCCCAGGCGCTGCCAGCCGGATGGACGCCTACCCGCACCAACTGTCCGGCGGTATGAGCCAGCGTGTGGCCATCGCCATGGCGATTGCCGGCGAGCCCAAGTTGCTGATCGCCGACGAACCGACCACCGCATTGGACGTGACCATCCAGGCGCAGATCATGGACCTGCTGCTGGCGTTGCAGAAAGAGCAGAACATGGGCCTGGTGCTGATCACCCACGACCTCGCCGTCGTGGCGGAAACCGCCCAGCGCGTGTGTGTGATGTACGCCGGCCAGGCGGTGGAAGTCGGCCAGGTGCCGCAACTGTTCGACATCCCGGCACACCCCTACAGCGAAGCGCTGCTCAAGGCGATCCCCGAGCACAGCCTCGGCGCCACGCGCCTGGCCACGCTGCCGGGTATCGTGCCCGGCCGCTATGACCGCCCGCAGGGTTGCCTGCTGTCGCCGCGCTGCCCGTACGTGCAGGAAAGCTGCCGCCAGACCCGCCCAGGTCTTGACCCTAAATCCAACAGCCTAGCGCGCTGCTTCTACCCCTTGAACCAGGAGGTGGCGTAATGGCCGTCGTTCTTACCGCCCGCGACCTGACCCGTCACTACGAAGTGTCCCGTGGCCTGTTCAAGGGCCACGCACTGGTACGCGCGCTCAATGGTGTGTCGTTCGAGCTGGAAGCCGGCAAGACCCTTGCGGTCGTGGGCGAATCCGGTTGCGGCAAATCCACCCTGGCCCGCGCGCTGACGCTGATTGAAGAACCGTCCTCGGGGTCCCTGAAAATCGCCGGCCAGGAAGTCGCCGGCGCCGACAAGGCCCAGCGCAAGCAATTGCGCAAAGACGTGCAGATGGTGTTCCAGAGCCCGTATGCCTCGTTGAACCCCCGCCAGAAGGTCGGTGATCAACTGGGCGAGCCGCTGCTGATCAACACCAACCTGTCCGCCGCCGAACGTCGCGAAAAGGTCCAGGCGATGATGAAGCAGGTGGGCCTGCGCCCTGAGCATTACCAGCGCTACCCGCACATGTTCTCCGGTGGCCAGCGCCAGCGCATCGCCCTGGCCCGCGCCATGATGCTGCAACCCAAAGTGCTGGTGGCGGATGAGCCGACCTCCGCACTGGACGTATCGATCCAGGCCCAGGTGCTCAACCTGTTCATGGATTTGCAGCAGGAATTCAACACCGCCTATGTGTTCATCTCCCACAACCTGGCGGTGGTGCAGCACGTGGCCGATGACGTGATGGTGATGTACCTCGGCCGCCCGGTGGAAGTGGGCCCCAAGGAAGACATCTACGCCAGGCCTCTGCACCCTTACACCCAGGCACTGCTGTCGGCCACCCCGACCATCCACCCGGACCCGAACAAGCCGAAGATCAAGATCGTTGGCGAGCTGCCTAACCCGCTGAATCCGCCGCCTGGCTGCGCTTTCCACAAGCGCTGCCCGTACGCGACCGAGCGTTGCAGCAGTGAGGAGCCGCTGTTGCGGCCGTTGGATAACCGTCAGGTGGCATGCCACTACGCGGAGCAATTCGTGGCCTGAAGCAGCCCCACCCTCTTGTAGGAGCGAGCTTGCTCGCGAAGATCGTCAACGATAACGCAGCCTTTTCAGGTTTATCGTGGCGCTCTCCGTTTTTTCGCGAGCAAGCTCGCTCCTACAGAGGTTGGGGGTTAACGCGTTCTACAGCCCCTCCCGTCAGGTTGCGCATCAACCGGGCGGGAGGGGCTTTTTTTTGCCAGGTCTACGTCTGGCTATCGCCTTCATCATCCGGGTTGTCATCGTCCGGCTCGTCGGTGGTGGAGTCGTCATCATCCTTGCTGCCACCTTGGCCCTCGTCGCCTGGCTCCGCTTCGGACTTGGCCAATTGCAGGACCTTGCCATGCCCACTCTGCGCCGCAGACACTGCCGCCCCACTCTGCACCGGGTTATGTGCCCAGGCCGTCGACATTCCCAACGACAACAGCACCAGTACCTTCAGCAACAACACTAAGCGTTGAACAATATTCATGGTTGATTCCGTCCGGTCAGTAGGTGAATCGCGCACGGCGGCCGTTTAGTACCGCCAGCGTTGACGCTAGTCCCGATGCCGGATTCTTGCCAATCCCCTGCCTGGTCGAAAGCAAAAATGTGAAAGGGGGCTTGCCCCCGATGGCGGAGTGCCAGCCCCCAATGTACGGGCTGACACGCTGCTATCGGGGGCAAGCCCCCCTCCCATATTCTGTTTGGCGACGCTCAGGAATTAATGGTGCTCGCGGGTCGCGCGGAATTTCACATCCGGCCAACGCTCTTCCATCAGCGCCAGGTTGACCCGTGTCGGCGCCAGGTAGGTCAAGTGACCGCCGCCGTCGACCGCAAGGTTTTCCACAGCCTTGTTGGAGAACTCTTCCAGCTTCTTCTTATCGCTGCAGTCGATCCAACGCGCCGAATACACGGTGATTGGCTCGTAGGAGCACTCAACCTTGTATTCCTCTTTCAAGCGGCTGGCGACCACATCGAACTGCAGCACGCCCACAGCGCCGAGGATGATGTCGTTGCTGCGCTCGGGGAAGAACACTTGGGTCGCGCCCTCTTCCGCCAATTGCTGCAAGCCTTGGCGCAACTGCTTGGATTTCAGCGGGTCGCGCAGGCGCACACGGCGGAACAGTTCCGGGGCGAAGTGCGGGATGCCGGTGAAGCCCAGCGTTTCGCCTTCGGTGAAGGTGTCGCCGATCTGGATAGTGCCGTGGTTGTGCAAGCCAATGATGTCGCCAGCGTAGGCTTCTTCAAGCTGCTCACGCTCGGAGGAGAAGAACGTCAGGGCGTCGCCGATACGCACGTCCTTGCCGGTACGCACGTGGCGCATCTTCATGCCTTTTTCGTATCGGCCGGAACAGATGCGCATAAAGGCGATACGGTCGCGGTGCTTGGGGTCCATGTTCGCCTGGATCTTGAACACGAAACCTGAAAACTTCTCTTCCACCGGTTCCACGGTGCGCTCGTTGGCCACGCGTGGCAGTGGGCGCGGCGCCCAGTCCACCACGGCGTCGAGCACGTGGTCGACCCCGAAGTTGCCCAGGGCCGTACCGAAGAATACCGGGGTCAACTGGCCGTCGAGGAATTCCTGCTGGTTGAACTCATGGCAGGCACCCTGCACCAGTTCCAACTGGTCGACAAAACGGTCGTACTCGTCACCCAGGTGGGCGCGGGCCTCGTCGGAGTCGAGCTTCTCGATGATTTTCACATCCGTACGTTCATGACCGTGGCCGGCGGTGTAGACAATGATGTAGTCGTCGGCCAGGTGGTACACGCCCTTGAAGTCGCGGTAGCAACCAATCGGCCAGGTGATCGGCGCAGCCTTGATCTTCAGGACCGCTTCGATTTCATCGAGCAGTTCGATCGGGTCGCGGATATCGCGGTCGAGTTTGTTGATAAAGCTGACGATCGGCGTATCACGCAGGCGGCACACATCCATCAAGGCGATGGTACGTGGCTCGACGCCCTTACCGCCGTCGAGGACCATCAAGGCCGAGTCCACCGCGGTCAGGGTGCGGTAGGTGTCTTCGGAGAAGTCTTCGTGGCCCGGGGTGTCGAGCAGGTTGATCATGTGATCGCGATACGGAAACTGCATGACCGACGTGGTAATGGAAATACCCCGTTGTTTTTCCATTTCCATCCAGTCGGAGGTGGCATGGCGGTCAGATTTGCGGGATTTCACCGTGCCGGCCACTGCGATTGCCTTGCCCATCAGCAAGAGCTTCTCGGTGATGGTGGTTTTACCGGCATCGGGGTGGGAAATAATGGCGAAAGTGCGGCGTTTCGCGACTTCGGCGGCCTGGTGGGTCATGGGAAATCGCCTGGCAGGTGAGTCAAAAAAGGGCGGCGAGTATAGCGCAAACCCAGGCTGGCGGACCACCGTTCACCCCATTGGGGGTGGCTAAATACTGCCAAGTGTGGAACCTTTTAAAAGGTAGAGACGTCCACTCCCCTGCTACCGCACTCGGAACAGGGGCTGAAAAATCAGCAAGTTAGCCTGACGAGGCTGCGCTCATGGCTTGACCTCATGCCGCTTTTGCCGGCATTGGCAAGCTGCTTTTCGCGACCACATTCGAAGACAGCCAGGAATGGCATGCCACGAAGGAATGTGTTCGCCGACAGAAGAAAAAAGGAGTCCGCCTGTGGCTATTCGCTATGGCAAAGGGCTGATAGGAGGAGCGGTTGTCGTCGCTCTCCTGGCCCTGCTGGTCCACTGGATCGGCATCAACACGATCGAACTGTACCGCGACGATTTATTGTTTTACCTGCAAGCTCATCTGATTCTCGTCCTGGTCTCCATGCTGGCCGCCCTGATTGTGGGCATCCCCGCCGGTATCCTGCTCAGCCGACCGAACATGGTCGGGCGCGCAGAACGCTTCATGCAGATTTTCAACATCGGCAACACCGTCCCTCCCCTGGCCGTACTGGCCATCGCCCTCGGCGTCCTCGGCATCGGCAGCGGCCCGGCCATCTTCGCGCTGTTCCTCGCCTCCTTGCTGCCCATCGTGCGCAACACCTACGAAGGCCTCAAAAACGTTCAAGGCTCGCTGAAAGAAGCCGCCACCGGCATCGGCATGACCCCGCGCCAGGTGCTGTTTCGCGTCGAATTGCCCAACGCCGTGCCGATCATCATCGGCGGTGTGCGCGTGGCCCTGGCGATCAACGTCGGTACCGCGCCGCTGGCGTTCCTGATTGGCGCCAACAGCCTGGGTAGCCTGATTTTCCCCGGCATCGCCCTGAACAATCAGCCGCAACTGCTGCTCGGCGCCGCGTGCACCGCGTTGCTGGCGTTGCTGCTCGACGGCCTGGTGACCATGGCCAGCCGCCTCTGGCTGGAACGCGGGTTGCGTCCGTCTTAAGGCTCGGCAAAGGAAATCACATGAAAAAACTGACTCTGATATTGAGCTGCGTCCTGCTGTTTGCAGGTTTTGCGCAAGCCGCTGAAAAACCCGTGATCCGCATCGGCGCCCGGGTGTTCACCGAACAGACCCTGCTCGCCGAAATCACCTCCCAGTACCTGCGCACCAAGGGTTACGACGCCCGTGTGACCGGTGGCCTGGGCAGCAACCTGGCACGCAGTGCCCAGGAAAGCGGGCAACTGGACCTGATCTGGGAATACACCGGCGTGTCGCTGGTGGCCTACAACCACGTCGACGAGAAGCTCGACAGCGCACAGTCCTACGCCAGGGTGAAAGAACTCGACGCGAAAAAAGGCCTGGTCTGGCTGTCGCCGTCGAAATTCAGCAACACCTATGCGTTGGCCCTGCCCGAGAACGTCGCCAAGGAGTTCCCGCAGATCAACAGCATCAGTGACCTGACCCAAGCCTTGGCCGAGAAAACCAAAGGCACGCGCCTGGTCGCCCTGGACACCGAATTCGCCAACCGTTCCGACGGCATGGGCGGCATGGTCAAGCTGTATGACATGAACCTCACGCGCAAAAATACCCGGCAGATGGACGCCGGCCTGGTCTATACCGCGCTGCGTAATGGCCAGGTGTTTGCCGGCCTGGTCTACACCACTGACGGTCGCCTGAACGCGTTCAAATTGAAGCTGCTGGAAGACGACAAGCACTACTTCCCGGACTACACCGCCGCCCCCGTGGTGCGCCAGGTTTACCTGGACGCGCATCCGCAACTGGAGGCAGACCTCAAGCCCCTGGCCGCGCTGTTCGACGACAAGACCATGCGCGAGTTGAACGCGCGGGTCGACGTCGACCATGAAAGCCCATCCGCTGTTGCCGCCGATTTCCTGCGCCAACATCCGATCAACTAAGAAGGAGAAGACATGGAATTCCTGAACGCCTTTTCCCATCTTGATTGGGCCCAAGTCCTGCACCTGACCTGGCAGCACATCACCCTGGTCGGCATCGCGGTCATCCTCGCGATTGTCGTCGGCGTGCCCCTCGGCGTGCTGATGACCCGCTTCCCAACCCTCGCCGGCCCCCTGCAAGCCAGCGCCACGGTGCTGCTGACCGTACCGTCCATCGCGCTGTTCGGCCTGCTGCTGCCGTTCTACTCCAAATTCGGCCAGGGCCTGGGGCCGATGCCAGCGATCACCGCGGTATTCCTCTATTCCCTGTTGCCGATCATGCGTAACACCTACCTGGCCCTGACAAGCGTGGATCCGGGCATTCGCGAGGCCGCCAAAGGCATCGGCATGACCTTCGGCCAGCGACTGCGCATGGTCGAACTGCCCATCGCCGTGCCGGTGATCCTCGCCGGGGTGCGCACCGCCGTGGTGATGAACATCGGTGTGATGACCATCGCCGCCACCATCGGCGCCGGCGGCCTGGGTGTACTTATTCTGGCTTCCATCAGCCGCAGCGACATGTCGATGCTGATCGTTGGCGCCGTGTTGGTCAGTCTCCTGGCCATCTTCGCCGACCTGCTTCTGCAATGGCTGCAACGCTCGCTGACTCCAAAAGGACTGCTCAAATGATCGAACTTCAAAACCTGACCAAGACTTTTCAAAGCAACGGCAAAACTGTCTCCGCCGTTAACGACGTAAGCCTGACCGTCAACGAAGGCGAGATTTGCGTATTCCTCGGCCCTTCGGGCTGCGGCAAGAGCACCACGCTGAAAATGATCAACCGCCTGATCAAGCCCACCTCGGGCAAGATCCTGATCAACGGCGAAGACACCACCGACCTGGATGAAGTGACCCTGCGCCGCAACATCGGCTATGTGATCCAGCAAATCGGCCTGTTCCCGAACATGACCATCGAGGAAAACATCGTGGTCGTGCCGAAATTGCTCGGCTGGGACAAACAAAAATGCCACGACCGCGCCCGCGAGTTGATGAGCATGATCAAGCTCGAGCCCAAGCAGTATTTGCATCGCTATCCGCGTGAACTGTCCGGCGGCCAGCAACAGCGGATCGGCGTGATTCGCGCACTGGCGGCCGATGCCCCGCTGCTGCTGATGGATGAGCCGTTCGGCGCAGTCGACCCGATCAACCGCGAGATGATCCAGAACGAGTTCTTCGAGATGCAACGCGCGCTGAACAAGACCGTGATCATGGTCAGCCACGACATCGACGAAGCCATCAAGCTGGGTGACAAGATCGCCATCTTCCGCGCCGGCAAGCTGCTGCAGATCGACCATCCGGACACCCTGCTGGCGCATCCGGCCGATGAGTTCGTCAGCAACTTCGTGGGCCAGGACAGCACCCTCAAGCGCCTGCTGCTGGTGAAGGCTGAAGATGCGGCCGACAACGCCCCGTCGGTGAGCCCGGAAACCCCGGTGGCCGAGGCCCTGGAGCTGATGGACGAAACTGACCGCCGTTATGTGGTAGTCACGTGCACCGAGAACAAGGCACTCGGCTATGTACGTCGTCGCGACCTGCACCGTCAAACCGGCACCTGCGGCCAGTACCTGCGTGAGTTCAACGCCACGGCGGCGTACGACGAGCATTTGCGCATCCTGTTGTCACGCATGTACGAGTTCAATCGCTCGTGGCTGCCGGTGATGGATGCGGAGCGGGTGTTCCTGGGTGAGGTGACCCAGGAGTCGATTGCCGAGTACCTGAGTTCCGGTAAGTCGCGTGGGGGCAAGACCAGTATTGTTTCGCCTGCAGAGACTGCCCTGGCCTGATCTGACACAACACGCTTAAAACTGTGGGAGGGGGCTTGCCCCCGATGGCGGTGTATCAGTCAATATATTCATGACTGACACACTGCCATCGGGGGCAAGCCCCCTCCCACATTTGGCCTGTGGTGTGTCAGGGAAATCCCCCTAATTATCCGCCTGCGGGGAACATCAATCCGTCACACCTGTCGGTTACATAAGTAGCTGCACGCGGTCCCGCGACGAACGCGTGCAAAAACGCGACATTTTTAGTTGATCTATGGCCCCTCACGTCCTAAAGTTCGCGCCGAACGTCCATGCTGGAAACGATCCATCCGGCTCAAGTACTGACGACGAGACAGCAAGGCCAAGGGTAGCGATAGCCCCATGGCCTTTTTGCTTTCGGCGACATGCCTTGGGAAGTAGGCGAACCAAAGTGGGGATACGGAGGACGTTCAGTTGCACCCATTGATCAAATCAGTTTGCCCTTAGGAGTTCCCAGCATGTCGATCAACGTCGAAGATTATTTCGCGCGCGCCACTTTTGACAAAATGAAGGCGTTCGCCGACAAGCAAGAAACCCCGTTCGTGGTGATCGACACCGCGATGATCAGCCAGGCCTACGATGACCTGCGCGCCGGTTTCGAATTCGCCAAGGTGTATTACGCGGTCAAGGCCAACCCTGCCGTCGAGATCATCGACCTGTTGAAAGACAAGGGTTCGAGCTTCGACATCGCCTCGATCTACGAGCTGGACAAGGTCATGGACCGCGGCGTCAGCGCCGACCGTATCAGCTACGGCAACACCATCAAGAAATCCAAGGACATCCGCTACTTCTACGAGAAGGGCGTACGCCTGTTCTCCACCGACTCCGAAGCCGACCTGCGCAACATCGCCAAGGCCGCGCCGGGCTCGAAAGTGTATGTGCGTATCCTCACCGAAGGTTCGACCACGGCTGACTGGCCTCTGTCGCGCAAGTTCGGCTGCCAGACCGACATGGCCATGGACCTGCTGATCCTCGCCCGTGACCTGGGCCTGGTGCCGTACGGCATTTCGTTCCACGTGGGCTCGCAGCAACGCGACATCAGCGTGTGGGACGCGGCAATCGCCAAGGTCAAAGTGATCTTCGAACGCCTGAAGGAAGAAGACGGCATCCACCTCAAGCTGATCAACATGGGTGGCGGCTTCCCGGCCAACTACATCACCCGTACCAACAGCCTGGAAACCTACGCCGAGGAAATCATCCGTTTCCTCAAGGAAGACTTCGGCGACGACCTGCCGGAAATCATCCTGGAGCCGGGCCGTTCGTTGATCGCCAACGCCGGCATCCTGGTCAGTGAAGTGGTATTGGTTGCACGTAAATCCCGTACCGCCGTCGAGCGTTGGGTGTACACGGATGTGGGCAAGTTCTCCGGCCTGATCGAAACCATGGACGAAGCCATCAAGTTCCCGATCTGGACCGAGAAGAAAGGCGAGATGGAAGAAGTGGTCATCGCCGGCCCGACCTGCGACAGCGCCGACATCATGTACGAAAACTACAAGTACGGCCTGCCGCTGAACCTGGCGATCGGTGATCGTTTGTACTGGTTGTCGACCGGTGCGTACACCACCAGCTACAGCGCCGTTGAGTTCAATGGCTTTCCACCGTTGAAGTCGTACTACATTTAAGACCGCTGCGCTGAAAAAAACCCATGACGTGTCATGGGTTTTTTTTGGGCTCAGGAAAGGCTCGCGGCCCGTTGTCGGTAGGCATCAGCCATCGCCCGAATCTGCGGATCATTCGCCGCCGCCAGCGCCTTGTGCGCCACTCGCAAAAACTTCAGGTTCCCGCCGGCCAGCGCCTTGCGCAACCACTCCAGCGCCGCGTCGACCTGGCCCCTGTCGGCCAGCACCGCTGCATAACTGAACTGGCCACGAAAATCGCCGGCTTCGGCTGAGCGTCGATACCAGGCCACGGCAGCATCCAGATCCCTCGGGCAATACTGCCCCTCTTCCAGATAGCGCCCCAGCAGGTTCATCGACTTGGCGTGGCCTTGCTCTGCCGCCTGGCGATAACACGCCAACGCATGGGGTTGATCCTCGGCAACACCGCGCCCGGTGGCCAGCAGATTGGCGTAGTTGTACAACCCCCAATCCAACCCGGCGTCTGCCGCCAGCCGGTATTCACGGGCCGCTGCCGCTTCGTCCACGGCGCTCCCCCAGCCATGCTCCCGGCAACGTCCCAGCATATTGCGCGCCATCCGGTGCCCGCCCTGGGCCGCGATCTGGAACCAACGCAGTGCCAGCGCTTCATCGCGCTCGATACCACGGCCCTCCAGCAGGATTTGCCCGAGTAAAGCCTGGGCGTCGACCACACCCTCCTTGGCCGCGATCAGGATCGCCTGGGCTGCTCGAACGGGAGAGTCATCGAGCATGGATTGCAATTGCTCGACGTTGAGCACTTCTTCACGCCGCAATAAAAACCCCATGCTCAGACCTCGACCCAGCGGCGCAACAGGTTGTGGTAAGTGCCGGTGAGTTGGATCAGCGCCGGGTGGTCGGGGACAGCGGCGGTCAGTTGCTGGATCGCGCCATCCATTTCGAACAGCAAGGTGCGCTGGCTGTCTTCGCGCACCAGGCTTTGGGTCCAGAAGAACGAGGCGTAGCGTGCGCCGCGGGTTACCGCGTTGACTTTGTGCAGGCTGGAGCCGGGGTACAGCACCATGTCGCCGGCCGGCAACTTGACCCGTTGCAGGCCGAAAGTGTCCTGGATCTCCAATTCGCCGCCGTCGTAGTCCTCCGGGTCGCTGAAGAACAGCGTCGACGACAGGTCGGTGCGTACCCGCTCATGGCTGCCCTTGGGCTGGCGCACGGCGTTGTCGATATGGAAGTCGAAACTGCCTCCTGCGGTGTAGCAGTTAAGCAACGGCGGGAAGACCTTGTGCGGTAACGCTGCCGACATAAACAGCGGGTTTTGCCACAAGCGCTCGAGCATCGCCGCACCGATTTCCTTGGCCAACGGGTGGCCTTCGGGCAATTGCAGGTTGTGCTTGGCTTTGGCGGACTGGTGCCCGGCGGTGATTTTGCCGTCGGCCCAATCGGCGGTTTCCAGGGCTTGGCGGATGCGCTGCACTTCCTCACGAGAGAACAGGCCGGGAATGTGCAGCAGCATGGGACGATACCTGGGAACGAAGAGGCGCCAATGGTATTGATTCTTATCCTCTCTGTAAAACGCCTAGACGGATGAGCGTGTAAAAACCGTAAGCCTAAAGTGTAAAGAATGTAAATTCAGTACAAATAGCAATGTATCTCAATTGATATAAAATCTTGTTACACCTATATTTCGCGACCTCACATCCTTGGGGAAAGGACACGTCATGTCGCGCACCACTCTAAAAACACCTGCCAGTTCACCACGTCTGCTGGCTTCGGCCATCGGCGTCGCCCTCGGTGCCAGCTCCGTCGCCCACCTGGCGCAAGCGGCCGAAGACACCGGGCAGAAAGGCCAGCGCAACAGCATCTCCCTGGGGGCTACCAGCATCACCGGCGAAGAACAGGACAACACCTCCTACCAGGTCGAAAAAGCCTCTTCGCAAAAGTACACCGCGCCGCTGGTGGATACGCCGCGCTCAGTCACCGTGGTGCCACAACAGGTACTCAAGGACACCGCCGCCACCTCGTTGCAGGACGCCTTGCGCACAGTACCGGGCATTACATTCGGCGCCGGCGAAGGTGGTAACCCACAGGGGGATCGCCCGTTCATCCGTGGTTTTGACGCCCAGGGCGACACCTACCTGGACGGCGTACGCGACACCGGCGGCCAGAGCCGTGAGATCTTCGACATTGAATCCATTGAAGTCAGCAAGGGCCCGAATTCCTCGTTCGGCGGGCGCGGCTCGGCCGGTGGCAGCCTCAACCTGGTGAGCAAGACGCCACAAGCGCGGGACTTCACCAATGGTGGCTTCACCTATGGTTCCGACCAGACGCGCCGCTATGTGCTCGACGTCAACCGTCAGTTCCTCGACACCGCCGCGTTCCGCCTGAACCTGATGAGCCACGAACAAAACGTGGCCGGTCGCGACGCCGTGAACTACGACCGCTGGGGCGTGGCGCCCTCGCTGACTTTCGGTCTGGGTACGCCGACCCGCGTCAACGTCAGCTACTACCACATGGAAAGCGACGACCTGCCGGACTCGGGAATCCCCTACGGCTACGGCTCCTCGACCGCCACCGCTCACGTGCATGACAAACCCAACGACGGTGGCGACAGCAATAACTTCTATGGCCTCAAGAGTCGCGACTTCCGCAAGACCCGCGCTGACATCAGCACGTTTTCCTTCGAGCACGACTTGAACGACACCATGACGCTGAAAAACACCCTGCGCCATGGCAGCACCGGCCAGGACTACGTGCTCACGCAACCGGACGACAGCAAACTCAACGTCAACAAGTACGGCACCGTGTGGCGCCGCGCCAACACCCGTGTCTCAACCACCACCACGACCACCAACCAGACCGATCTGTTCGGCAGCTTCCAGGCGCTGGGCTTCAAGAACACTTACTCCACCGGCCTGGAGTTCACCGGCGAAGAAACCCGCGTCAGCGGCTACACGGTCAGCCCCAACGCCAACCCGACGTGCACCGTGGTCAAGGGCAGCCTGGGCGGCCAATGTACGTCGCTGAGCAACCCGACCCCGGATGATGCCTGGACCGGCAGCGTCGCACGCAACTACAACGGCACCAACACCAAGGCCACCAGCCGTGCCGCCTATGTATTCGACACCATCGAACTTGACCCGCAATGGCTGCTGAACGTCGGCCTGCGCTACGACACCTTCGACACCGAAGCCAACACCAATGCCACCACCGGCCGCACCAAGATCAAGGACGACAGCCAGTTCTTCAACTGGCAGGCCGGCCTGGTCTGGAAGCCGGTGGAGAACGGCAGTATCTATGCGTCCTATGCCACCTCGGCAACGCCAGCCGGTGGTTTGGTGGGTGAAGGTGCCGACGGCAACCCACTGTCTGCGGGCGCCGCCACCAGCGACCTGCAACCGGAAGAGACCGTCAACTACGAGCTGGGCACCAAGTGGGACCTGTTCCACGATCGTCTGTCACTGACCGCTGCGGTGTTCCGCACCGAGAAGAAAAACACCCGCATCCTGGTCGACGCCCTGACTTACCAGAACGCCGGCGAATCCCGCGTCGACGGCCTGGAATTGTCCGCCAGCGGCAAGCTCACCGAACAATGGCAAGTGTTCGCTGGCTACAGCTACCTCGACAGCGAACTGGTCAGCGCCGGCCTCAATGGACGTAACGGCGTCGTCAGCACGGGCTCGAACAAAGGCAACCAGATGCCGAACACGCCGAAGAACACCTTCAGCCTGTGGACCACCTACGACATCACCTCGAAACTGACCATCGGCGGCGGCGCGTTCTACGTCGATGATGTCTACGGCGATGCAGGCAACACAGTCTACGTGCCGTCCTATACCCGCTTCGACGCCATGGCCAGCTACAAGCTGACCAAGAACGTCGACCTGCAACTGAACGTGCAAAACCTGACTGACAAGACCTACTACGACAAGGCGTTCTCGACCCACTTCGCCAACCAGGCAGCCGGCCGTACGGCATTGTTGACCACCAGCTTCCACTTCTAAGGCGGCCAACCGCTCGCCCAAGCCCCACGCATCGGATGCGCGGGGCTTTTTGCGTGTAAAAAAGAATGTTTCTCGAACAGCCACGGCATAATGCGCGCCGTGCCCTACATATCCAGATAGACGAGGCGGTCCGACGTGTTGAAGAAAACCCTGTTCCAGTTGCACTGGTTCTTCGGCATCACTGCCGGTCTGGTGCTGGCCTTGATGGGGATCACCGGGGCTGCGGTCTCGTTTCAGGATGAAATCCTGCGCGCGCTCAACCCCAGCGTATTGTTCGTGCAAAAGCGCGAAGCCGGCGTACTGCCACCCGCCGAACTGGTGCGCAAGCTCGAAGCCACCGAAGGCAAGACCGTTTCGATGCTGTGGGTGGAAAGTGACAGCGGCAACGCCGCGCGCGTGTCCTTCACCCCGCCACCCGGCGAACGCCGTGGCCAGATGCGCTACTTCGACCCCTACACCGGCGACTATATGGGCGATGCCGTCGGCCAGGACGTGTTCGGTTTTATCCTGCAGTTGCACCGTTTCCTCGCCATGGGCGAAACCGGCCGCCAAATCACCGGGGCCTGCACCCTGATCCTGCTGTTCTTCTGCCTGTCCGGCCTGTACCTGCGCTGGCCGCGCCAAGTGGCGAGCTGGCGCGCGTGGTTGACCCTGGACTGGCGCAAAAAAGGCCGCAGCTTCAACTGGGACCTGCACTCGGTATTCGGCACCTGGTGCCTGTTGTTTTACCTGTTGGCCGCGCTGACCGGGCTGTACTGGTCCTACGACTGGTACAACCAAGGCGTGACCAAACTGTTGTCCGACGCCCCGCAGAACGAGCGGATGCGCAAGCGTGGTCCACCCCCTCAGGGGCCGGCGCCGGTCGCCAACTATGACGCGATGTGGAGCAGCATCTACAGCAACGCCGGCCCCGGCTTGAGCGCCTACAACATCCGCATGCCGGCGGTCGCCGGGCAACCGGCCATCGTGTATTACTTGCTGGCAAACTCCCCCCATGATCGCGCGCTCAACCAGCTCAACCTGGACCCGGCCACCGGCGAGGTCAAATCCCATGACCGCTACGCCAGCAAGCGCCTCAAGTCGCAGTTGCTGACCAGTGTCTATGCGCTGCACACCGGCAGTTACTTCGGCCTGGTCGGACGGATTGTCCTCACCGTCAGTTCGCTGCTCATGCCGCTGTTCTTTATCACCGGCTGGCTGTTGTACCTCGACCGTCGTCGCAAAAAACGCCAGGTGCGTGATGCGCGCAACGGCCTCGCAGCCAACCCCAGCGATGCAGCGGCCTGGCTGATCGGCTTTGCCAGCCAGAGCGGCTTTGCCGAGCAATTGGCCTGGCAGACCGCCGGACAATTGCAGGCCGCGGGGCTGCCAGTGAAGGTGCAGTCCCTGGGCAGCGTAAGCCCCGAAGACCTGCGCCAGTCGGCACATGCGCTGTTTGTGGTGAGCACCTTCGGCGACGGCGAAGCCCCGGACAGCGCGCGGGTTTTCGAACGCAGCGTGCTGGGCCAGAACCTGCCCCTCAACGGCTTGAACTACTCGGTATTGGCCCTGGGTGATCGCCAGTACGAACACTTCTGCGGCTTTGCCCGGCGCCTGCATTTCTGGCTGACCCACCAGGGCGGCACCCCGTTGTTCGCCCCGGTGGAAGTCGACAGCGGCGACAGCGCTGCGCTGCTGCACTGGCAACAACAGCTGGGGCAGTTAACCGGCCACGCACCGACGGCGGCCTGGCCGACCGCCCAATATGAAAACTGGACCTTGAGCCAACGCACCCTGCTCAACCGTGGCAGCGCCGGTTCGGCCGTCTACCTGCTCGGCCTCACCAGCCCGTCGCCACAGTCCTGGGAAGCCGGCGACCTGGTCGAAATCCTGCCACGCAATGGCCCGCAGGCCATCGAACGCTTCCTGGGGGGCCTGGGCCTGGCTGGCAGCGATGGAGTCCTGCTCGACGGCCTGCCGCACACCCTCGACCAGGCCCTGGCAACCCGCCAACTGCCGGACAACCGCACGCACCTGGTCGGCCTGCATGCCCAGGCCCTGGTGGACGCGTTAGTGCCGCTGGGCATGCGCGAATACTCCATCGCCTCGATTGCCAGCGACGGCGTACTCGAACTGATCGTACGCCAGGAGCGCCACCCGGACGGCAGCCTGGGCCTGGGCTCCGGCTGGCTCACCGAACATGCCGCCATTGGCACCGCGATCAGCCTGCGCCTGCGCCGCAACAGCGGCTTCCACCTGCCGCAGGTGCCAGTACCGTTGATCCTGCTCGGCAACGGCACCGGCCTGGCCGGTCTGCGCAGCTTGCTCAAGGCGAATATTGCCAACGGCCAACAGCGCAACTGGCTATTGTTCGGCGAGCGCAATATCGCCCACGACTACCTGTGCCAGGACGAGCTGCAAGGCTGGCTGGCCAGTGGTGACCTGGCCCTGCTGGACCTGGCGTTTTCCCGGGATCAGGAGGAGAAGATCTACGTGCAGGATCGCCTGCGCGAATCGGCAGACGTGTTGCGGCGATGGCTGGCGGACGATGCGGCGATTTATGTGTGTGGAAGCTTGCAGGGGATGGCGACCGGGGTGGATCAAGTACTGCATGAGGTGCTGGGCAGCGAGGTGGTGGAGCGCCTGATCGAACAGGGCCGCTATCGTCGCGACGTGTACTGAGATCCTCTAGCCACTGAAGAACCTATGTGGGAGGGGGCAAGCCCCCGATAGCGGTGGGTCAGTAACCCATGAATTGACTGATACACCGCTATCGGGGGCAAGCCCCCTCCCACAGTTTTTGACTGTATTCCAAGTCAGTTTTTGACTGTATTCCAAGTCAGGCCGGTTGCAGCTTTTGCTCGAACACTGAAACCCCATCCAGATCGCGCAGCATCACCGTCAACTCTGCCGTCTGCCCATCAATCTGCACCTCGCCAAAAAACTGGAACCCGGCAAACGGCGAGGTGTTCTGCGCCGGTGGGGCCTTCTCGAACACCACCTCAGGCCCAAAGGTTTTATCCAGCGGATTCGGACCGAAACTGCCCGCATTCAAAGGCCCGGCGACAAACTCCCAGAACGGCTCGAAATCCTGGAACGCCGCACGATCCGGGTGGTAATGGTGCGCCGCGCAGTAATGCACATCGGCCGTCAGCCACACGTGGTTGCGTACCTGTTGGGCACGTAGAAACCCCAACAATTCGGCAATCTCCAACTCACGACCTTGCGCCGGGCCTGGGTCGCCGTTGGCGATGGCTTCCCAGCGCGGCACGCCGGGGCTGACTTCACCGTCGGGCACACCGAGGCCGATAGGCATGTCGGCGGCAATCACCTTCCACTGGGCCTGGGAGGCCTTGAGTTCGCGCTTGAGCCAGTCCAGTTGCTCACGGCCAAGGAAGGGTTTTTCGCCGCCCAGGTTGTCGTCGTTGGGGCCGCGATAACTGCGCATATCGAGCACGAAGACATCCAACAAAGGGCCATAACTGAGCTTGCGGTAGATGCGCCCGCCACCGTCGGCGCTTTGTCGGCGCATCGGCGAATATTCCAGCCACGCCTGGCGCGCGCGGCCGACCAGGGTGTTGATGTCCTTGATCTGGTAACGCTCATCCAACTGCTTGCTCGGCGACCAGTTGTTCACCACCTCGTGGTCGTCCCACTGCCAGATCTGCGGCACCTCGGCGTTGAAGCGCCGCACGTTTTCATCCAGCAGGTTGTAACGGTAGTTACCACGATAGTCGTCGAGGCTTTCAGCAACTTTGCTCTTGGCTTCGGTGGTGATGTTGCGCCAGATGCGCCCGCCCTCGGTGGTCAGTTGCGCAGGGACCGGGCCGTCGGCGTAGATGGTGTCGCCACTGTGGATAAAAAAGTCCGGCAAGCGCAGGCGCATGGCTTCGTAGATGCGCATGCCGCCAATGTCCGGATTGATCCCGAAGCCTTGGCCGACGGTGTCGCCGCTCCATACAAAACGAATATCGCGGCGCTGTTGCGGCACGCTGCGCAAGTGGCCGAACCACGGTTCGCTGGCGACGCCGGTCTGGGCATCTTCGAAATGCACGCGGTAGAAAATCGCCTGGTCGGCGGGCAGGCCGGTGAGTTCGACACGCGCGGTAAAGTCGCTGCGGCTGTCGGCCAGCGGCGAGACGAATCGGCGCGGGTTACTGAACACACTGCGAGTGTCCCACTCCACCACCATCCGCGCCGGGCGGTCGCTGCGGCTCCAGATCATCGCGCGATCACCGAGCAGGTCGCCGGACTGCACACCATCGGTCAGTTGCGGACGGTCTTTGACCGACGCGATTACCGCCGGCGCCAGGCCAGGCAGCAACAGGCCGGCGCCGACGACTTGCATCACGCGGCGACGGCCAAGGTCGAAGTGGCTCATGCAGGTGCCCTCTTGAGTATCAAAAGGGCAAGTTGAACACGCGTGGATGAAGTGGATATGACACCGCCCCACCCACATTGTCCATGGCGTCAGGCTTGGGCGGGCGCGGCCGTCAGTTCCACCGCTTCCGGACGTTTGATCAGTGCATACACCAGCCCGGTCAGCAGGCTACCGGCGACGATCGCCAGCAGATACAACAGCGCATGGTTCATCGCATTCGGGATGATCAACACAAACAACCCACCATGGGGCGCCGCCAGCTTGCAGCCAAAGTACATCGACAGCGCTCCCGTCAGGGCACCGCCAGCGATGCTGGAGGGGATCACCCGCAGTGGGTCCTTGGCGGCGAACGGGATCGCGCCTTCCGAGATAAAGCACAAGCCCAGAATCATCGCGGCCTTGCCCGCTTCACGCTCGGTCTGGGCGAACTTGCGCCGCGCCAGGAACGTGGCGATGCCCATGCCGATTGGCGGCACCATACCCGCCGCCATGGTCGCAGCCATCGGTGCGCCGCTCGATGCCGCCAGCAAGCCGACGGAGAACGCGTACGCGGCCTTGTTGATCGGCCCGCCGAGGTCGACACACATCATGCCGCCCAACAGAATGCCCAGCAGCACCGCGTTGGTGGTGCCCATGGTGCTGAGAAAATCCGTCAGCCCCGTGAGCAGACGCGCCACGGGTGGGCCGACCAGGTAAATCATCGCCAGGCCGGTGAACAAACTCGCCAGCAACGGGATGATCAGGATCGGCTTGAGTGCCTCCAGGCTCTGCGGCAAACGTATCGCGCGGGTGATCAGCTTGACGCAGTAGCCGGCGAGGAAACCGGCGAGAATCCCGCCGATAAACCCGGCGCCCAGCGTACCGGCCAGCAGCCCGCCGATCATGCCGGGGGCCAGGCCCGGACGGTCGGCGATGGAGTAGGCGATATAGCCCGCCAGCAGCGGCACCATCAGCATAAAGGCCTGGTCGCCAACGGTCTTGAGGGCCGCTGCCAGGGTGCCTTTTTCTTCGAAGGCATGGATGCCGAACACAAATGACAAGGCGATCAACAAGCCGCCCGCCACCACCATCGGCAACATGAACGACACACCGGTCAACAGGTGTTTGTACACCCCGGTTTTTTCCGACTTGGCTACCGCACCGCTGGCCGCGCTTTCCACGGCGCCTTCGGCGAGGGCCTTATTAAGAGTCGCTTCGGCCTGCTTGAGGGCGATGCCGGTGCCGCAGCGGTAGATCTTCTTGCCGGCGAAGCGCTCGGTGGCGACTTCAATATCCGCCGCCAGCAGTACCACGTCGGCGTCGGCAATCGCCTGCGGGCTCAGCGGTGTGCGCGCGCCGACCGATCCCTGGGTTTCCACCTGCAAGTCATAACCCAGGCGCTTGGCCGCTTGCTGCAAGGCTTCGGCGGCCATGAAGGTGTGCGCGACACCGGTGGGGCAGGCGGTAATCGCGACGATACGCGGGGCCTGCTTCGTCGCCACCGGGGCTAGGCTGACGACATACTCCCGGGCTTCTTCTGCGCCACGGCGCAGTACCGCGTCAACGTCCTGCAACGCCTGCGCCGGGGTGCTCTGGAACACGCGCTTGCCGACAAACCGCTGCATGTCCACCGGGGTGCTGCTGACCAACAAGACCCATTCGGCGTCGTCGATGATCGCCTGGGACAACTGCCGTTCCGGGCGCTGCACGTCGACCACTTCAACGCTGGTGCTCCACCCCTGGCGCTGCGCGGCAGCGTCCAGCAAGCGCGCGCACAGCACACTGGTGACCATACCGTTCGGGCAGGCGGTAACAATGGCTAACTTCATCACAAACCCTCTTATTGTTCTGTCAGCGGGCGCACATGGACGCCGCTTTCGAGGCGCGCCAACTGCGCGTCATCGCTGATGCCAAAGCCGATCTGCGTCACCGCCATGGCGGCAATCGCCGTGGCCCGGCGCAAGGTGGTTTCGGGTACATCGAAGCTGAGCAAACCGTGGAGCATGCCGGCCAGCAACGAATCCCCCGCGCCTACGGTGCTGGCGACGCGGACCTTGGGCGGCGTGGCCTGCAGCGCCGTGCCCGGGCTGAACCAGTTCACGCCGTCGGCACCGTGGGATACCACCACATGCTCAACGCCCCGCGCGTGCAGATGCTCAGCCGCGTCGGCTTGTTGCGCGACGGAATCCGTGGGGCAATCCAGGGCGTCAGCCAATTCTTCGGTGTTGGGTTTGATCAGCCATGGGCCAGCGTTCAACCCGGCGCGCAACGCGGCGCCGCTGGTGTCCAGAGCGACCTTCAAACCGAGGCCTTTCAACTGCACCAACAGGTCTTCGAACCACTGCGGGCTGACGCCACGCGGCAAACTGCCGGCGACCACCACCGCATCGTGCCCGGGGGCGATCAGCATGAGTTGGTTGAGCAACGCTTGCTGCGCCTGCTCGCTGACCAGCGGGCCCGGCGCATTGATGTCGGTGACGCGGCCATCCTGCTCGGCAATCTTGATGTTGCTGCGGGTTTCACCCGGCACGCGGATAAACGCATCGACAAAACCACGGCGAGCGATCAGCGCCTCGAACGCTTGGGGGTTGTCTTCCCCCAGAAAACCACCGACCGTCACTTGATGGCCCAGGTCAGCCAACACCTGGGCCACGTTCACGCCCTTGCCGGCCGCGTGGGTCTGCAGGGGTTCGCTGCGGTTGACTTCACCAGGCTCCAGGCGCGCCAAGCACACCGTAAGGTCCAACGCCGGGTTCAGCGTCAGGGTCAGAATCCTTGCCATCTACACGGCCTCCACAAGGGCTCGCACTTCGGCGGGCGAACCCACCGCAAGTGCTTTTTGCGCCAGGCCCTGGGCCTCGCTCAGACTGAATTCGCGCACGCGCGCCTTCACTTCGGGAATGCTGCGCGCCGACACGCTCAACTCGTCCACGCCCAGGCCCACCAGCACCGGCACCGCCAGCGGATCGGCGGCCAGCTCGCCGCACACACCGACCCATTTGCCATGGGCATGGGCCGCGCGCACGGTGATATCGATCAGTTGCAACACGGCCGGGTGCAAGCCATCGGCCTGGGCCGACAGCGTTGGGTGGCCGCGGTCGATGGCCAGGGTGTATTGGGTCAGGTCGTTGGTGCCAACGCTGAAGAAATCCACTTCCTTGGCCAGCACCGGTGCGAGCAACGCAGCCGACGGCACCTCGATCATGATCCCCAGTTGCAGATCGGCCACCGGGATTTCCAGGCGCAGGCGCTCGGTCATGTCCCGTGCTGCGCGCCACTCATCCACGCTGCCCACCATAGGGAACATGATGCGCAGCGGCCGGTTATCCGCCGAGCGCAGCAGCGCGCGCAATTGCGCCTCCATGATCTGCGGGCGTTGCAAGGTGAGGCGAATGCCGCGCACCCCGAGGAAGGGGTTTTCTTCCTCGGCGATCGGCCAATACGGCAACGGTTTATCGCCCCCCACATCGAGGGTGCGCACCACCAGCGGGCGACCGTCGAGGCCGTCCAGTACACGCCGGTATTCAGCTTCCTGGGTGGCTTCGTCCGGCGCTTGCGGGTGGGCCATGAAAATCAGTTCGGTGCGCAGCAAGCCAATGCCTTCGGCGCCCTGCTCCACCGCACTCGCTACGCCGGCGCTTTCGCCGATGTTGGCGAACACTTCCACGGCGTGACCGTCGCGGGTCACCGCAGGTTCGTGGCGCTGCGCCGAGGCGGCTTGCAGGCGTTGCTCGCGGGTGTCGCGTTCAACGGTGGCGCGTTGCAGGGTGGCAGTGTCCGGGGTGACATGCAGGCGGCCTCGCTGGCCATCGAGCAATAACAGGGTGCCGGCGGCCAGCAGCAACACGCCCGGGCCGGCGCCCACCAACGCGGGGATGCCAAGGGCACGGGCGACGATGGCACTGTGGGCCGTCGCCCCGCCACGGGCAGTGAGGATACCCGCGACCCGCGCCGGGTCGAGCCGCGCCACATCCGATGGGCCGACCTCGTCCATCACCAGAATGTAGGGGTCGTGCGGCTCCTGGGCCGTTTCAATACCGCACAGTTGTGCCAGCACGCGGCGACCAATGTCGCGCAGGTCAGCGGCGCGCTCGGCCAGCAAGGCGTCCTGCAACGCCTCCTGCTGCTTGGCGGCGGCTTCGATCACGCTCATCCAGGCCGCCTCGGCGCTTTCGCCCTGCTTGAGGCGGGTGTCGACTTCATCGGTCAGTTCCGGGTCGTCGAGCATTTCCTGGTGGGTGATGAAAATCTCGCGGATCGCCTTGGCCTGGCTGCGTTCGATCAAGCCCTGGATATCGCGACGCACGTCGTTGAGTGCGGCCTGCAAGCGCTGGCGCTCAATGGCCGAAGACTCACCCCGCAGCGGGTAGTCGAAGGGTTGCAGCACCTGGATATGCGCCGGGCCGATGGCGATGCCGGGGGCGGCGGCGATGGCCTGGAGCTGGCTGCCGGCCAACGGCGCGCTGGCCAGCGGTTCGATATCGAGGATTTCAACCTGGGCCACCACGGTCGGCAATGGCTCGACGTCTTCGCCAAGCCCTTCCTCCACCGCCGCCAACAACGCAGGCAGCGCATCGCCGGCGATGGTAGGTTCCGCGACAAACTCCAGTACCTGACCACGCCGTGCACCGAGGCTGAGCAGCTTACTCAAGCTTTTTACCGACACCGCGCCCACCGGGCCATCGACGATACGCACACGGATATCGCCCTCGAAGCTTTTCGCCAATTGCGCGAGGATCTTCGCCGGCCGCGCGTGCAGCCCATGGGCATTGGCCAGGGTGATGCGCACACTGGGCCAGTCGGGCGGCAGTTCGCCGCCGAGCACTTCGAGTACCGCACGGCTGCTGGTGGCGCGCCCCAGTTCCTGGCCGCGACCTTCGATCAACAACGCGCACAGGCGCTCCAGCAAAGCCTGGTGCGCTTCACCGAGGCTGGCCAGGCAGAACAGACCATTCAACGGCTGGCCGAGGTAACGCATGGGTTTATCCGGCGTGACAAACGCCAGGCCAGGGCGCTTGACCGTTTGCTCGCTGTGCAGCCACCACAGGCCATCGCCCAGGGGCAACGCATCGACTTGCTGCAACACCGCGGCAAAGCCATTGCTGACGCAGTCGGCCTGGCGCAGCAGACGAGCACCGCGCCATACCAGTTCTTCAAAATCGTCGGCCGACACGCCCAGGCTGATCATCTGTGCATCCAGCGCCAACTCCTGCGGCGCGCCTTGCAGCAACTTCAGCAAGGCCTCGGCGGAACCGGCACGACGCAGCGCCTGGCCCAGGTCGGTTTCACCGAGGGCGCGGGTCAGCAGTTGCAGCAAGCGCAGGTGTTCATCGGATTTGGCGGCAATGCCAATCGCCAGGTAAACGATCTGGCCGTCGCCCCAATCCACCCCTTCGGGGAACTGCAGCAGGCGCACGCCGGTGGAAAATACCTGGTCGCGGGTTTCGGGAGTCCCGTGGGGGATGGCGATCCCTTGGCCGAGAAAGGTCGAACCTTGGGCTTCACGGGCTTGCAAGCCGCTGAGATAACCCTCGGCGACCAGGCCATCGGCCACCAACTGGTCAGCGAGCAGGTGCAAGGCAGCAGATTTATCCACAGCCACCTGGCCCATGGATATCTGCTCGTGAGTGAGCTCAAGCATGCCGTTCTCCTAGTTAGTGCGGCGGGCGCACTAGGTATTGTTTTGAATAAATCAGTATAAAGTTGATCATGAATAAGCGACTGAGCAGTCAATTGGCAGTAGCCACTCAGTAGCGAACATCGCAAAAATACGCCTGCTGAAACGTTTAATCTAGAATTTATGGCAGATTACGCGTTAATTGCGCATCCTTGAAGAACCACTCGGCACTTGAGCTGAGACATTAGTCGTGTGCAGTAATCGGTTACGATTGGACAAAATGTCGGGGCCAGCTCTAAAAAACAAGGAAATCCCGGTTTGAAACTCAGTGATATCGCACGTCTGGCCGGTGTGTCCGTGACCACCGCCAGTTATGTCATCAACGGCAAAGCCGAACAGCAACGCATCAGCAGCGCGACCGTCGAGCGCGTGCGTGCGGTGGTCGAAGCCCATGGCTTTACGCCCAACCCCCAGGCAGCCGGGCTGCGCAGCCGGCATACCCGCACGCTGGGTTTTATCCTGCCGGACCTGGAAAACCCCAGTTACGCACGGATCGCCAAGCTATTGGAACAAGGCGCCCGCGCGCGTGGTTATCAATTGCTGATCGCCAGCTCCGACGACAATGCCGACAGCGAACGCCAACTGCTGCAACTGTTCCGCGCCCGACGCTGCGATGCGCTGTTTGTCGCCAGTTGCCTGCCGGCCAGCGACGACAGCTATCGCGAGTTACAAACCAAGGGTTTGCCGGTGATTGCCATCGACCGGGTGATGAACGCCGAACAGTTCTGCTCGGTGGTCAGCGACGACCGCCAGGCCTGCCAGCAACTGACCAGCAGCCTGCTGCAACCGGTGCCCAAGCAGATCGCACTGATCGGTGCGCGGCCTGAGTTGAGCATCAGCCAGGAGCGCGCCGCCGGTTTCCGTGAAGCACTGCAAGGTTTTACCGGCGAAGTGATCGTCGAACAGGGCGAGGCCTTCAGCCGCGATTGTGGCCGCCAACTGATGGAGCAACTTCTCCATCAACTGGGGCATTTGCCTGACGCGCTGGTGACCACCTCTTACGTGCTGCTGCAAGGGGTGTTCGACGCGCTGCATGATTTCCCGCTCAGATCACGCCCGCTACGCCTGGGGACCTTTGGTGATACGCAGTTGCTGGACTTCCTGCCGTTGCCGGTCAATGCCATGGCCCAGCAACATCTGTTGATCGCCGACACGGCGTTGCGCCTGGCCCTGGCCGCCATCGAAGAAGAGCAGTACCAACCCGGCGTGCATGCCATCGGCCGGACCTTCAAGCGGCGTATTCACGAGGCTTGAGCGTGGAGCTGATTGACACCCACACCCACCTCGACTTTCCGGACTTCGACAGCGATCGCCGGGAAGTCCTCGCCCACAGCCGCCAACTCGGCGTGCAGCGCATGGTGGTACTGGGGGTGTATCAGCAGAATTGGCAGCGGTTGTGGGACCTGGTGCAAGGCGATGAAGGCTTGTTCGCCGCCTTCGGCCTGCACCCGGTGTACCTCGATGACCATCGCCCCGCCGACCTGACGGAGCTGGGCGATTGGCTGACCCGCCTGCACGGCCATCGACAACTGTGCGCTGTAGGCGAGATCGGCCTGGATTACTTCCTCGAACAACTGGACCGCACACGCCAGCAACACCTGTTTGAAGCCCAACTGAAACTGGCCGTCGATTTCCAACTGCCAGCGCTGTTGCACGTGCGCCGCAGCCATGCCGCCGTGATTGCCACCCTCAAGCGTATCCGCCTGCCACGGGGCGGCATCATCCACGCCTTTGCCGGTAGCCGGGAAGAAGCGCGCGAATACATCAAGCTGGGTTTCAAGCTGGGCCTGGGCGGTGCCGCCACCTGGCCCCAGGCCCTGCGCATGCATAAGGTGCTCGCCCAACTGCCCCTGGACGCGGTGGTGCTGGAAACCGATTCGCCGGACATGGCCCCCGCCATGTACCCCGGCCAGCGTAACAGCCCGCAACACTTGCCCGATATCTGCACCGCGCTGGCCGAACGCATGGGCCTCAGCCCGCTATTGCTGGCTGAAGCGAGCACACGCAATGCGTGCGAGTTGTTCAATTGGTAGGGCGTTGACCGGCCTGACCACTTGCAGGTCCAAGGTCATCCGCTGCCGATGACGGGCGTAGCGTGCCACCAGGAAATGCACCAACAGCACCAGCAGTGAAATATTCAACTGCCCGATAACGCTGATCAGCCCGAGCCACTCTGCCACCAACGCCACGATCAGGGCCACGCAGGTGAACACCACCATGCTCAGTCGTACCAAGGCCCAATGGTCCAATGCCCTGAACTGACGCAGTTTCCGGGTGCAGCACAACTGCAGAATCCTATGGCAGTACGGGCAATCGAAGGGTTCTTCAATGGCAATGGCATTCAACTGCCAAGGCTTGAGTTCGAAGGTGATGTCGCAATGGGCGCAGTGCCCTTTGATGCCTATGGCAGCGGTCATCGTCTTGCCTCCCTTGGACTGTGATTATTGGCTGAAACAAATTCTCACCCATTCTCGGCAGCAAAGACGAAGTACAAGAAAATCAAGACAAGTACCACTCCAGTAAAAGAAACATCCTACTCAACAGTCTTACACGCGAAACGCGCCGATCAATTGCTTCAACTCAATCACCTGGCGCGACAACTGCCGGCTGGCCGCCTCGGCCTGATGGGCACCCTGGGCGGCATGTTCACCTGCACGATTGATTTCGACGATGTTCTGGTCGATATCGTGGGCGACGGCGGTTTGCTGCTCCACGGCTGCCGCAATCTGCTGGTTCTGATCGACGATCATGCCGACGGCACCCAGGATGTTTTCCAAGGCCTGCTGGACCTTTTCCGACTGCCCCACCGTGCCATTCGCCATGGCATGGCTGGTTCCCATAGCCTTGACCGCCGCGTCGACACCACTGTGCAAACGGCTGATCATCTGCTCGATTTCCTCGGTGGAGTGCTGGGTCCGCCGCGCGAGGGTGCGCACTTCATCGGCCACCACCGCAAAACCGCGCCCCTGCTCTCCGGCGCGGGCGGCTTCAATCGCGGCGTTCAGCGCCAGTAGATTGGTTTGCTCGGCAATGCTCTTGATCACTTCCAGCACGCTGCTGATCGATTGGCTATCGGTCGCCAACTGGTTGATCACCCGCACCGACTCATCAATGTCCAAGGCCAGGCGCGCGATGCTGCCTTGCTGGGATTGCACCAGGCCACGACCGCTGACGGTTTCATCGTTGACACTATGGGCGCTGCTGACCGCCGCCGCCGCATTGCGCGCCACTTCCTGCGCCGTGGAGGACATCTGGTTCATGGCGGTCGCCACTTGCTCGATCTGGCTGCGCTGGCCGGACACCGCCTGGTTGCTGCGGACTGAGACCGCCTCCACTTGGCTGGCTTGCAACTCGACCTGGCCGACGGTGTGGCCGACGCGCTCGATCAGGTCGTGGATCTTGGCCACGGTGCCATTGAACACCTCGCCCAGTTCCCCCAGCTCGTCGCGACTATGAGCGACGAACGTGACCGTCATGTCGCCCGCCGCCACCTTGTCCATCATCACCCCCAGGCGTCGCAGGGTGGTGCGGGTGGAGGCATAGAAGCCCGCGTACAAATAGAAGATCAGCAAAAACACCGCCGCCAGGGCGCACACCAGCACCACCATGTGCGTACGGTACTGCGCCAGGCGCTGCTCCAGCTGGTGCCCGAGAAACGCCAGCGTGGCTTCATCGAGCTGATAGGTCTGGGCCATCAGTTGGCTGACGTTGTCGTAGAAACCCTGCCACGGTGCGTCGAGGGTTTCAGCCATCACCACCTGCTCTTCGAAGACCTCACTGGCTTGCTTGAGGCTGGCATTGCTGGCCTTGGCCAGGCTGTCGAGCGCAGCGTGGGCGGCCTGGCTGGAACCGAGGGCGTCCTGGAGTTTCAGGGCGTATTCGGCGTGGAGTTTTTCCAGTTGCTGCAGCAACTCGTCAAAGCGGGTGCTGGAGGACGAATTGAGGAACCCCTGGCCCAGGGAATAGGCGCCCATCGCCCGCCCCTCCCCCAGCGTCTGGGTGACCTGCGGGGTGATGCTGGTGATCAGCTCGCTGAGCTGGCGCAAATCGCTCTGGGGGTCGCGGCTCAAGCCGGCCTGGCTGGCGATGATCTGGCTGAGCATCTGCGCTTTGTTGAGCAACTTGCCGATCAGCGCGCTTTTACTCAGCAGGGAGGACTCCTGCTGCTGGGCCTTGAAGGCAGCGATCAATTCGTCGCGCTTGGCATCGAAGGCGGCAATTTGCTCAGGGTCGGTGGTCATGGCCGTGAGCCCCTGCACCCGTGCCAACACATGCTGCTCCAACGTGGTGATCTTGCCTTCAAGGTCGCCAGCCTTACCGGACTGGCCCAGGGTTGCGTTGATTTGCACCTGGTTGTTGAGGGTTTCCAGGTCGCGGCGCAGGGCCAGGCTGCTGCCGAGCAGGTCGAGGCTTTGCAGTTCGATGCGGGTGCCCTGGAACTCACGCCACGAATCACGCACCAGGAAATAGTTGGTCGCCAGCATGGGCAGCAGGAACAGCACACTGATCAGGCTGAACTTCATGCCGAAGCTCAGGCGGTTCATCAGCGCGACGGCGGGATAGAGCAAGCTCTTCACGGGTGAACTCCCTTCCTATTATTTTTATTTGAGGCGCAGGGCGGCGGCAGAAAGCCACTATTTGGCGCTCCGTCTGTATAGCTCAAATCGAAAGGGAGTTTTGTAACTTAAGGTTAACGAGAACGGAGCCGGCGGGCCGGCTCCTCCCAGGTCAGGGCAGCACCGTCCAGATGGCGAACCCGGCATACCACAGCACCGCCGCACGCAGCAGCAGTTCCCACAGGCGATCCAGGCTGTTGATGCCATCAGCCCCCACCACCGGCGGCGGAATCTCAGCGGCCACCAGACCGACTTTTTCGACCAACTGCGCGGCGCTGATATCCCAGCTCAGCAATTCGTGAAGCATCACACGGCTGACCGCGACAAAGTTGCCCACCAGGGCAAAGCTGGCCGCGAGCAAGCGCACCGGTAACCAGTCGAAGGCATGGCGCAGTTGGCCGGCACGCTCGGCTACCAAGGGGTTCTGGCTGTGCTCACTGGCCAGTGCCAGCAGGCGATAAGCCAGGGCCGCGACAGGGCCCAGCAGGAAGTACCAGAAGATCACCGCGAAGAAACTCTGGTAGGCCTGCCATAGAAGATGGCCCTGAACCCGTTCCAGCAGTTGTTCCCCGCTGTCCGCTGCGATCTTCAGGTCTCGCTCGGCCACATGCTCGGCGGCCTGCAAGTCGCCCCGGCGCCACGCATCTCGAAACGGTCCGAGGCCGGCGAGCAGATCCCCCCGCCCCAGGCTGTAGATCACCACCAACAGGTGCACCGGCAACGCCAACAGGCCGTAGGCCACCGGCTCCAGTACCAGCAGCAGCAAGGCCAGCAAGGCCACCGGCAACAACACCAGCAGCGCCAGGATCAGCCACGGCTGCTTGCCCATGCGCGGGCTCGCCTCCAACTTGGCCAGCTCGCGTAACCAGCCGCCATCACGCTGCAACCGCTGGCGCAAGGCCGAGAATTTCTCGATCCACACGGCCAGCACCAATACCAGGAAACTCATTGTGCGTGTCCTCCATCCTGCAGGGCGCTACGAAAGCGTACCCAATCAAAAGCGGGGCCAGGGTCGGTCTTGCGCCCCGGCGCGATATCACTGTGGCCACAAATGCGCTGACGGGTAATGTCGGGGTAAGCCACCAGCAACTGGCGCGTCAGGTCGATCAGCGACGCATACTGCGCATCCGTGAACGGCAAGTCATCCGTACCTTCCAGTTCGATACCAAGGGAAAAGTCATTGCAGGTCTCACGCCCATCGAAGCACGAAACCCCGGCATGCCAGGCCCGGTCGAGGCACGATACAAACTGCGTCACCGTGCCGTCGCGCTCAATCAGAAAATGCGCAGACACCCGTAAGTCGGCAATCCCTTCAAAGTAGGGATGTTCCGTGACATCCAGGCGATTCTGGAAAAACGCCTGCACCTTGCCGGTCGCGAACTGCGCTGGCGGCAGGCTGATGTTATGCACCACCAACAGTGAGATTTCGCCGGTGGGGCGCTCGTTGAAGTTGGGCGAAGGGCAATGCGCAATGCCCTGGCACCAGCCGCTGGTGGGGTCCAACTGCATACAGGATCCTTGAACGTGACGAAGTGTGACCAGTATGCCGCGTTCCACCCGGTGGGTGCGATCACTTGCCGCGATTGAGTTGACGCAATGTGTTCGTCACCGCTGCCAGCGCGCGGTCGAACAACAGGCCATCGTCCAGCAGGCGCAAGGTGCCACGCTTGAACGCCAGCGCCAGTTGGCCGACGCTTTTCTCCAAGACCTTGAGCCCCATGCGGTTGACGAAAATGTAGCGGTTGGACGGTGCCATGATCGCCGTAAGCTTGCAGCGCAGGGGGGGTTCTTCAAGCGCCTGGAACTCGACCCAACCTCCGACACGCAGTTGCTGGACCTTGAGCCGCGCGGGATCGTCCAGCGGCAGGTCCTCGGCGGTGTCGGGCAGGCCCGGGCTGAGCACAAACGGCTGGCTGACTTCGACCAGGGTCTCGACGCCCTCATCCGGCTGAATATGCAGGGCCTGCAACCGCACAAAAAACTCACGCGTACTGAAAGGATCGAACGCCGCGCTGGTCAAGCCATCGCGCAACGCTTTGAGCAAGCCCGGTAGTTGCTCCAGTAAATGCCGCCCGGCCTCGGTGTCTTGCTGCAGGCTCACACTCCAGATCAACTCGTCCATGGTCCGCAACCCCGCCTGCCATTGCACCGACTCTTCGCCGTGCTTGAGGCTGGCCAGCAACAGTACCTGGCTCCAGGCCTGCTGGAGAAACTGCACCACCGCGCGCGGCAGTACTTTGCCCAGCAGCCGGCGGTTCAGCACATCCGCCACGCGCTGGCGAGCCTCTTCGGTACGCAGGTGCCCGGCTTCAGCGTCACGGGTGTGCTGTTCGATCAGCTCACTGCGGCGCCGCTCGTTCGCGGTAAACGCGCAGAACTCCGTCAAAAGCTGGGTAAAAATCGCCGGATCCTCGACAAACTCGTTCAACAAACGCTGTACCACCTGCTCGATGCGCACGTACAGGCTATCGCGCTGATACTCATCGCACGGGTTCCAGGTCATGGCCATGGCCGCGATTTCATTGAGCAGCCGACGGGCCGGGTGGCTGGGGCGACTGAAAAAACTCTTATCCAGCACCGCCACTTTCAGCAAGGGAATCTGCAAGCGTGCGATCAAGGCCTTGAAGGCGTCAGGCACGCCATGGTCATTGAGCATGAACTCGAACAGCAGGGCGATCAGGTTGATCACGTCTTCGTCGGCATCCTCCACCACGCGGGACTTGCCACTCTTGACACTGACCCGGGTCAACAGCTGTTCAAGCTGGTTGCGCAAGTCGAAGTCGTCCTCGACGTCCGGCTCCGGTACGTATTGCTGCAAGTGCGACAGCAGGCGCAACAGGTCACGGGTGGCAATCGGCTGAGGTTCGGCACTGGCTTCGAGGGTGGGCGCCACGCTGCCACGTACGGCCGCCAGAAGTTCCTGCAGGGCGGCAAAGGCTTGCTGGCCGTTTTCGTCGACCGGTTGATCGGACGTCGGCACATTGTCTTCACGCGGATGCTCGCGTGTCGCCCGCCCGCCGAGGCGCCGCGACGGCACAGCCTTGAGCTCGGGCAGCACCCCCGTGGCAACCAGCAACTGATTGGCCTCGCCGTACAGGTAGTCGGCGTCGCTGAGGACGTACTTTTCAAATAGCTTGAGCATGATCAGCTTGACGCGGATTTCCACCCCGAGGCTGCGCCCTGCCCGCAGGAAGAACTCACACAACAACGCCGGCCCCAGGGGGTTCTCACGCTCATCCAGGTGCTTATCCAGCAATGCATTCAGGCGCGCGGTCAATTGCCCCAGGGCCAAGCCATCGCGATGGCGCACGCGAACCAGCATGGCCTCCAACGCCACGGTTTTTTCCCGGTCATCGCTGGAGGTGCCTGACGCCGTATCGTAGGAAACCACCGGAACCAACTGCAGGTCACCGCGCCCAGCCTGGCCCAGGTTGGCAAAGGCCTCGAACAATTGCTCCATGAACACCCGTTCGAAATTCTTGCGCTTGAGGCGCAAGTCGCGCATGGCTTCAAAGAAAATATGGTGATCGATGTTGTTGCGGGCCTTGTCGGCCATTTCGAACAGGGTGTCGTCGGCGTTATCGAACAGTTCCTGCAAGCCCTGCTGCAATTGTTGCGCGGACTTGTCGCGAACCTGCAGCAATACCACCGGCAGGCGAGCGAGCGGCGATGGCGTGGCCTGTGCCTTGTGAATAGGCACCACCTTTCCGTCATTGTGCATCCTGGCCTCCTGAAACGGCGGTGTGGGTTGGGGAACGATCGGGTACAGGGCCGGCTGGGCACTGCGGTTTTCCGGTTATCACCAGTACGTCAAAGCTATGACGCCAATTGCAAGGCGCGAGATTATCTTGCAAATGAGGGCCGTTGCGCCAGCAAACTCTGTCATTGGCGTGTAAATGAGCAGGTGGCTGGGTTCAAACGCGCGCTGCCCCTATAATCGGGGCACTTTGTTTGTGGAGCCTGTTATGCCGAACCTCCGTCTTGCCGACCTCACCGCCGAAATCGAAGCCAATGTGCGCCGCGCACTGCTGGAAGACATCGGCAGTGGCGACATCACCGCACAGTTGATCCCGGCCGAACGGCTGGCCAAGGCCACGATCATCACGCGCGATGCGGCGGTGATCAGTGGTACCGCTTGGGTAGACGCGGTGTTCCGCCAGCTGGACCCGCGGGTCGCCGTGCATTGGCAAGTCGCCGACGGTGAACGCGTGAGCCCCAACCAGGCGCTGTTCCACCTTGAAGGCCCGGCGCGCTCGCTGCTCAGCGGCGAGCGTTGTGCGTTGAATTTTCTGCAGTTGTTGTCAGGCGTAGCCACTCGGGCCCAGTACCTCGCCGATTTTGTCGCCAGCACCCAGGTCAAGCTGCTCGACACGCGCAAGACCCTTCCCGGCCTGCGCCTGGCGCAGAAGTACGCCGTGACCTGCGGGGGCTGCCACAACCACCGTATTGGCTTGTATGACGCCTTTCTGATCAAGGAAAACCATATCGCGGCCTGCGGAGGCATTGCCCAGGCCATTAACGCCGCGCACCAGATCGCCCCAGGCAAGCCGGTGGAAATCGAAGTGGAAAGCCTGGACGAATTGCGCGAAGCCCTGGCGGCGGGCGCCGACATCATCATGCTCGATGAACTGAGCCTGGATGACATGCGCGAAGCCGTGCGCCTGAATGGCGGCAAGGCCAAGCTGGAAGCCAGCGGCGGGATCAATGAAAACACCCTGCTGCCCATCGCAGAAACCGGAGTGGATTACATCTCCATCGGCGCGATGACCAAGGATGTGAAGGCGGTGGATTTGTCGATGCGCCTCAGTATTTGAGCACCTTAACTGTAGGAGCGAGCTTGTTCGCGAAAAACCTGAGAACGCCGCAGGGTACCAGGCAGCCCGCGTCATCGTTAGCGATTTTCGCGAGCAAGCTCGCTCCTACACAAGCAAGCGCTTAAACCACCAGGTCATTCATCTCGCAGTACTCTTCCCACTCGACACCCAGCACCTCGGCCGCTTCCTTGTGCAGGGCCAGCCGTGCCGCTTCGAACTCTTCCGGTGTCGAGGTGTACTTGAGGGTCAGCTCCCAAGGCTGCAAGCCCTGGCTCTCGGCCTCGTCCTCGAATGCCCACTGGATCTGGTCACGCTGATCTTCAGCGCTCAGGTCCTTGATCTCTTCTTTAAGCTGCGGCGATTCCCCGATGTACTTGTCGAGGGCTGCTTGGTGCCGAACTTCCTGGGTCATCTCAGTCGTGGTCATGTTGTTCTCTTAGATCGAGGAATGGGGATGCATCTGGGTCATCAAGGTTGCGCAGATACAAAAGAACAGGCACGAATGCCGGCTCGTCTGGCCTTCAGAACCATTCTGGGATCATCTGAAAACGTTGCCTTTGAAACACTGTTGCCTTTGTGCCCGAGACAGGAATCGAACCTGCGACCTTCGCGTTACGAGTGCGCTGCTCTACCGGCTGAGCTACACGGGCGGTGGGCTAAAGCTAGCACCGCATCGGGCGTCCGGCAACTTACGGCGGTGAGAGGGCAATCACGCCCTGAGCCCAGAAGCGCGGTTGCAGGTACCCGCCACGGGTATCCAGATAGCGCTGCTGCGCTTGCTGGAGATGCGGCAGGTCACGCACGGCCACCCACACCAGCAGACCAACGGCCAACACACTCGCCACGTTCCAGGCGCCCCAGGCCAGGGGCAATGCGGGCGTTGCCGGGGTGCGCCAGGCATGCAACGCCATCAGCCAGCCCACCACCAGCGCCAACCACACCTGCGAGTTAGGCATCACGATCACACCATCCACCATGGACTGCGTCAGCGCGCCGATCAGCGACGCAAACAGGCAGGTGCGCAGCAGGTCGGCACACGTTGCAAATTGCGCCCGTTCACGGAGTACGCCAACGGTGGCCCAACTCGCCCGCCACGCCAGAATTGCCACGCATAGGGCCGATGGCACGCCCCATTCACTGACCCATTGCAGGATCGCCTGATGGGGGTGGGCAGCAATGTTGTTGGCAATATCGGCGAAATGCATCGGCCCAAAACCCAACCATGGATGCTCGACCAGCATGTGCCACGCTTGCCACCAGATCGGGCCGCGCCCCGACAGAGAGGTGGTCAGGCGATCGGCTGCCGCCTGGGAAACTTCGATGCCCAGGTACCCCACCAGCACCGTGAACAAGAGCCAATACAGCAATAGCCCACCGCACAGTGCCACCCACTGCCAGGCCAGCCAGCGCCGCCCCCAAGGCCCCAGCACTGCCAGCACCCCACTTGCCATCGCCATGCCAAGCCACGTGCCACGTGTGCCGCCGCTGATTGCGATCAACCACCAGACACACAACAACGCCAACACCGCACTTCGTACGGGACGGCTGACGCCGGGCAGCAGCAGGGGAAGGGCCAGCAACGGCAGAGTGAAGGTCTGGAATTGACCGTAGAAACGCTTATTGGCAAAACCTGACAGGAGCAGGTCAGGGTCCAGTAACCGTTGACCACTGGTAATAGCCAGCAGGCCAGCATGCAGATACTGGATCGATTTGATCAGGCACAACAGCACCACGACCAGCACCAGGACGCGGTCCAAAGGCTCACCGCCGTGGCGCCGAAGCAAGGCAAATGCAAGCGCAATCGCCCCACAGACGATAAACAGCGCCACCTCGGTGAATGCCCAGAGTGGCTGGTGGGCCAGGGCCGAAGACAGCAGGCCCAGCCCGATAATCAGCACCAGGCCGATGGCGGTGGGCCGATCCACCAGCCGCTCAATCGGAGAAACCGACAGCCCATACAGCACCGCACACAATCCCAGGGCAATCTGCACCCCTCGTTGCAGGTCGTGCCCACTGAAGGGGGCACAGATACCCAGCACCAACAGGCACACCGCTGCCACCAGGAAAACATTGCCGCGCTGCTGCAGGGATAACGACATTGGCCACCTTTACATCCATGTGCGGGGCTTGACGTTAAGCGCCGCTGGCATCACAACCCTTGGCGGCGTATTTCGCCTCAGCGGTGGTCACGCACTTCCAGCCGGCGGTGGCGCTGCGCGTCAGGGTGATGGTCTTGCCCAGCACCGGCGCCGGGGCATCGAGTATTTCGCAACTGATGGAACCGTTACCGGTGGCGACATCCCCGGCCACGTCGATCTTGCAGTTGGCGGTCGGGCTGGTGCCGCCGACCAGTTCCAGCTTCGGCTCGGTGCCTTGGTTGAAAACATCCTCGTAGCCGGCTTTCAACGCGGTGATCTCAGCCAGCCCCGCGGTGAACTTGGCCTTGGCCTGGTGCGTGGTGTACATGGGCAAGCCGATGGTGGCCAAAATGCCGATGATTGCCACGACGATCAACAACTCGATCAAGGTAAAGCCTTTCTGACGCATCACATTCACTCTCCAGAATAGAACCCATGACAAGGCGCGTCCTGCACCCCGTATTTCACAGCCGCGCCAGTGTACTCACCCGCGAGCGGCCCATCGCGCACAAGACGCACATTCTGACATTTTATCGTGCAACACCAGGCCGCCCGAATTTGTCACCTGACTAAGCTATAAAACTTCGACGAACTGGGTGCGGAAATGGACATGGACAACGCTTCAAGGACCTACGCGTGGGAAGGCACCAACCGCCAGGGGCACAGGGTGTCCGGGCACACCACGGGCCACAACCTCGCCCTGATCAAGGCCAAGCTGCGCCAGCAAGGGATCCGCCCCAGCCGTGTGCGCAGGCAATTCCCCGGCCTGGCCTGCCTCGCCGCGCCGATCAAACCCACTGACATCGCCCTGCTCACCCGCCAGTTGGCGACCTTGCTGAAAGCCGGCATTCCTCTGCTGCAAGCCTTCGATATCATCAGCGACGGCTTCGAGAGCCGGTCGATGCAGGAACTGCTCAAGGGGTTGAAGCAGGACATCGCCGCCGGCACCGCACTGGCGACCGCGCTGCGCAAACAGCCACGCTATTTCGATGACCTGTACTGCAACCTGATTGCCGCCGGCGAACAGGCCGGGGCATTGGAAACGCTGCTGGAACGCATTGCCACTCACCTGGAAAAGAGTGAGCAGCTAAAGGCGCGAATCAAGAAAGCCATGACCTACCCGATCGCCGTCCTGGTGGTGGCGAGCCTGGTCAGCAGCATCCTGCTGATCCACGTGGTGCCGCAGTTTCAGAACCTGTTCGCCGGAGTCGACGGCCAGTTGCCCGGTTTTACCCTGCACGTCATCGGCCTGTCCACGTTCATGCAGCAAGCCTGGTGGGCTCTGGCGCTTGGCCTCGGGGCCGGTTTTTTCGCGCTGCGCCACGCCTATCGCGTAGCCCCTGGCTTTCGTCAGGGGCTGGATACGGGTTTGTTGAAAGCCCCCTTGGCAGGCACACTGCTGAAGAAATCGGCCGTGGCACGCTATGCCCGCACGCTTTCCACCACGTTCGCGGCTGGGGTGCCGCTGGTACAGGCATTGGATTCAGTGGCAGGTGCCGTCGGCAACGGGCCGTACAAGCAGGCGATCAAACATATGCGTCATGAGGTATCCACAGGCATGCAGTTGAACCAATCCATGGCCGCCAGCGGTCTCTTTCCAGGCATGGCAATTCAGATGACGGCCATCGGCGAGGAGTCGGGCACACTCGAGCGCATGCTGGAAAAAGTCGCGAACCACTATGAATCGGAAGTCGACAACTTGGTCGACAACCTCACCAGCCTGATGGAGCCGCTGATAATGGTGGTGCTGGGGGGCATTGTCGGGGCGCTGGTAATTGCGATGTACCTGCCGGTCTTCCAACTCGGTACAGCGTTTTGAACCTGCTGCTGACTGAGCAGCCATGGGCGTTTGTCGCAGTGGCCCTGGTACTGGGGCTGATCATCGGTAGCTTCCTCAATGTACTGGTATGGCGCCTGCCGAAAATGCTTGAGCGGGAATGGCGCGCACAAGCCCTTGAAGTGCTCGGCATGCCCGCCGACCCCGCCGGGCCCACCTACAACCTGATGCACCCCAACTCCTGCTGCCCGCACTGCAATCACCCGATTCGCCCGTGGGAGAATATCCCGCTGCTCAGCTACCTCATGCTCCGGGGGCGTTGCGCCCATTGTCAGCAGCCGATCAGTGCACGCTACCCCATCACTGAACTGGCCTGCGGGCTGATCTCGGCCATGGTGGCCTGGCATTTTGGCTTTGGCTGGCAAGCCGGGGCAGTCATGTTGTTGAGCTGGGGGCTGCTGGCAATGAGCCTGATCGATGTGGATCACCAACTGCTACCCGATATCCTGGTCCTGCCGCTGCTGTGGCTGGGGCTGATCATCAACAGCGCCGACCTGCTGACCGCACTGCCGGACGCACTGTGGGGCGCGGTGATCGGCTACCTAAGTCTGTGGACAGTGTTCTGGCTGTTCAAACTGGTGACCGGCAAGGACGGCATGGGCCATGGTGACTTCAAGTTATTGGCGCTGCTTGGCGCCTGGGGCGGCTGGCAGATTCTGCCGATGACGCTACTGATGTCTTCGCTGGTGGGCGTGATCGTAGGGCTGATTCTGATGCGCTTGCGCAAGGCTGAGATCTCGGCACCGATGCCGTTTGGTCCCTATCTGGCAATTGCCGGCTGGATTGCCGTGCTCTGGGGTGGTCAAATAACCGACTTCTATTTGCAGTCTGTCGGTTTCAGATGACCACTTCTGTTGCAACACCTTGGATCCTTGGCCTCACTGGCGGTATCGGCAGCGGCAAAAGCGCTGCGGCCCAGCACTTTGTCGACCTGGGCGTCGACCTGGTGGATGCCGACCACGCCGCCCGTTGGGTGGTCGAGCCTGGCCGTCCGGCGCTCGCCCGCATCGCCGAACACTTTGGTGCCGGCGTGCTGCAGCGCGACGGCCAACTGGACCGCGCCGCGCTGCGCAAGCTGATCTTTGAAGTCCCCGAAGAACGCCGCTGGCTGGAAGCCTTGCTGCACCCATTGATTGGCGAGGAGATTCGCAATCACCTGGCCCGCGCCCGATCGCCGTATGCGATCCTGGTGTCACCGCTGCTGATCGAATCCGGCCAGTACCACATGACCCAGCGCATCCTGGTGATCGATGTACCGCAATCCCTGCAGATTCAGCGTACCCTGCTGCGCGACGGCATCAGCGAACAACAGGTGCAGGCGATTCTCAAGGCCCAGTCCAGCCGCGAAGACCGCCTGAACCATGCCGATGACGTACTGGTCAATGACCGAGACCTCGCCTGGCTGCACAGCGAGGTCGAGCGACTGCACCACTTTTACCTTACTTTGCGTGGAGGCCGATCATGAGCCAACCCTTGACCGTCGAATGCCCAACCTGCGGCGCACCCGTGGAATGGAAAGCGACCAACCTCAACCGGCCGTTCTGCTCGGACCGTTGCAAGCTCATCGACCTGGGCGCCTGGGCCGCTGAGGAACACAAGATCCCCGTGGCGCCGGACGCCGAAGACGAGCTGTTTTCCGAAGACCTGCCGCCGCGCCATTAAGGCCGCATAAAGGCATATTCCTGCTGGTCGTCGAGGTTCTCTGCAAGGTATTGCAACTCGTCGGCCAGGTCTTCGAAACTGCGCACACCTTTGCTCTGCTGCACCACGGCGCTGAGCATCGCGCGCAGGGTCAAGCCTGGGTCAAAACCGATTTCCTGCGCCGCGTCCTGGCTTCTGCGCAACTCCTGCCGTGCCCACTCATACACACTCATGATTTGTACTCCCGCCTTGCTCAGGAAAAGTTTCGCAAAGCATGGGCCTGCCCCGCTGCGAGCGATTTGACCTGGGTCAAGTCTGCGAATCGTCGTCCTTCCAGGGTGCCGAGAGGTAGCGGGTGCGATTGAATGTCTCCAGCCATTCCGGGCAAAACACCACCAGCGCGCTGATCACCATGCCGTTGATAAAGGCTTCTGGAAAGATGATCAGCCACAGGTAACCGACAAAATCCTCCAGCCATTCCGGCATTGCAAAACGCCCGTCGAACCACAACAACCCCAGCCCCACCAGCAGGCAGAGCAAGGCTGACAGCGCAGCGGCAAAAAAACCGGAACAGAAGATATACACGAAGGGATTGCGTGGCTGCGCTCGTTCCACCAGCAACGCGCAGGCTTCGGTGACCAGCACGGGCAGCACGACCAGCAGCAGGCCGTTGATGCCTACCGCCGCCAGGTCCTGGCGCCCCAACAGCATCAAGCCCAACTGGGCGGCAAACCCGCCGACAATTGCCAACGGCCAATCGAGCAACAGAGTAACGGCGGTCATGCCGATAAAGTGGTAGGAGACGCCGGTGTCGAAATCCCGCCGCACCAGCCATAACATGAACAGCGCGAACACCGTGCCAAACAGCAAATGCTGGCGCCGCCGATCGGCGAACAGCTCGACCCACGGCGAGCGCAGGATCGCCCATAGCAGCACAGGCGCATACAGCAACCAGCCAATGCCGAGGGTAGCCGGCGCCAGCACTGCCGCACTGATCACGGCTTGACCTGTTCCAGGGCTTGGCGCAGTTCCGCGGCCGAGCTGTACTCGTGTTGAGCAATCAACTTGCCGTTATCCAGTTGCAGCCAGAGCACTTTATCCGCGGGCGCGGGATAGCGCGGAGCAATACGGGCGTCCCGGTCGAGCATCACCCGATAGTTGTAGGCTTGCATCGCCGGCACTGCGAACAACTTGGCGACCAGCCGAGGCATGCGCTGGATGTCTGCGACAAACACCGCGTGGCGCGCCTCGAGATAACCTTTGGGCTGGCCTTGCAAAGCCGCGTCCACCTGCTTGGCGGCGTCCATGCTGCGGGCGACCAACAGGATCTGCGCCTGGTCATCCAGGGTGTAGGCCTGATCGAACTGATCCAACAGGGTCCAGGGCGCCACGCGCTCGCCCACCTCAACGGCCTGGGCCCAGACAGGCAACAGACTCAGCAACAGCACGGCAAAAAACTTCACTGCACACCTCATGCTAGGGAGAACGGACAAGTGGCCAGTCTACACCGAGCTTTTGCGGCGGGACTTCCTGCCGTCATCATTTGGACGCTAAGCTGCATGCATGGATGACTCAGATTATTTGCGCCTGCTCACCGTAGCGGCCGAACAAGCCAACGCGTTCCTGTCCAATGCCCGCAAATGGGAGCGTGAGCGTTGGGTCTGCCAACGCCTGCTGCAAGGCTTGAATGTGCCGTACCGCGCCGAAGAGTTTCACGCCGCCGGGCAGGAACCACCGGACGTACTGTTTCGCGACGCCAGTTTCGAGGTGTTCTTCGTACTGGATGAGGGGCGGCGCCTGAACGACGAATGGCGCGATGAACTGTTGCGTCGGCGCAGTGCGTTCTCCCTAAGCCAACTGGTTCGGCGCGAAGCCAAGCCGCGACGAATTCCGGCCCATGAGTTCCTGTTGCGCCTGGCGCCGACCCTGCGCAAAAAAGCGCACAACTACAAAGAGCGCGGGATGGACCTGGGCGAGTTGGATATCGTCGCGTTTGCCAGCCTCAAGCGCGAAGTCCTGGACCTCAACAGTCACTTCCCGCCGCCCACCGAGTACCTGCGCCAGGGCTGGCGCTCGCTGTCACTGGTGGGGCCGACGTTTGCACGGGTGCTGTTCGCCCACCCGGACGCGCCGGATTTCTTGCGCAACAACCTGGGCCGCAGCATAGTGTTCGACGTGGGCATCAGCCTGTGACACGGGCACAGGCTACGCTTATAGCGTTTGCGCCCACCCACCGACTGTAACGTGGCGCCCTTCTGCAACGTCTACCTGACGAGGCCTTTATGACCAGCCGCCTGAACCCCGATGACCAACAGCATGTCGAAGAGTACCTGCAACTCTCCCAGAACCAAGTCGAGCGCAAGCCTTTCCGGCCATGGCTGCTCCTTGTGGTGGTGCTGGTGGCGGTGATTGGGCTCGGCCTGCTGAGCCGCCTTTTGAGTTACCTGACGCTATGAGCTGCCTGGCGCTCGCGGGGGTAACTGCTCCGATTTCTTTTAGCCTTGCGAGATATCCCCATGACCCATCGTATTATTATCGTCGGCGGCGGCGCCGGCGGCCTGGAGTTGGCTACCCGCCTGGGTAAGACTCTGGGAAAACGCGGCACCGCCAGCATCACGCTGGTGGATACCAACCTGACCCATATCTGGAAGCCCTTGCTGCATGAAGTGGCCGCCGGCTCGCTGAACTCTTCGGAAGACGAACTCAACTACGTCGCCCAGGCCAAATGGAACCACTTCGAGTTCCAACTGGGGCGCATGAGCGGGCTCGACCGTGAACAGAAGAAAATCCAGCTGGCGGCGACCCTCGATGAAGAAGGCCGCGAACTGGTGCCTGCGCGCGTGCTGGGCTATGACAGCCTGGTGATCGCGGTCGGCAGCACCACGAATGACTTCGGCACCGAAGGCGCAGCGCAACACTGTCTGTTCCTCGACACGCGCAAACAGGCGGAACGCTTCCATCAGCAACTGCTCAACCACTACCTGCGCGCCCATGCCGGGCAAACCGACGTGGTGGAAAAGATCAGCGTCGCCATCGTCGGTGCGGGAGCAACCGGTGTCGAACTGGCGGCCGAACTGCATAACGCCGCCCACGAACTGGCGGCTTATGGCCTGGATCGCATCAAACCCGAAAACATGCATATCACCTTGATCGAAGCCGGCCCACGGGTGCTGCCCGCCCTGCCGGAGCGGATTGGCGGGCCGGTGCATAAGACCCTGGAGAAGCTTGGCGTGACGGTGCTGACCAACTCGGCGGTCAGCGAAGTGACGGCCGACGCGCTGATCACCAGCAGCGGCCAAGTGATTCCGGCCAGCCTGAAAGTGTGGGCCGCCGGCATCCGCGCGCCAGCCTTCCTCAAGGACATCGACGGCCTGGAAACCAACCGCATCAATCAACTGCAGGTACTGCCGACGCTGCAAACCACCCGCGATGAAAACATCTTCGCCTTCGGTGACTGCGCCGCCTGCCCGCAACCCGGCACCGACCGCAACGTGCCGCCACGCGCCCAGGCCGCGCACCAGCAGGCTTCATTGCTGGCCAAATCGTTGAAGCTGCGGATCGAAGGCAAGGACCTGCCATCGTACAAGTACACCGACTACGGCTCGTTGATCTCGCTGTCGCGCTTCTCGGCGGTGGGTAACCTGATGGGCAACCTGACAGGCAGCGTGATGCTCGAAGGCTGGCTGGCGCGGATGTTCTATGTGTCGCTGTACCGCATGCACCAGATGGCACTGTATGGCGTCTTCCGCACGGCGATGCTGATGCTGGGCAGCAGGATCGGGCGCGGGACCGAGCCGCGACTCAAGCTTCACTGACAACACGGTCCCTGATGGGGCTCGGCTAATGGGGGCGGGGGCTTGCGCCCGATGACGGTGAGTCGGCTGAGTAATGAGTGACTGACACACTGCTATCGGGAGCAAGCCCCCTCCCATATTCGCTTTGTGTTGGATTTGAGAAAATTCCAGGCAAAAAAAATCCCCGTATCTTTCGATACGAGGATTTTTAATATGGTCGGGGTAAGGGGATTCGAACTCCTGACATCCTGCTCCCAAAGCAGGCGCGCTACCGGACTGCGCTATACCCCGGTAAAAAAAGGCGACCTTTCAGTCGCCTTTCACGACCAGGGCTTTTGACCTCTGATCTTAAGATCTGATTCCAGCGTTAACTGGTCTCAAAAATGGTGGGTCGTGTGGGATTCGAACCTACGACCAATTGGTTAAAAGCCAACTGCTCTACCAACTGAGCTAACGACCCAAAAATGGTCGGGGTAAGGGGATTCGAACTCCTGACATCCTGCTCCCAAAGCAGGCGCGCTACCGGACTGCGCTATACCCCGGTTTTGAAATTGGCTCCGTGACCAGGACTCGAACCTGGGACCCAATGATTAACAGTCATTTGCTCTACCGACTGAGCTATCACGGAACTACACATTTCAAATTTACAACTTTTACTGCGATACAACCTTCTCTTCGATCCGTCCGTATCGCTACGTTCGTGTCTCTGAGGCGCGCTATTCTACAATCTTAAAAACCCCTGTCAACCCTTTAAATTGCTTTTAAGACAATGATTTGCGCTTCTTTCTGATTTCTCCTTGGGGAGAAGAAACCCGTGGGCTGACGTTGCTGCGGGGCGCACTTTACAAGCCTTTGCCTTACAGTTCAACGCCCTAACGAAAAAAAAGGCCCCGCAATGCGGGGCCTCCTCTTATCGCCATACAGGCAAGGCTCAGTGGAAGACGATTTCGTCGTTTTCCACGGTCGCCGTGACGCTGGTCCCTGGCATGAAGCTGCCCGACAGGATCAATTGCGCCAGTGGGTTCTCGATCCAGCGCTGGATCGCACGTTTCAATGGCCGTGCGCCATACACCGGGTCGTAACCGACCGCGATCAACTTGTCCAACGCCTCGCGGCTCAGCTCCAGCGACAACTCGCGCTCGGCCAGGCGGCTGCGCAGGCGCCCCAGCTGGATCTCGGTGATACCCGCAATCTGATCCCGCGCCAAAGGCTCGAAGATCACCACTTCGTCGACCCGGTTGATGAATTCCGGGCGGAAGTGCGAGGTCAAGGCATCCATCACCGCAGCGCGTTGGGCTTCGCGATCACCCACCAGTTCCTGGATCTGTACCGACCCCAGGTTGGAGGTCATCACGATCACCGTATTACGGAAATCCACGGTACGCCCGTGGCTGTCCGTCAGGCGGCCATCTTCCAACACTTGCAGCAGGATGTTGAACACATCCGGGTGGGCCTTCTCGACCTCATCCAGCAGGATCACCGAGTAAGGCTTGCGCCGCACTGCTTCGGTCAGGTAACCGCCCTCTTCGTAGCCTACATAGCCTGGTGGAGCCCCAATCAGGCGAGCCACGGAGTGTTTCTCCATGAACTCGGACATATCGATGCGCACCATGGCCTCTTCGGTATCGAAAAGGAACTCGGCCAGGGCTTTGCACAGCTCAGTCTTACCCACACCGGTCGGGCCGAGGAACATGAACGAGCCACTCGGACGGTTCGGGTCGGACAAGCCAGCCCGGGAACGTCGTACCGCGTTGGACACCGCCACCACCGCCTCTTCCTGACCGATGACGCGCTGGTGCAACAGGCTTTCCATCTTCATCAGCTTGTCGCGCTCGCCTTCGAGCATTTTCGACACAGGGATACCGGTCCACTTCGAGACGACTTCGGCAATTTCTTCCTCGGTCACCTTGCTGCGCAGCAACTGGTTTTCGCTCTTGCCGTGCTGGTCGACCATTTGCAGGCTGCGCTCCAGGTCGGGGATCACCCCGTACTGCAACTCCGCCATGCGGTTCAGGTCGCCCTTGCGGCGTGCCGCTTCCAGCTCCTGGCGCGACTGCTCGATTTTTTGCTGGATCTGCGCAGACCCCTGCACTTCGGCTTTTTCCGAGGTCCAGATTTCTTCGAGGTCCGAATACTCACGTTCCAGACGCTGGATTTCTTCTTGGAGTTTTTCCAGGCGTTTCTTCGCGGCCTCGTCTTCTTCCTTTTTCAGGGCCTGGGATTCGACCTTCAGTTGAATCAGGCGCCGATCCAGACGATCGAGTACTTCCGGCTTGGAGTCGATCTCCATGCGAATGCGGCTGGCCGCTTCGTCGATCAAGTCGATGGCTTTGTCCGGCAACTGACGGTCGGTGATATAGCGATGACTCAATTTGGCCGCCGCAATGATCGCGCCGTCGGTAATCGCTACCTTGTGGTGGACCTCATAGCGTTCTTTCAGGCCACGCAGGATCGCGATGGTGTCTTCTTCGCTCGGCTCTTCCACCAGCACTTTCTGGAAGCGACGCTCAAGGGCCGCATCTTTCTCAATGTACTGGCGATACTCGTTAAGCGTGGTCGCACCGACGCAATGCAGCTCACCCCGGGCCAACGCGGGCTTGAGCATATTGCCAGCGTCCATGGAGCCTTCGCCTTTACCGGCGCCGACCATGGTGTGCAACTCGTCGATGAACAGAATGATCTGCCCTTCCTGCTTCGACAGCTCGTTCAGCAGGGATTTGAGGCGCTCTTCGAACTCGCCACGGAACTTGGCACCGGCAATCAACGACCCCATGTCCAGGGACAGCAGGCGCTTGCCCTTCAGGCCGTCTGGCACTTCACCATTGATGATGCGCTGGGCCAGGCCTTCGGCAATCGCGGTCTTACCCACGCCAGGCTCACCGATCAGCACCGGGTTGTTCTTGGTGCGGCGCTGCAGAACCTGGATGGTGCGACGAATTTCGTCGTCACGGCCAATCACCGGATCCAGCTTGCCCTCTTCGGCACGCTTGGTCAGGTCGACGGTGTACTTGTCCAGTGCCTGGCGCGACTCCTCATGGTTGGGGTCGTTCACCGCGTCGCCACCGCGCAGGTTGTTGATGGCGTTTTCCAGGGCTTTCTTGCTCACGCCCTGGCCCAGCAACAACTTGCCGAGCTTGCTGTTCTCGTCCATCGCGGCGAGCAACACCAGCTCGCTGGAGATGAACTGGTCACCTTTCTGCTGCGCCAGGCGGTCAGCCTGGTTGAGCAGGCGTGCCAAGTCCTGCGACATATTCACGTCGCCGGTAGGATTTTGGATTTTCGGCAGTTGGTCGAGCTCTTTGCTCAACTCCTTGCGCAGGCTGTTGACGTCAAAGCCCACTTGCATCAGCAGCGGCTTGATAGAACCACCTTGCTGTTCCAGAAGCGCCTGCATCAAGTGCGCAGGCTCAATCGCCGGATGGTCGAGACCGACCGCCAAGGATTGGGAGTCCGATAAGGCCAACTGCAATTTGCTGGTTAAACGATCAATACGCATTAGTCACCTTCCTTTTGAGCAGGCCGGAGCTATGTATGAGCGAGCATGCTCGCGAGTAACACATCCTGAATGAAGAAACCTGCCAGATAGCCTTATAGATGTGGCCGATTCTGGGAGATTCAAGCTATGGCCAATTGACGCAGATCAGAAGAGTCTAGCGCTCCAGCCAAATAAGGGAGGCAAATCGACCGGTGCGCGGATTGCGCCGGTAGGAAAAGAAGCGGGGATCGGTCACGGTGCAGAAATCGCCACCGTAGATGGCAGTGACACCGCGTGCGGCAAGGCGCAAACGGGCCAATTGGTAGATATCGGCCATGAACTTGCCAGGGTTGCGGCTCGGCACAAATGCTTCGGCGGTACCCGGTAGCTGTTGCATGAAGGCTTCGCGCACTTCCGGGCCAACCTCAAAGGCTTGCGGGCCAATCGCGGGGCCCAGCCACACCAGGATATCGGCAGGCTCGGTTTCCAGGCTTTCGACAGCCGCCTCCAGGATGCCCGCCGCCAAGCCACGCCAGCCGGCATGGGCAGCGGCGACGCGGGTACCGGCACGGTTGCAGAACAGCGCGGGCAGACAATCGGCCGTCATGGACGTACAGGCGATACCCGGGGTACTGGTCCAACTGCCATCAGCTTCGGCAATACGGCTCGGGTCAGCCTCGACCACCACCACCCCGTGGACCTGACGCAGCCAGGCCGGCTGGATATGAAAGGCTTCAGTCAGGCGACGACGGTTTTCGAGCACCGCCTCAGGGCTGTCCTCGACATGATCGCCCAGGTTGAGGCTGTCGAACGGCGCCAGGCTGACGCCGCCCGCACGGGTGGTGACGCAGGCCTTGACCTGAGCCGGCGCGGGCCAGTCAGGAATCAGCCAGTCACTCATCCGATAAACGCCTCGCGATCCTGCTTGAGCAGCGACAACAGCCACACCAGATCGTCTGGAAGAGGCGATTCCCAGCTCATCCGCTTACCGCTCGTCGGATGATCCAGTTCCAGGAAGCGTGCATGCAGCGCCTGGCGCGGGAATGACTTGAGCGACTCAACCATGGTGGCACTGGCCGCTGGCGGAATGCGGAAGCGACCACCGTAGGCCGGATCGCCGACCAACGGGAAGTTGATGTGGGCCATGTGCACACGAATCTGGTGGGTACGGCCGGTTTCCAGCTTGACCCGCACATGGGTGTGGGAGCGGAAACGCTCCAGCACACGGTAGTGGCTCACGGCCTGCTTGCCACCCTCCATCACCGCCATGCGCTGGCGCTGCTGGCCGTGACGGCCAATGGGTGCGTTGATCTTGCCACCCGCCACCACGACGCCGATCACGATGCATTCGTAGATGCGGCTGACGCTGCGGCTCTGCAACTGTGTAACCAGTTGCGTTTGCGCCTGAATGGTCTTGGCCACTACCATCAAGCCGGTGGTGTCCTTGTCCAGGCGGTGCACGATGCCACAGCGCGGGACGTTGATGATGTCCGGCACGTGGTGCAACAGGGCATTGAGCAAGGTGCCATCAGCGTGCCCAGCCGCCGGGTGAACCACCAGGCCTGCGGGTTTGTTGATGACCAGGATGTCGTCGTCTTCATAGACGATGTCCAGCTCGATGTCCTGGGCGACCCATTCTCCCTGGGCTTCCTGCTCGGCAGTCAGCTCAAGAATCGCACCACCATGCACTATGTCTCGCGGGCGGATAACCGCTCCATCCACAGTCAGGCGGCCGTCTTTGATCCAGGCGGAAAGGCGCGAGCGCGAGTGCTCAGCGAATAATTGTGCGGCGACTTGATCGAGGCGTTGGCCGCCCAATTCGGACGGCACCTCTGCGCGAAGTTCAATTTTATCGGACATGCTCAGACTAGGCGTGGCACAGCCTTTGGTTTCGGCTGCGCGCTTGTGGTTAAATACGGCGTCTTTTGCCCCGAGGCTTTCAACGGGGCGCTCATCATAACAGGACGGCCCCGCCCAAGACAGCGGCCGTCATAGGGACGCAAGCCGCCATGCAAGTGAAACACCTGCTGCTGATCGCCATCCTCGCCATGACTGCTGCTTGCTCGTCAACAAAGGAAGTCGTCGACGAAAACCTGAGCGAAGTCGAGCTGTATCAATTAGCTCAAAAAGACTTGGACAATAATAGCTACACCAGCGCCACAGCGAAGCTGAAGGCCCTGGAGTCGCGCTATCCGTTCGGACGCTACGCCGACCAGGCCCAGCTCGAGCTGATCTACGCCAACTACAAGAACGCCGAGCCGGAAGCCGCCAAGTCCGCCGCCGAGCGTTTTATCCGCCTGCACCCCCAGCACCCGAACGTCGACTACGCCTACTACATGAAGGGCCTGACCTCGTTCGACCAGGACGTTGGCCTGCTGGCGCGCTTCCTGCCGCTGGACATGACCAAGCGTGACCCTGGCGCTGCCCGCGACTCCTACAACGAGTTCGCCCAGTTGACCAGCCGCTACCCTAACAGCCGCTACGCGCCGGACGCCAAGCAGCGCATGATCTACCTGCGCAACCTGCTGGCTTCCTACGAAATCCACGTTGCCCACTACTACCTGACCCGTCAGGCCTATGTTGCCGCCGCCAACCGTGGTCGCTATGTAGTGGAGAACTTCCAGGAAACCCCTTCGGTGGGTGATGGCCTGGCAGTGATGACCGAGGCTTACCAGCGCCTGCACCTGGACGCCCTGGCGGCCACCAGCCTGGAAACCCTGAAGCTCAACTACCCGGACCACCCAAGCCTGAAAGACGGCCAGTTCGTGCCTCAAGTGGCCGAAGCAGACAACCGTTCGTGGCTGAGCAAGTACACCTTGGGCCTGATCGAGTCCCGTCCACCGCTGCCGCCGGGCGAAACCCGCGCCAACCAGGACGTGATGAAGCAGTTCCAGGACGCCAAGGAAGCGATTCCTTCGGACCTCAAGCCGCATGACGAAAATGGTGATGTGATCGAAGAAGAAACGCCACAAGCCTTGGGCAACAACCAGGATCGTTCGTGGTTCAGCTACATGACCTTCGGCGTGTTCGACTGACCGTTCGACACGACGCAAAAAGGGAGCCCTTGGTGGCTCCCTTTTTTATGGGCGCGTATTTATTACGCTGTGCGCCCGCCACGTCCTTGGCTAAACTGCCACATTCCTTGTCGAGAAACTGCCCATCATGCTTCGTCTACTGTTCTGGATTGCCGTCATTGCTGCCGCGGTATGGTTCTGGCGCAAATTCAAAAGCCCCGCAGCCAGACAGCAACGGGCCGGCGAACCCGATGCAGCCTTGATGGTGCGTTGCGCTCACTGCGGCGTGCACTTGCCAAAGGATCGCGCGTTGAGCACCGGACAGATGTGGTACTGCACCCAGGCGCATCTGGAGCAAGGCCCCAAGTCTATCCAGCGTTGATCCGACCTGCTGGGGAGTAAGGCGCTGGGTCAATGATCGGCGTGCGCTTAAGCAGCAAGTCGGCAAACAACTGACAGGACGCCGGCGCCAACACCAGGCCATTGCGGTAATGCCCGCAATTGAGCCACAGCCCCTTGAAGCCTGGTACTTCGCCGATGTAGGGAATCCCTTCCGGCGAACCAGGCCGCAAACCCGCCCAATGGCCTACCACTTCAGCCTCCGCCAGGGCTGGAATCAGCTCTACGGCAGAGGCCTTCAGGCTTTCCAACGCCGACTCGGTTGGGGTTTTATCGAAACCTTCATGCTCCAGGGTGCTGCCTATCAGGATATGCCCGTCACGCCGAGGAATCGCATAACGCCCCTTGGCCAGCACCATGCGCGATAAAAAGTCAGGCGCGCACTTGTACAAAATCATCTGGCCCTTAACCGGCTCCACAGGCAGCGACAGGCCCAGCTTGCCGAGCAACTCCCCGCTCCAGGCGCCGGCCGCAAGCACGACCTGCTCACCGAAAATCGGCCCTGCGGCCGTGTTCACGCCCACTACATTGTCGCCTTCCAGCACAAACCCTTCGACTTCGCACTGCTCGTGTATCGTCACCCCAGGCAACGCCGACAATGCGGCCCTGAGCGATTTGATCAAGCGCGGGTTACGCACATTGGCCACGTTCGCCATGTAGATCGCCTGGGAGTAGCCGCCACCCAGCACCGGGACCGCATCATGGGCAGCCGACACATCCACCTTGCTCAATGGCCGCCCCTCACGCGCGGCCCAGGCCAAGGCTTCGGCTTCATCTTCCAAGTCCAACCAGTACAGCCCCGTGGTGTGAACCTGCGGGTCGACCCCGGTATCAGCAAACAAGCGCTCAGCCAGCTGTGGATAAAAATCCTGGGACCAATGGGCCAACGCCGTGACCGCCGGGCTGTAGCGCCACGGATACAACGGCGAAACAATACCGCCGCCCGCCCAGGAAGATTCATGCCCAAGCCCCGCTCGCTCCAACAGGACGACCGCCCGCCCCTGGGTGGCCAGGTTGAACGCCGTCAACAAGCCGATTACTCCACCACCGACAATCACCACTTGCTGCTTAGCCATCATTTGATCCAGCCGATAAAAAGGGAAAAGCGCGCCCGGCGCCCAATCGAACACTCTCATCATTGCCCCCAGCACGTCGTACGCGACATGTCAGGTGCTGCGCCCGGATTACTGCGCACGCCGGTACTGGTCAGGCTGAATTCGCCGCAACGATCACCCGCCATGACTGAGTCGACGACCGGCGTGGCTAGCAGGCTGAACGCCTGAGGGTTCAATGCCACGCTGATTCTATAGCGATCATTGCCGGCACTGATGCCGTTTGCGTCAATAAAAATGCCGTTCCTCGTGTAATAGCGTTCCAGATGCTGGGCCTGTTCAGTCAACAGCGCGACAATTTCCGCGCGATAAACCTTTTGGACATGGCCGGTATACCCGGGGTAGGCGATACCAGCCAGCAACGCGATGATCGCCACCGCGATCAACAACTCAATCAGGGTAAAACCTCGGCTATCCATGCCCATGACACCATTCCTCAGTAAAGTTGCCGCCACAACACTCGCTGAAACCGCGACCCATTGCCTTCGTCGACCCGCGCATACACCACCTCCAGCACAGTGCGTGATTGACCGCTGAGCCCTACGGCCGTGACCCGATACAGCATTGCCGGGGTTTCGGGCGGCAGATGAACCAGCCCCACAGCTGGGCCGAGGGATTGAATAGCGTAAAGGCCACCCGTCATGGCAACCCAGGTCACTGCGGACACGGGATGAAGCCCAGCACCAGTTACCGAAGACACCTCGCCTGGCGGTGCACAGGTCACGAGTGACGTGCATGTTGGCCACGCACCACCTGCCCGCCGCAGGGCTGTCTCCCCCAGCCGAAGGCCGCTTTCAGCACTTTGCAGCGACTGATTGCGATGCCAGAAGCTGCCGGCGATCTTCTGCTGGGACACGGCCCCCTGCATCGAAGACAAGCCGACCAGGGATAACAACAGCAGGAATACCAGGCTGATCAACAGCACCATGCCCGCCTGGCGAAGATCGACACGCTTATCAAGCCCCATGAGCGCCCTACCCCAACCGGTTACGCAGTGCGGCAACGACGCTCCAGGTTTGAGCCTTCACGCGCTCCGTCGGGTCGTGCAGCGTGAGGAGAATGCGGACACTGAGGATCAATGAAGCATCGAGCGGGCTGGACTCATACCGCACCACGCGTGTCGAACCCGGTCGGTCCGCCATGCCAAAACTGATATCGAACGCCTGCACGCCATCCACCAGCACCGCCTTGGCCGGGGATGCTGGCGTACTGACTTTCATCTGGCCCGACTCAAAGGTGTAGGTGACCTGGCGTATGCCAAACCGAATCTGCCCCGGTGCAGCGGGCGGTGGCGTGCCCGAATAGGCCTGGGCGGAACCGGAGCAGTCGGACAACACCGTCCAGTCCGGCTTCCCGCTGCCTTCACCAATATCCGCCGTAACCAGCGTCAGGGACCTTGAGCTGCCCGCCCCTGCCCAACTGATCGGCCGCTCAAAGGCCTGCGGCGCATTCTCGATAAAGCCCGCATCCAGGCAACCAAACATGCCCGCCAGGCGAATGTCCTGAATCAATTTGCCGAGCGCAAATCGCGCATCGTCTTGCATCAGCATGGCTGACTGCTGAGTGGCCTGGGTCGATCGAGCGCTGATTGCGACCTGGCTGACGCCAAGTACCAGCATCAACCCGACCGCCAATGCCAACAACAACTCCAGCAGGCTGAACCCACGTACCGCGCGGTTCATGGCCCCACCTGCGGCTCGCTGGCGATGCGACTGGTCAGGGTGAAGGTTTCCCTCGCGCCACCGCTGTTTGCGCCACGGCCATCGTCCCAACTGATGCTGACGATCACCTCATTGCCGCGCATGACCACCGAACCTTGGCCGCTCTCACCAGCAAAACCGACGATATTGGCTTCGAAGTCGTGCAAGTCCAAGTCACGCACACTCGCCCCGGCAGTGACGGAAGGGGCACGTTCGGCCAGCCCCCACGAATAGTCGGCGCCCGAGTTGGCGCGAAGACGGTCGAGCATGTCGTAGGCGATAAAGCTGGCCTGGCTGGTCATTCGCGCGCTGTCGGTGTACTTGAGCGCGTTGAGCTGGACCACCGCAGCGCCGAGCAGGCCAACGGCGAGTATCAACACCGCCACCAACACCTCGATCAGCGTCATGCCAGTTTGGTGCTCGGGTGCAGCAGGGGTTAGAAAAACGTCAGGGCAAGCAAGCATTACCGTCGTCATCCATGTCGAAGGCCGGGGAAAGCAGGAAAAACCTGCTGTGCGGCCAAAGACTAGCGGCGGTTTTTCGACCGTGCTGCTCCCGGAACATAGGGAAATACTTTGGACATAAAAGCCATCATTCAACGCCCCCTTCAGGGCGCTATACCTAAGCCTGCCATCTGATTATCTACCGCGTCCAAGGAGGGACGGCATATGACACAACGCGGCTTTACCCTGATCGAGCTGCTACTCGGGCTGATCATAAGTGGCGTCCTGGCTCACCTGGCCGTGCCAAGTTTCAAGGGGTTGCTTGAGTCACAGAAGCGGCACAGCGCAGCGCAATCCTTGGCCGGCGGCATGCGCTACGCCCGCACCGAAGCCATCGCACGCAACCGAGCGGTGATCATTCATGCGATGGACGACGACTGGAGTCGAGGGTGGCGGGTGATCGTGGACGTGAGCGGGCGCGGGCACCTGGACAACAAAAACCCCGTATTACTGGAGCGCCAGGACAGTGGACGCGTACCGATCGTGGGCAACGGGCCCGTCAAGCACCAAGTACGCTTCAGCGGGTTGGGCGAGCCTGTGTTTGCAGGCGGGGGATTCCGTGCCGGCACCGTCCATGTGTGTGCGACGGATCAGGCACAGAGCCTGTTCCAGGTGGTACTGGCGCCCAGCGGACGCATCAGCCTGCGCAGCGATAAAACCGAGCAGGCCTTGTGCCGGGGCTACGCCGCCACCCTGGGACTCAGAGCAGCGAGCGAACCCGCAGCTCCTTGGGCATGGAGAAAGTGATGTTCTCTTCACGTCCGGCCAGCTCATCGGCACCCGTGGCACCCCAGGCCTGCAACTGCTGGATCACACCACGCACCAGGACTTCCGGCGCCGAAGCCCCCGCCGTGATGCCGATCCGCTCGACACCGTCGAACCAACTGCGCTGCATGTCTTCGGCACCATCGATCAGGTACGCCGGGGTCGCCATCCGCTCGGCCAGCTCACGCAGCCGATTGGAGTTGGAGCTGTTGGGGCTGCCAACGACCAACACCACGTCGCACTCATCAGCCAATTGCTTGACCGCATCCTGGCGGTTTTGCGTGGCGTAGCAGATGTCATCCTTGCGTGGACCGCCAATCGCCGGGAAACGTGTGCGCAGGGCATCGATCACGCGACTGGTGTCGTCCATGGACAAGGTGGTCTGGGTCACGAAGGCCAAGCGTTCAGGGTTATGCACCTGCAAGCTGGCGACGTCCTTTTCGTCCTCCACCAGGTAGATCGCACCACCATTGCTGCCGTCGTATTGGCCCATGGTGCCTTCGACTTCCGGATGGCCAGCATGGCCGATCAGGATGCACTCACGGCCGTCGCGGCTGTAGCGCGCAACTTCGATGTGAACCTTGGTCACCAGCGGGCAGGTGGCATCGAAGACTTTCAGGCCACGCCCGGCAGCTTCAGTACGCACCGCCTGGGAGACCCCGTGGGCGCTGAAGATGACGATGACGTCGTCCGGCACCTGGTCCAGCTCTTCGACAAAGATCGCGCCGCGAGCGCGCAGGTCTTCGACCACGAATTTGTTGTGGACCACTTCATGGCGTACGTAAATCGGCGGTCCGAAGACTTCCAGGGCGCGATTGACGATTTCGATCGCCCGGTCCACGCCAGCGCAGAAGCCACGGGGGTTGGCGAGTTTGATTTGCATGCGGTGCCTCGTGTCTTGCGGCTATTTTGGGTCAGGCGTGACGCTGACCCAAACGACAATGAAGATCATAGGTGGGAGGGGGCTTGCCCCCGATGGCGGTGGGTCAGTAGACAAACCTTTGACTGAACCACCGCTATCGGGGGCAAGCCCCCCTCCCACACAAGCCCACTCCACACATGATTGTGTGTCGTTGATCAGATTGCTTTAACGTCGATGATTTCAACGTCGAACGTCAAGGTTTTACCGGCCAACGGGTGATTGAAGTCGATGGTTACCTGCGCATCATCGAAAGCCTTGACCACACCAGGCAACTCGGTGTTCGCCGCATCGTTGAAGATCACCAGCAGGCCTTCCGACAGCTCCATATCCTGGAACTGCGAACGCGGGATGATCTGCACGTTTTGCGGGTTTGGCTGGCCAAAGGCGTTTTCCGGCAGGATCTGCAGGTTGCGCTTGTCGCCGGCCTTGAAACCGAACAGGGCCGCTTCGAAACCCGGCAGCAGGTTGCCATCACCCACCTTGAAGGTCGCCGGGGCTTTGTCGAACGTGCTGTCGACCGTGTCGCCATTCTCCAGGCGCAGTGCGAAATGCAAAGTGACTTCCGTGTTCTGGCCGATACGTTGTTCAGCCAATACCTGATCAGTCATTGACGGTCTCTCCGGTTTTCTTACTCTTGAACATATCCAGCGCCAGCATGATTGCACCGACGGTGATGGCGCTGTCGGCAAAGTTGAACGCCGGGAAGTACCAGCGGTTCTGCCAGTGCACCAGAATGAAGTCGATCACATGGCCCAGGGCAATGCGGTCGTACAAGTTGCCCAGCGCGCCGCCCAGCACCAGGGCCAAGGCGATCGCCAGCCAGGTGTCATCGCGGCCCAGGCGCTTGAGCCAGACCACCAGCACCGCACTGACCACCACGGCAATCAGGGCGAACAGCCAGCGCTGCCAGCCACCGCTGTCAGCGAGGAAACTGAAGGCGGCGCCGGTGTTGTAGGCCAGGGTCCAGCTGAAGTAATCCGGAATTACCACGACCTGCTGGAACATCTCCAGGGAACCCTCGAAATGAGCCTTGCTGACCTGGTCGATGACCAGCACCAGCACGCTCAGTACGAGCCAGCCCAGGCGTCCGAAACGATCCGCTGCATCAGGCATAGTGGCGAACCTCGCCAGCACCGCTGATGTTGTCGACGCAACGACCGCAGATTTCCGGATGCTCGGGGTTTACGCCAACGTCTTCACGACAGTGCCAGCAACGGGCGCACTTAGGGAACGCCGACTTGACCACTTTGAGCTTGAGGCCCGGTACTTCGGTGGCCACGGCATCCGCTGGAGCCTGGGCAAAGGGTGCCAGGCTGGCAGTGGACGTGATCAACACGAAGCGCAGTTCGTTGCTCAGCTTGGCCAGGTCGGCGGTCAGGCTTTCCTCGGCAAACAGGGTGACTTCGGCCTGCAGGTTGCCACCGACGGCCTTGGCCGCACGCTGGACTTCCAGTTCCTTGTTCACCGCGACCTTCACGGCCATCACGCCTTCCCAGTACTCGCGACCCAGCTCGAAGTCGGCCGGCAGTTCGGTCAGGCCTTCATACCAGGTGTTGAGCATCACGGACTCGTTACGCTCGCCCGGCAGGTACTCCCACAGTTCGTCGGCGGTGAAGGCCAGGATCGGTGCGATCCAGCGCACCAGCGCTTCGCTGATGTGGTACAGCGCGGTCTGCGCCGAACGGCGCGCCTTGCTGTTGGCGCCGGTGGTGTACTGGCGGTCCTTGATGATATCGAGGTAGAAACCACCCAGTTCCTGCACGCAGAAATTGTGGATCTTCGAGTACACGTTCCAGAAGCGGTATTCGCCGTAGTGCTCCTGCAACTCTCGCTGCAGCAACAGTGTACGGTCCACGGCCCAACGGTCCAGGGCGAGCATGTCCTCGGCCGGCAGGATGTCGGTGGCCGGGTTGAAACCGGTCAGGTTCGACAGCATGAAGCGTGCGGTATTGCGGATACGACGGTAGGCATCGGCGCTGCGGGCCAGGATCTGGTCCGACACGGCGATCTCGCCCGAGTAATCGGTCGAGGCTACCCACAGACGCATGATGTCGGCACCCAAGGTGTCGTTGATCTTTTTCGGTTCGATCACGTTCTTCAGCGACTTGGACATCTTGCGGCCCGTCTCGTCGACGGTGAAACCGTGGGTCAGCAGTTCGCGGTACGGGGCGTGGTCGTCGATGGCGCAACCCGTCAGCAACGAGGAGTGGAACCAGCCACGGTGCTGGTCCGAGCCTTCCAGGTAGAGGTCCGCACGTGGGCCGTTCTCGTGGCCCATCGGGTGCGAGCCGCGCAATACGTGCCAGTGGGTAGTACCGGAGTCGAACCACACGTCGAGGGTGTCGCTGATCTTGTCGTACAGCGGCGCTTCGTCACCCAGCAGCTCGGCGGCATCCAGCTTGAACCAGGCTTCGATGCCTTCCTGTTCAACGCGTTGAGCCACGGTTTCCATCAGTTCGACAGTGCGAGGGTGCAGTTCGCCGCTTTCCTTGTTCAGGAAGAACGGGATCGGCACACCCCAGTTGCGCTGGCGGGAGATGCACCAGTCTGGACGATTGGCGATCATCGAGTGCAGGCGCGCCTGGCCCCAGGCCGGGACGAACTTGGTGTCTTCGATGGCTTTGAGCGAGCGCACACGCAGGGTGTCGCCGCTGGCGGGCTCTTTGTCCATGCCGATGAACCACTGCGCGGTGGCGCGGTAGATCAGCGGGGTCTTGTGGCGCCAGCAGTGCATATAGCTGTGTTGGATAGTCGCGGTTTGCATGAGTGCGCCGACTTCGCGCAGCTTGTCGATGATCGCCTGGTCGGCCTTGAAGATGAACTGGCCACCGAAGAACTCCAGCGAAGGCGCATATACGCCGTTGCTTTGCACCGGGTTGATGATGTCATCGTTCACCAGGCCGTACTTCTTGCAGATGACGAAGTCGTCCACGCCATAGGCAGGCGAGCAGTGAACCACGCCGGTACCGGAACCCAGCTCGACGTAGTCAGCCAGGTACACCGGCGACAGGCGGTCGTAGAACGGATGACGGAAGTTGATCAGTTCCAGCGCAGAGCCGGTCGTGGTAGCAATCACCGAGCCTTGCAGCTCGTAGCGGGCCAGGCAGGCCTCGACCATTTCTTCAGCCAGCACCAGCAGGCGATCACCAACGTCCACCAGGGCGTAGGTGAACTCCGGGTGCACGTTCAGCGCCTGGTTGGCCGGAATGGTCCACGGGGTGGTGGTCCAGATCACGATGGCGGCAGGCTTGGCCAGGCTCGACAGGCCGAAGGCCTCGGCGAGCTTGACGTCGTCGGCAACCGGGAAGGCCACGTCGATGGTCGAGGACTTCTTGTCTTCGTACTCGACTTCCGCTTCAGCCAGGGCCGAACCGCAGTCAAAGCACCAGTTCACGGGCTTGAGACCCTTGAACACGAAACCGCCCTTGACGATTTCGGCCAAGGCGCGGATTTCACCGGCCTCGTTCTTGAAGTTCATGGTCTTGTACGGGTTGTCCCAATCGCCCAGCACGCCCAGGCGGATGAATTCGGACTTCTGCCCTTCGATCTGCTCGGTGGCGTAGGCGCGGCACAGCTCGCGGGTCTTGTCGGCGCCCAGGTTCTTGCCGTAGGTCACTTCGACTTTGTGTTCGATCGGCAGGCCATGGCAGTCCCAACCCGGAACATAAGGCGCGTCGAAACCCGAAAGGGTTTTCGAACGGATGATCATGTCCTTGAGAATCTTGTTCAGCGCATGACCGATGTGAATCGTGCCGTTGGCGTAAGGAGGGCCGTCGTGCAGAACGAATTTCGGACGATCCTTGCCAATTTCGCGCAACTTTCCGTACAGGCCAATACTGTCCCAGCGCTGCAGGATCTGCGGTTCGCGCTGTGGCAGGCCGGCCTTCATTGGGAAGGCGGTGTCCGGAAGGTTTAGCGTGGCTTTATAGTCGGTCATTTAAGGCTCTTCGGTTAGCGATGGGCGCTAGGTGCGGCTAGTGCACGGGCGGCGGCGACATCCGCATTGATCGCCGTTTTCAACGCCTCCAGGGAGGCGAAACGCTGCTCTTCACGCAGCTTCTGGTGGAAAACCACCGTCAAACGCCGGTCATACAGATCACCGGCAAAATCCAAAAGGTGAACTTCCAGGTGGGCCTTGCCATCACCTGCAACCGTGGGCCTGACACCTATATTGGCGACTCCCGGCCACGATTGGCCGTCGATATCGACGCTCACCAGGTAAACCCCGGTCAGCGGCACACGACGGCGCTTGAGTTGCACGTTGGCAGTTGGCGTACCCAGTTGGCGCGCCAGCTTCTGGCCGTGCAATACCCGCCCGGCAATACGGAACGGGCGACCGAGCAGACGCTCGGCCAAGGCGAAGTCGGCAGCGGCCAGGGCATTACGCACCTGGGTGCTGCTCACGCGCAGGCCGTCCAGTTCGACGGTTTGCGCGGCTTCGACGGTAAACCCCTGGGTGACACCGGCGTGTTGCAGGAAATCGAAATCGCCGACCCGGTCACAACCGAAACGGAAGTCGTCGCCGACCTCCAAATGCTGTACGCCCAGGCCATCGACCAGGATACGGTCGACAAACTCAGCGGCGCTGAGGCTCTGCAAACGCTGGTTGAAGGCCAGGCAGAGGACGCGGTCCACACCTTCGTCGGCCAGCAGTTGCAGCTTGTCCCGAAGGCGGGCCAGACGGGCCGGTGCCGTTTCCGGGGTAAAGTATTCCCGCGGCTGCGGCTCAAAAATCACCACGCAGCTGGGCACGCCCAACTCGACTGCACGCTCGCGCAGCCTTGCCAGGATAGCCTGGTGGCCACGGTGAACACCGTCAAAGTTGCCAATAGTGGCGACGCAGCCCCGATGCTGGGGGCGCAGGTTGTGGAGACCTCGAACCAGCTGCATAACGCGCTTCTTGCTCATAAAGTGGTCGATTATAACCACACCCGGCCCCGGATCACAGGCAACAGCGCAGGCCAAATGGGTCGAATCGATAAAACAATCGTTTTATCACGGCAAAGTCTCTATCCCAGCGACTTGCGATTGAAATCCCGCAGGCGGAAGCCCTGCAGCAGCAACATCCCGAAGTACACCACCACACCGGCGACGACAAGTACGCCAAGGCGCATGAAGCGCTCCAACATATGGCCTTGATCCCAGGCGGGCATGATGTGCATCAGCCCGAGCAGCACGGCCGACATCATCGCCACCGCTACCAGCAACTTGAGCGCAAACATCCCCCAGCCCGGCTGCGGTTGGAACATCTGCTGCTTACGCAGTTGATAAAACAGCAGGCCCGCATTGATACAGGCACCGGCGCTGATCGCCAAGGCAAGACCGGCGTGGGCCAGCGGGCCGATGAATACCAGGTTGAGCAGTTGCGTGACGATCAGCGTGAAGATTGCAATCTTCACCGGCGTGCGGATGTTTTGCTGGGCGTAGAAACCCGGCGCCAGCACTTTGATCACGATAATGCCGAGCAGGCCGACGGAGTAGGCAATCAACGCATGCTGGGTCATCAGGGCGTCGTGTGCATCGAATTGCCCGTACTGGAACAGCGACACCGTCAGCGGCTCAGCCAGGATTCCCAGCGCCAGGGAGCACGGCAACACCAGGACGAAACACAGGCGCAGCCCCCAGTCGAGAATGCGCGAGTACTCCTGGCGATCCTTGCTGGCGTAGGTACGCGCCAGGGTCGGCAGCAAAATCGTGCCCAGGGCAACGCCAAGCACGCCGGACGGCAGTTCCATCAGACGATCGGCGTAGTACATCCACGACACCGAGCCGGAGACCAGCAGCGAGGCAAACGCGGTGTTGATGATCAGGGAAATCTGACTGACCGACACACCGAGGATCGCCGGCAACATGTTGCGCATTACGCGCCAGACGCCTGTGTCCTTGAGGTTCAGGCGCGGCAGGACGAGCATGCCGATCTTTTTCAGGTGCGGCAGTTGGTACAGCAATTGCGCCAGCCCGCCTGCCAGGACCGCCCAGCCCAGGGCCATGACCGGCGGATCGAAGTACGGCGTAAGGAACAGCGCGAAGATAATCATGCTGACGTTCAGCAGGGTCGGCACGAAGGCCGGCACCGAGAAACGATTCCAGGTATTGAGGATCGCCCCGGCCAGGGAGGATAGGGAGATCAGCAATATATAAGGAAAGGTCACGCGCAACAGATCAGTGGTCAGCGCGAATTTTTCTGGGGTGTTGGCAAAACCGGGCGCCGTCGCCCAGATCACCCAGGGGGCGGCGAGCATGCCGGCGATGGTCACCAGCATCAATACCAGGGTGAGCAGGCCCGAGACGTAGGCAATAAAGGTACGGGTCGCCTCTTCGCCCTGCTGGGTCTTGTATTCAGCCAGGATCGGCACGAACGCCTGGGAAAATGCGCCCTCGGCGAAGATTCGCCGCAGCAGGTTGGGCAGCTTAAACGCTATAAAGAAGGCATCCGTGGCCATGCTGGCGCCAAAAATGCGCGCCAGCAGGGTGTCACGCACAAACCCCAAAACCCGGGAGATCATCGTGATAGAGCTGACGGCGGCCAACGATTTGAGCAGATTCATTGAAAGAGTTTGCGCCTATAGATAAAGAGCAGGCGAACTAAGCGCCTACATATGCGATACTGCGCGCCTGCAACAGCACAGAGCCAAAGCTCGCGAGTTTACAGGTCAAGCGCCGGAAATAAATCACCCGCCTCTTCAGATCGACCACTCAGCAGTTCGCATCAGCCGCCCTTGACAACCCATCAAGTCATCGGCATGATTCGCGGCCTATTTTGTTTGCTATTTCCTAAAAAGTCTTTCGAGGAGCTCGACGGTGGCCAACACACCTTCCGCCAAAAAACGTGCAAAACAGGCTGAGAAGCGTCGCAGCCACAACGCCAGCCTGCGTTCCATGGTTCGTACCTACATCAAGAATGTAGTTAAAGCCATCGACACCAAAGACGCTGAAAAAGCCCAAGCTGCTTACGTTCTGGCAGTGCCGGTTATCGACCGTATGGCCGATAAAGGCATCATCCACAAGAACAAGGCCGCTCGTCATAAGAGCCGCCTGAATGGCCACATCAAGGCTCTGAGCGTTGCTGCAGCAGCCTAAGTGGTAAGAACTGCCACGTAACCCCGGTTGCGTAACAGTTAAGAAATGCCCCGTACCGAAAGGTCCGGGGCATTTTTGTTTGTGCCTGAAAAGTCCTGGCCGTGATCTGTGGCAAGCCCGCTAGCCAAAAAAACGGGGAATTCTGGGCAAAAAAACGCCCCGAACCAGTCGGGGCATTTTTGCTACCACCTGATCAGTGCATCAATCAGTGGTGGTGACCGCCTTCACCGTGGACGTGGCCGTGAGCCACTTCTTCCTGGGAAGCGTCGCGGATGGCGACGATCTTCACTTGGAAGTTCAGGCGCTGGCCTGCCAGGGGGTGGTTGCCGTCGACAGTCACATCGTCGCCGTCCAGATCACGGATGGTGACGATCTGCATTTGGCCGTCCGGCGCGGAAGCGTGGAACTGCATGCCCACTTCCAACTCGTCGACGCCTTCGAACATGCTGCGGCTCAGGGTGCTGACCAGTTCGGCGGAGTATTCGCCGTAGGCATCTTCAGGCTCTACGGCCACGGTCAGTTCATCACCAACCTGTTTGCCTTCCAGCGCCTTTTCCAGGCCCGGGATGATATTACCTGCGCCTTGCAGGTAGACCAGCGGCGCGCCGCCGGCTGAGCTGTCGATGACCTCACCAGCGTCGTTGGTCAGGGTATAGTCGATGGAGACAGCCTTGTTAGCGGCGATCGTCATGGGGCGAGACCTTTTGCATAAGAATGAAGAACGGACAAGTCTAAACAAGGATTTGCCCGAAAGCGAACAGAACCCGGACGGACGGGACCGATCAACGGCCTCGTTCATCACCGGATTCCACCAGGACGACGACCTGCACTGGGTTGCCGAGCTGTCCTGTGGACACACCCAGCACCTGCGCCACCAGCCGCCCTGGCAGTCTCGTGTCTGGGTGCTGGAGCCCACGCAACGCCTTGAAAAAATAGGCCAGCCCTTTGCCTGCGGCTGGTGTGCGCAGGAGCGCGAATAACGATAACCTTGGCGCCTGATTCCCGGTAGGCACTCAACCATAGAGCGCCACCGAAGCCATGCACCTCCAGAGAATTCGCATGCAGACTTTTTTTATCGCGCCCACCGATTTTGGTGTGGGTCTGACCTCCATCAGCCTCGGGCTGGTGCGTACCCTTGAGCGGGCCGGGCTGAAAGTCGGGTTCTTCAAGCCGATTGCCCAGCCGCACCCCGGCGATACCGGCCCCGAGCGTTCCACCGAACTGGTGGCCCGCACCCACGGCCTGAAACCGCCCCAACCTCTCGGCCTGGCCCACGTAGAGCGCATGCTCGGCGATGGCCAGCTCGACGAGTTGCTTGAAGAAATCATCACCCTTTACCAACAGGCTGCCGTGGGCAAGGACGTGCTGATCGTCGAAGGCATGGTGCCGACCCGCAGCGCCAGCTACGCGGCCCGGGTCAACCTGCACCTGGCCAAGAGCCTGGATGCGGAGGTGATCCTGGTTTCCGCTCCAGAAAATGAAGTACTCACCGAACTCTCCGGCCGCGTGGAATTGCAGGCCCAGTTGTTCGGTGGCCCGAAAGACCCGAAAGTCCTCGGCGTGATCCTGAATAAGGTGCGCACCGACGAAAGCATGGAGGCCTTCTCGGCCCGCCTGAAAGAACATTCGCCGTTATTGCGCAGCGGCGATTTCCGCCTGCTGGGCTGCATCCCCTACCAGCCGGAACTCAACGCGCCGCGCACCCGCGACGTGGCCGACCTGATGGGCGCGCAAATCCTCAATGCCGGCGACTACGAAACCCGGCGCATGACCAAGATCATCATCTGCGCGCGCACCATGCGTAACACCGTGGAGCTGCTCAAGCCCGGGGTACTGGTGGTAACCCCCGGCGACCGTGACGACATCATCCTCGCCGTCAGCCTGGCCGCGATCAACGGCGTGCCCCTGGCCGGCCTGCTGCTGACCAGCGATACCCTGCCCGACCCGCGCATCATGGATCTGTGCCGCGGCGCGTTCCAGGCTGGGCTGCCGGTTTTGTCGGTGAGTACCGGTTCCTACGAAACCGCCAACCTGCTCAACAACCTCAACAAGGAAATCCCCATCGATGACCGCGAGCGCGCGGAGATCATCACCGATTTCGTCGCCAGCCACCTCGATGCGCGCTGGCTGCACCAGCGTTGCGGCACGCCACGGGAGATGCGCCTGTCGCCGGCGGTGTTCCGCTACCAACTGATCCAACGCGCCCAGGCGGCCAACAAACGCATTGTGCTGCCCGAGGGCAGCGAGCCATTGACCGTCCAAGCCGCCGCCATCTGCCAGGCCCGGGGCATCGCCCGCTGTGTGCTGCTGGCCAAGCCGGCTGACGTGGAAGCGGTCGCCCGCGCCCAAGGCATTGAATTGCCCGAAGGCCTGGAGATTCTCGACCCGGACCTGATCCGCCAACGCTATGTCGAGCCGATGGTGGCGTTGCGCAAGAGCAAAAGCCTCAACGCACCGATGGCCGAGCAGCAACTGGAAGACACCGTGGTAATCGCCACCATGATGCTGGCCCTGGACGAAGTGGACGGCCTGGTTTCCGGGGTTATCCACTCCACCGCCAACACTATTCGCCCGGCCCTGCAACTGATCAAGACCGCGCCGGGCTGCACCTTGGTGTCGTCAGTGTTCTTCATGCTGTTCCCCGAACAAGTGCTGGTGTACGGCGACTGCGTGATGAACCCGCACCCAAGCGCTGCCGAGCTGGCGGAAATCGCCCTGCAAAGCGCTGAATCGGCGGCCGCGTTCGGTATCACCCCGCGGGTGGCGATGATCAGCTATTCCAGCGGTGACTCGGCCAGCGGCGAAGAAGTGGAAAAAGTCCGCGAAGCCACCCTGCTCGCCCACGAACAGCAAAGCTCGCTGCTGATCGACGGCCCGTTGCAATACGACGCCGCCGCCAACGAAAACGTCGCCCGGCAACTGGCGCCCGACAGCCTGGTAGCCGGCAAGGCCACCGTGTTCGTATTCCCCGACCTGAACACCGGCAACACCACCCACAAGGCGGTACAACGCAGCGCCGATTGCGTCAGCCTGGGGCCGATGCTCCAAGGCCTGCGCAAGCCGGTGAATGACCTGCCGCGCGGCGCCCAAGTGGATGACATCGTGTACACCATCGCCCTGACGGCGATTCAAGCCGCCAACCGACCTATGGATATCTAAATGCTGGATTTTCTACCTGCCGCCGCGCGCGGGGTGATCGCTTCGCTGTTGTTGGCGCTGAATACGATCCTGTTGTGTTCGTTCCTGTTTGTCGTCGCGCTGTTCAAGGCGCTGCCGTTCGCCAAGCGCTTCAGCGAGTGGCTGATGAACCACACCCATGAAGCCTGGGTCACCAACAACAAGGGTTGGATGAACCTGGTGCGCCGCACCCGTTGGCACCTTAAAGGCCTTGAAGGCCTGGACTACCAGCACTCGTACCTGGTGACCAGCAACCACCAGAGCTGGGTCGACATCATGGTGCTGCAATACGTGCTCAATCGACGGATTCGCCCGCTCAAGTTTTTCCTCAAGCAGGAGCTCATCTGGGTGCCGGTGATTGGCCTGGCATGGTGGGCGCTGGGTTTTCCTTTCATGAAGCGCTACACCAAGGCCTACCTGGAAAAACACCCGGAGAAGAAAGGCAAAGACCTGGAAACCACCCGCAAGACCTGCGCGAAGTTTCGTGACAACCCGGTAGGTATTTTCAACTTTGCCGAAGGCACGCGCTTTACGCCAGGCAAGCACGCGCAGCAGAACTCGCCGTTTCGCTACCTGCTCAAGCCAAAGGCTGGTGGTATCGCATTTGTCCTGGATGCCATGGGTGAACAGTTGAAGTCACTGGTCAACGTGACCATCCACTATCCCGCCGGACGCCCAGGATATTGGGACTTGCTGTGCGGGAATGTGCAGGACGTGGTGGTGCAGTTTGAAGAGGTGCCGATTCCGGCCGAGTTCATTGGCAAGAATTATGAGCAGGATGGGGAATACAGGACGGCGTTCCAGGGTTGGATCAACACGCTATGGGAAGACAAGGATGCGCTGCTGGACAGGCTCCACACCGAATACCCAGACAAACATTGATCAAAATGTGGGAGGGGGCTTGCCCCCGATGGCAGTGTGTCAGTCAGTACATGCTTTACTGACCCACCGCTATCGGGGGCAAGCCCCCTCTCACAGTTGACCGCGCTCGATCTTGAATTAGATCGCGCCGCGCTGACGCAACAGCTCCAGCACTTGCTTGACGCTGTCTTCCAGGGACAGTGCCTGGGTGTCGATCACCAGGTCGGCATTCAACGGCACGTCGTAAGGGAACGACTCGCCCGGGATATTATCCCCACCCGCCGCGTACAACCCTTGCGGATCACGCTCAGCGCACACCAGCGGCGATGCCTGCACGTAGACCGTCAGCAAGCGATCGGCACCGATCAGCGCCTTGGCCTGTTCACGCCCTTCGGCGTCCGGTGCAACGAACGCGGCCAGGGTCAGCAGGCCGGCTTCGTTGAACTGGCGCGCGACATGCGCCGCACGACGCCAGTTCTCGGTACGCCCGACACGGTCCTGCGGCAGGCCTTTGTTGAGGTCGTGACGCAGGTTCTGGCCATCCAGTACGAACACTGCACGGCCCATGTCGAACAGCCTGCGCTCAACCGCGTAGGCCAAGGTGCTTTTACCTGCGCCTGACAGGCCGCTGAACAACACGGTGGCAGGCTGCTGACCGAAACGCTGCGCGCGCTCTTCGGTGGACACGTGGGCCAACTTGCCATGCTGCGCCGCACTGCCGTGGGTCACGGGCGGTGCGATGATCATGCCTGCGGCCACGGTGCCGTTGGTCAAGCGGTCGATGACGATAAACGCGCCGGTGGTGCGGTTGCTCGCATAGCCGTCCAGCGCAATGGCGGCGTCAAGGCTGACCTTGACCCGGCCAATCTCGTTCAATTGCAGAGCACTTGCCGGGCCTTCGGCCAGGGTGTTCACGTCCACACGGTGCACGATGTTGGTGATAGAGCCCGGCACGTAGCTGGTGGCACGCTTGATGTCGTATTTCTTGCCCGGCAGCATCGGCTCTTCAGCCATCCACACCAGCATGGCGTCAAAAGCGTCGGTGACTTGCGGCACGTTATCGGCATGCACCAGCAAGTCGCCACGGGAGATGTCGATCTCGTCTTCCATGGTCAGGGTCACGGCCTGGCCGGGGCCTGCGTGTTCCAGTTCACCTTCGAAGGTGACGATGGATTTGACGCGGCTGCTCTTGCCCGACGGCAGCACCACGACTTCGTCGCCCTTGTGCACAATGCCGCTGGCCAGGGTGCCGGCAAACCCGCGGAAGTTCAGGTTCGGACGGTTGACGTACTGCACCGGGAAACGCAGGTCGGTGTAGTTGCGATCGTTGGCGATCTCGACAGTCTCGAGAATCTCCATCAGGGACTGGCCGGTGTACCAAGGCGAGCGCTCGCTCTTGTTCACCACGTTGTCGCCCTTGAGGGCCGACATCGGCACGAACGCCATGGTGCTCGGCTTGAAGGCGATGCCATCGGCGAACTTCAGGTAGTCGGCCTTGATCTGCTCGAACACGCGCTCGTCGAAGCCGTTGAGGTCCATCTTGTTGATGGCGATCACGATGTGCTTGATGCCCAGCAACGAGGCAATGAAGCTGTGGCGACGGGTCTGGGTCTGCACGCCGTAGCGCGCGTCCACCAGGATGATCGCCAGGTCACAGGTGGATGCACCGGTGGCCATGTTGCGGGTGTACTGCTCATGGCCGGGGGTGTCGGCGATGATGAATTTGCGCTTGGCGGTGGAGAAGTAGCGGTAGGCGACATCGATGGTGATGCCCTGCTCACGCTCGGCCTGCAGGCCATCGACCAGCAAGGCCAGGTCGATGTCGTCACCGGTGGTGCCGACCTTCTTCGAATCGCGGGTGATGGCTTCCAGGTGATCTTCGTAGATCATCTTGGAGTCGTGCAGCAGGCGCCCGATCAGGGTGCTCTTGCCGTCGTCGACGTTGCCGCAGGTCAGGAAGCGCAACATTTCCTTGCGCTCGTGCTGGCCCAGGTAAGCGAGGATGTCCTCGCTGATCAAATCAGATTGATGCGACATTGGTGACAACCCCTTAGAAATAACCCTGACGTTTCTTGTCTTCCATCGAGCCTGCGCCATCGTGGTCGATGACCCGGCCCTGGCGCTCGGAAGTTCGCGTCAGGAGCATTTCCTGAATGATGTCCGTCAGCGTCTCGGCTTCGGACTCCACCGCGCCCGTCAACGGGTAGCAGCCAAGGGTACGGAAACGTACTTTCTTTTTGACGATGCGGGCTTTGTCTTCGTCGGACAAGTGCTCAAGGATGCGGTCGTCGTCGATCATGATCAGCGTGCCGTTCTTCTCGATCACGTCGCGCTCGGCGGCGAAGTACAGCGGCACGATCGGGATACCTTCCAGGTAGATGTACTGCCAGATATCCAGCTCGGTCCAGTTGGACAGCGGGAACACACGGATCGACTCGCCCTTGTTGACGTTGCCGTTGTAGACGTTCCACAACTCCGGGCGCTGGTTCTTCGGGTCCCAGCGGTGCTTGCTGTCACGGAACGAGTACACGCGCTCTTTGGCACGGGATTTCTCTTCATCGCGACGGGCACCGCCAAAGGCTGCGTCGAAACCATATTTGTCCAGAGCCTGCTTGAGGCCCTCGGTCTTCATGATGTCGGTGTGCTTGGCACTGCCGTGGGTAAACGGGTTGATGCCCTGCGCCACGCCGTCCGGGTTGACATGGGTGATCAACTCCAGGCCCAGCTCTTCAACCATGCGGTCGCGGAACCGGTACATTTCCTGGAACTTCCACTGGGTGTCGACGTGCATCACCGGGAACGGCAGCTTGCCCGGGAAGAACGCCTTGCGTGCCAGGTGCAGCATCACGGCGGAGTCTTTACCGATCGAGTAGAGCATCACCGGGTTGTCGAACTCGGCGGCGACCTCGCGGATGATGTGGATGCTTTCCGCCTCCAGCTGTTTCAGATGCGTCAGTTTGTCGACCATGGCTACTCACGGAAAAACGATCTTATGGACGGCCTGCGGGCCGTGTTCGAGCGGGGCATGCTAGCACAGCACCTTCTTCTATTCAGGGAGCGATCTAGATCGAAACGGTATATGAATATACTCCCAGGTTTGACTCATCCGACTCATGAACATCGCCCTACCTCCCACCGGGTTGATGGGGGTTAGTCAGATCGGGTTGGGGCAATCGATGAACAGGTGCTCCAGGGCGAAACGCCGCGCCAGGTAATCGCCCAGCGCCTGCACACCATAGCGCTCGGTGGCGTGATGGCCGGCCGCGATAAAGCTGATGTCGTTTTCCCGCGCGCTGTGGAAGGTCTGCTCGGAGGCTTCGCCGCTCAGGAACAAGTCGACACCGGCGGCAATCGCCTGGTCGATATAGCCCTGGCCGCCGCCCGTGCACCAACCGACGCGGCGGATCATCTCGCTGCCTTCGATCAACAGGGGCTCACGGCCCATGACATCCTGCACGCGTCGGGCGAAATCGCGGGGCGACAGGGGTTCGGCCAGGGAACCGACCAGGCCGACGATCTTGAGGTTGTCGGGGTCCAGTGGGCCTTCGACGGTGATGTCCAGTTGACGCGCCAGTTGCACGTTATTGCCGACGTCTGCGTGCAGGTCCAGCGGCAGGTGATAGGCCAGCAGGCTGATGTCGTGCTTGAGCAGGGTTTTCAGGCGGCGTTGCTTCATGCCGGTGACGCAGGGGTTCTCGCCCTTCCAGAAATACCCGTGGTGCACCAGCACCAGGTCGGCCTGCGCCTCGACGGCAGCATCCAGCAATGCCTGGCTGGCGGTCACGCCGCTGACGATGCGCATCACTTGCGGACGCCCCTCTACCTGCAGGCCATTGGGGCAGTAATCGGCAATTCTTGCGCTGCCAAGGTAGCGGTCCGCTTCCTCGACGAGGGTGCTCAAAGCAACGGCCATAAAAGACTCCTAAATATCCCGTTCAGAGGCGCTCGCAGCCTCGTATAATGCGCGACATTATGGGCGCTCTCCCGCCCCCTGCAACCTGTCAGGACTTACTTGATGCTCAAGGCACTGCGTTTTTTCGGATGGCCATTACTGGCTGGCGTGCTGATCGCAATACTGATTATTCAGCGTTTCCCCGAATGGGTGGGCTTGCCCAGCCTTGATGTGAACCTGCAACAGGCCCCGCAAACCAGCGCGGTAGTACAAGGCCCGGTGACTTACGCGGACGCGGTGGTTATTGCTGCCCCCGCGGTGGTCAACCTGTACACCACCAAAGTCATCAACAAACCTGCGCATCCGTTATTTGAAGACCCGCAGTTTCGCCGCTATTTCGGCGACAACGGGCCCAAGCAACGGCGCATGGAGTCCAGCCTCGGCTCGGGCGTGATCATGAGCCCGGAAGGCTACATCCTCACCAACAACCACGTGACCACCGGCGCCGACCAGATTGTGGTGGCCCTGCGTGACGGGCGTGAAACCCTGGCCCGCGTGGTGGGCAGCGATCCGGAAACCGATCTGGCCGTCCTGAAGATCGACCTCAAGAACCTGCCGTCCATCACCCTGGGACGCTCCGACGGCCTGCGCGTGGGCGACGTGGCATTAGCCATCGGCAACCCGTTCGGCGTGGGCCAGACCGTCACCATGGGCATCATCAGCGCCACCGGGCGTAACCAGCTGGGCCTGAACAGCTACGAAGACTTTATCCAGACCGATGCGGCGATCAACCCGGGCAACTCCGGCGGCGCGCTGGTGGACGCCAACGGCAACCTGACCGGTATCAACACGGCGATTTTCTCCAAGTCGGGCGGCTCTCAGGGCATCGGTTTTGCGATACCGGTCAAGCTGGCGATGGAAGTGATGAAGTCGATCATCGAGCATGGCCAGGTGATTCGCGGCTGGCTGGGCATTGAAGTGCAACCGCTGACCAAGGAACTGGCTGAGTCGTTCGGCCTGACCGGGCGCCCAGGCATCGTGGTCGCCGGGATCTTCCGCGACGGCCCGGCGCAGAAAGCCGGCCTGCAATTGGGCGACGTGATCCTCAGTATCAATGGCGAACCGGCCGGTGATGGTCGCAAGTCGATGAACCAGGTGGCGCGGATCAAGCCGACCGACAAGGTGACGATCCAGGTGATGCGCAACGGTAAAGAGATCAAGCTGCTGGCGGAAATCGGCCTGCGCCCACCGCCTGCGCCGGTGAAAGAAGAGGAATAAACCACAGCGCCAGGTACCCGTGCGCGGGTACCTGTAAGCTCATATTTCAAAGCAAATTCATTCTCATTAGACATGTTATATTGTTTCAATATCGTTATTGGAACGCTCTATCATGCCGTCTCGAAAACTTGCCCCCTTGGCTGGCCTGGCCTTGGGTTTGCTGCTCGACCCCGCCGCCGCTGAAGAAAACACCGTTGAACTGGAGACCATCAGCGTCACTACCGACGCCTACGAATCCGCCACCGGCCCGGTCAAAGGCTACCGTGCCACCCGCTCTGCCAGCGCGACCAAAACCGACACCGCCCTTCGCGACATCCCACAGTCCATCAGCGTGATTCCCGCCTCGGTACTCACGGACCTGGGCAGCACCAACGTGGAACGCGCCCTGGAGTTTGCCGGCGGTGTGTCCAAGCAGAACAACTTTGGCGGCCTTACGCTCTACGAATACAGCGTGCGCGGCTTCACCACTTCGGAGTTCTACCAGGACGGCTTCAGCGCCAACCGGGGCTACCCAAGCACACCGGACGCGGCCAATATCGAACGTATCGAAGTGCTCAAAGGCCCGGCCGCCAGCCTGTATGGTCGCGGCGATCCCGGCGGCACTGTGAATATCGTCACCAAAAAGCCTCAGCCTGAAGCCTTCACCACCCTGCAAACCAGCGCCGGCAGTTGGGACCGTTATCGCACCGCTGTCGACGTCAATACGCCGCTGGACAGCGAGGGCAACCTGCTGTCGCGGATCAACCTGGCGGTGGAGGACAACCACAGCTTCCGCGATCACGTCCAGAGCAAGCGCGTATTTGTCGCGCCCTCATTCAGCTGGCAGCTTGACCCGGACACCCGCTTGCTGGTGGAAAGCGAATTCGTACGCCACAGTTCCACCTTCGACCGCGGCATCGTCGACGCCCCAGGCGTATCGCGCTCCACCTTCCTCGGCGAACCCAACGACGGCGATATTGATAACCACAACAACCGCATCCAGGCCACCCTTGAGCACCACCTCAACGATGCCTGGAAACTGCGCCTGGCCAGCCACTACAAACAAGGGAGCCTGTGGGGCGATGCATCGGAAAACCGTGCGCTGAATACCGACAGCCACACGGTTGATCGCCGCTACCGCGAACGCTCCATGGGCTGGCATGACAGCATTACCCAGCTTGAGCTCCGGGGATTGTTCGATATCGGCAGTTGGCAGCATGAATTGTTGATCGGTACCGAATACGAGGACTACCGCAAGAAGGAGCGCGTGACCGCAATTGCCGGCAGCCGCTACACCATCGACCTCTACAACCCGGTCTACGGTCAGCCCAAACCCAACGGCGCACGCTCCGGTACCGACTTCTTCGAACAGACCAAAAGCCAGGCGCTGAACCTGCAAGACCAGATCCTCTTCACCGACCGCCTGCGCGGCATGATCGGCGCACGCGTGGAGCATTTCGAACAAAGCACCGACGACTTCACCCGCAACCACACCAAGAGCCGACAGACCCACACTGCCCTTACCCAACGCGCCGGCCTGCTCTATCAGCTCACGCCTGAACTCGGCGTGTTCGCCAACGCCTCGACGTCGTTCAAGCCCAACAGCGGTCTGGATATCGACGGTAAATCCTTCAAGCCGGAGGAAGGTGTGGGGTATGAAGCGGGGATCAAGAGCGAGCTGTTCGACGAACGCCTCAGCGCCACCCTCGCCGCTTTTCACATCGAGAAGGAAAACGTGTTGGCCCTGGACCCGACCACCAACACCAACCGCGCCATGGGCAAGGCACGCAGCCAGGGCTTTGATCTGCAAGTGACCGGGCAGGTGACCGACGCGGTGCGCGTGATTGGCGCCCTCGCCTACATCGACGCCGAAGTGACCAAGGGTGACAAAACCATCCCGACTGGCAGCCGCATGCTCGGCGTAGCCAAGCGCAGCGGCAGTCTGTTGGGCGTGTATGAATTCCAGGATGGGGCATTGCGCGGTTCAGACCTGGGTGCGGCCCTCACCTACGTGGGTGATCGCTCGGGTGAAGCCGGTGGCCGCTTCGAGCTGCCCGCCTACCACACCGTCGACCTGCTCGCGCATTACAAGGCCACGGACAACGTCACCGTGGGGCTCAACCTGAACAACTTGTTTGATGAGAAATACTACGAGCGGTCCTACAGCAGCTATTGGGTCAATCCAGGTGAGCCGCGCAACTTCACCGTGAGCCTGACCCTCAACCTGTAACACGATCAAGCCTGTGGGAGGGAGCTTGTCCTAATGCCAGTCAGCTAAGAGATAGAACAAGCAAACAGCAACCTGTGGCGAGCGGGCTTGCCCCGCGTTGGGCTGCGCAGCAGCCCCAATCAATCGGAATGCGGAGTATCAGGCACTCCTCAGCGGCTGGTTCTGGGGCTGCTGCGCAGCCCAACGCGGGGCAAGCCCGCTCGCCACAGCAAAGCCCGCTAGCCACAGTTACAGCGTTCTTCCTTAACTAACTGGCATGAGGGTGTGCCCCCCTCCCACATTACAGTGCAACGGGCGCCCGCTCGCACAGGGTATTGAGCGCCACCGCCCACTGCTCGCTGTCATTCAGGCACGGCACCAGCACCAACTCCTCGCCCCCCGCTTCGCGGAACTGCTCGCTGCCGCGATCGCCGATTTCTTCCAGCGTCTCGATGCAATCGGCGACAAACGCCGGGCACATCACCAGCAACTTTTTCACCCCTTGCTGGGCCAACGCCTCAAGGCGTGCCTCGGTGTAGGGTTCGATCCACTTCGCACGGCCCAGGCGCGACTGGAAGGCCACCGACCACTTGCCATCCGGCAAGCCCAGGCGTTCGGCGAAATCCCGGGCAACGCTGAAGCACTGCGCGCGGTAGCAGGTGGCGAGCACCTCAGGCGAGGCGTTCTTGCAGCAATCGGCATCCTTGAAACAATGCGCGCCAGTGGGGTCGAGCTTTTTCAGATGACGCTCGGGCAGGCCGTGGAAACTCAGCAGCAAGTGATCGTAGTGCTCTTCTATATAAGGTCGAGCACTGGCCGCCAGCGCGTCGAGGTATTCCGCCTGATCGTAGAACGGTTGCAGGATCGAGAATTGCACGTTGAGCTTCTTATCGCGCACCACCCGCCGGGCCTCTTCGATCACCGTGGTCACGGTGCTGTCGGCAAACTGCGGGTACAACGGCGCCAGGGTGACGTTCTGAATACCCTGGGCGGCCAGGCGAGTCAGGGTGGTTTCCAGGGACGGCTCGCCATAGCGCATCGCCAGCTCCACCGGACCCTGGGTCCACTGCGCAGTCATCTGCTGTTGCAGGCGCCGGCTGAGCACCACCAGCGGCGAGCCCTCGTCCCACCAGATCGAGGCATAGGCATGGGCCGACTGCTCAGGACGCTTGATCAGGATCAGCGACACCAACAGGCGCCGCACCGGCCATGGCAGGTCGATCACATAAGGGTCCATCAAAAACTGATTGAGGTAGCTGCGCACATCGGCCACCGAAGTAGACGCCGGTGACCCCAGGTTGACCAGTAACAACGCGTGATCCGTCATGCAACATCCTATCTCTAGAGGCGGCTGGACAAGTCGTCCAAGGCCGCCTTCAACTCAGTGAACTGGAAAGTGAAACCGGCGGCCAACAGGCGCTCGGGTAAAGCTTTCTGGCCGCCCAGCAACAAACCGGACAACTCCCCCAACCCGACCTTCAATGCGAAGGCCGGCATGGGCATGAACGCCGGGCGGTGCAGTACCTGGCCCAACGTCTTGGCAAACTCGCGGTTACGCACCGGGTGCGGCGCGCAGGCATTATAAGGACCACTGGCGTCCCCCTGGTGCAGAAGAAAATCAATCAGGGCGATTTGATCCTTGATGTGCACCCATGGCATCCACTGCCGACCATTACCAATAGGCCCGCCCAGCGCCAGTTTGAACGGCAGCAACAACCGCGACAAAAAGCCGCCCTCAGCCGCCAGTACCAGCCCGGTACGCACCAGCACCACGCGAATGCCCAGCGCCTCGGCACGCTGGGCGGTTTCTTCCCAGGCGATGCACAGCTGGCTGGGGAAATCGTCCTGCACCGGGCCACTGGCCTCGGTCAATTCGCGCTCACCACCATCGCCGTACCAACCTACGGCCGAACCGGAAATCAACACCTGCGGCTTGTGCGCCAGGCCTTCCAGCCATGTCAGCAGGGTTTCGGTCAGGCTGATGCGGCTGCTCCACAACAATGCCTTGCGTTTGTGCGTCCAGGGACGATCGGCGATGGGCGCGCCGGCGAGATTAATGACCGCGTCCACCGGGCCGATAACCTCTTGCAAGCGGGCAACACCCCGCACGGCGTCGCCGCACACGTTGGCGACTTGTGCAGGTTGACGGCTCCACACCGTCAGGTGATGACCTTGCGCCAGCCAGTGTTGGCAGAGTTGACGGCCGATCAGGCCGGTACCGCCGGTCAGCAAAATATGCATGGGACGCTCCTCATGTAACGTTCGCCGCCGATCACTGGTCTATTTTATAAGCAGGGATCAATTTGTAATCGGGCGTGACATTGGTTTAAGCAGACGGGTTTAGCCTCAGTCTTAACCATAGGCCACGCCAAACGATCAGGTACGCCAAAACTTATACCAAAAAACAATATTGTACAGCTATTGGTGTCGGCGTAGTCTGTACCCAACGGTAAAACGAGGCCTCCCATGACTGTCCCCATCGCGATCATCGGTACCGGCATCGCCGGTCTCTCCGCCGCCCGAGCGTTACGAGACGCCGGGCACGTTGTACAACTCTTCGATAAAAGCCGCGGCAGTGGTGGCCGCATGTCCAGCCAGCGCAGCGATGCCGGCGCGTTGGATATGGGCGCACAGTATTTCACCGCCCGCGACCGACGCTTCGTCAACGAAGTGCAGCGCTGGCAAAGCAACGGCTGGGCCGAGCAGTGGACACCGCAGCTGTATAACTTCAAATCCGGCCAGCTCACGCCCTCCCCCGATGAACAGACCCGCTGGGTCGGCACACCGCGCATGAGCGCCATCACCCGCGCGCTGCTCGACGACCTGCCGGTGGAGTTCGGTTGCCGGATCACCGAGGTATTCCAAGGCAAGCACCACTGGAACCTGCTGGATGCCGACGGCGGCAATCATGGGCCGTTCAGCCACGTGATCATCGCCACGCCCGCCCCCCAAGCCACCGCCCTGCTGGCCGCCGCGCCCAAGCTGGCGGGTGTCGCTGCCAGCGTGAAAATGGACCCGACCTGGGCCATCGCCCTGGCCTTCGACAAACCCCTGGATACGCCGATGGAAGGCTGCTTCGTGCAGGACAGCCCGCTCGACTGGCTGGCACGCAACCGCAGCAAACCGGGGCGCGACGCCACCCTCGACACCTGGGTATTACACGCCACCAGCGCCTGGAGCAGGGCGCACCTGGACCTGTCCAAGGAAGCGGTGATCGAACACCTGCACGGCGCCTTCGCCGAACTGCTGCACAGCGCCATGCCCGCGCCTTCCTTCAGCCTGGCGCACCGTTGGCTCTACGCACGACCGTCCAGCGCCCATGAGTTCGGCGTACTGGCCGACGCCGACCTGGGCTTGTACGTGTGTGGTGACTGGTGCCTATCAGGCCGGGTGGAAGGTGCCTGGCTCAGCGGCCAGGAAGCCGCGCGACGCTTGATCGAGCACCTGCGATGAACCGCGTCAATCCTGCCAAATTGCTGCTGTCGAAATGGACAGCAGCAAGCCCGCGCAACAAGGAAAAGCACTTCCTCGTCACTGAACTGTTTCGCGACGACGAAGGCACCGTGCTGGACATCGAGTTGCAAGCCGTGATGACCCGGCGTACAGAGCGCCTCGCCTGGCAAACCCTGCAAAACGCCGAGAATTGGCACATCGGCTGGAAATAGCCTGCGCAAAAATACTTGTACAAATAATTTGACTTGTACAGCGCCAAACCTATGATGAGATTTAGTTGTACAGGTTCTACACCTTGTACAGGAATTTTGCAGAGGTTTGGCCATGCCCACTACCCCGTCCTTCAAGCCGAAAATTGGCATCAGTGCCTGCCTGCTGGGCGAGACCGTACGCTTCAATGGCGGCCACAAACAATCCCATCTGTGCAGCGAGGTGCTCGCCGAGTATTTCGACTTCGTGCCGCTGTGCCCGGAAGTGGCGATCGGCCTGGGCATTCCCCGTGAAACCATTCGCCTGGTGGGCGATGCCGAACAGCCACAGGCCGTTGGCACGGTGCACCGCGAACTGAACGTCACTGCGCCGCTTGACGCATACGGCCGGAAAATGGCCGCCGAACACACTGACCTGTGCGGCTACATCTTTATGCAGAAGTCGCCCTCGTGCGGCCTGGAGCGGGTCAAGGTGTACCGCGAGAACGGCGCACCGGTGGACGGCGGCGGTCGCGGCATCTACGCCCAGGCGTTTTGCGCTCGCCACCCGAACCTGCCCGTGGAAGAAGATGGCCGCCTGAATGACCCGGTCCTGCGGGAAAACTTCCTGGCGCGCGTCTTCGTCTACGCCAGCTGGCAACGACTGCTGGCCGAGGGCCTGACCCGCCACCGCTTGCTCGCCTTTCACTCGCGCTACAAGTATTTGCTGATGGCCCACAGCTTGATGCATTACAAAAGCCTGGGCCACCGGCTCGGCAGCATGTCCAAGGATGCCAACCTCGACGAATTGGCGGCCTGCTACTTCAGTGACCTGATGACCGGCCTGAAAAAGTGCGCCACCCGCGGCAGCCACACCAATGTGCTGCAACACATCAGCGGCTACCTCAAGCAGGTCATCAGTGCCGATGACAAACAGGAAATGCAGACCGTCATCGGCCAGTACCGCCAAGGCATCGTGCCACTGGTGGTGCCGTTGACGCTGCTCAAGCATCACTTTCGCCTCCATCCGGATCGCTACATCGCGCAGCAGGCCTACTTGCAGCCGCACCCGGAAAATCTCAGCCTGCGTAATGCGATCTAACCCATGAACAGTGTCATCAAAGCCGTCCTGCTCGACGAACCTGGCGAAGATATCGCCCAAGCCCTGGAGAACGGTTGGCTGCCGATCCGCGAAGTGGCGCGCCAGACCGGCGTCAACGCCGTCACCCTGCGCGCCTGGGAACGCCGTTACGGCCTGATCGTGCCGCAACGCACGCCCAAGGGGCACCGGTTGTTCAGCGCCGAGCATGTCCAACGCATCCACACGATCCTTACCTGGCTCAACCGTGGCGTGCCCGTCAGCCAGGTGAAAACCCTGATCGACTCAGCCCAGGTCAGCCCCGAGGCGGTCGAAAACGAATGGCATTCCCTGCGCCAGAACCTGGTGAAGGCCATCAGCGAACTGGCCGAACGCCGCGTAGACGACGCCTTTAACCAGGCCATGGCGCTGTACCCGCCGCGCACCCTGTGCGAGCAATTGCTGCTACCGCTGCTCAATGAACTGGAACAACGCTGGCAGGGCCAGTTTGGCGCGCAGATGGAGCGGGTGTTTTTCCTGTCCTGGCTGCGCAGCAAGTTTGGCGCGCGCATCTATCACAACAACCGCCAGTTGCATGGCGCGCCACTGCTGCTGATCAACCATTCCGACCTGCCCCTGGAACCGCATGTGTGGCTCAGCGCCTGGCTGGCCAGCAGCGCCGACTGCCCGGTGGAGGTGTTCGACTGGCCCCTGCCCGCCGGCGAACTGTCCTTGGCGGTGGAACACCTGCAACCGCGTGCCGTGTTGCTCTATTCGAGCAAAGCCCTCCACTGGTCGGCATTCGAAAAACTTTTGGCCGGCGTCAGTTGCCCAAAACTGATCGTCGGACCCACGGTATGCATCCACCAAACGGAGCTGGCCGTATTAATCGGCGACACCCCGGAATTGTTCGTGGCCGAAGACCCATTGTCGGCCCACCAGCGTCTGATCCAGCGTGGACTTCTTTAAATGCATTTGACCTGGCTGCGCACCGACTTGCGCCTGCACGACAACACCGCCCTGGCCGCCGCGAGCCAGCGGGGCCCGGTGGCCGCCGTGTACCTGATCACCCCGCAGCAATGGCTGGCCCACGATGACGCGCCCTGCAAAGTCGACTTCTGGCTGCGCAACCTGCAGCACTTGAGCCAGGCGCTGGGTGCGCTGAACATTCCGTTGCTGATCCGCCACGCCGAGACCTGGGACCAGGCGCCTGCCGTGCTGAGCCAACTGTGCCGGGAATTGTCGGTGACGTCGGTGCACGTCAACGAGGAATACGGCATCCATGAAAGCCGTCGCGACGCGGCCGTCGCCCAGGCCCTGGACGCCGATGGCGTGGCCTTCCACAGCTACCTGGACCAACTGCTTTTCCAACCGGGCAGCGTACTGACCAAGACTGGCACCTACTTCCAGGTGTTCAGCCAGTTCCGCAAGGTGTGCTACAGCCGCCTGCACACTGCTTTACCCCGGTTAGTGGCGACGCCCAAGGCCCAAGCCGCACTCAAGCTCAAGAGCGACCCGGTCCCTCACCAGGTCGAAGGGTTCGAACCACCGAGCGAGACACTGCGCGCGCTATGGCCCGCCGGCGAAGACGAGGCCCGCCGCCGCCTCGACGCCTTCGCCGACCAGCAGATCAGCGACTACAAGGATGAGCGTGACTTCCCGGCCAAACCCGGCACCAGCCAGCTCTCCGCGTACCTCGCGGCCGGCGTGGTGTCGCCGCGCCAATGCCTGCACGCCGCGCTGCAAACCAACCAGGGCGAATTCGAAAGCGGCGACATCGGCGCGATCACGTGGATCAATGAATTGCTCTGGCGGGAGTTCTACAAACACATTCTGGTGGGCTACCCCCGGGTGTCGCGCCACCGCGCTTTCCGCCCCGAAACCGAAGCGCTGGCCTGGCGCGATGCGCCCCAGGATCTCGCCGCCTGGCAGCAAGCGCGTACCGGCCTGCCGATCATCGATGCCGCCATGCGCCAACTGCTGGAGACCGGCTGGATGCATAACCGCCTGCGCATGGTGGTGGCGATGTTCTTGACCAAGAACCTGCTGATCGACTGGCGCGAAGGTGAGCGCTTCTTCATGCGTCACCTGATCGACGGCGACCTGGCGGCCAACAACGGCGGCTGGCAGTGGAGTTCGTCCACCGGTACCGATTCGGCACCCTACTTCCGGATTTTCAGCCCGCTGAGCCAGTCGGAAAAATTCGACAGCGAAGGCGTCTTTATCAAGCACTGGCTACCGCAGCTGGCGGCGCTGAATAAAAAGGAAGTGCACAACCCCGCAGCCGTCGGCGGCTTGTTCGGCGTGGCCGATTACCCCCGCGCCATCGTCGACCTCAAGCAATCGCGCGAACGCGCCTTGGCGGCTTTCCGCAGCCTGCCATCGCGCCAGGCAGTCGGAGCCGAGCATGAGTGACTTCCTGCGCCGTTTCGCCCAGGCCTTTGCCACGCTGGACAAGCACAACCTGCAGTTGCTCGACAGCCTGTACAGCAAGGACATCGCCTTCACTGACCCGCTGCACGACGTGCAAGGGCTGCCGGCGCTGCACCGTTACTTTGCCGAGCTGTACGGCAATATCAGCCAACTGCGCTTTGACTTCCAGGGCGTCGACGAGGTGGCCGACGGTGAAGGCTACCTGCGCTGGAAAATGAGTTTTTGCCACCCGCGCCTGGCCGATGGCAAGGTGATCCGGGTGGAAGGCTGCTCGCACCTAATGTGGCGCGAGAACAAGGTGTACCGCCATCGTGACTATTTCGATGCGGGCGCGCTGCTTTATGAACACTTGCCGATTATCGGCCGTGTGGTCCGTTGGCTGAAAAGGAGAATGGGATGAGCCTTACACCGCCCCGTCGATATTGGCTGACCGGCGCCAGCAGTGGCATCGGCGCTTCCCTCGCCGTGGAGTTGCTCAACAGCGGCGCCCACGTGGCACTCAGCTCGCGCTCCAAGGGGCCGCTGGAGGCCCTGGCCCAGCGCTTTCCCGGCCAGGTGCTGATCGTGGCGGGCGACCTGACCAACAGTCAGACCGTGCGTGAAATCGGTGAACGCATCAGCGCGACCTGGGGCTCGCTGGACACGGTGATCCTCAATGCCGGCACCTGCGAATACGTGGACGCACAGCAGTTCGACTCGTCGATTGTCGAGCATGTGGTGCGCACCAACCTGCTCGCCAGCAGCTACTGCATCGAAGCCGCACTGCCCCTGCTGCGCGCCGGGCGCACGCCGCACCTGGTGGGCGTCGCCAGTGCCGTGACCTACCTGCCAATGCCCCGCGCCGAAGCCTACGGGGCGTCCAAGGCCGGCCTGCGTTACCTGTTCGAATCCCTGCGCGTCAGCCTGTCACCGGAAAATATCGACGTCACCGTGATCAGCCCTGGGTTTGTCGACACGCCGCTGACCGCGCGCAACGACTTTCCGATGCCCCTGAGCTGGTCGGCGGACAAGGCCGCGCGGCATATCTTTGCCAAACTGGACAAGCGCCCCCTGGAAATCGCCTTCCCGGCGCTGTTCATCGCCACGCTCTGGCCGCTGTCGAAACTGCCAGATCGCGCGCAACTGATCATCGGTAAACGCATGCTGCGCAGCCCTCCGCCGAAAAAGGACGAGCTGTGAAAATCGCCATTATCGGCAGCGGTATCGCCGGGCTGACCAGCGCCTACCTGCTCAGCCGTCGCCACGACATCACGCTGTTCGAAGCGGGCGATCGCATCGGCGGGCATACCCACACGGTCAACGTCACCGTCGAGGGCAAACGTTATGCTGTGGACACGGGTTTTATCGTGTTCAACGACTGGACCTACCCCAACTTCATCCGTCTGCTGGGGCAGATCGGCGTGACATTCAAACCCACCGAGATGAGTTTTTCGGTGTGCGACCAGAGCGCGAATTTCGAGTACAACGGCAACAACCTCAACAGCCTGTTTGCCCAGCGACGCAATATCCTGTCGCCGGGGTTCTGGGGCATGTTGCGCGATATCCTGCGCTTCAATCGCCAAGCACCGCTGGACCTGCAAGCACAACGCATCAACGCCGACATGACCTTGGGCGACTACCTCACCGCCGGCGGCTACGGCCCGCGGTTTATCCAGCATTACATCGTGCCGATGGGCGCGGCGATCTGGTCGATGTCCCTGGCCGACATGCTCGGATTCCCTTTGCAGTTCTTCGTAAGGTTCTTCAAGAACCACGGCTTGTTGTCAGTGAACAACCGCCCGCAATGGTGTGTGATCGAGGGCGGTTCAAGCCGCTATATCGAACCGCTGACGCAAAGCTTTCGTGAACAGATCCGCCTCGATTGCCCGGTGCGCCGGGTGGAACGTAACGCAGAGGGCGCGATCATCCACAGCGCCGCCGGTACCGAAGCCTTCGACAAGGTGGTGTTCGCCTGCCACAGCGACCAGGCGCTGGCGCTGCTCGGTGATCCCAGCCAGGCCGAGCAGCAAATCCTCGGCGCCCTGCCCTACGCCGACAACGACGTGGTACTGCACACCGACACCCGCTTGCTGCCCGATCGCGAATTGGCCTGGGCCAGCTGGAACTACCGGCTGACCGGCAACGCGCAGACCCAGGCGGCCGTCACCTATGACATGAACATCCTGCAAGGCATCGACAGCACCACCACGTTTTGCGTCAGCCTCAACCAGACGCCGATGATCAACCCACTGAAGATCCTCGCCCGCTACACCTACGCTCACCCGCAATACAGCCTGGCAGCGGTGGCCGCCCAAGCGCGCTGGGAAGAATTGAACGGCGCGCAGCACACCTATTATTGCGGCGCCTACTGGGCCAATGGTTTCCATGAAGACGGCGTGGTCAGCGCATTGCGCGTGGGCAAGGCGTTTGGAGAAACCCTGTGAACAGTGCCCTGTACAGCGGCTGGATCGCCCATCGCCGGTTCGCGCCCAAGGCCCACGCCTTTCGCTACCGCATCGGCCTGCTGTACCTGGACCTGAGCGAAGAAGACGAAGTGCTTGGGCTTTCGCCCCTGGCCGGCACGCGTCGCCTGGCGCCCTTCGGCTTTCGCCAGCAGGATTACCTGCGTGAATTCACACGCCACGGCATGAGCTTGAGCGATGCCGTGCGCCAGGAAGTCGGCAAGGCCCTGGGGCGTGCCCCCCAGGGAGCTATCTGCCTGCTGACCCAGGCCCGCAGTTGGGGTCTGGCTTTTAATCCGGTGAGTTTCTTCTACTGCTTCGAAGCCGACGGACAATTGGCGGCGATCCTGTGTGAAGTGACCAACACCCCATGGCGCGAGCGCTATCACTATGTGCTCCCGGCCCAGGCCCTCGCCGCCGGCGAGCACCAGCATTTCGCCGTAGCCAAGGCGTTTCATGTCTCGCCGTTCCTGCCGCGCAACCTGGAATACCGCATGAGCTTCAGCCCACCCGCCGCCAGGCTTGGCGTGCACATGGCCGATTGGCAGGGCTCGCAAAAAATCTTCGACGCGACCTTGAGCCTGCAAAGAGAGGCACTGAGTCGCACCAGCCTGCACCGTTACCTGTGGCGTTTTCCGTGGATGACCGCGAAGACCTGCCTGGCCATCTACTGGCAGGCCCTGCGCCTGTTACTCAAGCGCATACCGATTTTTTCCCATCAGGCCGCCGACGGCGCCTCTCGCACAGCAGTCGGTTATACCAAGGATCGCCGCCATGAAATCCCCTAGCTTATCGGTCAAATCCAGCCGCCTGAACATCAACGGCCTGACCAGTGCGCTGTTGCGCAAGGGCGTGCTGCGCCAGCTCAGTCAATTGCGCCATGGCCAACTGGTGATCATCGAGGACGGCGAACGCCAGGTCTTCGGCGCACGGGAAGCGCACCTGCTCGGGGAAATCCAGATCCTCGACTCGGCGGTATGGGGCCTGGTGGCGGCCAACGGTTCCATCGGCGCGGGCGAGGCGTTTATCCATGGCTACTGGAGCAGCCCAGACCTGACCGCCGTGGTACGCGTGATGGTCAGCAACCTGGAAGTACTCGATGCACTGGAAGGTGGCCTGGCCAAGTTGGCGCGGCCGTTCACCCAAGGTGTGCACTGGCTCAACCGCAATACGCGCAAAGGCTCGCAGAAAAACATCGCCGCCCACTATGACCTGGGCAACGACCTGTTCGAAGAGTTCCTCGACCCGACCATGATGTATTCGGCGGCGCAGTTCCTCACGGCCGATGACACCCTGGAACAGGCGCAACTGAACAAGCTTGCGCGCATCTGCCAGAAACTGGCGCTCAAGCCCAGCGATCATCTGCTGGAAATCGGCACCGGTTGGGGCAGCATGGCCTTGTATGCCGCACAGCATTACGGCTGCAAGGTCACCACCACGACCTTGTCCAAGGAGCAATTCGCCTACACCGAAAAACGCATCCAGGCCCTGGGCTTGCAGGACCAGGTGACGCTGTTGCTGCAGGACTACCGCGACCTGACCGGCCAATACGACAAGCTGGTGTCCATCGAAATGATCGAAGCGGTGGGCCATCGCTTCCTGCCGACCTACTTCAAGCAATGCGCGCACCTGCTCAAGAGTGACGGCCTGATGTTGCTGCAAGCCATCACCATTCGCGAACAGCGTTTCGAGCAGGCCAAGAACAGCGTCGACTTTATCCAGCGCTATATCTTCCCCGGCGGCGCCCTGCCCAGCGTGCAAAACATGCTGCATATCGTCAGCCGCAACACCGATATGAACCTGCTGCACATGGAAGATTTCGGCCTGCATTACGCGCGAACCCTGCGCCTGTGGCATGAGAACTTTCGCCGCGCCCATGGCCGCCTGACAGAATTGGGCTACGACGAATACTTCCTGCGCTTGTGGGAATTCTATCTGTGCTACTGCGAAGGCGGCTTTATGGAGCGCACCATCGGCACCGCACAGTTACTGCTGGCCAAGCCCTCGGCCATCACGCCCCCCCTGCTCGGGCGGTTCAGTGCTTAAAACCGTCGCCAACGCCGCGCTGTTCCAGTGCGGCTGGCTTGCCTGCGTACTCGGCGGCGACAGCCCCTGGCTGCTGGTGGGGGTGGCGGTGCTGGCAGTCCACCTGCTGTGGATAAGTTCGTGGGCCGAGGATGCTGCGCTGATCATCCGCGTGACGCTGGTGGGTACGGTGCTGGATACGCTGCTGCGCAACCTCGGCGTTTTTCAGTTCAACGAGCCGGGGCCGCTGATTCCGTTGTGGTTGATCCTGCTGTGGGCGACGCTGGCAACCACCTTGCGCCATTGCCTGGCCTGGAGCGCCCGGCCCTGGTGGCGTGCAGCTGTGCTGGGAGCCTTCGGCGGGCCATTCTCGTATTACGCAGGGAGCCAATTGGCGGGCGTGCAGTTTGGCTACGCATTGTGGCCAACCATGGCGGGGCTGGCGCTGCTTTGGGCGGCGGTGTTCGTCGGCTTGCACCGGCTGGCACGCTGACGTCTGTCAGCCCTTTCACACCTGTGTCACCCACTTGCCTTACACTGCGCGCCTATGACCAACATCCCGCATACCCAAATCGCCGAACCCACCGTGACGTGCTCAACGTGCGCGGCCTGCTGCTGTCAGCTGGAGGTCATGCTGATCACCGACACCGGCGTACCGCAGCGCTATATCGATACCGATGACTGGGGCGGCGAGGTGATGCTGCGCCTGGATGATGGCTGGTGCGCGGCGCTGGATCGCGACACGATGATGTGCACGATTTACGAGCGTCGGCCGCTGATTTGCCGGGAGTTCGAGATGGGTGCGCCGGAGTGCCTGGTCGAGCGTGAAGGGATTACGACGGCGTATCGCTGATCCCAAGCCGAAGAAACGCTCAATATGGGAGGGGGCTTCCCCTAATGCCTGCCAGTTAAGCGTACATCGCCCTCTGTAGGAGCTTGCTCGCGAAGAACGTCAACGATAACGCGTGTGTCCTGAATGAACGCAGCGCCTGTGAGTTTTTCGCGAGCAAGAACTAGGCGTCCCCCTCGCTCCTACAAAAAAGCCTTAACGGACTGGCATCAGGGCTTGCCCCTCCCACAGGTTTTGCAGGGTTCTGAAATTACAGCGGCATCGTGTAGTGCAGCGAGTAGCTTTCTACGCCGTCGTTGTGGTTGCTGATCCCGGCGTTGGAATAGTGAGTGGCACGAATGCCCACCTCATGCCCGCCGGTAAAGCGCAAACCAAAGCCCAGACGGTCTTCGAACTGGAAGGCCTGGCCAATGTTGTTGTCTTCCAGGCGTGTGCGGGAGAATACCGCCACCCCGATCCCGGCCTCGACGTAGGGTTTTACCGACTGCCCGGCGAATTCATACACAAACACTGGCGAGAACGACAGGCTGCTCGCACCTGCACGCTCATCACCTTCCCAGTAGGTATAAGCGCCGCTCCAGTAGCCGGTCAGGCGACCCACATCGCTCTGCATCCAGCTCTTGTCCCAATTCGACGTCAGCCCCAATCGATAGGTCAGCGTCGAATCACTGGTGGCCCCCAGGCCAAACTCAAGGCCGGCGGCCTGCGCCGAAAAAGAGTGTCCCACCACAACGGCCGCAATCGCAGCCAAACAGAACAAGCGCTTCATAAGAAACATCCTTTCCGAACGAAGTTATAGGGTTTTGTACAGACTAACGGGCAATAGAAGCTGACGCGTAGCCAGAAGTTCAGCTTCTAATCGCGATTTTTAACGAAATTTTCACGAACCGAAGCTTCGCACAACTCCAGGATGTTTCCAAAGTGTCGGTAGGATATTTCTGAGGTGATACACATCACCACTGGTCCAGAACTGTGCCGGCTGCGCCGGATCAGTGGCCAGCAGGTCGCGCTCGCCGAGCAGGCGCTTGAGTTGGCGCGCGACGGCAGCACCGGTGTCGATGAGGATGATGCTCGCGGGAAGCATCTGCGCCAGGAGCGGCTTGAGGAAGGGGTAATGGGTGCAGCCCAGGATGATGGTGTCACAGCCGGCACTGAGCAGCGGGTCGATGTAGACCTGCAACAGCTGACGCAGGGCCGGGCTGCTCAAGTCACCGCTTTCAATCAGTTCCACCAGGCCCGGGCAAGGCTGGGTGATCACCCGCACATCGGTGGCGAACCGGTCGAGCAAGGCCGCGAACTTGGCGCTTTGCAGGGTACCGGTCGTGGCCAGCACGCCGACCACCCCACTGCGAGTGGCGGCAGCGGCGGGTTTGACGGCGGGCTCCATGCCCACCAGCGGCCAGTCGGGGTAATCCAGGCGTAAATCGGCGACAGCGGCAACGGTGGCGGTATTGCAGGCAATCACGAACGCCTTGGCGCCCTGCTCACGGAAAAAACCCGCCACTTGCCGGGAACGCTCAAGAATGAAAGCCGGGCTTTTCTCACCGTAGGGGATGTACCCACAGTCGGCCACGTACAGCAGCGACTCATGGGGCAATAGCTGCTGAATCTCCTCCAGCACCGTCAACCCGCCGATGCCGGAGTCGAACACACCAATTGGCGCGCCCTTAACCATGCTGCGTCCCACAGACGCTGCAACCGGGGTCGCGCTTGACGCGTAACTCACGGAACCGCGTGGTCAAGGCATCGATCAGCAACAGGCGCCCCACCAACGGCTCGCCGAACCCGGCCAGCAGTTTCAAGGCTTCCAGGGCCTGCAGGCTGCCGACCAGGCCCACCAGCGGGCCAACCACGCCGGCCTCGCTGCAGGTCAATTCAGTGTCGCTGCCGTGCCCATATAAACAGTGGTAGCAGGGGCTCTCGGCGCGGCGCGGGTCGAACACCGACAATTGCCCCTCAAGGCGAATCGCCGCCCCGCTGACCAGTGGCTTGCCGGCGGCGACGCACGCAGCGTTGACCGCTTCACGGGTGGAAAAGTTATCGCTGCAATCGAGCACCACATCCACACCCGTCACCGCCGCCGACAGAGAGTCGGCATCCAGCGCAGTGCGATGGGCCAGCAATGTGACTTCAGGGTTGATCGCCGTCAGGCGGCGCATGGCCGAGTCGACCTTGCTCAAGCCAACGCTGTCGGTGTCATGGATGATCTGGCGTTGCAGGTTGGTCAGGTCGACCGTGTCAAAGTCCGCCAGATGCAGTTCACCCACACCGGCAGCGGCCAGGTACAGCGCAACCGGAGCGCCGAGACCACCGAGGCCAACGATAAGCGCGCGGCTGTTTTTCAGACGCAACTGACCGTCGATGTCGACAGCCTGCAACAGAATCTGTCGGCTATAGCGCAACAGCTCCTGATCGCTCAGCATGGACGGCGTCCCAGGCTGATACGTTCGTGGCCACCGAGGTCGACACGACTGTGGACATCCTCAAATCCCTCGCCCAACAACAGGTCACGTACGGCCGGGGCCTGATCGTAGCCGTGTTCGAGCAACAGCCAACCACCCGCCGCCAGGAGGGCCGGGGCTTGGGTGATGATCAGGCGCAGGTCGTCCAGGCCATCATGGCCCGCGACCAAGGCACTGGCGGGCTCGAAGCGCACATCACCCGCGACCAGGTGCGGGTCGTTGTCGGCGATATACGGCGGGTTGCTGATGATCAAGTCGTAGGTATGGCCTTGCAGGGCGCTGAACCAATGGCTGTTCAGTACCGTAGCGTTCGTCAGCTGCAGGCGCTGGCGATTGCGCTCGGCCAGGGCCACCGCTTCGAGCACGCGGTCAACGGCGGTGACGTCCCAGGCTGGGCGCTCGCTGGCCAGGGCCAGGGCGATGGCCCCGCTGCCGGTGCCCAGGTCGAGAACCTTGGCAGGGCTCGCCGGCAGCAGCTCCAGGGCGGCCTCCACCAGCAGCTCGGTCTCCGGGCGCGGGATCAGGGTATGAGGCGCAACCTCCAGGTCGAGTTTCCAGAAGCCTTGCTGGCCGAGGATATAGGCCACCGGTTCACCGGCGCGGCGACGCCGCAGGTAGTCGGCAAAGATCAATGCGTGCTCGCTGCTGACGATCTTCTCCGGCCAGGTATGCAAATAACTGCGCGGCTTACCCAGGGCAGCCGACAGCAACAGTTCCACATCCAGGCGCGCGGTGGGCGAGTCGGGCAGTTCTGCGGCACGCAGGAGGCTGGCAATGATGGTCATTTATTCACCTATGGCCGCCAGCTGGTCGGCCTGGAATTCGGCAAGCAACGGCTCGATCACCGCGTCGACACCACCGGCGAGGATTTCATCCAGCGAGTAAAGCGTGAGGTTGACCCGGTGGTCGGTCACCCGGCCCTGGGCAAAGTTATAGGTGCGGATACGCTCGGAACGGTCCCCCGACCCCACCAGCAACTTGCGCTCGCTGGCAATCGCGTTGGCAGCGGCGCTGGTCTGCTGGTCATTGAGCTTGGCTGACAGCCAGGACATGGCCCGCGCACGGTTCTTGTGCTGGGAACGCTCTTCCTGGCACTCCACCACGATGCCCGACGGCAAGTGGGTGATACGGATCGCCGAGTCGGTCTTGTTCACGTGCTGGCCGCCGGCACCCGACGAGCGGTAGGTGTCGACCCGCAGGTCGGCTGGGTTGATCTCGATGGCTTCCTGTTCGTCCGGCTCTGGCAACACAGCGACGGTGCACGCCGACGTGTGGATACGGCCTTGGGATTCAGTCGCTGGAACCCGCTGCACACGGTGCGCACCGGATTCGAACTTGAGCTTGCCGTAAACGTTGTCGCCTTCGACCCGGGCGATGACTTCTTTATAGCCGCCGTGCTCGCCTTCGTTCTCGGAGAGGATCTCGACGCGCCAGCCGCGACGCTCAGCGTAGCGCGAATACATGCGAAACAGGTCGCCGGAGAAGATCGCCGCTTCGTCACCACCGGTGCCGGCGCGGATTTCCAGGAACACGTTACGCCCGTCGTTAGGGTCCTTGGGCAGCAGCATGCGTTGCAGGTTGCCTTCCAGCTCGGCGAGTTTTTCCTTGGCTTCACGGACTTCTTCCACGGCCATTTCGCGCATGTCCGGGTCGCTGTCCTTGAGCAGCGCCTGGGCGCCTTCGAGGTCGGCCTGCACTTTCAGCAGGTTTTTATAGGTAGCCACAATGGGCTCAACTTCCGCGTATTCCTTGGAATAGGTGCGGAACTTGGTCTGATCGGAGATGACCTCGCCATCGCCGAGCAAGGCGGTCAGTTCTTCGAAACGGTCCTGGAGCACGTCCAGTTTATTGAGCAGTGACGCTTTCATTGCGGTTTTTTATCCGAAGAGCTATCTGACGCGCCCTCACCGAGGGCAAAGAGTTCCTGGGCCATGGCCAGCGCATCGAGGCGGCCTTCGGCAGTCAATTTCTTAAGCTGTACGCTCGGCGCGTGGAGCAGCTTGTTGGTCAAGCCACGGGCCAGTTGCATCAGCACGTCTTCGGCGCTGCTGCCATTGGCCAATAAACGCTGGGCCTTGGTCAATTCTTCATCACGCAGGCGCTCGCCTTGCTGACGATACGCCTTGAGCACATCCACCGCCGCCAGTTCACGCAGGCGCACCATGAAGTCTTCGGCGCCGACGCTGACCATTTCCTCGGCCGCCTGGGCAGCGCCCTGGCGACTCTTGAGGTTTTCGGCAACCACTTCGTGCAGGTCGTCAACGCTGTAGAGGTAAACGTCGTCCAACTCGCCGACTTCGGGTTCGATATCCCGGGGCACGGCGATATCCACCATGAAGATCGGCTTGTGCTTGCGCAGCTTCAACGCGCTCTCGACCGCGCCTTTGCCGAGGATCGGCAATTGGCTGGCGGTGGAGCTGATGACGATATCACTGCGCACCAGCTCGGCCGGGATATCCGACAACAACACGGCATGGGCGCCAAACTGCTCGGCGAGGATGCTCGCGCGCTCCAGGGTGCGGTTGGCGACCACGATACGCTTCACACCCAGGTCGTGCAGATGGCGGGCGACCAGGGTGATGGTCTCGCCGGCGCCAATCAGCAGGGCCTGGCTGCGTTGCAAGTCGCTGAAAATCTGTTTGGCCAGGCTGACGGCGGCAAAGGCCACGGACACCGGGTTTTCACCGATGGCGGTGTCGGTGCGCACCTGCTTGGCGGAATTGAAGGTGGCCTGGAACAGGCGCCCCAGCAACGGCCCCACGGTGCCGGCCTCACGGGCCACGGCGTAGGCGGATTTCATCTGGCCGAGGATCTGCGGCTCGCCCAACACCAGCGAGTCGAGGCCGGAAGCGACGCGCATCATGTGACGAACTGCCGCATCGTCTTCATGCACATACGCGCTGGCGCGCAGGTCATTGAAGTCCAAATGGTGGTAATCGGCCAGCCAACGCAGCACGACATCCGCGCTGAGATGTTCCTGCTCTATATAAAGCTCACTGCGATTGCAGGTCGAAAGGATCGCAGCTTCGCGGCTGTCGGTGAGACGGCAGAGCTGCTGCAACGCCTCAACCAGCTGCTCTGGCGTAAACGCCACGCGCTCGCGCACGTCTACAGAGGCAGTCTTGTGGTTAATACCGAGTGCGAGGAAGGCCATTCAATATCGCTGATGATGTCGGGAAGCCGGCAATTGTCCTACTTCGAAAGATTCAGAACAACCACCGTCGTCTATTGTCCCTATACCTTGTGCCTATAAATACGTCACTGCGGGAGCGAGGCCGCTCCTACAGGGACAGCAATACACGCATTAAGAGCGCCCCGGTTATGTTTGGCCGAAGGCTTGTGTCATGATGATCCGACCGCAGGTTAGTCGTCCTCTTCCTATATGAATAGATCCTCCGCGTTGCTCCTTGCTTTTGTCTTCCTCAGCGGCTGCCAGGCCATGGCACCCGTGTCGCCGGACGGTACACCGCCGGTGGAGGACAGCACCCCCGCCCCTGAAAAGCCCAAGGTTTATTCCTCGTTCAGTGAAGAAACGGTGTACAGCCTGCTGACCGCAGAACTGGCCGGCCAGCGCAATCGTTTCGATATTGCACTGGATAACTACGTGACCCAGGCCATCAACACCCAGGACCCAGGGATCTCCGAGCGCGCGTTTCGCATCGCCGAGTACCTGGGGGCAGACCAGGCGGCGCTGGACACCTCACTGATCTGGGCGAAAAACGCACCGGACGACCTGGAAGCCCAGCGGGCGGCGGCCATTCAATTGGCGCGCGCCGGGCGCTATGACGATTCCATGGTCTATATGGAAAAAGTCTTGCAGGGCAAGGGCGACACCCATTTCGACTTCCTGGCGCTGTCGGCGGCCGACACCGATCAGGACACGCGCAACGGGTTGATGAAGAGTTTCGACCGCCTGCTGCAAAAACACCCGAAGAACAGCCAACTGGTGTTCGGCAAAGCCTTGCTGCTGCAACAGGACGACGAGCCCGAAGCAGCCCTGACACTGCTGGAGAAGAACCCGCCGGAAGACGGCGAGATCGCCCCGATCCTGCTGCGCGCACGTTTGCTGCAGAACCTCAATCGCGGCAAGGAAGCGATTCCGCTGCTGGAAAAAAGCATCAAGAAGTACCCGGAAGACAAACGCCTGCGCCTGACTTACGCGCGCACGCTGGTCGAGCAGGACCGTATGGAGGACGCCAAGGTGCAGTTCGCCAACCTGGTCCAGCAATACCCGGACGACGACGAACTGCGCTATTCCCTGGCACTGGTGTGCCTGGAAGCCAAGGCCTGGGATGAGGCCAAGGGCTACCTGGAAGACCTGATTGCCCGCGAAAGCCATGTGGACTCGGCGCACCTGAACCTGGGCCGCATCGCTGAAGAGCGCAACGACCCGCAGGCCGCCTTGCTCGAATACGCCCAGGTCGGCCCCGGCAACGATTACCTGCCCGCGCAATTGCGCCAGGCCGATATCCTGATGAGCAACGGGCGCGCGGATGAGGCGGAAAAACGCCTCGCGGCTGCCCGCGAGGCCGAACCGGACTACGCGATCCAGCTGTACCTGATCCAGGCCGAGACACTGTCGGCCAACAATCAGGGCGAGCGCGCCTGGAAGGTGTTGCAACAAGCCTTGCTGCAATACCCGGACGACCTGAACCTGCTGTACACGCGCGCCATGCAGGCGGAAAAACGCGATGACCTGGCGCAGATGGAAAAAGACCTGCGCCTGATCATCAAGCGCGACCCGGACAACGCCATGGCCCTGAACGCCCTGGGCTACACCTTGTCCGACCGCACCACACGCTACGCCGAAGCCAAGGTGCTGATCGAACAAGCCCACAAGCTGAACCCGGAAGACCCGGCCGTGCTCGACAGCCTGGGCTGGGTGAACTACCGCCTGGGAAACCTGGACGAAGCCGAGCGCCTGCTGCGCCAGGCACTGGAACGCTTCCCCGACCAGGAAGTCGCCGCACACCTGGGTGAAGTGCTGTGGGCCAATGGCAAGCAGCGCGAAGCTCGACAAATCTGGGCAAAGTTCCTCAAGGAACAACCCGAAAGCGCCATTCTGCGCGGCACCATCAAACGCCTGACCGGATCCGAGACCCTTTAAGCTTATGTTCTTGCGCCACGTTATCGTTTTCAGCTTCATCGCCCTGCTCGCCGGTTGCGCAGGCTTCGGCGCCCGTGAATCCGTTGAGGGCCAGGGCAACCCGGCGCAATGGAAGCAACACAAGGATCAGCTCAGCAGCATCGATGGCTGGCAGATCGAAGGCAAGGTCGGGGTGCGGGCACCGAAAGATTCGGGCAGCGGTACCCTGTTCTGGCTGCAACGCCAGGACTACTACGACATTCGCCTATCCGGCCCGCTGGGGCGTGGCGCGGCCCGCCTGACGGGTCGACCGGGGCAGGTCAGCCTCGAAGTGGCCAACCAGGGCCGTTATGAAGCGACTTCGCCGGAAGATCTGCTGGAACAACAGATCGGTTGGAAGCTGCCCGTCTCGCACTTGGTGTGGTGGGTACGCGGCTTGCCGGCACCTGACAGCAAGAGCCGCCTGAGCCTTGATGGCGACAGCCGCCTGGGCACCCTGGAACAGGATGGCTGGCACGTCGAATATTTGAGCTACGTGCAACAGAACGGCTACTGGCTGCCCGAGCGCATCAAGCTGCACGGCCCCGACCTTGACGTCACGCTGGTGATCAAGGACTGGCAACCGCGCAAACTGGGGCAATAACGTGACAGCACAGAAACTGACCCTGCCCTCCCCGGCCAAACTCAACCTGATGCTGCACATCCTCGGTCGCCGTGAAGATGGCTATCACGAGTTGCAGACGCTGTTTCAATTTCTCGACTACGGCGACGAACTGACCTTCGCCTTGCGCGACGACGGCGTGATTCATCTGCATACCGAATTCGAAGGCGTGCCTCACGACAGCAACCTGATCGTGAAGGCGGCGAAAAAACTTCAGGAACAATCTGGCTGCGCCCTCGGCATCGATATCTGGATCGACAAGATCCTGCCCATGGGTGGCGGCATCGGTGGCGGCAGCTCGAATGCGGCGACCACACTGCTGGGTTTGAATCACTTGTGGCAGCTGGGCTGGGACCTCGATCGCCTGGCTGCGCTGGGCCTGACACTGGGCGCCGACGTCCCGGTTTTCGTGCGCGGGCACGCCGCTTTTGCCGAGGGCGTGGGGGAGAAACTCACCCCCGAATACCCCGAAGAGCCGTGGTACGTCGTGCTTGTCCCGCAAGTATCTGTAAGTACAGCAGAAATTTTTTCAGATCCACTGTTGACACGTAACTCTCCTCCCATTAAAGTGCGCCCCGTTCCCAAGGGAAACAGTCGAAATGACTGCTTACCGGTTGTAGCAAGGCGTTATCCAGAGGTACGTAACGCTTTGAATTTGTTAGGTAAATTTACCGAAGCAAAATTAACCGGCACTGGAAGTTGTGTGTTTGGGGGCTTCCCAAGCAAAGCTGAAGCTGATAAAGTCTCGGCCCTTCTTACAGAGACCCTTACAGGGTTTGTAGCAAAGGGAAGCAACGTTTCGATGTTGCATCGCAAGCTGCAAAGTCTGCTCTAAAAGGAATCGAGTACTGGGTACTCGTTGCAACAGATACAGGGGCGTCGCCAAGCGGTAAGGCAGCAGGTTTTGATCCTGCCATGCGTTGGTTCGAATCCAGCCGCCCCTGCCATTTTCCTATACTCATCCAGGTTACCCTCAGCCTCTAGGTACTGCGCGTGTCCAAGATGATGGTCTTTACGGGGAACGCCAACCCCGATCTGGCTCGACGTGTCGTACGTCAGCTGCATATCCCTCTCGGTGACATCTCTGTCGGCAAGTTTTCCGACGGCGAAATTACCGCCGAGATCAATGAAAACGTTCGCGGTAAAGACGTCTTCATTATTCAGCCGACTTGCGCTCCGACCAACGATAACCTGATGGAACTCGTCGTGATGGCTGATGCCTTCCGCCGCTCCTCAGCGACTCGAATCACAGCTGTAATCCCTTACTTTGGTTATGCCCGTCAGGATCGCCGTCCGCGTTCCGCACGTGTGGCTATCAGCGCGAAAGTCGTGGCTGACATGCTCACCGTGGTAGGTATCGACCGTGTCCTCACGGTTGACCTGCACGCTGACCAAATCCAGGGGTTCTTCGATATCCCGGTAGATAACATCTACGGCTCCCCAGTATTGGTGGATGACATCGAAGACCAGCGCTTTGAAAACCTGATGATCGTGTCCCCGGACATTGGTGGCGTCGTGCGTGCACGGGCTGTTGCCAAATCCCTGGGCGTGGACCTCGGGATCATCGACAAACGCCGCGAGAAAGCCAATCACTCTGAAGTGATGCATATCATCGGTGATGTCGAAGGGCGTACCTGTATTCTGGTCGATGACATGGTCGACACCGCCGGCACCCTGTGCCACGCGGCCAAAGCCTTGAAAGAGCACGGTGCGGCTAAAGTCTTCGCCTACTGCACACACCCTGTGCTGTCGGGCCGAGCGATCGAGAACATCGAAAACTCAATGCTGGACGAACTGGTGGTGACCAACACCATCCCGTTGTCCGCAGCTGCTCAAGCCTGTTCGCGTATCCGTCAACTGGATATCGCACCGGTAGTTGCCGAGGCGGTTCGCCGTATCAGCAACGAAGAATCGATCAGTGCGATGTTCCGTTAAGGGTCAAACCAACGGAACACCTCACTGACGAAAAGCGCCCCGCCCCAGCATACTGTTGGGGCGGGGCTTTTTTGCCCATATCGCCTTTAGCGCTGGTCGCAAACGCTGGGGCGAATGTGGTTATTTTGGAGATACAACATGAACGATTTTACCCTGAATGCTGAAGTGCGTTCCGACCTGGGGAAAGGTGCGAGCCGCCGCCTGCGTCGTCTCGCAAGCCTGGTTCCAGCTGTCGTCTACGGTGGCGAAAAAGCCCCTGAGTCCATCAGCATGCTGGCCAAAGAAATTGCCAAACTGCTGGAAAACGATGCGGCCTACAGCCACATCATCGAGCTGAACGTTGGTGGCACCAAGCAGAACGTCATCATCAAGGCCCTGCAACGTCACCCAGCTAAAGGTCACGTGCTGCACGCTGACTTCGTACGCGTCGTAGCCGGCCAGAAACTGACCGCTATCGTGCCTGTACACTTTGTTGGTGAAGACGCTCCGGTCAAGAAAGGCGGCGAAGTTTCGCACGTTGTTGCCGAGATCGAAGTGACCTGCCTGCCGAAAGACCTGCCTGAGTTCATCGAAGTCGACCTGTCGGCTCTGGAAATCGGCGACATCATTCACCTGTCCGACCTCAAAGCCCCTAAAGGCGTTGAGTTTGTTGCACTGGCTCACGGTGATGACAAAGCTGTTGCAAACGTTCACGCTCCACGCGTTGCACCAGAAGCTGAAGAAGGCGCTGCAGAGTAATTCACTCTGTATTGCCGGAGCTTGAGGAAACATCGCGGACCGAAACGTAGCGAGAAAGCGGGCGATAACGCGGCGTTTACTCTTGAGTAAATGATCTTTTGTTGTCCACTTTCGCCGCACACCGGTTGCGGCGATGTTATCCACAACTCCAAAGGAAGGGCCCCTGTCGTGACTGCCATTAAACTGATCGTTGGCCTGGGAAATCCAGGCGCCGAATACGAACAGACCCGGCATAACGCGGGGGCCCTTTTTGTTGAGCGTATCGCCCACGCCCAAGGTGTAAATCTGGTGGCCGATCGCAAATATTTCGGCCTGACCGGACGCTTCTCGCATCAGGGTCAGGATGTTCGTCTGCTGATTCCCACCACCTACATGAACCGCAGCGGCCAGGCTGTCGCGGCGCTTGCGGGCTTCTTCCGGATCAAACCCGAGGAAATCCTGGTGGCCCATGACGAACTGGACCTGCCACCCGGCGTTGCCAAACTCAAACTGGGCGGCGGGCATGGCGGGCACAATGGCCTGCGCGACATCATCGCGCAGTTGGGCAATCAGAATAATTTTTACCGTCTGCGGCTCGGCATTGGCCACCCAGGCGTTGCCAGTATGGTTTCAAATTTCGTCCTGGGTCGTGCGCCACGCGCCGAACAGGAAAAACTCGATGCCAGCATCGATTTTGCCCTCGGCGTGCTGCCGGATATCTTCGCCGGTGAATGGAACCGCGCGATGAAAAACCTGCACAGCCAGAAGGCCTGACTCTTACCGAGGGGAAACACCATGGGATTCAATTGCGGCATCGTCGGCCTGCCCAACGTCGGCAAATCCACCTTGTTCAACGCTTTGACCAAGTCCGGTATTGCGGCGGAGAACTTCCCCTTCTGCACCATCGAACCCAACAGCGGTATCGTACCGATGCCCGATCCGCGCCTGGAAGCACTGGCGCTCATCGTCAATCCCAAGCGCATCCTGCCGACCACCATGGAATTCGTTGACATCGCCGGCCTGGTGGCCGGTGCGTCGAAAGGTGAAGGCCTGGGTAACAAGTTCCTGGCCAACATCCGTGAAACCGATGCCATCGCCCACGTGGTCCGCTGCTTTGAAGACGAGAACGTGATTCACGTCTCCAACAGCGTCGACCCGAAACGCGACATCGAGATCATCGACCTGGAACTGATCTTCGCCGACCTCGACAGCTGCGAGAAGCAATTGCAGAAAGTCGCGCGCAACGCCAAGGGCGGCGACAAGGACGCAGTGGTCCAGAAAGGCCTGCTGGAGCAGCTGATCGCACACTTCACCCTGGGCAAGCCGGCACGCAGCTTGATGAAGAGCATGGGCGCTGACGAGAAGGCCGTGGTCAAGGGCTTCCACCTGCTGACCACCAAGCCGGTGATGTACATCGCCAACGTCGCCGAAGATGGCTTCGAAAACAACCCGCTGCTCGACGTGGTCAAGGCCATTGCCGACGAAGAAGGCGCGATCGTGGTGCCGGTATGCAACAAGATCGAAGCAGAAATCGCCGAGCTCGATGACGGCGAAGAGAAGGACATGTTCCTCGAGGCCCTGGGCCTGGAAGAGCCTGGCCTCAACCGCGTGATCCGTGCCGGTTACGAAATGCTCAACCTGCAGACCTACTTCACCGCCGGTGTCGAAGAAGTCCGCGCCTGGACCGTCAAAGTGGGTGCTACCGCACCACAGGCTGCCGGCGTGATCCACACCGACTTCGAAAAGGGCTTTATCCGCGCCGAAGTGATTGCCTACAACGACTTCATCCAGTTCAAGGGGGAAGCCGGTGCCAAGGAAGCCGGTAAGTGGCGTTTGGAAGGTAAGGAATACATCGTTAAAGATGGCGATGTAATGCACTTCCGTTTCAACGTGTAAGCGTTACCGCTTCAATAAAAAGCCGATGCACTGCATCGGCTTTTTTGTGGGCGTTCTATTTGTCATCCCGGCCTTCCCCTGCATCTTTAACAAAGATATCGTCAGTGGCCAATTTCCAGCCCGCCCTCAAAAAATGCATACTTTAAAACCATTCAAAGCATATTTAAGATTTCTCTTACACCACAATTCCCGCCTACTCCAAATAGAATTCGCACATTAAAAACCTTCTACATCTCACATTCCAAAAAGGCTAACTCAGTTCGAAAACACGATGACAATGCTGCTGTTTTCCGGTTTACTTGCGAGCGCCCACCGCCAACTTGAACTTCAACAAAGCGACAACTGCATTGGAGCACTCGCACTATGTCGGCCCTCAATCAGTATGAACTTATGACTGATATACCTTTCACCGACTGCCCCATCATCGAAACGACCATCAACAATACCGCCCCTCTTAACATCGACATTTTGCTTCTTGGAGAAACCGGCACTGGCAAGGACACCCTGGCACAACGCATTCACTGTTTATCGCGGCGCAAGGGTAACTTCGTCGCGGTCAATTGTGCTGCCATCCCGGAAACCCTTGCCGAAAGCCAACTATTCGGGGTCAACAGCGGCGCCTATACCGGCGCATTGCAATCCCGCGCCGGCTTTGTAGAAGCCGCCCACTTGGGCACCTTGTATCTGGATGAGATCGATAGCATGCCACTCTCGTTACAGGCCAAGCTGTTACGGGTACTGGAATCTCGTGGCGTCGAGCGCCTTGGATCGACCCGATCCATCCAGGTCGATATGCGCGTCATTGCCTCGGCCCAGCACGCATTGCATGAAATGGTGGAGCAAGGCACCTTCAGACGTGACCTGTATTTCCGTCTGAATGTCGTCAACATCCACCTGCCCCCCCTGCGTGACAGGCGTGAACACATCATCCCCTTGTTCATGGACATGATCGAGCAGGAGGCCAACTACTTTAAGTGTTCCGCAACACCTCCGCCCCCCGCGTTGTTGCAACAGTTACTGTGCCACCCGTGGCTGGGCAACGTGCGTGAGTTGCGCTCGACCGCCAAGCGATTCGTATTGGGCCTGCCCCCGCTCTCCTCCTCGCTGGCCAATCGACAGAGCACGCCAATAAACCTGAAGGCAAGGTTGCAGCAAATTGAAAAAGCCTTGATAGAGGAATCGCTGCGCCGTCACGCACGCAGTGTCGATAACGTTGCAGCAGAACTCGGTGTTGCCAAACGCACGCTCTACTACCGGATGAAGCAACTCGAAATATCACTGGCTTAGGGTGCCTGGAACGAAGCAGAAGGCATTTCCCACATACGTGTGAGCCTCTAGAGCGACTTAACTCACACGCCAACAGGAAAACTTCATGTGCTTAACCCTGATCAACAACTTTATGAGTTTAATCACCAACATCAAACGCCCCCCGCAAAACGATGCCCCTCCTGACAATGCAAAGTGCTGCAACAAACCACCGGAGCGCCCTTGCTACGAAACAAACAATAACAAAAAGCATATTGAATATGAATCCATCAACATTGCAATAACACTTGATCGCCCATCGCGAAGCGCATGAACCCCGGTTTCACAAGAAATAATTAAAAACAAATAACTTATTTATATACCGGAACGTTCTTCTTGTCGCTGACCACCTAGCCAATGAGCAACTGCACTGTTGCTCAGAACACTAAAGACAACGAACAAGCGTTGTCCGCACTTCAATCCAGACAAATACGAAGGTAACTCTTATGTCCTCCTCAATACCTACCGGTGGAGTGAGCGCTGGCGCTCAAGCACAACTGGACCGAATCAACGCCGACAAAGAAAAGAAAGTTGTCGAAGAGGCTGCAAAAACCGCTGAGCAAGAACTGACTACAGCAAAAGCGGGCCGCGTAAAATCGTTGAGATTCGCCTAAGTAAGAACCGACCTCCTTTGCCCATCCGGCAGAGGAGGTCTCCACTGCCCAACAGATGCAACAATCGACGCGCTCGCTGGAGGTTCATATGTACACCAACAACGCAGGGGGCCCGGGAAACGGGAACACCATCACTCAGGCTGAAACGCCGGCTGCGCTCGACGGGACGTCCGACAGCAATTTTTTCACCGCGCAACTGAACCTCTCCGAGCGGCCAGGCAAAGGTACCGCGCCCACGGGTATGGGCCTCCCCTTGACCTTGGGGCCTGCTGAGTCTGCGACGTTATCGAAACGAGTGTCCAAGGGGTTTCGGGACATGAGCCTGAACAAGAAAACCAAGGACGCACATGAGTTCGCCCAGTCGCTTTCCGAATCGCACGTTAACGTGGTGGCAGGCGTCAAGGTACTCGGCGCAATCGTAAAAGGCGTCGATAAAGTCGCCAGCATGGGGTAGGTGTATGTCCCGCCGTCTAACCACTACGTTGTTTTTTTCATCGGTGTTGCTGCTAGCGGGCTGCGGTGAAAGCGTAGAGCTTCATCGCCAATTATCCGAGCAGGAAGCCAACGAAGTCATTGCGGAGTTGGCAGACAAACAGATCCGTGCCCAGAAAGTCCCGGCAAAAGACGGAGTCATCGTTCGTGTCAGGGCAAATGACATCAGCCGAGCGGTCCGCACGCTTGAAGCCGTTGGCCTGCCTAAAGTGACCCGCTCGACATTGGGGGATATCTTTCGCAAGGAAGGTGTCATCTCCACCCCGTTGGAAGAGCGCGCCCGCTACATCTATGCGCTGTCCCAGGAGCTGGAGGCGACCTTATCGAACATAGACGGTGTCATCGTTGCGCGCGTCCATGTAGTGCTGCCGGAGCGGGTGGCGCCCGGCGAACCGGTGCAACCGGCATCCGCCTCCGTTTTCATCAAGCATGACCCTCGGCTGGACCCCGACAATATTCGCCCCAGGGTACGCAGGATGGTGGCCAGCAGCATCCCCGGCATGACGTCGGCCATCGACAATACGCAAAAACTGACCGTCGTTTTCGTACCGGCGGCAGCCTATCAGGAGCAGCAACAGCTGACCTATCTCGGCCCCTTCCTGGTGCCGGAACAAGACCTCGGGTTCTGGCGTACCAGCGTTACCGCCCCTCTTGTCGCCCTGGTACTGGCAGGCGCTGGATGGGTGATCTGGCGGCGCAGGACAATGCATGCTCCCACCTCAAAACCGGCAATCGATCACGCCCATGAGTGAGGATCTGGCCTGGGTACGATGGTGGGCCTCGCCTTGGAAACATGCCCACCCGGATTGGCGTACTCATACGGGCGTTGAACAAACAGAAGCGCTTTCACGCAGTCATCATGGCAGGATGAGCCTCCTGTTCGACATCGAACCCGAGCTCCCCCCTGCCCCTTCGCCCGCCTTGCTGCAACTGGTCCTCGCCAGCGCCCCCCAACGAGACCTCGTCTTGGTGTTGGTCAATGAGGTCTACAACGCGCCCAACGACAGCCGCTTGAACCAGGAACAACTTCTCTGGTGCCAGCGCCTGGCCAAGGCACTGGCACCCGACCCGACACAGATGAACATCGACGACCCTTTGCACTACCTGCGCGCATGGGTGGCCCCCGCCATCTGGCGACGATTGCGCTTGAGCTTTGCCCGCCCACGGGTACTTGAAGTCGAGCGGCAGCCCAAGCTGATGGATAGTCAAGGCCGGTTGGACACCCTGTGGCAAGCCGCTCTCTGGCGCGCCACCTCTGCTCCCTTCGATGATGCCCCGCACGCCCCACGCGAGAACTCCCGCCATGTTTTGCGCCCACACGATTGAGCTGCACACCCTCACGCCCAACCTGCCCACGGCGCTGATTCCCAGAGAAATGCTGGCTGACTATGCGCAGGCCCGTCAATTGATCGAACAGGCAGAAGCCCACGCACAGGCACTCACCTGCCAAGCACAGGCAGAGTGCGAAAAAATACTGGAAAGCGCTGGGCATGAGTTCTGGCAGCGCGCCAACGCCCAACTGCATCGTTGGGAATCGGAACGCCAGGCGATGTACGAAAAGCTGGAGCAGGTCGCGACGTCAGTCATAAACACAGCGATCCGAAGTTTCCTGGAAGAAACCCTACCCGCTCAACGCCTCACCGCGCTGCTCAACAAGCTGCTGGATGCCCAGTTGCCGCCGATCAAGGCGAGCTTGCTGTGCAATCCACTGGACCGCGAGCCTGTCGAACAGTGGCTCAGCCGCCATTGCGGTGTGCCTTGGACGCTTCGAGTCGAAAGCACGCTCGCCGCCCAATCGCTGGTCCTGGAAACAGAAGACGGTGGGTTTCACATCAATTGGACCGATACCCTGGACAACCTGGTGACGCCCTCCACCAAGGCCAATATCAAGTAACGATACGACTTGGCGAGGGCGGGTTGTTTTTTAAAACAAATAAATCGGTGGATGGAACTTGTCACAAATCGGCTGCCACTCAGGGGTAGCCCCAACGAGGAGAAACCCCGATGACGTTTGATGACCGTTTACTCATAAGGCACTACCGGCAGCAGGCCCAGGCCGAAAAGCAGCTCAGTCAAATCAGCGCCGATGTTGATAACAGCGAAGGCGGTGAAGAGGCTCAACGGCTTTTTGAACAGATGATCGAGGTGAAGTCGAACCTGGTGTCCAGTTTTGCCACAAGCTCAAGCTATCTCAGCTACAAGCACGACACGATAAAAGCCGTCATCAATGGTATCCAGTAGTTGCCAGCAAAAACTGGCTGACTGTTTGGCTGGCCGCGAACAGCATGTGCTGCTGTTTGAACAGGACGATGAAGTCAGCGTGCAATGCTCTGAACACCGCGTACTTCTGGGCGTTCAACTGACGCATTCACGCCTCGAACATTACTCGTTGCAGTCTTGGCATCGTCTCGGTCAGTCCAGTCTCGCGCATTTCCAGGGCGCCCTGGCCCTGGCTCCCGCAACCGGCCACCTCTGGCTGCTGCAAGGCCTGCCTCGGGATTGCAGTCAGGAGCACCTGTTGAAATCCCTTGAAGCGCTTTTCAACCAACGCGACACCTGGCGCAGCGTAGTCGCGCGCCTGGCAAGGCCTGGCCCCCCGTCCAGGTCCCTTTCGCTACGTAAGTTGCCGTACTGAAACCGAGAACCTGCCATGCCTAACAAGATCCACAAGCACCCCCGCTTGCGCTCATGCTCGCCCGTTGCAGCCGTAAAACCCACTCAGTGGCGTTGCCTGCTGGCCCTGCCCTTCTTGCTGGCGCCGCTGCACAGCAGCCTTGCCGCCATCCCCCCAGAGTGGAAAAACACCGCCTACGCCTACGAGGCCGAGCACAAACCCTTGCGCGAAGTACTCGATGATTTCGCCCAGACGTTTGGCACGCAATTGCAGATCGAAGGCCTGCTGGAAGGCAACGTCAACGGCAAGATTCGCGCGAATACCCCGCAGTCACTGCTCGACCGCCTGGGGACTGAACACCGCTTCCAGTGGTACTTGTACAACAACACCCTCTACATCAGCACCCTGGACCAGCAGGAGTCCGCGCGCCTGGAAGTGTCGAGCGAAACCGTGGCCGACCTGAAGCAGGCACTCACCGATATCGGCCTTCTCGATAGCCGTTTCGGCTGGGGCGAATTACCCGAGGACGGCGTGGTGCTGGTGTCCGGCCCCAAGCGCTACATAGAACAGATCAAACAATTCAGCAGCCAGCGCCGGTCTACCGACGAAAAACAGAGCGTGCTGACCTACCCGCTGAAATTCGCCAATGCGGCAGACCGCCAGATCGATTATCGCGGCGAGAAAATGCTCATCCCCGGTATCGCCAGCATGCTGCAGGGTTTGCTTGAACCTCGCTCTCCCTCAGCTGCCGCGCAGGTTACCCAGCGCCCCTCAGCCGCGTCAGGCGCCCCTGTAATATCGCCCCTGGCCCAGGGCTTTCCCCGGCTCGGCAACCCTCTATTGGGCCAGATGCTCACCCCGCCGACGAGCCAGGCGACCGCCGACCCGGGCATGTCCCTGACCCCGCGCTCACGGGTCTCGCCCGGGCGAATTCGCGTCGAAGCCGATGTGCGCAACAATGCCGTGATGATCTACGACTTGCCGGAACGCCACGCGATGTACCGCGACCTGATCACCCAGTTGGACGTCGCGCGCAAGTTGGTGGAAATCGACGCGATCATCCTCGACATCGAACGCACGCAGATGCGTGAGCTCGGCGTGAACTGGGGGTTTCGCAATGGCAATTTCCAGGGCGGCGTGAACAACATCGCCCCAGGCACCTCGTCGCAATTGGCGATCAATAACCGGGATGGATTCTTTGCCGCTGTCAGGGCGCTGGAGCGGCGTGGCCTGGCGACCCTGGTGTCGAACCCATCCGTCTTGACCCTGGAAAACCAACCGGCAGTGATCGACTTCAACCGCACGCAGTACCTCACGGCCGGCTCCGAAGTGGCAACCATCCTGCCGATCACCGTGGGAACCAGCTTCCAGGTGGTCCCACGGGTGATCACTTCGCGTGGCAGCCATCAGATCCACTTGGCGGTCGATATCGAAGACGGCAATTTCGACGAATCCAACCCCAACCGCATCGGGCCCGATGTGCGCAAGGGCGCGGTCAGCACCCAAGCGGTCATGGCCGAAAAACGTTCGCTGGTGGTGGGTGGCTTCCACGTCACCGATAACACTGACCAGCTCAACAAGATTCCCCTGCTGGGTGATATCCCGTTGCTGGGCAAGGCGCTGTTTTCGTCCACTGAACGCAAAAACAATCGACGCGAGCGCCTGTTCATCATCACGCCCAGGGTCATTGGCGACCAGGCCGACCCTTCGCGCTACTTGCCCCAGGCCGATCAGTTGGAACTGCAAACAGCCCTCAAACCACTGGCACGGCGCATGACGCCCCACGCACCGGAAATCAAGCGCAACGACTTGATCCATGCCATGGCCACACTCGTCACCGGGCAAGTCCCCAAAGCCTTCAAGGCGACCCCGATGCCACTGGGCCTGGATACCTTGTGCACCACCCGCGACCTGCTCGCACTCAATACCGAACGCAGCCAATGGTATGTCGGCCCGCAATTCAACGTCGCCGTCGTGGTACTGCGCAACCAGTACGACCGCCATGTGCGCATCGATGAGAAAGAGTGCAGCAATTCGCAGACCCTGGCAGTGACCGCCTGGCCGCGTGCCTGGCTCAAACCGGGTGAAGAAGCGGAAGTGTTCATCGCCATGCGCCCTGTGGTGAAAGACGAACACATTGGCGTTTCTCGTCCCTCGTTGATCGCACCTAACGGAAAGAAACCAGAATGACTCGCCTACTCTCCAGCTTTACATTGATCAGCCTGGTGCTGTTTGTCGCCGGTTGCACCCCCACCTGCCGGGGTGACTCGTGCTCACGTCCACAATCGAGCGCCGACAAGATGGTGATCTGGTGGCCGGAACACATGCGTGTGCAACCCGGCCCCTCCGGGGAACGTTCGGATCACCAGACGGTTTCGCTGGAACGATGACCCCTATGGAAATACCCACAGACGCCGAACATCGTCGGGTACTTCTCAATGACCTGGTGAGTGGCGCTGCCACTCACCTGCACCTGTCAAAAGGCATCCACCTGTGTGCGCTGAAAGCCGGGGAACAGCTCGGCCTGGCCCTGCAAATTGCACCGCGTGTCTTACAGGCCGGCCAGTTCCAGCGTGTGCTGGAACGCCGCTTCGAACAGGCCTTGGCGTTCGATGGCTGCTTTGTCTTTTCGAATGCCGGGGGAGCCCTGATTCTCTGGCACCCGGTGGTATCTACCGATATTCCCCTGGATCAAATCCTCAGCCGCCTGCTCTCGCTCGCAGAACTTGAAGCCCTGGATCGACACTGCAATCGTTGATCACACGATGGCTCAACGCTGGTCCAGCTCGGGCAACTCCAGGGTCTCTCGCTTGGCCTCATCGTCCAGTTCACGCAAAGTACGGTAGATCAAAGCAACGGCCTGCAGCGTCTCTCGGGGAATGTTGCCCCCCAACTTCTGCTTGTAGAGCGTGCGCGCCAACCAGACACACTGAATCACGGGTATGCCCGCCGACTTGCATCGGTCGATCAGTTTGCGGGCCTGGGCGTCCGTACCTTTTTCCACAAGCTGCGGCAGCGGCGTCTTGCCAGGGCGATAGTACAAAGCCACCGCAAAATGCGTCGGGTTGACCACCAGCATGTCGGACTCTTCCAGCTTGGGCAGCTTGACCTTGGGCTCCTCATTCGCCAACTCGTAGGCCAACTGACGGCGCTGGCCCTTGACGTGAGGGTCGCCCTCCATATCCTTGTACTCCTTGACCACTTCCACCTGGGTCATCCGCATGCGCTTGGCAAAAAAGTACTTCTGCAACGCCAGGTCAACGATTGCCAGCACCAGCAGCAAGCCCAGGCACATGTGCAGCAAGTGTCGAAACAGCGTCATCAGCGCCAAGACATAACTTTGCAGGTCGCCACTGGCCAGGCTCACCAACGCGCTCAACGACGGGCCAATGACCACGTACAGAATCAGCGTCAGCAGCACGGCCTTGGCCAACCCCATCAACAGGTTCATCACCGACTGGCCGGAAAACATCTGCTTGGCCTGGTTAAGGGGGTTGAGCCGATTGAAATCTGGTTTCAAGGTTTCTGGGGCAAAGAGGAAACCGAACTGCATCCAGCTGCTGATCAATTTGACCGCGATCGCCACCCCCACCATCAGCAGGGCAAAAGAGAAAAACACCAGCAAGCCTTCGAACAAGACCTCTTCCAGTGCGCGCACGAAAGGTTGCCCCATGCGCGCCATGGGCAACACCAGCAGTTGCTGAAAACGCTGCATACTGGTTTCGGCGGTGAACAGTGCAATTTCACTCAAGGCCGTCAGTACCAGCAGCTTGGCCACGTCCTGGCTTTGAGCAACCTGGCCTTTCTTACGCTGGTCACGCAGCTTCTTGGGAGTCGCGGCGTGTTTTTTCTCTCCAGAGTCACTCACGGCTGCGCCCCCTGGAACATCAAGCCCAGAGAATGCTTAAGGTCGCCCAACAGACTCATCCTGCCCATGATCAAGTCTTGCAGAAGAGGCAAATACAAGAGCAGGAACGCCAGCCCAGCCAGGCATTTTACGGGCATCGCCAGCGATGACACTTGCAATTGCGGGCTGTATAAACTGAGCAACGCTACCCCGAATTCCAGCAGCAACAGCACCGCGATAAAGGGCGCGGCGTACAGCATCATATGCATGAAGGTATCGCCCAGCAGCCCCAGGAACTCGCCAAAGCCATTGACCGCCGGCACCGGCCACCATGCGGTGGGAGGCCAGATCAGGTAACTGTCCCAAATGACCTGGGTCAGGACGCCAAGCCCAAGGGTTACCATCAGCAGGAAGATCGCCAGTTGCTTGAACATGTGACCGATGGGCGTTGCGTCCGGCCCCAGCGAAGGATTGATCTGGCCACCGGTCAAGGCCCCGCGCTGGTTGTCCAGTAACGCGCCGACCGACTCGAACAACCAGAACGGCATCGAAAGCAACACACCGAGCAACAAGCCCAGTACCGCTTCCTTCAGCACCAGAGCGCCGATCATCAACAGCGAATAATCCGCACCCGCCAACGCAGCATGAATCCCAGGGGCCGGCATCAACGCCACAACCATCACAATGACATGTCGCGGCATGCCACGAATGTGCTGAAAGCAAAACGCCGGTACGAGAATCGCACAGGGATAGATACGCGCCATGGCGATCACCAGGCTGGGCAAGTAATCAAGATAAAGCAGCACAGGTGTTACCTCAGTTCAGCGCCGAGCGGGCAACCATGTCGAAGGTCAGGTTGATCAGTTGGATCAACTCCAGGCCAATCCAACGTCCCGTCAACACCAGGGTGATGCCGACCGCTACCAGCTTGATGCCGAAAGGCAGCGTCTGATCCTGTATCTGCATCAGGGCCTGTATCAGGGACGTCAGCACACCGACAATCACCGCGACGATCAGCGGCGGCGCCGACAGCACCACCACCAGCAGCATGCCCTGCTTGAACAGCATGATCGGGTCCATAAGCGCCTCAGAGGTAGGACAGGAACAGGCTGTCGAGTAACCGCGACCAACCTGAAACCAGCACGAACAGCAGCAGCTTGAGCGGCAGCGAAATGGTCATCGGCGAAACCATTTGCATGCCCAACGCCAGCAGCAGGTTGGAGACGATCAGGTCGATGACGATAAACGGGATATAGATCAGAAACCCGATCTCGAACCCCGCCTGCAATTGCGACAGTACGTAGGCCGGCACCAGCAGGATCAGGTCGTCACGACGTGCGGCCTGGGCCATTTCCGCGGGCCACATGCGCGCGGTGTTTTCGACCAAATGCGTCAGGATGTCCGCGTCAGTGTTGCGCATCATAAAAGCCCTCAAGGGCTGTATCGCGTTGACACTGGTCTGCTCAAACGCGTGCACGCTGCTCAGGTCCACCGGCGTTACCTTGACGGCCTCGGCGATTTCATAACCCACCGGCGCCATGATGAACATCGTCGCCGCCAGCGCGATACCGTTGATGGCCATGCTGGGCGGCACTTGCTGCACGCCAATCGCGTTGCGCGTAATCATCAGCACAATCACGATCTTCAGGAACGCGGTGCACACGATCAACAACATCGGCATCAATGACAGGGCACCCAGGAACAGCGCGAGCAGAAGCGGGTCGATCCCCTGGAAGTTCATCGGGAAAAAATCACACGGGACAATTGCAGGCCCAAGCGACCATCCACATCCACCAGTTGCCCATGCCCTATAGGCCGGTCGCCGTAATACAGCCCCGCCATGCCCGGCGCGTACCCCGAGACGCCGAGCACGGCACCAGGCGCGAGTTGGTGCAACTCACCCAAGGTCAGCTGCAACGTGCCACAGCGCACGCTCAAACCCATCGCCAGTTCGTCAAATGGCTCACGCCCGAATATATCCACAGGCGCTTGATCGGTGGCTGGCGACGGATCGGCCCACTCGTAGCCCTGGTTCTGGTCTGCTGAAACCTCATCCACACACATTTCCTCGATAGAAAAAAAAGTAAAGCGCAAGACCCCGGTGTCATGGTCCAGCCGCCCTTGCAAGCCCTGGCGGCCCACGCGCAAACGCCCGTCACCGTTGGCGTTGAACATCGGGTTTTTCAACATGAGTACGTCACCGGGGCGTACGCTGCTCACCTGGCTGATAGGCAGTTGCGAATGCCCCAGCAGCACCGACACCGAGAGCGTCAGCGAATGAGGTAACGACGGGGCAAGCGATTGCCAGGGGCCCGCATCGCACAGAGCAAGGAAGGTATCGGGCGCGAGTGAGAGGCGGTCCACCACTCGGGATTCGCCCAACCTCACCGTCAGGCGACAACTGAAATCGTGTGGCTGCTCGCTTTCCTGCAAGCGCAGATACCCCAGTAACGACTGCACTTGAGGGCTGAGTTGATGTTGAAACAACGCCCAGAACCACGCATCAGGGTCATTGCCGTGCTCAGCCAATGTCACCGGGCAGTCACCGAGCAAGCTGAGGACCGGGCCAGGATTACCGAACGCCAGCGCCCCACAGGCGGTATCGAAAACAAAAGAGCCGTTCGCGCGGGGCATATGGCCCGGCTCCAGCAACAGCTCGCCATGCTGGCCCGCCACCTGATACGACAGCCGCAACCCCCGTCCCAGCCGTCGCAAGGCGGCAACGATGGCGCCGTCGACCACAGGCAGCGTCAAAGGCGAAATCATCATAGGCAGCCTGACAGGGTCACCGACACCTGCACTGGCCGCCTCAACTCAGCGCTCAAGCGGTCCTCGCATCGCTGGCGCATATCCCCCAACCACGACCGCGTGCGCTCTTCCTCCGGGTCCAGTTCAATCTGCAGCGCCCCCATCTCTCGCCGTACGTTGACGTCGATGCGGCCCAGCCGCGGCAAATAGAACACTGCCTGCAAAGGCCACTGAGACGCCGCATTGAGGCGCGGTACCAATTGCTCGGCGAACGCCTCGACCATCGCCGTATCGGCAGATGCCTGCGTGGCGTGCAACGAACTACCGACCCCCTCCCCGCCGCCTTCGCCGGCGCACAGGTTCGCAAAGAGCCGGCCCTGCTCCCACAGGAATACGAGACCTGGCGTCGCCTCACGCTCGTCACGCAATGGGCGGGGGCGTTCAGGCTTGCCTGCCGGGACCTGTGTCATAGCACCTCCCGTGTCAACAAAGCAGAAAGCTCCTGGAGTTTTTCGACCTGGCGCAAGCACTGGTTGACCTGCTTTTGTGCGCGTTCCACTTCAATCACATGCGTCTCCTTCTGCCCATGCAGCCCCTGCAAACGATCCTCCTCACGGCGGGTGTCGGCGGACAGGGTGTGTTCTTTGGCCGTCCAGGATTTGAGCATGCACACCGACACCACCTGCCCCTGGTGCTCGCTCAGTAATTGCGCGCTTTGCCTGGCCTCCTGCTGCCGTGTCTGCTCCAGCGCGTCCTCGGCCTGCTCGATGTGCGCCTGCAGGGCGCGCTGGTGCCGCTTCGCTTCACGCAACGCGCGCTCGGCGCGATCGGCGCGATGCCTGCGTAGGCGGCGCAGGGTCTCCAGCTCAGAAAGGGACATACGCCGTCAGCTCCGAAAGTTGTTGGAGGGTGGACGCCAGTGGCGAAGGCTCGCGCAAATCCTGGCGCAGGAAACCATCGACTGCCTGCCGACTGTCTACCGCCATGTCCGTGAGGGCGTCGTTGCCAGCCTGGTATTCCCCCAGCTTGAGCATCAGTTCAATCTGCTGGTACGCCGACAGCAGGCGCCGCAGCGCGGTACCGGCTTGTATGTGCGAAGGCTCGGCCACATTGCTCAGAATCCGCGACAGGCTGGCCAGCACATCCACCGCAGGGTAGTGCCCGCGTTCGGCAAGCTTGCGCGACAGTACGATGTGCCCGTCGAGCAGCGAGCGCACTTCATCGGCCACCGGGTCGCTCATGGAGTCCTGTTCGATCAGCACGGTGTAGATCGCCGTGATCACGCCTTCGCGAGTCAGGCCAGCGCGCTCCACCAAACGCGGCAACAAGCTGTAGACCGACGGCGGCAAACCACCGCGCCCCAACGGTTCACCCGCAGCCAGACCGATTTCACGCTGAGCCCGGGCAAAACGGGTCAGGGAGTCGATCAGCAGCAATACCCGCTGGCCTTTGCGGCGAAACCCTTCGGCCAGCGCCGTGGCGGTAAAGGCGGCACGCGCCCGCTCCATACTTGAGCGATCGGACGTTGCGCATACCAGTACCGCCTTGGCCCGCAATTGGTCGTCGAGTTCATGGTCAAGAAACTCGCGCAGCTCCCTGCCCCGTTCACCAATCAGGCCGAACACAATCACATCGCACTCGACATTCCGGGCAATCTCGGCGAGCAAGGTGGTCTTGCCGCAACCAGCACCGGCGAACAGCCCCACGCGCTGGCCTTCTCCCAGTGTCAGCAAGCCGTCGATCGAGCGCACGCCCGTCGCCAGCGCCTGATGAATACGCGGGCGCTCAGTGGGCAGCGGCGCTTCACACAGCACCGTGGTCGCGTCCTTGGTGTCGGCATCATCGACAAACGCCCCCGGCCCCTCGCCCGCTATCGGCCGACCGAAACCATCGAGTACCTGCCCCAGTAGTTCATGGCCGACCCGCACACGATGCGGCACGCCCAGGCGCTGCACGCTGGCGCCCACTTGCACGCCTTCGAGGTTGCCCAGGGCACTGAGTACCGCATCCTGGTGATCAAAGCCGATGATTTCGGCGAGCATGCTGTCATCACCGTATTTATCCACTTTGCACAGGTCGCCGATGCGCGCCTGAGGCAGCCGGCATTGCAACAGCATGCCGTTGACGCGCTGGATACGTCCGCGCACCGCCACCGGCGCAAAGCTGGCCAGATGACTGACCTGGCGTGCCTGCCACGCGTCAAGGCGGTCCTGCAGGTCCTGGCTCACCAGCGCACCTCATAGCGGCGCAGGCCATCGAACACCACCTTGGCATTATCAATGGAGACCAGGCGCAACCCGTCCACTTCATCCCCAAGGAACAACCTGCGTCCGCCTTCCAGTACGACATGACCGTTCGGGCCACCGACAATCTGGGTAATCTTGAACGGCGGCTGGCTATTGCCTTCTCTCACCCGGCTGATGACCGGCACGGGGGTGTCGAAACGCTCGGCAAAACGGCCGAGCATGCGCGACAGCAGCGCCATTTCTTCCGATGACACGTCACCGTTGAGCGAGATCTGCCCATTGATCACCTGCATGCTGACCCGTTGCGCCAACTCGCGCTCGCTCAGCATCTTGAGCAACTGCTGGCGCACTTCAGCGACGGTGGCCAGATCAATTTTCTGCACGGGCGCAGGCATCAGTGAAGCCTGGACATCCTGATCGCCGGCGTTCATCACGCCCACCGCAGCAACCAGCACCGCGAATACCACCAGCCCACTGATCACGCGTTTTTGTGCAGGCCCGCGCAGGGTGCTCAGGCGCAGCTCCGGCGGCGCCTCAGCGGGCACCTCAAACATCTCGACACTGGGTTCAGGCGCAGGCTCCGCAGGCCACGGCTGATCGGTGAGCGACACACACAACCGAATGGCGCCGATGGAAAACGGCCGGTCCAGGGCCAGGTCAACAATTTGCGCCAACACCTGCCCCTGGTCGTCGTGCAGCAACCCTTCTTCTGCCTGCACGCACCAGCGCTGCTCCACCTGGCGCAGCCAGGCATGGCGCGTGGCAATACCCGGGTCGTAAAGCGCCAGATCGGCCTCCGCATTGGAGCCGATGCACCACTGCTCGCCAAATAACGGCAACGCGGCTCCTTGGTGCAAGCCGTTCAGTACGCGCAACTCAAACATGGTCAGGCCCTCGAAACCGCTGAAAATGGCCAGTCATCACCGCGCACACTCATGCCACTGCCTCATGCCACCGCCTCATGCAGTTGACCATCGCCGGCGAGATCGAAACGCCCCAGCACCTTGACCTTCGAGGCACTCCCCAACTCGGCGAAAGACAGCACCGGCACATGATTGAACTCCTCCAACAACAGGGTCCGCAGAGGGCTGCGCAGGTCCTGCGCGACCAGCAGCACGCGCTTGCGCTTGAAGCGCATGGGGAAGGCTTGCTTGAGCAGGCTGATCAGCACCGCGCTGCTGTCATTGTCGAGGGCAAAAAACACCCCGGTCTGGGTCTGACGCAGCGCCTCACGCAGGATGTTCTCGGTCTGGGGCGACAGCAGCCAGGCATGCAGGCCGTCGGCTTCGCTGTACTGATGGAATATCTGCGACTTGAGGGCAATGCGCGCATAGTCGGCCAGGGCATCCGGCTCGCGCTCATGCTGGCCGTACTCGACCAGCGACTCGACAATCAAACGCACAGCCCGCAGCGGTACGCCTTCACTGGCAAGACGCTGCAACACCGCCGAAAAGCGCGACAACGGCATGATGCGTTGCAACTCCTGCACCAGTTCCGGCTGGCTTATTTCCAGCCAACTAAGGACCGACTTGCTCTCCTGTACCCCAAGAAACTGGGGCCCGCTGAGCATCATCGCGCGCTCCATGCGTTCCAGGATCAAGTTCTGCGCGGTGACCCGCTCCAGATGCTCATCGGTGAGCAGCGGATGATCCATTGCCAGCCACACCCACTCCTCTTCTTCCCGTGCTACCTGCCCGCGTACACCGTCATGGGGCACCTCGCTGAGCGCGGCATATTCCACCGCCAGCCACGGCCCCAGAGTGGCCCTGAGCACAGGCACCTCATGTACGCAAAAGCGCAGCTCATCCTCAGCCAGCACCGTAGAAAACTCGATTTCAAAGGGGGGTAGGGTCAAGCCCAGGTTGGCAACAAGCCCATTGCGGGTCTGGCGAATGCTTTGCATCAACTCCACTGCCAGGCGGCTACCGTTGAGCGCAGCGGGGAACTGCAGCAGGTAGGGCCGCGACGGGTCAAACGAACGCAGGTCCTCCTCACCGTTTTGCTCCGGGGCGATGGCGTCGCCATCCGAGCCCTCTTGCTGCTCCTGTTTTTTACGCTCGTACGCCAGATAGTAGCCAATCGACCCAGTCATCAAAGAGATGATGATGAACGTCACCGTCGGCATCCCCGGCAATGCGGCAAATGCCAGCATGCCCACCGACGCGATCATCCAGCTCTTGGGTTCGCTGGTCATCTGCCGGGCGATTTCGGCGCCCATGTTGGTCACGCCCCGGCGTCCGTCCGGGGCGACACGGGTGATGATCATGCCGGCAGTCAAGGAGATCAGCAGCGCGGGGATCTGCGCGATCAGGCCGTCGCCGATGGTCAGCACCGAATACAGCGCCATGGAATCGGCGGCGCTCATGCCGTGCTGGAACATCCCGGTGGAAAAGCCGCCCAGCAGGTTGATTACCACGATCACCAGGCCGGCAATCGCATCGCCTTTGACGAACTTCATTGCCCCGTCCATGGCGCCGAACAACTGGCTTTCACGGGACAGCTGCTCACGTTTGTCACGGGCCTGCGCGCCATCGATCAGGCCAGCGCGCAGGTCACTGTCGATGGACATTTGCTTACCGGGCATCGCGTCCAGGCTGAAGCGCGCGGCCACCTCGGCCACCCGTTCAGAGCCCTTGGTGATCACCAGGAAGTTGACGATGGTGAGGATCATGAAGATCACCAGCCCCACCGCCAGGTTGCCGCCGACCACGAAATTGCCGAAGGCCTCCACGATGTCGCCCGCGTCCTGCTCCAGCAGGATCAGGCGTGTGGTGGCGATCGACAGCGCCAGGCGAAACATGGTGGTCAGGAGCAGAATCGACGGAAACGAGGAAAACGCCAACGGCCCGGGCAGGTACAACGCCAGCACGATCAACAGGCAGGAAATACAGATGTTCAGCGCGATCAGGATATCCACCAGCCAGGTGGGCAACGGCACGATAAAAATGAACACGATGGCCATCACCACCACGGCGCCCAACACTTCGGCACGTTGTGCGACCTTCAGCAGCACCCGGTTGATAGACGCCAGCGCCGTCACGCCTTAGCCCTCGCGTCATCGCCAAGTCGCGGCGGCAGTTGTTCCAGACGGGTAAGCTCATCCATCACCAGCAAAAAGTTATGCAGGCCTTCCTGGCGCCCACGGCTATCGCGCCACAGGACTGATGGCAACCCCTTGAGCATCGGGTAGAGCGCGTTCAGCGAGGCCAACTTGCCGCTCGACGCCTCCCCCACCAATGCCTCCCCCAGGCGCTGGACTTCAGAGGCGGCGATACCATTTGCGGCATACCCCAACAGGCGCTGCAGCAGCACCACGGCGTCATGTTCGACCTTCAGGCGCAGGATCAACGACTGGCAGTTGCACAACACCCCGCTCAATTGACCACAGCTTTGCAGCCCCTGCAGCAGCGTGCGCAACTGCGCCGTCGGAACCGACGAAGTACAGGCCGCGATATCGTCCGCCAGAGCGCGGCGCATCACGTTGAGCCCGGTCGCGAACTGCTCTCCGCCGTACACGCCCAACAGGGACTGCATCATGCTCGCCAGGGATTGGCGCACCACCACGCTGGCGTAGTACAACGCGCGCACCGCCTGGCGTTCCTGGGGGTCATCACTGGCCGCCTGCAAGGCCATGGCGATATTCAGGCCAGCCTGGATCTCTCGCTTGTAGCGCATCTCCAGCCTGGCCAGGGCATCACGTGCCAATGCCGCTTCGGTCTTGCGCACCTCGGCTTCCGCCTGGGCCGTTATCTGCTGGAGTACCACGTAGGTACGCGCCGGATCGTTGCCGGTGAGTTCCAGCAGCTTGCCGACACTGGGTTGCTGCAGCAATTGCAGCCTGACACGTCGAGAAACCGAGGCCAGGGTAGCCTGGGCCGGATGCCCCAACTGGTCATACAGCTGGGACAGTTGCTCCATCGGGGTGACTCGAACGCCCATTGAACGCTGACTCAGGGCCTTGCTGTTAGACACCACTTCCTGACTGAAGAGGTTGGCGAGAGCGTCGACATCTGATGACACGGCAGGCGTTTGGGGGCGGGTGGCGCTAGCGGGGGCGGATTGATCCAGGCCTTGGAGCTTCTGCACATCAGGGAGGGATTCGACTTTCATGGGCGTGCCAGGACAGGAAGTGTGTGCTTGTGTGGCAAACAATCCCGTTACGGTTCCATTGAAACCCCTCTTGACCCGCTTTTTGAAAAGACCGGCACGGACTCAAGCGCCTTTTTGCAAAGCCTTGCGCAAAGCAGGCTGATTTCAGAATATTTATTTATATAAATCAATCAGTTATGTGTTTTTTCCGCTTGGCACAGGCAGTGCTAAAGGGCTTTCCGTCGAAACCATTTCGATAGCGTCTACCCTGAGGAAAAAATCATGGATATCCCTATTGGTGCTTTAGCTCACTTTGTCAGCGGCTCGCCTCAATTCATGCTCCACCTGACGGACGACCATCAGAAAAAACTCCGACGTTTTATCCACAAGCGTGTGCTCAACCCCGAAGACGCAGACGACATTCTGCAACTCACCTACCTGGAAGCCTGGCGCAACAGGGACCGCTTCAGCGGCCAGGCCACCCTCAGCACCTGGATGTGCGGAATCGCCCAGAACTTGATTCGCAACCACTTTCGGCGCCTGTACGCCAAACCGGTGCATTGCGAATTCGATGAAGCGCTGTGGCATGGCCAAGAGGAAAACCACAACCTGGATTGGGAGTTCGAGATCAACCGCCGGCTGGAAAAAACCCTGATCGCCATCAAGCACCTGCCGGCGGAGATGCGCAAAACGTTGTACGCCTCACTGGAGACCGACGGCAGCTACCAGGACACTGCCGACGCCCTGGACATCCCCATTGGCACGGTGCGCTCACGCTTGTCACGGGCGCGTGAACAACTCAAGCGCGTCACCCACAACCCACTGCACCCGTAAGCCAGCCTAGCTGGAAACCGTTGGGCGGCAGGGATATCTGCCCAACCGATCCAGGCCTTTTCCGCGCGTGGCAAAAAAATCGCCAGCAGCCCAAAGCCCCCCCCGCGATCCCCCCCACATCGTCTGGTACCGATTCCTGTGCGTACACCACCATCGCCAAGAACGCGCTCTGGAAATCACCGAAAGCCCAATGGAGGAGCAGGCTTGCTGTTCAATGGGTGGAGGTACAGGCTGAGACGGCGCTATGGCGAGCAAGCCCGCGCGCCCCTTGGATCTGCAACGCTATAAAGCCTGCACCCGCCTCGCCATTCGTCGCCGTCGCAGCGGTTTTCGGTTAAACAGTTGAAAGCGTAGATAAAAATTCAACAAAAACGCTTGACGCATTTCCGTTCTACGCGAATAATGCGCGCCACTTGGCTACATAGCTCAGTTGGTTAGAGCATAGCATTCATAATGCTGGGGTCCGGGGTTCAAGTCCCTGTGTAGCCACCAAGTACCGATCCATAGATGTCTACAGCAGTCTATGAATCACCTCAAGAAGCCCGCCTAGTGCGGGCTTTCTTGTTTCTGGCTGTTCATCTCTATCCCCCTATCATCCCCCTCCGCCTATGCCCACGTGTATGTTTCACAAATAATTGAACTGAAGACATACAAGGATGAAACGCACCGATATCAGGCGACGCGCCCTCTCGCTGGCACGACACTTTCCAGCCTGGAGCCTGAGGCCGGGGCATACCGCGAACTAGACAGGCCAGGGCTGTATTTCAGGGTCAAGCCAAACGGCCAAAAGTCCTGGGAATTACGCTACAAGAAGCCAGACGGCAAATGGTCATGGCTTGGTCTTGGCGGCTACCCGGAAGTGGGCGGCGCTTTCGCTCGGCAGAAAGCGGCTGATCTACGCGCAGACGCATCCCAATCAAGGGCCGGTGGTGCGCAGCGATTCATCCTTACTGGTCGCGCTTCACTATGAGAACCGTCCCGATCCCGTAAAAAATCGCGCCGAGAACAAGCGAAATTCCATAATTCGCCAGCACATTTGGCAAAGGATCACCTCGGTAGAGTTTCCAAAGGTGAAACGCTGCCATACCAATTGCGTAACCCCTCATATACTGCCAAAAACTAAGCTTCATCGTCTTTTCCCTTAGCTGATGATATTCCTGATGATCCGTGCAAGACCAAGTGGATTTCACGGGTAGCAACCCAACTGACAACCAGAACCAGAGCTATCTATCCGATCTGAACGATGCTCATGTGATTGCTCCACCCGAAGCAACTCCCTGCACTGCACTGCACTGAGTTTTCTGAATGAAACCGTCTAGGTTTGGCGCTTGATGCGCACAGGGTCAACCCTATGCGGCACGGCCGCCCTGCCCTCCTAGGACTGACCACGTCAAGAATGCCGTATTCAAACTGCTGAGTCTCTAGGCTCTTGCCAGCGCTCAGGGGTGCCCCATTCCTTACGACCCAAGCCAAGAGGGATCCGGGGCTTGAATATTTGGATTAATTTTTTCGGATTCACCTAATGGCCCAATGAAATCAGCCGATCTTGTTGTGAGAGGGGTCCCAACCTTCATTCGATTAGAGGGCAGCTATAGCCCAGTTTTGTATTTTCTTCGTTCATTGATAAGCAACCCACTGCCGCCATCAATAACTGGTAGAAGCAGAAAGAAAATGATCGAACCCGAACGGATCGTCTCCCTTTCCCGGGAAGTGGAGTCTCTGGCGAATCGTGGTGTCAGTGATATACAGGCAATCACTCGCCAAACTCGGTTGCTGGCAATCAATGCACTCATTGAAGCCGCCCATGCAGGCAAGGCCGGGATGGGGTTCTCGGTTGTGGCCGAAGAAGTCAAAAATATCTCCGAACGTATCTCGAAAATTGCCAGCGGGCTGACCGAAGACTTGCAGGTTTCGGTCAATGAACTGACAGCGCTCGGTCGCGGTATGTGCTTTGACGTACGGGGTCAGCGATTGGCTGATCTGTCGCTTAACATGATCGAGATCATCGATCGAAACCTTTACGAGCGCACATGCGACGTGCGCTGGTGGGCAACTGATGCATCGTTGGTAGACGCGCTGACCAATCGCTCACCAGAAAGCTGCGTCTATGCCAGCGAACGCCTTGGCATCATTCTCGACAGTTACACCGTGTACTTAGATATCTGGGTCGCTGACAGCAGTGGACGAATCATAGCGTCGGGCCGACCGGGGACCTTTGGCAGAGTCATCGGAGCCAATGTCGCGAACGAGCCTTGGTTTAAAAGAGCAATGCTTCACTCTTCAGGTGATCAGTATTTCGCTGGCCAAGTAACTGCCGAGCCGCTTCTGAACGGCTCACAAACCTGCGCATTCAGTGCGGCTGTGCGCAGCAAGGCCGGTAAACAGACGCCTGTGATTGGCGTTATCGGGATTTTTTTCGACTGGAAAAATCAAGCCGATTCCGTTCTAAAAGGAGTTCGCTTGAGCGAGGAAGAACGCCCGCGAAGTCGATTGATGATAATCGACGACAACCACAGGATAATTGCTAGCTCAGATACACAGAATCATCTGGGCGAAAGCGTCGAGTTAAAGACTAAAGCCACCCAATCGAGCGGATACAGCGTCCTGAGTAAAAACCTCATTCAGGGCTACTCGATAACGCCAGGCTTTGAAACATATCCGGGTATGGGGTGGCTAGGCGTAATCGAACAGCATTTGCCCTCGATTGACGCGTAACCCAAAGCGCTTGAGCGTTACCAACGCGCTGGACGAGCACCGCTAGCTCGCTTAGCAGATCTCTAAGCCTGGAAAACTATTTGACTGAAATGGGTGACTCTACCTCCACCAATATTCGCAACCTGCTGGAGGGGCGGATTAATTTGGTGAGGAATCTGGCGCAGAACATTGCCAGGGAGCCTGCCAATGCCGAGACGCTGATGGATGAGAGCGTCGTGACCTCAAGTTTTCTCACCTACTACCTAGGCAAGGTCGACGGCAGTTTCAGTATTCGTCCGAACACCAAGATGCCCGATGGTTATGACCCGCGCTCCCGCCCTTGGTACAAGGACGGTATGAACGCCAGCGGCGCCATACTGACTGAGCCCTATATTGATCTGGCCACCAACAAGATGGTCATTAGTGTCATCAGTAAGGTTTCCAGCAGCATCCGGCGATCTGGCGCTGGATGGCCTGGTGGAACTCATCAACTCGTTGAACTTTGGCGGCATGGGGTATGCGTTCCTGGTCAACGAGCAGGGCAAGATACTGGTCCATCCGGACAAAGCGCTGGTCATGAAGTCGCTTTCGGATTTGTACCGTACACACACACCGAAACTTTCCGGCGAGCTGACCGAGGTCCAGTTCAACGGGCAAGCCCGCTTGCTGACCTTCGCACCAATCAAAGGGCTACCTTCCGCCAACGGGTACATCGGCCTCTCTATCGATAAAGACAAGGCTTACGCGACGCTGAGCCAATGCCGATATTCGGCGGTGATTGCCACCAAAGATGCTCGAGGAGCGACAAGTCGGCGCGCGGGATTCGGTCAGCACCATGGGCGACAGCCAGCGCCATAGCCAAGACAGCATGGAAATCGCCAACCTGGTCGGCGAGCGCTTGAACAGCAGGCGGCACGGCTGAAGCATCTGGTGTGCAGTTTCCGCATCTGACCTATTCCAAGCACCGATCCATAGACGTTCACAGCCGCCTATGAATCCCCAAGAAGCCCGCCTCGTGCGGGCTTTCTTGTTTCTGCCATTCCACTCTGTGGCAGGAATGGATGGCGCGGTTACAGCATGCGCAAATCCAACGGGTATTCGACGATGACCCGCAGCTCGTCAACGTTGGAGTCGTAGTTACCGAAATCGCCTCCCACACGGTGCGTGGCTTGAAGTACCTGAAGCTTCAAGTCCTTTGCCGGGCCGCTCTGAACGACGTAGCTCGCCCAGAAATCGCGCTCCCAGTGCTTGCCGTCACTGACGCTATTGAACGCCGTGTAGCCGCCCGTTGCCCGTGTGCCATCAATGTTGTCACCGCGCAGGTAGCGGCCCGTGAGGCTAAGCCCCGGTAGACCCAACCCGGCGAAGTCATAGGTATAGCTGGCCTGCCAGGAGCGTTCGTTGGGGTTGTTGAAGTCCGACCATTGGGAGGCGTTGTCGAGTTCCAGGTCGTAGGTGTTCCACACGTAGTCGAATGGCGAGTCACCGCGCACTTGCTCGTATGCCAGCAGAAAACGGTTGAATCCGACATTCAGCCCCAGGTGAGTACTCCAGCTATCGTTATCGATTTTCCCGAGCAAGGCCTCGCCACTGTCACGGGTGCGGTAGTAATTGAGCCCCGTATCCCACGTGATGGTGGGGGTGAGCCTTTGCTTGAAGTCGACCCGGGCAAAGGACTGGTTCCAGACGTTATCCAGGCGGCTGGTGTGCAGCTTGAAACTCCAGTTGTCGTTGAAACGATAATCCGCGCCGATGTACTGGACATTATCCGCCCCGGTCAAGCGACCACCGTAGACCGTGCCCAGGTCGCCGCTATGGTTGACGCCGCTGCGATCGCTGGACGCCGTCAGTTTGCCGCCCTCAATTTTCAAGCCGGCGATGGAGGTGTTGTCGAAGATCAGACCGGTCAGGGTTTGCGGCAACAGGCGGATATCACCGGCATGGAGTACCGGGCTGGTTGGGGATACATCGCCGTATTTGACCACCGTATCGAACGCTCGCACCTTCACGGCGCCGCCGGCCTTGCCCCACTCATCCTTGGACTCGCCGTTATTGTCGCCTTTACGCGGAATCAACCCCGGCCCGCCGACACCGTTGCCCACCACGCCATCACCGCCGTCGAGCTTGACCCCGAACTGCCCGTAAGCATCGACCCCAAAACCCACGGGGCCCTGGGTAAAGCCGGATTCAAAGCGCCCGATCACCGCATGCGCCCATTCCGCCCGGCGACTCTGGGGCGCGCCCGTGTGAGGGTTGGTTGCACTGCTGCCATTTCGGAAGTCCTGACTGAAATAGAAATCCCGGTTGAGAATGTTCAAATGGCTATCTTCAATAAATCCATTTTCATTTTTATCACTGTCGGCCCATGAATAACCGGGCGTGGTAACGGCAAAAAACGCAGACAAAGCGGCCACTTTACGCATGATGTTCTCTTCAAATTATTAAGGCGGTAGGGATGCAAAAAATGCTGATCCTTTCGCAACAATCCGAAAATCATGCCAACCAAATAACAGCATATATTTCAATTAGTTAGACCAACTTAACGACTATTTTTCGGGCGTATTAATCCGCACTTTGTGAACTCGGTGTTGCACTGCAAACACTTGGCACACGTTAAACTTGTCTGGCGCACAAACAAAAAAAGGAAAGGCTTATGGCCTTTCCTTTTTCAACACGCAACACCGCCTAAGCCTGCGCAGCGCCCAGGTAATAGTTCTGCATTTGCTTACGTGTCGCCAGTTCGGCTGCCGAACCTTCATCCACTATCCAACCGTTCTCCAGCACAAACGCGTAATGCGCGTAATCCAGGGCGATGTTGATGTTCTGCTCGGCCACCAGCAGGCTCAACCCCTCATCGCGATTGAGCCGGGCAAGGATCTCGAAGATTTCTTCGACCACCTGGGGCGCCAGGCCCATGGACGGTTCGTCCAACAACAACAGGCACGGCTCGGACATCAGCGCGCGACCGATGGCGACCATTTGCTGCTCGCCACCGGAGGTCAGGCCCGCCAGGCGTTTGCGCAGCAGGCGTAACCTGGGGAAGTAGCCGTAGATGCGCTCCAGACGCTGGTTCAATACCTTGCGCGACGGTCGCCCGGAAAAGCCGCCGATCAGCAGGTTCTGCTCGACCGTCAGGTGGGTGAAGCAATGTCGCCCTTCAAGCACCTGGGCCAACCCCGACAGCACCAGGTTGGCGGGGTCGCTATCGGTGACCACTTGCCCTTGGTAAACCACCCGGCCCTCGGTCACTTCACCGCGCTCTGCGCGCACCAGGCTGGAGATGGCCTTGAGGGTGGTGCTTTTGCCCGCACCATTCGCCCCGAGCAACGCCACCATCTGCCCCTTGCCGACCTTTAGCGTTACGCCGCGCAAGGCGAGGATCGACTGTTCGTAGAAAACGACGACCTGCTCGACGCTCAGCAAGGGCGGGGTGGCGTATAGGCTCTGGCTCATCGGACCTTATTGCTCCTGGCTGCAATTGCGCGGGGTGATGCCTTTTTCCTTGGCGTACTGGGCGGCGGAAGCCTCGATGATCGGCCGCAACAACGCACGGTCGGCCTGGACCCAGTCGCTGATCAGGTTCCAACGCTGGCCGTCCCATTGCTGAAAGCGCACCGCACCGCCGCCTTCATGATCGGCGCACGACAACTTCAACGGCTGCACCAGGCCCTTGGCGCCCAATGCCTGCAAGCGCGCATCGTCGAGGTTCAGGTGTTCGAAGCCCCAACGCACCTGCTCGCCGGTCAATGGCTTGGCGCCGTATTTTGCCTGTGCAAGGCGCACGGCTTCGACGTTGAGAATGCCGTTCACCACACCGAGGTTGTAGTACACCGTACCGAAGCGCTTCGGATCGGCCAGGTTGCCCTTGCCGGCGTCCACCACGCTTTGCTTGATGCCCTGCAGCACCGGGAAATCTGTGCCGGAAGGGTGGGTAGTGATGGAAATGAAGCCTTTGGCGGCCGCGCCTGCCGGCACCACGTCCTCTTCCGAGTTGCTCCAGATGTTGCCGATGATGTGATCCACCGGGTAACCGACCTTTTGCGCGGACTTCAGCGCCACCGGATTCATCACCCCCCAACCGCGCAGGATCACCCAGTCCGGCTTGAGGCGACGGATATTGAGCCACTGCGATTGCTGCTCGTTGCCGGGGTGCGGCACTTCCAGCAGGGTCAGTTCGAAACCGGCGTTTTTCGCCAGGGTTTCCAGGACGCCATTGGTTTCCTTGCCATACGGCGAGCCGTGGTAAAGCACGGCGATCTTCTTGCCTTTGAGTTTGTCGGCCCCGCCTTCGCGCGTGCCGATGTAGTTGATGATTGCCGAGACTTCCGAATACGGGTTGAGCTGCAGCGGGAACACGTAAGGGAACACGCTACCGTCGGTGGAGTCGGTGCGACCGTGGTTGATGGTGATCAGTGGCAATTTGTCGGCGGTCGAACGTTCCAGCGTCGCGTAGGCAATGCCCACCGACAACGGGTTGGTCGCGGCGGCCGGCGCACCATTAAGGCCACCCTTGAGGCGCTCGTAGCATTCGACGCCCTTCTCCACCACATACTCCGTTTCGCACTCGCTCCAGGTCAGCTTGACGCCGTTCACCCCACCCTTTGCGTTGATGTATTGCAGGTAGTCGATAAAGCCGCCGAAGAAGCCGGTGCCACCGGCGGCGTAGGGTCCGACCCGATAGCTCTGCAAGGGGAAGTACTGTTCGTTGTCGGCGTGAGCGCCGGCACTGAGCCCGGCGGTGATCAAGGCCAAGCCTAATAGCAGGCGACGCAGCGGTGTGCGGTGAGTCATGAAGGCAATTCCTCGTGAACGAAGGATGGGGGTCAGGGATGAGAACAATCAGTAACGCAACGGCCAGATCCGGGCCCGTTGGCGAAAGCGTTGCCACAGTCGGGCCAGGCCCTCGGGTTCCTTGATCAGGAAAGCGATGATCAACGCGCCAAAGAGCATTTTCTGGATGTTTTCCAACTGGCCGGAATCGATCAGCCCGCCGGGCAACAGCCCGAAGAGGTTGGCCAGCAGAATCGGGAACAACACGATGAAAGCGGCGCCCAGGACATTGCCGAGCACACTGCCCAGGCCGCCGATAATGATGATGAAGAGCACTTGAAATGAGCGGCTGAGATCGAAGCCGTGGGGCTCCACCGTGCCCAGGTAGGCAAACGCCCACAGCGAACCCGCAACCCCGAGGTAAAAGCCACTGATGGCAAACGCCAGCAGCTTGGCCTTGAACAGGCGAATGCCGATCACGGCGGCGGCGGTGTCCATGTCGCGCACAGCCATCCAGTTGCGGCCCAACTCGCTGCGCACCAGGTTTTTGCCCAGCCAGAACAGCACCACGACCACCGCCAGGGTCAACAGATAACGCCCACGGGGCGAACTGAAATCCAGCCCCGCGATGAGCAGCGGTGGCGAGGTGATGACCCCGGAGGCGTTGTCGTTGGTAAACCAACTGAACCGGGTCAGTACCCACTCCACCACGAACTGCGCGGCCAGGGTCGCCACCAGCAGGTAAAAGCCCTTGATCCGCAGGCTCGGCAAACCGAAGACCACAGCCACCAGCGCAGCGATCACCCCACCCAGCGCGAAACTCACCAGCAGCGGCAAACCCGGCACGCGCAATTGCAGGTTGTAGGCGGCGAACGCACCCACCGCCATGAACGCCGCCGACCCGAGGGACAGCTGCCCGGCATAACCGGTCAACAGGTTCAACCCCAGGCCCGCCAGGGACAACACCAGCAGCGGCAGCAGAATCGCGCTGAACCAATAGTCATTGCCCAGCCAGGGCACCGCAATGAAGGCAAACCCCAAGAGCAGCCACAGGCCCACGCGGTCCTGGCGCAAGCGGAACGTGCGCCGTTCCATCGCATAAGAGGTGCTCAGTTGACCGGCTTCTCGATAAAGCATGAAGGCATTCCTTGAAAAAAATCAGACCCGTTCGATCGCCCGCTCGCCGAACAACCCGGCAGGCCGCACCAACAGAAACAGCAAGGCGAGGACGTAAGGCACCCAGTTTTCGATGCCACTGCCGATGACCGGGCCGAGGTAAATCTCCGCGACTTTTTCCGCCGCACCGATGATCAGCCCGCCGACAATCGCCCCGCCGATGGAGGAAAAACCGCCGATGATCAACACCGGCAAGGCCTTGAGCACCACCAATGACAAGGAAAACTGCACCCCCAGACGAGCGCCCCAGAGCAACCCGGCCACCAGCCCGACAAAACCTGCCACCGCCCACACCAGCGCCCAGATGCGTGGCAGGCGGATGCCCACGGCCAGGGACGCCAACGGATCATCGGCAACCGCGCGCAGCGACAAACCGACTCGGGTCCGGTTGAACAGCAGCGACAAGGCGATCACCAAAGTGGCCGCCGTTCCGGCAGCAAACAGGTCGAATTGCGAGAGCAACATGCCGCGGATTTCCAGCGGCTCATCGGCGATGCCCAATTCCAGACCGTGGACTTGAGCCCCCCATAGAAACTGCGCAAAACCTTCGATCATGTAGGACAGCCCGAGCGTGGCCATGAACAGGATGATCGGTGCTCGATTGACCAGGGGCCGCAGCACCATTTTTTCGATCAGCAACGCCAGCACCACCATGCTCGCCAGCGTGAGGACAAACGCCCACGCGAACGGGAAGCCGCGTTCGAGCAGGCTGACAAAGGTCAGCGCGGCGAACAGCACCATCGACCCCTGGGCGAAATTGAACACGCCGGAAGCCTTGTAGATCAGGACAAAACCAATTGCCACCAGGGAGTACATGACGCCCGCCAGCAGCCCGCCAATCAGCACTTCGAAGAAAAATTGCATGTTCAGTGGCTCTCCGCACGGGAACGCCGCGTGCCCAGGTAAGCGGCAATCACATCGGGATTGGCACGCACTTGCTCGGGCGTGCCATCACCGATCTTGCGGCCGTAATCGAGCACGACCACGTGGTCGCACAAGCCCATGACCACCCCGATGTCGTGTTCGATCAGCACCACGGTGGTGCCGAACTCGCGGTTGATGTCGCGGATGAATTGGCTCATCTCGTCCTTCTCTTCAGCGTTCATGCCGGCCATGGGTTCATCCAGCAGCAGCAACCTCGGCTCAGCGGCCAGGGCGCGGGCCAGTTCGACACGTTTCTGCAAGCCGTAAGGCAGCTTGCCCACCAGCACATGGCGCCAGGGGTGGATGCGCAGGAACTCGATGATTTTTTCCGCGTGACGGCGCTGCTCGTCGTCCTCGCGAGGCGCACGGCCCAGGCGCAGCACCTGCTCAATCCAACTGCTGCGGAGCTTGAGGTTGCGGCCGGTCAGCACGTTGTCGAGCACGCTCATGCCCTTGAACAGCGCGATGTTTTGAAAGGTCCGCGCAATACCGCGCTCGGCGGCCTGGTGCGGGCGCATACGGCGCCGGGCCTGTCCGGCATAGGTGACACTGCCGCTCTGGGCCTGGTAGACGCCGTTGATCACATTGAGCAGCGAACTTTTGCCCGCGCCGTTGGGGCCGATCAATGCACAGATTTCCCCGGCCTTCACGGCGAAACTGATGGAGGTAATGGCCTTGACCCCCTTGAACGACAGGGAGATGTCATCGAGCCGCAGTAATTCGGATTCAGTGGTTGCGCTCATGGGGCTCGTCAGACGGATTGAGAAATCAGGGGGATGCGGGTATCGGCAGGTTCCTGCCGGGCGGAAGGTTCCTGCCAGTTGCCCGGGTGGATGCCCAGGGCACCAAAAAAAGCGGCGCTCTCTTGGCTCAGCGCGGGCCCGACCAGCAACGGCACGCGCAGGCGGCTCATGCCCAACACATCGAGCAAGGGTCTGCGGATCAGCCAGTAGCCGAGCCAGCGGCGGAAAGCCTGCGCGTCCGGCACCATCGCCCAGCGGTACAACCGATGACCGAGCGTGCCGGGTAACGGCAGACGCTCTCGCGCCCACTGCTCCAGACGGGCATAGGACTCACGCGTGCCCAGCACCAGGGTTGGCCCCAACTCACGGCGGTCGGTGTCGCGCGTGGCCATGGCTTCCGGGAAATTCAGGCAGAACCCGGCACAGAGCCAGGGCGCCAGCAGGTAACGCGCCTGACCGCTGGCGGCGAACACACGGGCCGCCAAGGCTTCTTCGGCGCCGCTCAGGTGCTCGCGCGCTACCAGCTTGCGGGCGCCCCCCAGCAGCTGCGCATGGCTCAACCGTAGGGAAGGCCCGTGCGTATCGGCATGGAACACGAAGGCGATAGCCGCCGGCTCAGTCGCGCAGACCGGCGGTTCCGCCGCCACGCCAGAGAACAAATCGGCGTAAGCGCTCAACCCCTTCCCTTCACCGGCATTCAGGCCGCGCCCGTCGAGGAACAGCAGCACACGGGGTGGAAGATCGGCATGCCGGACCTGCTGCACGGCATCCAGGGCTTCGGCCAGCACGAAGCTCGGTCGCAGGCGGGCCAGCAATGCGCGGTTGTCGCGTTCGGGGTCCAGCAACGTGACACTGCCGCCCAGCCACTGCGCGGCCAGGGCCAGCAACAAAGCTTCGGAACGCGCCTGGCTGATGATCAGTAAATCGTCGTGGCGACCGAACCCGCGCTGATGCAGCGCTGCCGCAAGACGGCCGACATCCTGCGCCAACTCGCTCCAACTGCGGGCGTGCCAGATGCCCAGGCGCTTGTAGCGCAGGGCTATCGCCGAACCTCGGGTTTGGGCTTGCTGTAACAACGCCAGCGGCAGTGTCTGGGCCATGGGGACTCTCCTTCAGAGTGCTATACAGCCACTTTTGCAGTCTCCATGCCAAGATTTAAATTGTTATTTATCAACTAGTTATATTCATTTTGCGGAAACAATCATGTATTGATTTGGCACAGCCTGCTTAAAGCCTGTTGCCCAGCGAACACTTCTCTCTTTGCGCACAACTGTTTGCCGGGCAACAGCGTTTCAACACTTGCCCGCTTCCAGCGACAGTCATCGCCCCACATAAACCAATCATCACCTTATAAATCAATAAGTTAACGAATTGGTACGATGCTTGCTCTCTTGGAACTATCGGCCACAGCCACAGACTTGTTCCAACAAGCGCCTCTATAGAGCCGTGCCGGCCCTGCGTTGCACAACCTGCTGCCGTCTTACCTTACCCAAGGCAGCGGGCTTCTTATTTTTGCAGCGAGGAGCGTGTTGATGAGTCTTGATATCTTTTGGTTTCTGCCCACGTCCGGCGACACCCGTTATCTGGGCCGATCCGACAGCGGCCGCCCGGCCACCAACAAATACATGCAGCAAATCGCGGTAGCCGCCGAGAGCCTGGGCTATGACGGGGTGTTGATTCCCACCGGCAGCAGTTGCCTGGACCCGTGGATTACCGCCGCCAGCCTGGTACCGGTCACCCATCGCCTGAAGTTGCTGGTGGCGCTGCGCACCTCGCTGGGCAACCCCACGGCGTCGGCCCGTCAGGCGGCCACACTGGACCAGGCCAGCAACGGCCGCTTGCTGCTCAACGTCGTACCCGGCGGCGATGCCACCGAGTTGGCCGCCGACGGTATTTTCCTCGACCACGACCAACGCTACGAAGCCGCTGGCGAGTTCCTGACCGTTTGGCGTCGCTTGCTCAGTGGCGAGGTGGTGGATTTCACCGGCAAGCATGTGCGCGTCGAAGGGGCGCAGAACTTCTTCAAACCCATACAGCAACCGCACCCGCCCCTGTATTTTGGCGGGTCGTCCCCTGCTGCCCATGAACTGGCGGCCCAACAGGTCGACGCCTACCTGACCTGGGGCGAACCGCCGGCGGCCGTGGCCGCGAAAATCGCCGATGTGCGCGAGCGCGCGAAAAAATATGGGCGCACGCTGCATTTCGGTGTGCGCCTGCATGTGATCGTGCGTGAAACCAACGAGCAGGCCTGGGCGGCGGCCGAAGAACTGATCAGCCACCTCGATGACGATGTCATCGCCGACGCGCAAAATAATTACGCCAAGATGGACTCCGAAGGTCAGCGCCGCATGGCCGCCCTGCATGGTGGACAGCGCGACAAGCTCGAGGTCTCGCCCAACCTGTGGGCCGGTGTCGGCCTCGTGCGCGGAGGCGCCGGCACGGCGCTGGTGGGCGACCCTCAGACCGTGGCCAAGCGCCTGCAGGAATATGCCGACCTCGGCGTAGACCGCTTTGTACTGTCCGGCTACCCGCACCTGGAAGAGGCTTTCCGCTTTGCCGAACTGGTGTTCCCACTGTTGGGCAAACAGCCTGTCACGGTCCGCGACCAAGTACTCACCGGCGGCGCGTTCGACGTGCGGGCCGGCCACACATCGGTCAAGGACGAGGCCACGGCATGAACGTGATTGATATGCGCTGCCGCCCGGCGTACCTGCACGATTTTTTCGGCGCCACCCCAGGCAGCGCCGAGACCGCCACCGCCCGCTGGCTGAACCGGCGGGTGGGCACGCGTGGCGACGACGAGCACTTCGCCCGCTCGCGCACACCCCAGGGGTTTCTCGATGAAGTGCGCGACGCCGGGTTGAGCCGGGCGGTGGTGGTCGGTCGGCACACGCCCGGCCAGCATCTGCCCAACGACCTGATTCACAGCATCGTGCGCGACCACACTGAGTTGCTCGGCATCGCCAGCATCGACCCGGCGCTGCAGGGTATCGACGGCGCGCTGGGCGAGATCGAGCGCGCCATCTCGGCGCTGGGCCTGGCCGGGATCGACCTGGAGCCAGGGTTTGGCGAACCGGCCAGGCAGCCGGATAACCCGTTGTACTGGCCGATCTACGAGCATTTGCAGGCACACGGCATTCCGCTGTTTCTGATGAGCGGGCCGACCACCCCGGACCCCGCCTTCAACAACCCCGAACACCTGGCCAAGGTCGCCCGGGCGTTCCCGCAGCTGTCGATCGTCTGCTACCACGGCTACTGGCCCAACGTGCAGCAAGCGCTGGGCGTGGCGTTTCGCTACCCGAACATCTACCTGGTGCCGGACATGTACCTGTTCCAGCCCGGCAGCGACGCCTACGTGCAGGCGGCCAACGGCTTTCTGGCAGAGCAGTTGCTGTTCGGCTCGTCCTATCCGTTCCGCCCGATTCGTCAATCCATCGAGGATGTCCTGCGCCTGGGTTTCAAACCCGAGGTACTCGACAACGTCCTCTACGGCAATGCCGCCCGGCTGTTTGGGCTGTAGAACACCTCGCGCTACACGCTGGGACCGGCCGTCATCCAGGGGCGGCCCGGCGCCGTTTTCAACTTCAAGGAGTTCCCCTGTGACCACCCCCAACGATCCTGTGCTCGTCGCCCGCCGCCTGGCGGCCGACTGGGCCAGTACGGCTGCCGAGCGTGACGAGCGCGGCGGCACGCCGAAACGCGAGCGTGATGCCCTGCGCGACAGCGGCCTGTTGACCCTGAGTATTCCCCGTGAATTCGGCGGCCTCGGCGCCAGTTGGAGCGACACGCTGAACATCGTGCGCGAGTTCGCCAAGGTCGACAGTTCGATGGCCCACGTGTTTGGTTTCCAACACTTGATGCTGGCCACTGTGCGCCTGTTCTCGCGGCCCGATCAGTGGCAGCCCTGGCTGGAACAAACCGTCCGCCAGCGCTGGTTCTGGGGCAACGCCCTCAACCCGCTGGACACCCGTACCGTGGCCACGCGTATCGACGGCGGGCGGGAGTTTTCCGGGATGAAGAGCTTTTGCTCCGGCGCCAGCGACTCCGACCGGCTGATTGCCTCGGCGTTGGAGGACAGTGGCGCAGGCAAACTGCTGATCGCCGCGATCCCTACCGACCGCGTCGGCATTACCCTGCTCAACGACTGGAACAATATGGGCCAACGCCAGACCGACAGCGGCAGCGCCCGTTTCGAACGCGTGCGGGTGGCCGAGGATGAACTGCTGCTGGACCCGGGCCCGCTGAGCACGGTGTTTTCCGGGCTGCGGCCGCTGTTGGCGCAACTGACGTTCGTCAACCTGTTCCTGGGCATTGCCGAAGGCGCCTTTGAGCAGGCGCAGCACTACACCACCCACGAAGCACGCGCCTGGTTCAAGTCCGAGGTCGACCGGGCGGTCGACGACCCATATGTGCTAGCCCACTACGGCGAGTTCTGGGTCGGCCTGGAGGCGGTACGCGCCCTGGCAGAACGGGCCAACGCGTTGTTCGACAACGCCTGGAACCGCGGCGAACAGCTGCGCGCCGAGGAGCGCGCGAACCTGGCCCTGGCCATCGGCAGCGCCAAGGTCCATGCCACCCGGGTGGGCCTGGACCTGAGTTCGAGGCTGTTTGAGGTGACAGGCGCCCGCGCCACCCATGCCTCGCGGCGCTTTGATCGCTACTGGCGAAACCTGCGGACCCAAACCTTGCACGACCCGGTGGACTACCGCATCCGCGAACTCGGCGAGTGGGCCTTAAAGCAGAAACCGCCAACGCCGAGCTTCTATTCCTGAGGCTCGCGATCACGGCCAGGCAGGGTCGGTGTTCGCCACCATTCACCAAAACAACAAAGTGTTACCCAGTGATAGGCGCCCAGCCCAAAAGCCGGCAAAAACCCAGGTATTACAGCCCTTTAGCACTCGGCATGAACTATGCAATCACCCCTTTAAACCACGATTGGACCGCCGTGCGTGCCCCATGAATCAAGACAACTGGAGTTAATCGACTATGGCTTCCCGCATAATCCTCAATGCGTTTGAAATGACCTGCGTGAGTCATCAGGCCGCGGGCACCTGGCGTCACCCAGACAGCCAGGCATGGAAATACAAAGACCTTGATTACTGGGTGGAGTTGGCCAAGCTGCTTGAGCGCGGCTATTTCGACTCGGTGTTTATCGCTGACGTCGTCGGCGTCTATGACATCTATCGCGGCTCGGTGGAAACCTCCTTGCTTGACGCCGATCAGGTGCCGGTCAACGATCCCTTCTTTCAAGTGCCAGCCATGGCCACCGTCACCAAGCACTTGGGCTTTGGCGTGACATCGGCGCTGACCTATGAACAGCCTTACGCCCTGGCGCGAAAGTTCTCGACCCTCGACCATCTGACCAAGGGCCGCGTGGCGTGGAACGTGGTGACCTCGTACCTCAACAGCGCGGCGGTCAACCTGGGCCTCAAGCAACAGATCTCGCACGACGAACGCTATGACATCGCCGATGAGTTTCTGGACGTGACCTACAAACTGTGGGAAGGCTCCTGGGATGAAGACGCGGTGCTGCGTGACCGTGAGCGCGGGATCTTTACCGACCCGAGCAAAGTCCACCCGATCGGTCACAAGGGCAAATACTACGATGTGCCGGGCATCCATTTGTCCGAGCCGTCGCCACAGCGCACCCCGGTTATTTTCCAGGCCGGCGCCTCCAGCCGTGGCCGCGCCTTTGCCGCCAAGCACGCCGAAGGGGTGTTCATCAGCCCGGCCACCGCAGAACAGGCGCGCGAGGTGTCCGATGACATCCGCAACCGCGCCGTGGAAGCGGGCCGTAGCCGTGATTCGGTCAAGGTGTTCACGCTGTTGACGGTGATCACCGCTGAAAGCGATGAAGCCGCGCAAGCCAAATACCGCGACTACCTGAGCTATGCCAATGGCGAAGGCATGTTGTCGTTTTATGGCGGCTGGACCGGCATCGACTTTTCCGAATACGACCCGGACCAACCCCTGGAGGCGATCGACAACGACAGCATCCGCTCGGTGCTGGAACTGCTCGCCACCGCCGACCCCGACCGCAAGTGGACGCCACGCGACATCATCAAACACCGCAGCATCGGCGGCCTAGGCCCGGTGTTGGTGGGCGGCCCGAAAACGGTGGCCGACGAGATGGAGCGCTGGGTGGACGTCGGCGGTATCGACGGCTTCAACCTGGCCTATGCGATCACCCCGGGCACGTTCGAAGACCTCGTTGAGTTCATCGTTCCGGAGCTGCAACGCCGGGGCCGTGTCCGCACCTCCTATGAGGGCGACACCCTGCGCGAAAACCTGCTCGACGGCACTTCGCCGTATGCCGCCGACGACCATCCGGCGGCACGTTATCGCGGTGCATTCAAAACCGGCGCCAACGCCACCGATCACACCAAACCGTCCAAATTCTCTGACCTGACTTGACGCTTATCTGCGCTGAAGAGGAATCCATTCCATGTCCAGTTTCGCCACGCTGAACACACTGTCTGTCGGTACGGATTACGCAGCGCTCGCCGCGCGTTTTCGGCCGATCTTTGCGCGTATTGCCGAGGGCGCGGTCGAGCGCGAACGCACTCGCACACTGCCGTTCGAACCGATCAAATGGCTCAAGCAAGCCGGGTTCGGCGCCGTGCGTGTCCCGGTCGAATTCGGCGGGGCCGGCGCCTCGCTGCCGCAACTGTTCCAACTGTTGATTGAACTGGCGGCTGCCGACTCCAACGTGACACAAGCCCTGCGCGGGCATTTTGCGTTTGTCGAAGACCGCCTCAACGCCCAGGCATTCAGCCCGCAGAACGCCTGGTTCGGGCGGTTTGTGGCCGGGGAGCTGGTCGGCAATGCCTGGACCGAAGTCGGCGACGTGAAGATCGGCCAGGTGATTACCCGCATCAGCCGCCAGGGCGAGCAATGGGTCGCCAACGGCACCAAGTTCTACAGCACCGGCAGCCTGTTCGCCGACTGGATCGACCTGTACGCCCAACGGGATGACACCGGTGCCGATGTGATCGCGGCGGTCCGCGTGCAGCAACCGGGTGTGCGTCAAAGCGACGATTGGGATGGCTTCGGTCAGCGCACCACCGGCAGCGGCACTTCCGTGTTTGAAAACGCAGTGGTTGAAGACGACCACCTGATCGACTTCTCCACGCGCTTTAAATACCAAACGGCGTTTTACCAACTGACCCTGCTGGCCGTCCTGGTCGGGTCGGGGCAGGCGGCCGTGCGAGAGGTGGCCCAACAGGTACGTGTTCGCACCCGGGTGTTCAGCCATGGCAATGCCGCGGCGGTGCGTGACGATGCGCAGGTGCAGCAGGTGGTCGGCAAGGCCTCGGCGCAGGTCTACACGGCCGAAGCGGCTACCCTGCGCGCCGCACAGGCCTCACAACGCGCCTACGTGGCGCACTTCGCCAAGGATGCGCAAGCCGAACGCGAGGCCAATATTGCGGCAGAGCTGGAGTCGGCCCAAGCGCAAGTGGTGATTGCCGATCTGGTGCTTCGCGCCACCAGCGACCTGTTCAACGCCCTTGGCGCATCCGCCGCACGCACGAGCCTGCAACTCGACCGACACTGGCGCAATGCGCGCACAGCGGCCTCACATAATCCATTGATCTATAAAGAGCGGATCATCGGTGACTGGGAGATCAATGGCACCGAACCGCCCTACGTGTGGCAGATCGGCGGTGGCGGCCAGCAAAACCACGCGCAGAAATAGCGCCGGACTGTGTAAACCGCGACCTGAAAATGCCCCGGCCTGTCGGGGCATTTTTTCTGAGACACAGAAAAAACTCCGCCGCCCCCTTCCCTGCAGCTTGCATGCGCGCAAAAAAACACGCCTTCTGTATTTTGACGCTCCCCAGAGCCCGCTGTTAGTGTCCAGCCTCCCACCACGCATGGAGTACACCACGGTGAAACTGGACATCTACCAAGTCGACGCCTTCAGCCAACACCCCTTCGGCGGCAACCCCGCTGCGGTGTGCCCACTGACCGAATGGCTGAGCGACGCGCAACTGCACAACATTGCCGCCGAAAACAACCTCTCGGAAACCGCGTTCTTCGTGCCCCGTGGCGACTTCTATGAGTTGCGCTGGTTCACCCCGCAAGTCGAAGTGGACCTGTGCGGCCATGCCACGCTCGCGGCGGCGTGGGTGTTGATTCACCAGTTGCCGGATGCGCCTCAAGTGCTGCGTTTTGCCACTCGCAGCGGTGAGCTGCGGGTCACGCGCGAGGGTGATGAACTGGCGATGGATTTCCCTGCCAAAGCGCCGCAACCCTGTGAGCCGCCCGCCGGGATGTTGAGCGCCCTGGGGATTGAAAGCGCCGAGGTGTTCGGCACCGATGACTACATCGTGTTGCTGGAGGACGAAGCCCAGGTCGCCGCGCTCACGCCAGACTTTGCGCGACTCAAGGGCCTGCCCAAGCGTGGGATTGCAGTGACGGCCAAAAGCGCGCGATTTGATTTTATCTCTCGTTGGTTCGGGCCGAACGTGGGCGTCAATGAAGACCCGGTCACCGGTTCGGCGCACACGTCGCTGGCACCGTTCTGGGCCGAGCGCCTGGGCAAGTCGACCCTCACGGCGGAGCAAGGCGGCACACGCAAGGGCCAGTTGCGTTGTGCGCTCAAGGGCGACCGGGTGATCATTTCCGGCAAGGCGGTGCTGTATATGCAAGGCACGATTTACCTGTAGAACGCAGTAACCCACGAACAACAGATCATTCTCAAAATGAACGGAGTTCAGCGCGTGTTTTCGATTTACCGCCGTCAGTTGACGATCATTGCCGCAACCCTGGCCCTCGCGGCCTGCCACACCCCCGTCAACGAACAGCCACCGGCGCCGGAGTTGGGGTCGGGCTATCGCGCCGACCTCACCACCCAGCACGCCGAGCACCATATGGCGGCCGCCGCCAACCCGCTGGCGGCCGAGGCCGGGCGTGAAATGCTGCGCCAGGGCGGGTCTGCCATCGATGCGGCGATTGCCATGCAGGCCGTGTTGACCCTGGTGGAACCGCAATCGTCCGGCATCGGCGGTGGTGCGTTCATCATGCTGTGGGACGGAAAAAACGTGCACGCGTATGACGGCCGTGAGACAGCACCGGCCGGGGCGACTGAGCGCTTGTTCCTGAAGGCCGACGGCCAGCCGATGGCGTTTACCGATGCGCAGATTGGCGGGCGTTCGGTGGCGACGCCCGGTGTGTTGCGTGCACTGGAAATGGCGCACAAAAAGACCGGTCGCCTGCAATGGGCCAAGCTGTTCGAGCCTGCGATTCGTCTGTCGGAACAGGGCTTCGCGATTTCCCCGCGCTTGCACAGCCTGATTGCCGCTGACCGCTTTATCCCGCAATCGCCGGACATGGCCGCCTATTTCTTGAATGCCGATGGCACACCGAAAGCCACCGGCACCCTGCTGAAAAACCCGGCGCTGGCCGCCGTATTCAAGCGCATCGCCCAGGAGGGGCCGGACGCGCTGTACAACGGCCCGATTGCCGAGGAGATCGCCCGCAAGGTGCAGGGCAACCACAATGCAGGCAGCCTGTCGGCAACCGACCTCAAGGGCTATGCGGCAAAGGAACGCGTGCCGCTGTGCACCGACTACAAACGCTGGACCCTCTGTGGCATGCCGCCACCGTCGTCGGGCGGGATTGCCATCGCGCAGATCATGGGTACATTGCAGGCGCTGGAGGCCCGCGACCCACGCCTGGCCATCGCCCCCATGAGGCCGGTGAAGAGCGCTTCGCCGGCCGGCCTTGAGCCGGTACCCGAAGCCGTGCACCTGATCGCCGAAGCCGGTCGCCTGGCCTTTGCCGACCGTGCGCTGTATGTGGCCGATGCAGACTTTGTACCGGTGCCCGTGGCCGGCCTGGTCGCGCCGAGCTACCTGGCCCAACGCGCCGCGCTGATCGGTGAACGCAGCCTGGGCATCGCCAAGCCCGGCCAGCCGGCCGGTATCCAGGTGGCCTACGCCCCCGACCGCTCGCCGCTGCGCATCTCCACCTCGCAGGTGGTAGCGGTGGACGACTGGGGTGGCGCCGTGTCGATGACCACCACGGTGGAAGCCGCGTTTGGCTCGCACCTGATGGTCCAGGGCTTTGTACTCAATAACCAGATGACCGACTTCTCGTTTATTGCCGAAGAAAACGGCCAGCCGGTGGCCAACCGCGTACAACCCGGTAAACGCCCGCGCTCGGCCATGGCGCCGACCCTGGTGTTCGACCGCAAGAGCGGTGAGCTGCTGGCCACACTGGGCTCGCCGGGCGGGTCGCAGATCATCGAGTACGTCAGCAAGTCACTGGTGGCCATGCTCGACTGGAACCTCGACCCGCAAGCCGCCATCAGCCTGCCAAACTTCGGCAGCCGTAATGGCGCAACCGAACTGGAAAGCGGTTTGTTCAGCCCCGTGTTGAAACAGGCACTCAAGGACAAGGGCCATGCGCTGAGCGAGATTGAGATGACCAGCGGTATCCAGGCGATCATTCGCACGCGCGACGCCCAGGGTAAGGTATCGCTGAGCGGTGGCGCGGACCCTCGACGGGAAGGCGAGGCATACGGTGACTGAGGTTAATCAGCGGAGAAAGCCCCTTGCAACAGGCCAATAATCTCGGCGCCCTCGCGGGTGTCGACCATGGTTTTTGTTTGATCGACGACCCATCGCGGCCAGATGAAGTATTCATCTGCAAGCAAGTGCACAGCGCCGCGGTGATTGAGTGGCAGGCGGGCCAGGCAGCCAATACGATCGAGGCGGATGGGGTACATACAGGCCAGCACCAGCCGATCGCGGTGATCACCGCCGATTGCCTGCCCATTCTGTTCGCCGCCAAAAATGGCGAACGCGTAGCGGCCGTTCATGGCGGCTGGAAAGGCCTGCAACGCGGGATTGTCGCCACTACCGTGCAGCACTTTGCCGACGCAGGGATTGGCGTCGATCAGTTGCTGGTCGCCATCGGGCCATCGATCAAACCGTGTTGTTATGAAGTGAGCGAAGGGTTCATTGCCGAGTTCCAGGCTGACCAGGGCCACTTATGGCAACACGACCGGGCGCCATGGAGCATTGAGCAACCACGACCGCTGCTGGCGCCGCACATCACGCCCCCCCAAGCAAGACACACAGGCAGTGCCTGGTTTGACCTGAGCCGGTACGGGCTGATGCTGCTGCAAGCGGCCGGGGTTCGGCGCGAACAGATCGAGGTGAGTGAAGTGTGTACGTATTGCACGTCGCCGCTGTTTGCCAGCTACCGCCGAAGGACCCATCACCCGCAGGAGACGAAGACGCTGATCTACTCGTGGATCGCTCGCAAACCCTGAGCGCGTACATCCCACCTGTGGCGGGGCCACTCGTCACAGCGCCCTCTCGGTATGTTCAGCGACTGATCTTCAAGCCCTTGCGCCCCGCGTGCCGCTCCAGCGCCAGCTCTATCAACCGGCTCACCAACTCGCTGTAACTCATCCCCGCCGCCTGCCATAACTTGGGGTACATGCTGATACGGGTAAAACCGGGCAGTGAGTTGATTTCGTTGATCAACACTTCACCGTCATCGGTGAGGAATACATCGACCCGAGCCAACCCTGCGCACCCGAGCACCTCAAACGCCTCGATCGCCAGGCGGCGAATTCGCTCGCTGGCTTCAGTGCTGATATCGGCCGGGACCACCACCTGGGCGGCCTGGTCGTCGATGTACTTGCTGTCGTAGGAATAGAACCCGCTGCTCACCACGATCTCGCCGCAGCCGCTGGCGATGGGGTTATCGTTGCCGAGTACGGCGCATTCGATCTCGCGCCCCTGGACAGCGGACTCCACCAGCACTTTCTCATCAAAGCCCAAGGCCAGTTCGACGGCTGCGTGGTATTCGGCTTCGTTGGCGACCTTGCTCACCCCCACCGAGGAGCCTTGGTTGGCCGGTTTGACGAACATCGGCAGGCCAAGCGTATTCACGGCCGTGTCAAACGAGGTGCGGGCCGCGGTACGGCGCGTGAGGGTGATGAACGGGGTGACGGCAATGCCGGCGTCGCGCAGCAGGCGTTTGCTGATGTCCTTGTCCATGCACACCGCCGACCCCAGTACGTCGGAGCCGACAAAAGGCAAGTCGGCCATGCGCAGCAAACCTTGCAGGCAGCCGTCCTCGCCGAGGGTGCCATGGACGATGGGGAAGATCACGTCGATGTGTTCCAGCAAACCACTGCCTGAGGTTTCCACCACTTGCTGGTTGGCCTTGCCGGGCACCACCGCCAGTTCACGATTGGATTGGTTGAGGGCGATCAGGGCCGGGTTTTCCTGGTTGATCAGGAAGTTCGAGGTGTCGTTGAGGTGCCAGTGGCCGGCCTTGTCGATGCCGATCAGGATGGGCTCGAAGCGTGACCGGTCAAGGGCATCGACAATGTTGCGCGCCGATTGCAGCGAGACTTCGTGCTCGGCCGAACGGCCACCAAAAATAATCCCTACGCGCAACTTACTCATGATCCGCCTCGCTTTTGAAAGTAAGGCTTCTTACCACGGGTGGTCAGCGATTCGCTACCAGATGTGCGCCAAACAGCATGTAGCACCCACCGGCAAAGCGGTCGAGCCATTTACGCGAACGGCTGTAGAGGTTGGCCATGCGCGCGCTGGAAAACACCAGGGCCACGCTGGAGTACCAACTGAACGACAAGGTCGCCATGGTGATCACCGCCAGGGTCAGCAGCATCGGAGACGGTGACGGCGGCATGGTGGATGCGAAGATGGTCGCGACGAACAGTGCGGCCTTGGGGTTCGACAGGTTGCCCAACAAGCCCAGGCGCCAGGCGGAAAATAACGAACGCCGGGGTTCGTCCGGCAACAGGCTCTGGCCCATGGCCGGAGCCGAGCGCTTGAACAGTTTCAACCCGAGGTAGATCAGGTAGCAGCCGCCGATGATCTTGAACGCCAGGTACAGCATCGGCGCGGCGGTAAACAGCGACTTGATGCCCAGGCCACCCGCCAACCCCCACATGATCGTCCCGGTGGCCACACCTGCCGAGGCCACCACGCCATGGCGGCGCGAACAGCTGGCGGCCAGCTGCGCCGTGTTGAAGAAGTTGGGGCCGGGCGTGACCACTGCCACCGTCCACAGCAGGGCCAGCGAGACCAGCGGCGCCACGTAGGCGGGGTTGATAACATCCATGGGAGCAACTCCATCAGCACAGGGCACGAACCGCGATCATAGGCCTCGCCTGCCCCCTGCACAATCGTACAAGACCCCGGCAGACAAGGGACGCAGACTGGGTTAACGTGTTTCCACCTCTTTTTGTGACAAGTCACCATGGGTAAACCCACCCCCGCTCTCGACTGGCTGCACCGCGCCCCGCACGCCAGCGGCCTGGACCGTATCGAGGCGTACTTTGCCGGCTTCGCGTTCGACCCGCATCGCCATGACACCTACGCCATCGGCCGTACCTTGTTCGGCGTGCAGAGTTTTCATTATCGCGGCGACATGATCCACAGCCTGCCCGGCACGACCATGGTGCTTCACCCCGATGAGACCCACGACGGCCACGCCGGCAGTGACGAGGGCTTCAAGTACCGGATGATTTACGTAGAGCCGTCGCTGATCCAACAGATCCTCGGCGGCAAGCCGTTGCCGTTTATCCCCAACGGTTTATCCACCGACCCAAGGCTGTTCCGCGCCAGCGAAGTGTTATTGCAAAACCTGGATAACCCTATCGACCCGTTGCAGGAACAGGACGCGATGTTCGATCTGGCCCACGCGCTGAGTAACGCCTCCGGCGCCATTATCAGCCGCAAGACCTTCGATTACGTGGCCGCCGAGCGCGCCCGCGAATTTATCCACAGCGCCCTGGGCCGCAGCATCACGCTGGATGAAATCGCCGATCACGCCGGGCGCGATCGCTGGGCCTTGTCGCGGGATTTCCGTTTGCTGTTCGGCACCAGCCCCTACCGTTACCTGACCATGCGCCGGCTGGATCTGGTGCGTCACTTGCTGGCCCAGGGCCAATCATTGGTGGATGCGGCGATGACCGCCGGCTTCACCGACCAGAGCCATATGACCCGGCAATTTCGCAGCACCTACGGCATGCCGCCATCGCGTTGGGTGAAGATGCTCGGGCGCTGACCGCGCCCGCGTTGAAACACGCTCAACCACGGGGACATGCCTAGAGCTGATGCCCATCAATCGGCTGGCCGATGGTGAGGAAATGCCCACCCGCCACATGGTGCAAGGTGCGCAGCTCATCAAAACCTTCGAAGTGCCAGCGGCCATCACTGAACACGCGCTCGTCGGCATAGGCCGCGACCACTTCGCCGAGGAACAGGTCGTAGGTCTGCTGATTGTGGGGTTCGGGCAGCAGCCGGCATTCCAACCAGGCGACGCAGCCTTCCAGCAACGGCGCGTCGGTGTATTCCCCTTGGAAAGTGTGCAAGCCATAGGCGGCGAACTTGTCGCGCTCGGTGCCGGTAGTGTTGCCGACAGTCTGCACAAGGTCGGCCTGCGCCGCGCAAGGCACTTGCAGCACGAAGGTACCGGCGCCTTCCAGCAGTTGGCGGGTCCAGGTGGCTTTGTCCAGCACCACAGCGACTTTCGGCGGTTCAAAGTCCAGCGGCATGGCCCAGGCGGCGGCCATAATATTGCGCTGGCCATTATGCGCCGCGCTGACCAGCACGGTCGGGCCGTGGTTGAGCAAGCGGTAGGCCTTGGACAGCGGAACGGGGCGACGGTGGGTAGGGCTCATGGAGGGTCGGCTCTTCAAACGTGAAAAAGCCTACGATACCTCAAGCACAAGCCCTGCGGGTCGGCTCGCGCCGCCTTGATGGCCGCGTTGAGCGCCAGCAGGTTGGTCTGTTCGGCGATGCACTGATGGTCTTGACGATGCTGCCGATCACTTGGGACTGGGCATTCACTGCCCTGCATCGGCGCTGCCGGCGTTTTCTGAAGAGCCGTTCCAGGCTGCGCCCCATTGTTTTTCCAGAGCCATTAACTGCCGTTGTTTCGGCACACGCCCATCACTTGGTATTCCAGGGTATTGAGCTTGCCGTTGGAGTCTTCATAGGTCATCCGCGACGGTACAGCGTTGCACGAGCGGATCGGCGGCGTCACGTTGACCACCTTGGCAATGTCCAACTCCAGGCCATAGCGATACGCCTGCACCTCGGGCGCCGGCTTGCCCTGTTTCGCGGCGTAGGCGGCCATGGCTTGTTCGTTGCGCTCCATCATCAGGGCGAAGGTACGGTCACCGCCGCCTTCGGCCAGCGCACCGAATGACAGGACGGCAGTGAATACACCCAGGGCAGTTTTATAAAAGTTCATCACAGGTTCCTCGACTGAAAGTTCAGTGCCGAGATTAACCAGCGAACCCTGACGCCATGTTCACTGGAACATTACTTATCTGTTAGGTGGCCGCAAGTTTCCAGAATTGTAATGTCCGCGCCACGCAGCCGTTATCTTCGGTTTGCAACTATCAGCCCGGGCCAGATCAATAAGAACGCCCACCTCCATAAGAAGCTGATAACTGCCAACACCGAGGAGCTGAACATGCGTATCCGTTACGTCACACTTCCCCTTTCACTGTGTGCGGCCTTGCCCCTGGCAGCCGTGGCCGTGGAAGACACACCCGAAGGCTTTATCGAAGGCAGCAGCGTGAACGTGCTGGCGCGTAACTTTTACTTCAACCGCGATGATCGCAAGGGCCAGTCCAGCCCCACCGGCAATGGCTATTCCGAAGCCTGGGCCCAGGGCCTGATCGGCAAGTTCGAATCGGGCTTCACCCAAGGTACCGTAGGGTTCGGCCTGGACGCCTTTGCCATGGTCGGCGTAAAGCTCGACTCGGGCACCGGCCGCAGCGGTGGCAAGGGGTCGTTCGGCGTCCTGCCGGTGGACAGCAGCAACCACCCCGAGGACAACTACAGCAAAGTCGGCGGCGCCGCGAAACTGCGCGTGCTGGACACCGTGATCAAGGCCGGTGACGTATTCCCGCTGACCCCGGTGGTGGCCTACGGCGATTCGCGTGTATTGCCCGAGAGTTTTCGCGGTGTGACCTTGCAGAACACCAGCCTCGAAGGCTTGAGCGTGCAAGGTGGGCGCCTGAGTGGCATGAGCCAGCCCAACGAGAGCGGCATGAACAAAGGTTTCGCAACGTTTTATGCCGGCCCGGTCGACTCGCCCTGGATCGGCTATTTCGGCGGCGATTACCAACTCAACAAGCATCTGAGCGTCAGCCTGTACAGCAGCCGCCTGAAAGACGCCTGGGACCAGTACTACGTCGGCAGCGCCGCCAGTTACCCACTCAATGACGACGTCTCGCTGTTTGGCGACGTCAACTATTACAAGGCGGTGGATGAAGGCAAAAAGCTGCTCGGGCAATTCGACAACAACATCTGGAGCGCCCGCCTCGGGGTGAAGGTTGGCGCCCATAGCCTGGCCGTGTCGCACCAGCGCAACAACGGCGATGACGACTTCGATTACCTGCGCCAGTCGGACTCGATCTTCCTCAACAACTCGATCCAGTACAGCGATTTCAACTCGCCCAAGGAGCGCTCGTGGATGGTGCGCTACGACCTGGACATGCAGGCCTTCGGCATTCCCGGCCTGTCATTCATGACCCGTTACGGCAAGGGCACCGACGCCGACTACAGCAACGCCAACGCGGTGTATATGCGCCGCGATGGCGCCGGCAACCCGCTGACCGACCAACGTCGCTGGGAGCGGGATATCGAAGCCAAGTATGTGGTGCAAAGCGGCAATTTGAAGGATCTGTCGCTGCGACTTCGCCAGGCCACCGTGCGCTCAAGTTCGTTCGAATCCGACTTGGAAGAAGTCCGGGTGATTGTCGAATATCCCTTGGCGGTGCTCTAAGACACCCGCTTACATTAACTTGCCGATGCCCTACATCTGTTCACAAGTTGAAGTCTGTCAGAACTGTAATATCGGCCTCACCTTCCCGTTAAGTTGCACTTTTTATACTGCGCATCGAACACATCTCATCTCTGCGGCTTTTGTGTAGCTCCTTTGGAACAGAGATGAATTTTTACGCCCCAGCCGGGGCGTTTTTTTTGTGTGCCGGTTCAGTGACGAATCGTCGCACCGGCCTGACGCGGCTTGACCCTAAAGTTACTTCAGGCTTCAGAGTTTTCCTACGCCCATTCAAGCCTCTATGAGGTCATCTCCTTTCGTTTCACTTGAAGGTAAATCCCCATGCGTATCCTTGTGGTTGAGGACGAGCAGAAAACCGCCGACTACCTGCAGCAAGGCTTGACCGAAAGTGGTTATGTCGTCGACTGTGCCGCCAGCGGCATCGATGGTCTGCACCTGGCCAGGCAGAACACCTATGAACTGGTGATCCTCGACGTCAACCTGCCCAACACCGACGGTTGGGAGGTACTGGAACAACTACGCCGCGACGGCAATCAACGCGTGATGATGTTGACCGCGCGTGGCCGGCTGGCCGACAAGATCAAGGGCCTGGACATGGGCGCCGACGATTACCTGGTCAAGCCCTTCGAGTTTCCCGAACTGCTGGCCCGCGTGCGCACCTTGCTGCGGCGCAGCGAACATATTCCGTTGCCCGACGTGCTGCGTGTCGCGGACCTGGAACTCGACCCGCGTCGGCATCGCGCCTATCGCGGCAGCCGGCGCATCGACCTGACCACCAAGGAGTTCGCCCTGCTGCACGTGTTGATGCGCCAGGCCGGTGAGGTGATGACCCGCACGCAGATCATTTCCCTGGTCTGGGACATGAATTTCGACTGCGACACCAACGTAGTGGAAGTCTCCATCAGCCGCCTGCGTGGCAAGGTCGATGACCAGAGTGAGGTCAAGCTGATCCATACCATTCGCGGCGTCGGCTATGTGCTGGAGGCGCGCCCATGAGGACCAGCAGCCTGTCGATGCGCCTGGGCCTGACGGTCAGCCTGATGGGCGCCGGCCTGGTCGTGCTGTTGGCGACCCTGGCCTACCTGGCCTTGACCCACGAACTGGAGAAACTTGCGCGCAGGGGCCTGGAAAACAAGCTGGAGCAGCTGGAGCACAGCCTGCGCCAGGGCCTCAACCTCGACGACATCAGCGCCCGCCCCCATTCGCTGCTGGACCTGATCATGGGCCACGACAACATCTACCTGACCATCACGGGCACCGGAGCCGATGCGCCGGTCTTGCTGAGCGTCGGTGCCAAGCCCCAGCAGCCGCTGTTGCTCGACGTACCCGCCGGCAAGGCCCTGGCCTACCTGAACTGGGTGGATGACCGTGGCAACCGTATCCTCAGTGCCACCCGCCTGCTGCCATTGCACAGCGGGGAAAACGTGCGTGTGTTGCTGTCACTGGATCGCTCCGATGACGAGGCGTTGCTCAGTGCCTACCTGCGCTCCACGGTGATCGCCCTGCCGCTGCTGCTGATCCTGATCGGCATGGGCGCCTGGTGGCTGGTGCAACGCGGGCTCGCCCCATTGCAGCAGTTCAGCCGCGTGGCGGCCAAGGTCAGCACCCAGGACCTGACCCATCGCCTGAGCCTGGACAACCTCCCCAAGGAGCTGGGTGAGTTGGCCCAGGGTATCAATTTCATGCTGCATCGCCTGGATGACGGTGTACGGCAGTTGTCGCAGTTCTCCGACGACCTGGCCCACGAACTGCGTGCGCCGTTGACCAACCTGATGGGCAAGGCCCAGGTCACGTTGTCCCGCGACCGCCCCTTGGAGGAGTACAAGGCCGGGCTGGAATCCTGCACCGAGGAAATGGAGCGCCTGTCGCGCATCGTCTCCGACATGCTGTTTCTCGCCCAGGTCAGCCACCCAGCGGCGCGGGCCGGGTTTAGCCCGGTCTCGTTGGGCGAGGAAGCGCAACGGGTGATGGAGCTGTTCGCCCTGAGTGCCGAAGACAAGCACCTGACCCTGAACCTGCGCGGCGACGCCTGGGTCATGGGGGATCGCCTGATGATTCAGCGAGCCATTTCCAATTTGCTGTCCAATGCCATTCGCCATACGCCCGAAGGCTCCAGCGTGTTGCTGCTGGTGGAGACCTACGACCAGAGCGTGTCGTTGTCGGTGGGCAACCCGGGGCGCGGCATCGAAGCGCACCACCTGCCGCACCTGTTCGAACGCTTCTACCGCGCCGACAGCAGCCGTACCCGCGCCGAAGGTGGCACCGGGCTGGGGCTGGCCATTGTGCAGTCGATCATGCACCTGCATCAGGGGCACGCCGACGTCAGCAGCCAGCCCGGGCGCTTCACGCGGTTCAACCTGGTGTTTCCCCAGCACCTGAAAACAGCGCAGGTCTAAAGTGGGAGGGGGCTTGCCCCCGATAACAGTGTGTCAGCTGACACCTGTATCAACTGACCCACCGCCATCGGGGGCAAGCCCCCTCCCACATGGTTTTGCGGTGCTTTAAAGAAGTCAGGCAACCTCCTCTTCACGGCGATGTGCCCACTGGTACAACGCCGGCAACACCAGCAAGGTCAGCAACGTAGAGGAGATAATCCCGCCGATCACCACCGTCGCCAACGGTCGCTGCACCTCGGCGCCGGTGCCAGTGGCCAGGGCCATGGGGATAAACCCGAGGGACGCCACCAGCGCCGTCATCAAGACCGGGCGCAGGCGGGTCAACGCGCCCTCATTGATCGCCATTGACAACGAACGTCCTTCCTCACGCAGGTTGCGGATAAACGCGATCATTACCAGGCCGTTGAGCACCGCCACCCCGGACAACGCGATAAACCCCACCCCCGCCGAGATCGACAGTGGAATATCCCGCAACCACAGGGCCATGATCCCACCGGTCAATGCGAACGGAATTCCGGTAAACACCAACAACCCGTCCTTAAGGTTGTTGAACATCATGAACAACAAGCCGAACACCAACAGCAACGCCACCGGCACCACGATGCGCAAGCGCTCGGAGGCTTCCTTCAACTGCTCGAACTGGCCGCCCCAGGTGGTCCAGTAGCCCGCCGGTACTTTGACCTGGGCGCTGATGGCCGCCTCGGCCTCGTCCACGAACGAGCCGATATCCCGCCCACGCACGTTGGCGCTGACGATCACCAGGCGCTTGCCGTTCTCGCGGCTGATCTGGTTGGGGCCGAGCACCAGGTCCAGGCTGGCGACCTGGGACAAGGCGATAAAGCCCAATTGCGCGGACGCGCTACCCGCCAACGCAGGCACCGGGATCAGCAGCCGCGACAAGCCGTCGATATCGGTGCGCAGCGCATCGGACAAACGCACGACCATGTCGAAACGGCGGTCACCTTCGTACAGCGTGCCGGCCTGGCGCCCACCGACGGCGACCGCAATGGTGTCCTGCACATCCCCGACGTTCAGGCCAAAACGTGCGGCTTTGTCGCGGTCGATATTGATGGTCAGCACGGGCAGGCCGGAGGTTTGCTCCACCTTCACCTCCGAGGCGCCGCCAAGCCTTTGCAAGGTCTCGGCGATTTCCCCGGCGGTGGCGTTGAGCACCGCCATATCATCGCCAAACACCTTCACCGCCACGTCGCTGCGCACCCCGGAAATCAACTCGTTGAAGCGCAGTTGAATCGGTTGCGACAACTCGTACGCACTGCCTGGCACGATTGCACTGGCGCGCTGGATATCGGCGATCAGGGCATCCCGCGACTTCTTCGGATCAGGCCACTGATCCTTGGGCTTGAGCATTACGTAACTGTCGGAAATATTCGGTGGCATGGGGTCCGAGGCAATCTCGGCAGTGCCGGTGCGGGCAAACACCCGCTCGATTTCCGGCACCTGGGCCATCAAGGTTTTTTCCAACTGCTGCTGCATCTGCACCGATTGCGTCAGGCTGGTACCGGGCACGCGCAGGGCCTGTTGGGCGAAGTCGCCCTCGCTGAGGCTGGGGATAAATTCACTGCCCATGCGGCTGGCCACCACCCCTGATGCAACGATGGTCAACACCGCCAGGCCGAACACCAGTGGCCGGTGTGCCATCACCCAATCGAGCACCGGCGCATAGGCGCGGCGCGCACTGCGCATCACCAGGTTTTCTTCCTCCTTGACCTTGCCGGTGACGAACAACGCAATCGCCGCCGGCACGAAGGTCACCGACAGAATCATCGCGCCAAGCAGGGCGATCACCACGGTGAAGGCCATGGGATGGAACATCTTCCCGGCGACACCGGTGAGGGCGAAGATCGGCAGGTACACCACCATGATGATCAGTTGCCCGAAAATCAGGGCGCGGCGGGCTTCCTTGGCCGCGGCGAAGACTTCGTGCAGGCGCTCGCTGCGCGTCAACAGGCGGCCGTGCCGTTGCTGGGCATGGGCGAGGCGGCGGATGGCGTTCTCGACGATCACCACTGCACCGTCGACGATAATGCCGAAGTCCAGCGCGCCGAGGCTCATCAGGTTGGCGCTGACTTTGTTGGTGAACATCCCGGTAAAGGTGAACAGCATCGCCAGGGGAATCACCATCGCGGTAATCAACGCCGCGCGGATATTGCCGAGGAACAGGAACAGCACCGCGAACACCAGCAGCGCGCCTTCGAAGAGGTTTTTCTTCACGGTGGCGATAGCTTTTTCGACTAGGTTGGTGCGGTCGTAGACCGTGACGGCTACCACGCCTTCGGGCAGCGAACGGTTGATTTGCTCCAGCCTCGACGCCACCGCCTGGGACACGGTGCGACTGTTTTCGCCGATCAGCATGAACACCGTGCCCAACACCACCTCACGGCCGTTTTCCGTGGCGGCGCCGGTACGCAGCTCACGGCCGATCTCAACCTGGGCCACATTGCGCACACGAATCGGCGTGCCATCGGCCGTGGTGATCACGATGTTGGCGATGTCATCGATGGACGCGACTTGCCCCGGTGCGCGGATCAGCAACTGTTCGCCACTGCGCTCGATATAGCCGGCGCCGACGTTGGCATTGTTGCGCTCCAGCGCCGTGACCAGATCACTCAAGGTCAGGTTGTAGGCGGCCAGACGCTTGGGGTCGGGGGCAATCTGGTACTCCTTGGCGAAGCCGCCGATGGTGTTGATCTCGGCCACGCCCGGCACGTTGCGCAGTTGCGGCTTGATGATCCAGTCCTGGATCACCCGCAGGTCGGTCGGGGTGTAGGGCGTGCCGTCGTCCTTGCGTGCGCCCTCTTCGGCTTCCACGGTCCACAGGAAAATTTCCCCGAGCCCGGTGGAAATCGGCCCCATCGCCGTTTCGATGCCGGTGGGCAACTGCTCACGGGCCACTTGCAGACGCTCATTGACCAGTTGGCGAGCGAAGAACAGGTCGGTGCCGTCCTTGAAGATCACCGTTACCTGGGACAACCCGGCGCGCGACAGCGAACGGGTCTGCTGCAAGCCGGGCAAACCGGCCATGGCGGTTTCGATGGGAAAGGTGATGCGCTGCTCGGTTTCCAGCGGCGAAAAACCCGCGGCCGCGGAGTTGATCTGCACTTGCACATTGGTGATGTCGGGCACCGCGTCGATCGGCAGTTTCTGATAGCTGGCGATGCCGACACCGGCCATCAACAGCACCGCCAGCAGCACGATGATGCGCTGCTCGATGGCGAATTGGATAAGGCGCTCAAACATGAGAAATCACTCGCAGGATCAATGGGCGTGTTCGGCCGAGCCTTTGCCCAGTTCGGACTTGAGGATGAAGCTGCCGACGGTGGCCACTTGCGCCCCGGCGTCGAGGCCCTGGCGTACCTCGACGTAGCCGTTTTCGCTGATACCCAGTTCCAGATGGCGGGTGACGAAACCGTCTGCGGTGCGCACAAACACCGAGGGCTTGTCCTCGACGGTCTGGATCGCGGCTTGCGGTACGGTGACCTTGGCCAGGTAGGTATCCGTGGCCACTTGCACGGTCACAAACAGCCCAGGGCGCCAGGCATCATCGGGGTTGGGCACGCTCACGCGTACGGTGGCGGTGCGTGTCTGTTCACCCAGCAGGTTGCCCACGTAGGCCACGGTGCCGAGTACGTCGGTGCCCATTTCCGTGGAGCTGACCTTCACCGGCTTGCCGACGCGCACCTTGTTCAAGTCCTTGGGAAACACGCCGAACGTGACCCACACCTGGGACAGGTCCGAGAGGGTGAAGGCGTTGCTGGTCTCACTGACCACCTCACCGACGCCAAGGTGTTTTTCCACTACCACGCCCGCAAAAGGCGCGCGCAGCTCATAACGATTGCCGCCCACCAGCACGGCGCTGCCGCTGAGAGCAGTCATCTTCTGTCGCGCGTTATTCAGGGCAATTTCGGCTTCTTGCAGGGTCTGGCGCGCCAGCAGGTAATCTTGCTCGGCGGAGATTTTGTCCTGCCACAGTTGGCGTTCGCGCTGGAAGGTGGTGCGCGCCAGTTCGACCCGGCGCTCGCTGGCCGCCAGCTCGCTGCGCTGATCGGAAATCTGTTGGCTGGCGATCACCGCCAGCAACTCGCCCTTCTTCACCGCCTGGCCAAGGTTGACCTTCACCGCCTCCACCACGCCGGCCGCGCGGGGCACGATATGCGAGGTGCGGTCTTCGTCGAAACGCACCTCCCCCGGCAATGACAACAGCGTGCTGATCGGCCGGGGTTGGGCCTGGGCCAGTTGAATACCAGCGGCTTCGATTTGCTGCGCGGTGAGCACCAACGTGCCCTCTTCCTCCTCGGCGCTTGCAAAGCTGGACAGCATCAGGCCAAGGACGACAGCAAGCGCCGCGCCGTGTGTTTTGTTCATAGCAGACTCCAGGAAAAATCAGAACCGGGCGAGGTCGCCGTAAATCCGTTCGATACGTACCCAGGCCTCGGTGGCCTGGGCGGTCGCCGTGAGGTATTGGGTGCGCGCGGCGATCAAGGTGCGCTGGGCGTCGAGCACGTCGAGGAAGTTGAACTTGCCCATCTCGAAGCCGCGGGTGGCAGCGTCCACCGCGCTCTGGGCGGCGGGCAGGATCTGCTGGTTGAACGCGCGCACTTCGGTATTAGCGGTTTGCCACTGGTCCAGGGCCTGGCGGGTTTCGGTGCGCAGGCGCAGTTCGGCGGCGTTGCGCTGGTCACGGGCCTGGTCGGCGCGGCGCGTGGCGGCGAGCACGTTGCCCTGGTTGCGGTTGAACAACGGGATCGGCATTGACACCCCCACCAGGTTCACCCGCTCGCGCGCGCTGGCGTCGTATTGGCTGCCGATGGACACATCAAGGTCGGGAATACGCTGGGCTTTTTCCAGGCCAATGCTGGCTTCGCCCTGCAGGATCTGCAGTTCGGCCAGGCGCAGTTCAGCGGTCTGTTCAAGGCGCGCCAGCAAGTGCGCGGCGGGCGGCAGTGGCGGTGTGGCAGGGCCTTGGGTGGCGACGGCCTGGAAGTCGGTCGCCGCACTCCCGGTGCTGGCGGCGAGGCGGCGATAGGCGTCGGTCAGGCCCATCTGCGCGCGGTTGAATTCAAGGCGGATCTCCGACAACTGCACCTGGGCGCGAGTGGCCTCCACCGGCGACGATTTGCCGGCAGTGACGCGACCGTTGGCGACCACCAGGCCGCGTTCGGCCAAGGCCAGCGAGCGTTGCGCGAGGTCGAGGCGTTCCTGGGCGCGCAGGGCGCCGTAGTAACCCTCGATGACATCGGCGCGCAACCCATTGCGGCGCTGTTCCAGGCTCAGCGCGGCGGCGTCCTGGGCGCGGGTGGCCACATCGATGCGCGCACCGCGCTTACCGCCCAGCTCCAGGGTCTGGCTGAGTTTGACGCTGGTGGTGCGGGTACTGCGGCGGGTGTCCTCGGCATCCCAGGATGCCACGGGGTTGGGGATCAGGCCGGCTTGTTGGCGAGCGCCCTCGGCAATCCCGATTTCCCAGCGCGCAGCGGCCAGGTCCGGGTTGTTGGCGAAGGCCGTTTGCAGCGCGGAGTCGAGGGTCAGGGTCTGTGCACCGCCCCCTTGCGCCGTCGCCAGAAACAGGACGAGCGAGCACAGTAATGTTCTTGCACCAGTTGGCATAACGAAAGTTCCAGGCCCATGAATGGCGGATAAATCCAAGCCGGGGCACTGTAGCGTTCGGTACTTATCAGGGCGGTGGGCAGAACATTACAAATCCGTTAGCCAGGATCAGGCATGCACCTCGTCATGTTCGTCATGCTCAAAGCCGTCGCCTTCGACCTGGACCGTCGCATGGGAAATATCAAATTGCTCATGCAGCAATTCCGTCACCTGGGTGAGGATGTGTTGTTCCGTGCCGGACGCCGAATCCGCCACCAGGTGCGTGCTCAGCACGTTCTTGCCACTGGTGAGTGCCCAGATATGCAGGTCGTGCACGTCCTTGACCCCAGGCACACTGCGAATAGCCTGCTCCACCTGATCGATATCGATACCGTCCGGCACGCCCTGCAGCAGCACGTTCATGCTCTCCTTGAGTAACGTCCAGGTGCGGGGCAACACCCAGAAACCAATCGCGGCCGCGACCAGCGAGTCGACCCAGCCCCAACCGGTAAACAGAATCACCACCGCCGCGATGATCACGCCAATGGAGCCGAGCATATCGCTCCAGACTTCGAGGTAGGCGCCCTTCACGTTCAGGCTTTCGCCGCTGGCGGCGCTGAGCAGGCGCATGGCGATCAGGTTGACGATCAACCCCAGCACGGCAATCACCAGCATGCCGGTGGACTGGATCTCGGCGGGTTCACGCAGGCGTTGATACGCCTCGTAGAGGATGTAGAACGCAACGGCGAACAACAGCAACGCGTTGAACGCTGCCGCGAGAATTTCGAAACGCGCATAGCCGAACGTGCGCTTGCGGTCGGCGGCGCGCTTGGCCACTTGGATCGCCACCAGGGAAATGCCCAGGGCCAGGGCGTCGGTCATCATGTGTGCGGCATCGGATAACAGCGCCAGGCTGCCGGTGATAAACGCGCCGATGACCTCGGCAATCATGAAGCTGCCGGTCAAGCCGAGGGCGATCCATAACAACCGTTCGTGACCGGCGCGTACCTGGGCGTGGCTATGTCCTGCGCTCATGGAAAATCCTCTTGAGACGGGTGCGGTGGATCATAGTGCTATAGGCCAACGTCACCGCTACAGGTTGCAAAATTGTCATCCGCGCGCCAGCAGCGCGTCATCCTTGGTGCACCAAAAGTGCACTTGAACGCTCTGGAACAGTTGTATCAGGTATGCTTTTCGAGCAGGAAACAAAAAGAAACATATTTCCCAACCTGTTCGATAAGGAGTCCCGTCTTGGTGTTATCGACTGCTGCGTGGATGGTTCACGACACCCGCCTCATGTTTTGCGTCCTGTTGGCCATCGCCAGCATCATCGTGCTGATCAGCGCGACCAAGTTGCCGCCGTTCCTGTCGATTCTGATCGGCACCTTTATCGCGGGTGTCGGCGCCGGTTTGCCGCCCGAAGAAGTTGCCAAAGCCTTCAGCAAAGGCGCCGGGGCAATCCTCGGTGAAGCCGGCATCATCATCGCGCTGGGCTCGATGCTCGGCGCGTTGATGGCCGAATCCGGCGCGGCCGACCGCATCGCCACCACCTTGCTCGGATTGGGCAAGGGCAAGTCTTTGCCGTGGGTAATGGCGCTGGTGGCCATGGTGATCGGCCTACCGCTGTTCTTCGAAGTGGGGCTGGTGATGATGGTGCCGATCATCTTCGTGATGGCCAAACGTTCGAACCAGCCGCTGCTGAAAATCGCCATCCCGGCGCTGGCGGGCATGACCACCCTGCACGCCCTGATGCCACCGCACCCAGGGCCGCTGATCGCGGTGGGCGCGTTGCACGCCGACCTGGGCCTGACCATGTTGCTGGGCTTCTGCCTGGCGGTGCCGGCGGTGATCCTGGCTGGGCCGCTGTATGGCAACTGGTTGTCCAAGCGCCTGCACGTGGATGAACCGGCCGACATCGGCGCGCTGTTCAGCGCACCGCCCAAGGCCCCGCGCCAGCCGAGCTTTGGCGTGTCGTTGCTGATCATTTTGCTGCCGGTGATTCTGATGCTCGGCAGCACCCTGGCCAAAGTCGCGCTGCCGGCCGACAGCACGCTCGGCTTGACCTTGAAGTTCCTCGGTGAACCGCTGATTGCCCTTGGCCTGGCGGTCATCGCCGCCGTCGTTTGCCTGGGCTGGGCCGCCGGCATGCCACGCGCCGATGTTGGCAACACCCTGCGCAAGGCCCTCGCGCCTATTGCCGTGCTGCTGCTGACCATCGGTGCCGGCGGCGGCCTCAAGCAAACCTTGCTCGACGCCGGCGTCAGCCAGACCATCAGCAAGGTCGCCGAAGGCGCGCACATGCCGTATCTGTTGCTGGCCTGGCTGATCGCCGTGGCCCTGCGCCAGGCCACCGGTTCAGCCACGGTGGCAACCACCACCACCGCCGGCATCCTCGCACCGATGATGGCTGGGCTGGCGGCGACGCAAAGCTCATTGGTGGCCCTGGCCATCGGCGCCGGCTCGGTGTTCTTCTGCCACGTCAACGACGCCGGGTTCTGGATGGTCCGTGAGTACTTTGGCCTGCAGTTGAAGCAGACGATTTGGGTGTGGTCGGTGTTGCAGACCATTGTGTCAGTCGTCGGTTTGGTCGGTACGCTGCTGCTGTGGCACTTCTTGACCTGACACTCAGGCAGTCAAGGTGTGGCGCTTGCCAAACAGCGCCACACTCCCAACCCCCACCGCGCCCATCACCACGCAATACCCCACGCAAATCCAGGGGCTGGTGGGCATCAACGCGATCAACATCAGCGGCGTGGTACTCGCCCACACTGCATAGGCGATGTTGTAGGTGAAGGAAATCCCCGATACTCGCACCTGCGCCGGAAACAGGCCGACCATCACCGACGGCACCGCGCCCACAACACCGCAACTCAAGCCCGCCAGCGCGTACGCGGCGCCGAGCCAGATGCCGCCGCTGATCAGGCTGGCGTACAGCACGAAAATACCCACCGGCAGCAGCAGACTGTAGACCAGCACCGCGCGCCAGGCGCCGATGCGGTCCACCAACAGGCCGGCGAGCACGCAGCCGATGTTCAGGAACACGATGCCCAGGGCGCTCAAGGCGAAGGTGTGGCTGGGCGTCATGCCGAACGTTTTCTGCATCATGGTCGGGGTGATGACCACCAGGACCACCACCGCGGAAGTGAGCACGCAGGTGAGGATCATCGCCGGCAGCAAGACGGCGCGATGGTCGCGCAATACGGTGCGCAGCGGCAGTTCGGCAGCAGCTTGGCGGCGAGCCTGCATTTCCAGGAACACCGGGGTTTCGCTGAGCCAGCGGCGCAGCCAGACGCCGATCACGCCGAATACGCCGCCGAGCAGGAAGGGGAAACGCCAGGCGTAGTCGAGGATTTCAGCCGGGGTGAAGACCTGCGCCAGCACCGTGGCCGTCAGCGCACCAAGCAGGTAGCCGAAGGTCAGCCCGGCTTGCAGGAAGCCCAACGCGTAACCACGGTGATGACGTGGTGCATGTTCGGCGACGAAGGTCCAGGCGCTGGGGACTTCGCCGCCCACCGCTGCGCCTTGCAATACGCGCAGTACCAGCAGGATCAGCGGTGCGAAATAACCGATTTGCGCGTAGGTTGGCATGATCCCGATAAGCAGGCAGGGCAATGCCATCATCAGGATGCTCAGGCTGAACACGCGCTTGCGCCCCAGATGGTCGGCGAAGTGCGCCATCAGGATGCCGCCCAGCGGCCGCGCCAGGTACCCGGTGACGAAGATGCCAAAGCTTTGCAGCAGGCGCAGCCACTCGGGCATTTCGGGCGGGAAGAACAGTTGGCTGAGGGTCAGCGCGAAAAACACGAAGATAATGAAGTCGTAGATTTCCAAGGCTCCGCCCAGGGCGGCCAGGCCCAGGGTTTTGTAGTCGGAGCGAGAAAAACGCTGCGCCTGTAGAACAGAGGTGGCAGTCATGTTGAGGCTCGGCAGGCAAACAAAATGGCGTGCAGGTTATGAGCTGAGCCGGTTGATGGCAATCGCGGCGGATATATTTGTTTTCCTCATGGATCGATGAAGATAACTGCATTCCCATATCAATGGCCGTAGCGGAACATGCCGTAAAACTGCCAAAACCATAATAAATACAAGAGGAATGACTCGTGGCCAATGCTATCGAAGAAAGCCGCTATGCCCGATTTGCCCTGCGTTGTTCAAACTTCGCCGAGCGCTGGTTCCCTGACTCCTGGGTGTTTGCCGCGCTCGCCGTGATCATTGTGGCTGTGGCGACCCTGGGCATGGGCGCTGCCCCCGCCGAAGCCGCAAAAGCCTTTGGAGATGGCTTCTGGAGCCTTATCCCGTTCACCATGCAGATGGCCTTTGTGGTGATCGGCGGTTATGTCGTGGCCAGTTCGCCGCCGGCGGTGAAGTTGATTGATCGCCTGGCACGCATCCCCAGGAACGGTCGCTCGGCCGTGGCGTGGGTGGCGCTGATCTCCATGGTTGCCTCCTTGCTCAACTGGGGCTTGTCCCTGGTGTTCGGCGGGTTGCTGGTGCGCGCACTGGCCCGTCGTACGGATTTACGCATGGACTACCGCGCGGCTGGCGCGGCGGCCTACCTGGGCCTCGGTGCAGTATGGGCGCTGGGGCTGTCGTCGTCGGCCGCGCAATTGCAGGCCAACCCGGCCAGCCTGCCGCCGTCGATCCTGTCGATCACCGGGGTGATCCCGTTCACTGACACGATCTTCCTGTGGCAATCGGGCGTGCTGTTGCTGGCGCTGATCGTGGTGTCGCTGATCATCGCCTACGCCACCGCCCCCGGTCCGAACAGCGCACGTGACGCCAAGGCCTGCGGCGTCGACCCGGCCTTCAACCTGCCCAAACCGCAAGCCCCGACCCGCCCTGGCGAATGGCTGGAACACAGCCCGTTGCTGACCATCCTGCTGGCGCTGCTGGCAGCCGGCTGGCTGTTCCATGAGTTCTCGACCAAGCCGGCGATCAGCGCCATCTCGGGGCTGAACACCTATAACTTCCTGTTCATCATGGTCGGGGCGCTGCTGCACTGGCGCCCGCGCAGCTTCCTCGATGCAGTGGCCCGCGCCGTGCCGACAACCACCGGCGTGCTGATCCAGTTCCCGCTGTACGGCTCGATCGCCGCGCTGATGACCGTGGTCAAGGGCGGCGACGGCCAGACCCTGGCGCACCACATCTCGACGTTCTTCACCTCCATCGCCTCCCACGATACGTACGCGCTGTTGATGGGCGTGTACTCGGCGGTGCTGGGGTTCTTTATCCCGTCGGGCGGCGGCAAGTGGATCATCGAAGCGCCTTACGTGATGCAAGTGGCCAATGACCTGCAATACCACCTGGGCTGGGCGGTGCAGATCTACAACGCCGCCGAAGCACTGCCGAACCTGATCAACCCGTTCTATATGCTGCCGTTGCTGGGGGTGCTGGGGTTGAAGGCGCGGGATTTGATCGGGTTTTCATTCGTGCAGTTGCTGGTGCACACGCCGCTAGTGTTGTTTTTGTTGTGGGCGTTGGGGACGACGTTGAAGTATTTGCCGCCGGTGATGCCTTAATCTGCGGGTGACGCACCTGTTGTTGCAACAGGTGCATTCATGCAGGGGCACTGGGGAGTCGCGCCAATAAATCGGGCAATGCGCTCTGGATTGTGTCCCAAACCACATCAAGGTTGATATCGAAATAACCGTGGGCTATCCGATTGCGCATTCCACGCATGCTCCGCCAAGGAATCTGTGGATGACCCACCGTGAACTCCGGGTGCTGATCCATGATTTTTGTCGACGCTTCACCCAAGATGATCAAACTCATGATCACTGCTTGTTGAGTACGCCTGTCTTCCAGAAACTCCTCTTTGCTCAAGCCTTCGACAAAGGTGATCGCGTCAGTTGCGGCCTGCCTGATGTGATTCAAATAATCCCCAAGGCGGTTCGAGGTCATATCTGCCGAGCCTCTGCCAACACTTTTGCGCGAAACTTCACAGGCAAATCGGCAGGCGTCAGCAAGTCAACATTGACCCCGAGCAGATCCTCAAGCTCGACCTGAAGCCCACCCAGATCAAAAAGAGTGGTTCCGGGGGGGGCGTCGACCAAAAGATCAAGGTCGCTACCCTCTACGTCAGTACCTCGTAACACAGATCCAAACACCCTGGGATTTGAGATGCGAAAACGGCCCACCACTTCTCTGACGGCGGCTCGCTGTAAGTCAAGGGCAGTTGAAGGTTTCACGGTTCACCTCGGTGACAGCCATTATCGAGCCAGTCTAGCAGCGCTCGCCTCCTGTAGACATATGAAGCTCATCACAGCATTTCTAATGCCCTGGCGAAGTATCGGGAAGATTCGGCAGGGTCTTTTGAAACACCTAGGCCGTCATCAATCGGGATGACAACGTCTCCTTCGTTGAGTACAAGGCCCTGCGCGACGATGCTGACCGTCGCATGAGTGCAGTTGTCCAGGCGTTCGGCCGGCATAACAACGTGACAGCGTTCCAAAAAGCCATGGATGTCGCCATGCAACTCCTGCAAACCAGTGTCATTGATGCAAAAAAACCAGACTGACCGACACAGGCGAAGCCATCGTCAAGGATGCGCTGACGGCGCAGGTGGAGTACTTGCGGGCTGGTAGCCAATTGGCATTGCGTCTGCCGTGATCCCTTGACACCCGCCTGTCTTCCTTTCGTCACATTGCATTGCTACCGTCCTGCGAAATATCTTGCAACATCTCGCCAGCAAGGACTCCCCGCAATGAGTGACGATCACGAAGACCGCCCTGCCCCCGACTCCATCGCCCAACCGCCGGTAGATACCAGCCGTCGGCGCTTCCTGGGGGGCGCGGCGGTGCTGGGGGTTGGCGCGACCTTGAGTGCCTGCGGCAATGGCAGCGAAGCACCGGGCAAGCCAGTGGCACGCCCGCTCACACCGCAGGAGCTGGACAAGGCGTTGCACGACCAGGTGAAGACCGTGGTAGTGATCTATGCCGAGAACCGCAGCTTCAACAATCTGTTTGCGGACTTCCCCGGCGTTGAGAAACCGCTGTCGGCGCTTTCTGCCGCCGACACGCAGCAACGCGACCGCGACGGCAGCTTATTGACCACCCTGCCCCCCGTTTGGGGCGGTGTGTTGCAGGTCGGCCCGCAAAGCGTGGATGGGGTGACCTACCCCAGCGAAGTGCAATTCCAGGAAAACCTGCCCAACGCCCCGTTCGCCCTCAAGGGCCCGAACGCCGAAGACCTGCCCTTGAGCCTGGTCACCCGCGACTTGTGGCACGTGTTCTATCAGAACCAGATGCAGATCAACGGCGGCAAGAACGATGGTTTCGTTGCCTGGGCCGACTCCGGTGGCCTGGTGATGGGGCATTACGCCCAGAGCCGTTATTCCCTACGCTTGTGGGACGTGGCCAAGGAGTTCGTACTCTGCGATAACTTCTTCCAGGGTGCCTTCGGCGGTTCGTTCCTCAACCACCAGTACCTGATCAGCGCCACCGCGCCGTTTTATCCGAATGCCGCGCAGTCGGTGGCCAAGGCGCAGATCGCCACGCTGCAAAGCGATGACCCGACTGACACGCGTCTCAAACCCCTGGATAAATCCCCTGCCAGCGCCATGACCGGCCCGCCGCAGTTCGGCCCCAGTGCGCTGACCCCTGACGGTTACGGCGTGAACACCCTGGCCCCACCCTACTGGCCGACCTGGATTCGCGACCCGGAAAACCCGGACTACGCCAAAGCCGACCTGCCCAACGTGCTGGTGCCGCAAACCCACGAACACATCGGCGACAAGCTATCGAAAAAGAACGTCGACTGGGCCTGGTACGCCGGGGCCTGGCAAGCGACGCTGGACCAATTCAAGGACTCGGGCGGCATTCCGAAGATCCCGAATTTCCAGTATCACCACCAGCCATTCAACTACTTCAAGCAGCAAGGGCCCGAAAACCGTGCGGAGCGTGACAAGCGCTTGCGCGACGCGGGCTTGGGCGACGAATCCAGTACCAACAAGTTCTTCGCCGACGCCGAGGCGGGCAAGCTCCCCGCCGTGACCTTCTACAAACCCCAGGGCAACCTCAATATGCACGCGGGTTATGCCGACGTGGCCTCCGGCGACCGCCATATCGTGCGTGCCCTGAAGGTGCTGCAGGAGAGCCCGCAGTGGAAAAACATGGTGGTGGTGGTCACTGTCGATGAAAACGGCGGCTGGTGGGACCACGTGGCACCGCCCAAGGGCGACCGCTGGGGCCCTGGTACGCGAGTGCCGGCGCTGGTGGTGTCACCTTTTGCGCGCAAAGGCACGGTGGACCATACGGTGTACGACACGGCGTCGATCCTGCGCCTGATTACCCGAGTCTTCCAGTTGGAGACCTTGGACGGCCTCAAGCAGCGGGATGACGCAATGATTGCCCGCGGCCAGAAACCCATGGGCGATTTGAGCAATGCCTTGCAGTTCAGCGTGTAGGACGGCTTATCCAATAACGACACACCCGACGATTTAGGACGCGGTTTTCCCGGTCAGCCGCTACTGTGTGGAGGTGGGCTTTCATCCCGCGCAGACGGGCTTTCGCTGACAAGGAATCAAGTATGTTCAAATCGACCAGGCTGTCCTTCGCCCTGGCCGCACTGATGGCCAGTGCGGTGGTACAGGCCGACATCGAAGTACCCCTGGGTAGCCCGCAACGGGTGACCCAGTTGTTCGCTTACCCCAATAACTGCAACGTGATCTGCTTTCGTCCATGGACGCTGGAGCAGACCGTCGAGCATTACCTGAACCAAAGCCTGCAACGCGACGGCTACAGTCGGGCCAAGGTCAGTGTCAAAACCCATGAGGGCCAGGTCGTCGCGACCTTCAGTGGCGTACCCGACAGCTACGGGCACCCGCTGACGGCACTGCTCGACACCGCCGACCTGGCCTACCGGGGCGCCAGCAAACTCAACGTCGACGGCAAGTGGGCCTACAACTGGTACCTGTTCCTGCCGTTGGGCATGGCCCTGGAAAACCGCAAGAGCATTGAGCTGCTGCACTTCCCCCCGGATTACTCACTGACCCAGGCCCAGGATTACCTGGAATCGGCCACCACCGACCGCTGGGCCACCTTGCTCACCGACAATGGCATACCGGCCACCGAAACCCCGGCCTACCAGACCATCATCGACATCGCGCCCATCGCCGCACCGTCCAACGCCGGCAAGGACTTGGAGAGCGTCTACGGTTACTTCACCGACTACCAGACCCGCATGGTCAAGGAACTGAGCGTGCGGCCCAGCGGCTCATTGCCAATGGTCGCGTTCGGCGCGCCGGTGCGCAGCTGGATCAAGCAACAATACGGGCAAACCGTGGGGGTACTGGGCCTGGCGCAAATCAGCCCGGAAGCGGGTAAAACCGTGTCGGTCCTGGGCTCCAACCATCCCAGCTACATCTGGTATGCGGCCAGCCCCGACACCTATGACGGCGACGAGCAGAAGGCTGACGAAGCAGGCTTGAAAGTGATGGGCCAGGACCTGAGTGCCGCCTGCTGGCAAGCCGGGATGGGGCAAAAACCGGCGAGCGATCCGAATGTGCTACTCAAGGCATGCATGAACACCTGGCAGGTCACGCGCAAAGAACAGACCTGTGAATTGTTCTATACCTCGGTGCGCAACCTGAGCCCCGAACAGGCGAATGCCAAATGCGCCACGCCCGCGATCAAGTCACAGCTCAAACAGCTTAAAAACGCCGTTCCCACCCCATCGTTCGGCATTCCAGCGCTCTAGAGCGCAAAAAAACCGATTTCTACTGTCAACTCTGACAGTAGAAATCGGTTCAATCTTAAGCGAGTCTTGAGCCGGGCCATCCGCTGCAAGACTGGCAGTCAGACACCATCCGCAGGTCGATGCAGCCCTACCAAGGAGAGTTATGAAGACTCAAGCCATGGATAAGGCTAAAACTGTTGCGACTGACTGCCTCTATCCCTTTGCGACATCGCTGTTCGAGCGCGGCTACCCCTCAACCCGCCAGTTTCAAGTGGTGCGCAACCGAAACGGCGACCCCACGGGGATCAAGGCCCGTGTCGCCTTTGACAGCCGAACGCGCATTGCCAAGGTGTCGGGCTACGCCCTCAGCGAGCGGCGCCAGCACACCTTCCAGATCTCATCGCGTATTCATCTGTACGACCGATGGTTCTGCGGCCTGCTGCGTCACTCTTGCAGCCCGAATGTCTATTTCGACACCCACTATCTGGAGCTATGGGCCGTGGTGCCGATTGCCGTCGGAAGCTGGCTGACCATCGATTACGCCGACAGCGGCGACATCTTGCCCCATCAATTTGCCTGCCACTGTGGCGCGCCCAACTGCCGGGGCTGGATCAAAGGCCGAGAGGAACAGATAAACGCCGAGGGGCTGCGCGTGCTGGAGAGCAAGCGCGGCCCCGAATACCGTTAGGCTTCGCCCAACGGGCGCAGGCGATATTGCGGCGGCAGTTGCTCAAAGCCACTGATGGTGGTGTTCAGGCTCTTCCAGCGGCCATCCTTGATGCCATAGATGCAACCATGGATCGACAGGCTCTGCCCACGGTGCCAGGCGTTTTGCACAATGCTGGTATGGCCGACGTTGGCCACTTGCTGGATCACGTTCAACTCGCACAGGCGATCGACGCGCTCTTCTTCAGTCGGCAACTGGGCCAGCAGGTCACGGTTTTCGTAGTACAGGTCGCGAATGGTGCGCAGCCAGCCGTCGATCAGGCCGAACTGGCGGTCCTGCATCGATGCACGCACGCCGCCACAGCCATAGTGGCCAGTGACGAGGATGTGTTTGACCTTGAGTACATCGACCGCGTACTGGATCACCGACAGGCAATTGAGGTCAGTGTGCAGCACCACGTTGGCCACGTTGCGGTGCACGAATAGATCACCCGGCAGCATGCCAACGATCTCGTTGGCCGGCACTCGGGCGTCAGAACAGCCGATCCACAGGTATTCCGGGGTCTGCTGGCGAGCGAGCTTGGCGAAGAATTCGGGATCTTCCTGTTTGATCGCATCCGCCCAGCGTTCGTTGTTATCAAGCAGGTCTTGTAGTTCGTTCATCAGGGAAAGCCTCAGGAATGATGCGCAGTTTTGTGACTGACAACCCGTCGTCCGGGTCACGCCCTGCCGGTGAATAACAAACATGAATCAGCTTGAATCTTTGGGGCGCAGTGCCTGTCCACACACTATAAGCCCCACAGTATGAGGATTGGCCATGACTGAATCACGACGTCCCTACGGTGCTACCCAGCCCGAACCGATTGATGACAACGAAGATCGCATGGGCTCGATGCGCGAGCTGGACTTTGACGAGGACGCACCCTCCGCGCAGACCGGTGATGATTTGACCCCGGAAAACTTGATCCATGAGGATGGCGCGCGGGATGCCAGGGAGGAAGGCGAAGATAATCCGGCGGATTACGATTTGAGTATCGTGAACGAAGATGAAATTGGCGGTGGTAACGGCCTGGATGAGGCCGAACTGGCGGATATCGATCCGGTAGACGGTAACCGCTGACAAAACGTCGTCCTAGATGTGGGAGGGGGCTTGCACCCCGATGGCGGTGTGTCAGTCACTCGATGAGCTGGCTGGTCCACTGCTATCGGGGGCAAGCCCCCTCCCACATTGGGCTATGTATTTAGTCGACCAGGGTGCAGGCCATGACGACCGCATCTTCGCGCCCACCGACGGCCGGGTAGTAATCGCGCCGACGGCCGATTTCATTGAAGCCATAGCGCTCGTACAGCCGGAACGCGCCGGTGTTGCTGTCACGCACTTCGAGGAAACATTCCCGCGCGTTGGCCGCATAGGCGCGAGACATCAGGTGCTCCAGCAGCGCCAGGCCCAGGCCACGGCCCTGGTTTTCCGGCTTAACGGTAATGTTCAGCAAATGCGCCTCGTCGAGGATGATCTGCACCACGCCGTGGCCCACTTGCTGCTCGCCTTCAAACATCAACCAGATCTGGTATTTACCCAGCCCGTCGAGAAAGATCCCGCGGGTCCAGGGATGGCTGAATGCCGCGTATTCGATTTTCAGCACGGCGTCGAGGTCTGCCTCGGTCATCGGGCGGAAGGATAAAGCCTCACTCATCGGTTGTTTTCCAGCGCGCCATCAGCCGGCGCATGGCTTGCCAGACATCAGCCTTACGCTGTGGCTCTTCCATTAATAATTCCAGGCCCGGCAGGGCCCATACCGAGCCCAGGCCTTCGACCTGCAGCTCGCGGTACCACGCCTCGGCATTGGCCTCACCGGCAAAGCGCACGGCAGGCAGGCCGATCAGCCAGAGGCACACGCAGGGTTCGTCTTCCAAACGCGCCGAGACAAAACCTTGGACAAAATCCCGCGCGGCTTCCGGGCCCTGGTCCATCGTGCCGCGCACCAGCAGCGGCCAACGCACGGGGTCGCCGACAATTTGCGGACTGTCGGGCAGGCCGGCGGCGCGCAGCATGTCCTTGAGCAGCATGTAGGCCGGGTCACGGGTCTGGAAGCGCTCGCCGGTAGGCAGTTCCACCAGCAACAGGCAACGTCCGGCCCGTAGCAATTGCAGGGCAAAACGCGGTGGCGGGACGACCGGCGCCTTGACCACGGGGGCCGCTTCTTCAGCGACTACCGGCTTGGCCATCGGCGACGGACGTGGCACCTCGACCTTGGCGCGCTCCACCACCGGCCGCACAGGCGGCTCTGGCTTGACCACCGCCACGGGCGCAGCGGCTTCTTCCCCGGAGGTCTCGAACGCCTCATAGGGCTCGAGCGCCTGCAACAACTCGGGCCGCGACGGGGCGGCAAACGGCAGTTCGGTGCGGGGCAGCCAGTTGACCACCTGCATGGCGGTCAAGTAAGCGCGACGTCGGGACTCGATAAGCACAGCTCGGCCACTTGTGGATAAGTAAAGAACGGGGATTCTACCGCTGTTCGGTAACAATCGCCCACTGCGCACTGACCGGCTGTGGATAAATCCCGCGCCTGATGCAGTACAATCGCGACTTTTAATCGCCAACCAGCCGGCCATTCCCATGATCGAACCCAAGCGCGTCCTGCGCGCCCTCGCCGAACACTGGGCCCTACTTGAGCCACTGTGCGAACACTTCGACCAAGGCACGCTGAGCCTGGGCGAGTTGCGCGCACAACTGGCCGCCCAACAATTGGACAGCACGCCCCAGGACATCACCAGCCTGCTGGACGTGTGGATTCGCCTGGATATCCTGGTACCTGTCGCCAAGAGCCCGAACCGTTTCGAGCTCAATGCACAGATCCACGACTTCCTCGCCTATCTTCGCAAGGAGCACCGGCTTGGCCTGTGCCTGGAAATCGAAGCTTACCTGCGCCACCTCGAGCGCTTGGCCGGTTATATCCAGGACGCCTTCGACATCCGTGATGGCCACGACCTGGCGCGGCAACTGCGCCTGCTGGACATGCGTGTGCGCGACGTACTGAAAAAACTCGCCAACGACGAACAGGCCCTCGCTGCCGTGGCCGACCGCGCCAAGACCAGCGACCGGCAGATCCCGTTGCGCCAGCGTTATGCCGAAGTCCTGGCGACCTGGGATGAATACGTCGAACCGATGATCCAACTGGTGAACGCCGACGGCGCCTTCGAGCAAGGCGTGCGCAAGGTGGAGAATGTGCTGCTGCGCATGCTCACCGAGCAACAGCGCCTCGGCCACCTGGTGGACGACGACATGCTGCTGCGTACCCACGCGCGCATTCTCGAGATGCAGACCAGCGCCCAACTGACCTTGCGTCACGCACGGGAACTGCTGTTGCCACTGCGTGAAGAAGCACGTCGGCACAACGCCGTGACCCGTGGCGCAGCACTCGCGCTATCGGCCATCCGCCGCAAAGGCCTGGATGCCGTGCCGCAGGCCGCGATGCCGATGTTTACCCGGCCGCAAAGCACCTTCCTTGGCAGCGCGAGTCAGGTTGAGGCCTATGTATACGCCCTGGCGAACTTCGAGCCGAAACCGGCGCGTTTCCCCAAGGCGCACAAGTCCCATAAAGGCGAAGCCCAGCGCGCACCGCGCACGGTCAAGGAAATGCTCGAACGCTGCGAAGACGCGCTGCCGATGCCGGACCTGATGACCTGGCTGCTGGAACAGGAGCCGGACGGCGCCACCGACGAATTGCTGTATTGGTTCTCACGCCTGTCCCGCGAAAAACGCTTCAAGCGCGAGCGTCTGGAACGCCGCGATTACCACACACACGAGCACCAGGTCAGCCTGCGCTCATTCGCCCTGCTCCCGGCCAGCCCTGACGCGGCCGAGCATTCTGCGAGCACTCCTTATGCATCTTGATCTATCCGAACTGTCCCAGCTGGCGCCGATTTTTCGCGAGCTGTTCAAGGGTTACCACGTCAGCCGCCGCGACCCGGAGCTGTACGCGCAACTGTCGAATTTCCAGGATCAGTACCGTACGCTGTTCAAGGCCCTTGGCTTTGAGCTGGTGTGCGATACCCGGGGCTTCTACTACTTCGTACCCGACTCCGCCATTGCCAGCGCGCAGGTGAACAAGACCGCCCAACGCCTGGCGTTGTTCACCTTCATCATCGTCGAGCATTTGGCCGACCAGGGCCGCGACCCGATTGCCGTGCTCGACGGTGGCAGCCTGGGCCGCGACGAACTGCCCTCGTTGTTGGAAAAGTACCGCGACCTGTTTATCCAGGCCGAAGTGCAGACCCAGGAAGAACTCGAAGAAAAAATCATGCGCCGCATGACCCAATTGGGTTTTGCCAGCGAAGACAACGGTATTTATCGCTTCCTGCCGCCGATGCACCGCTTCCTCGATGTGTGCCTGTCGGTGCAGCAGGACCGCGACCTGGCGGCCAGCGTGCACAGCGTGTTGCCGTTGCCTGCACCGGTGATCATCGACGAAGACAGCGATGAAAAACTGCTGAAGACCGATGACCCGTTGGACTTGAGTGATTTTGACGACGAAAGCGAAGAAGACGCCCTGGCCCGCGCCATTGCCGAAGAACAGGAGACCGACGCATGAGCAAGGAACGCTACGGCATCCGCCGCTTCGCCCTATTGAACACCGCCGGCTACAGCCTGGGCCTGTTCCCGCTGGAAGAGCCTCTGTCGGTGTATGGCGCGAACAACCTGGGTAAATCCGCGTCGATCAACGCCTTGCAGTTCCCGATCCTGGCGCGCATGTCGGACATGAGTTTCGGCAAGTACACCCTGGAACAATCGCGGCGCTTCTACTTTGCCACCGACACCAGCTACATCCTCGTAGAGGTCTCCCTGCCCCACGGCCCGCATGTGATCGGCGTGGTCGGTCGCGGCCCGGGAGGCGGCTTTGGTCACCAGTTCTTCGCCTACGCCGGCAAGCTGGACCTGGCCCACTACCAGAAAAACGACACCTGCCTGCGTCAGAAAGAACTGTTCACCAACCTGGAGCGCGAGGGCCTGAAAGCCTACGAGCTCAAGCCCGATGAACTACGCCGTTTGCTGGTGGGCGGCCACACGTCGATCCCGCTGGACCTGACCCTGATCCCGCTGCGTTCCACCAGCGAACAGAGCCTGAAGACCTTCCGCGCACTGTTTATCAACCTGCTGCACATGCGCGAAATCACCGCGGCCAAGCTCAAGCAATTGTTCCTCGATGCGTTCGAGCACAGCCTGCGCTCCGGCAGTGTCGATTACATCGCCGCGTGTGAAGAAGCCTTCCGCGACGTGCGACGCATGGAGCAGGACTACAACTCCCTGGTCGCCGCAGGACCGCTGGTTGAAGCACTGGCCAATGGTGTGAAACAGCGCGACATCCTGCGTGGCAAATTGCATCGCCTGTCGCCGCTGCTGGACTCGCTGCTGGGCACCTGGTCGGACTACGCCAGTGCGCGCAAGGAAGAGCTGACCATCCAGGCCGAGCACTACCGCAACGAGCAGGACGCGTTGCAAAACGACCAGCGCGGCGGCACCCAGGAGCTGATGCGCCTGGAGCGGGAAATCAGCGGTATCCAGCGTTGGCTGGGCGAGCTGTCGGTGCTCAAGCATCGATTTGCCCTGGTCGATGACGTCAAGGTGCTGGAACAACAGCTGTTGGCGGCCAAGGATGCCCACGATGAACTGGCCGGCGCCCTGGCGCAGTCACGGCAGTTCAGCGCCGAGGATTTGGACGAGCGTCTGCGCGACCTGGAAAAACGCTTGAAGTCGGTCAAGCAGCAGCTTGATCACGCGGATAACAATAGCTACGCCAAACTGCGTGAAGAATTCTCACAGCAGGATGTCGAGCGTCTGATGCGCTTGTTCAACAGTTCTCTGTTCAGCCTGCCGTTGGGCGAGCATGGCATTACGCTGGATGAGGACGGCCAGTGGGTCAAATCCCTGGAACTGATCCTGGATGGCTTCAAGGGCGAGCGTTTCGAAGTGCCGGGGCTGTCCATCGACATCTCGCACATCGAGCCCCCGGCATTACAGGCCCTGGCGGATCGCGCGGCATTGCGTGACCAGAAAGAACGCCTGGAGAAAGAACTCAAGCAGCTCAAGACCCAGCAGGCCGTGGCCTCTGACCGTGCCGCGAGCAAGACCCAGACTGAAGCGCTGTACCAGCAGGTGCTGGACGCACAAAAAGCCCTCGAAGACTTCCGCCGCGCGCAGACCCTGAGCGCCGAAGAAGGTGAGAAGCTGGAACAGCTGGCGCAAATGGAAGCCGCCCAGGATGAACTGAAGCGCTCCAGCGATGCGTTCACCGAACGTGTCCAGCAACTGTCGGCCAAGCTGCAACTGGTCGGTCGCCAGATCGGCGATATGGAAGCCAAGCAACGCACCCTGGATGACGCCTTGCGCCGTCGTCAGTTGCTGCCGGCGGACTTGCCGTTCGGCACGCCGTTCATGGACCCGGTCGACGACTCCATGGACAACCTGTTGCCGCTGCTCAATGACTATCAGGACAGCTGGCAGGGCTTGCTGCGCGCTGATGGCCAGATCGAAGCGCTGTACGCCCAGGTACGCCTCAAGGGCGTGGCCAAGTTCGACAGCGAGGATGACGTGGAGCGTCGCCTGCAACTGCTGATCAACGCCTATGCGCACCGTACCGATGAAGCACTGACCCTCGGCAAGGCACGGCGTGCGGCAGTCACCGATATCGCGCGGACCCTGCGCAATATCCGCAGCGACTATGACAGCCTTGAGCACCAGTTGGCATTGTTCAACCGCGAGATCAACAAGCGCCAGGTGTCCAACCTGCAAAGCTTCCGTATCGTGCTGGCGCCCAACAAGGAAGCCCTCAAGCATATCGACCAGATCATCCACAGTGCCGGTCAGTATGAAGAAGGCGAAACCCTGTCGGTGTTCGACCTCAGCCAGAGCGCCGAGCAGGACAACAAGAACGAAGAGGCCAAGGAATACCTGGCGCGCCTGGTAGCGGCAAACCATAACCAGTTGGGCCTCAAGGATTTGTTCGAGTTGGCCTTCGAGATCACCAAGGTGCATGGTCAGCCGGTGATCCACACCGACATCGATGGTGCCGCGTCCAACGGCACCACGATGACAATCAAAGCGCTGACCAACATGTATTTGTTGCTGCACTTGATGGACCGCGACCAGGCCGGTCGCGTACGGCTGCCGTACTATCTCGATGAAGCCGCGGATATCGACGAGAAGAACCAGGCCGCATTGCTGGAGACCAGCCTGCAACTGGGCTTCGTGCCGATCCTGGCCAGTGTGAAACCGCAGGTCTCAGCCCAGGTCGCAATCGACTTGGAGGGCGGCAGCGGACCGAACGGGATCTATATCGATGAGGCGGATTGGAAGTACATCCGCCGCCACGATGTGGTGAAGGCCACGGTGAATGTGCAGGCAGATGAGCCGGAGTTGGATGAGGTCTGACGCTCGGCGTTGAAATGCAAAAAGGCCGCGATCTGATCGATCGCGGCCTTTTTTTGGGCTGGGTTTTACGTCGTCTTTGAGGCCCCATCGGGAGCAAGCTCCCTCCCACATGTTGAATGCGCTCACAAATCAAAATGTGGGAGGGGCTTACTCCCGATAACGGCGCCCAGGTCTATTTACCGAGTGGGATTTTAGGCGCCCAGGTCAGCCACTCGTCTTCAAACTTGTCGAACAGCGGGAACGTTTGCTGCGGTCGCGCCGCACTCCCCATGCGCTCGCCATCGGGCGTGGCAAAGGCGATGCCGCCGGCGACCAGCGTCTCCAGGGACTCCGTCCGCACCGTCGCCCCCTTGAACAGGCCAAAGTCGAGACCAAAGCCGCTGGAGTTCCAGAAGCGGCTGCCGCTGCGTACCAGGGGAGCGTACTTGGGCTCGATCAGGATGTGGACCAGTACGCGGTCGGCGGTCTGACCCAGCTCATATCCAGTCACTTTGCCCACGGTGACTTCACGGTAGGTGACCGGCACACCTTCCTTCAACGAACCACGGCGCGCGGCACTGAGCACCAGGCTCAGGCCCGCCTCCTGGTGGGCGGTTTCAGGGGGTTGGTCCAGGGCGACAAAGCTCTTTTGTGGCCCGGCGTTTTTCACCGCAGGCTGTACTTCGATGTACTGCCCAGTGACCAGGGTTTCCAGGTTGGAGGTTTTCATCAGGCCCAGTTCAGGCTTGACCACCCAGAACTGACTGCCGACGCGCGCGATGCGGTCCGCAACTTGGGTGATACGCGCGCCGAGCAATACCGACTGCATATCGGCGCTCAAGTCGACGCTCTCGATCTTGCCCACATCCAGCCCTTTGAAACGAACAGGCGTGCCAGGACGCAGCCCATCGGCGCGGTCGACCTTGATGGTCACCAGGGTGCCATGCTGGTTGGCGGCCTCACGGTCGGCGAACAGGCGGAAACGTGGAATACGCTTTTTCAGCGGTACGTTCGGTTCCGGCGTTTCGAACGCAATACCACCGGCCATCAAGCTGGCCAGGGATTCACTTTTCACTTGGATGCCGCCGGTGAGTCCGCCGGTCAAGGTTACGCCGCTGGCATTCCAGAAGCGCGTCGAACCGTTGACCAGATTGGCGTATTCCTTCTCGATGTGGACGCCGATCACCAGCTGTTTGTTCTTGCGCGAGAACTGATAGCTCTGCACCGAACCTACCTTGACCTGCTTGTAGAGAATCGGGCTGCCTACATCCAGGGACCCAAGGTTGTCAGTGAACAGCACCATGTGCAGGCCTGGCGAACGCAGGTCCAATGGCGGGGCCTTGGCCCGGGCGACAAATTCACGCTGTGGCGCACTGCCTTTGTCGCCAGGGCGGATGGCGATGTAGTTACCTTTGACCAACGCTTCAAGCCCGGTGATACCGGCCAGGGAAATGGACGGTTTGACCACCCAGAACTGGGTGTCCTGCACCAGATAATCTTCGGCCAATGGGTCAAGGGTCAGCTCAGCATTGGCGCTGGACAGGTCTGGATCGATCTTCAGGGTTTTCAGGCTGCCGACCTGAATGCCTTTGTACATCACCGGGGTGCGTCCGGCCTGCAAGCCTTCGAAGTCGGTAAGTTTGACCTTGACCTTGATACCGGCTGCGGCAGCGTCGAAATCTTCGTACAGGCGGAACGGCAGGCTCGGATCAGTGGGGGGGCTGTCCTTGCGGTTCTCCGGCGTGGCGAAGGCGATACCGCCGGCAACGATACTGGCGAGGGACTCGCTGCGCACCTTCACTCCAGAGAGGTTGGCATCGATGCTGATGCCGCTGGCGTTCCAGAAACGCGTGTGTTTGCGCACCAGGTTGGCGTAGGTTGGTTCGATATAAACCTTGATTTCAACGGTGCTCTGGTCTTCGGACAGCAGGTAGCTTTTGACCTGGCCGACCTGGATCTGTTTGTAGAACACTGGGCTGCCACGGTTAAGCGATCCGAGACGGTCGGCCTTGATGGTCAGGTGCAGGCCGGGCTTGGCATCGGATAATGGAGGCTCTTCGGAGAGGGCCTTGAATTTGCGTGTGGGTTCGCCGTCGCCTGGGCTGGCAGCGATGTAATTACCTGAGACCAAGGTTTCCAGGCCGGTGATACCGGCGAGGCTGACACTGGGCTTGACCAGCCAGAAGCGGGTGTTGGTCTTGAGGTATTGCTCGACGTCCTTGTTCATCTCGATGGTGGCAATCACCCCGCGATTGTTGCCCTCATCGTCAAGGGCCAAGGTCTTGACCTTGCCCACTGACATACCTTTGTAGACCACTTCGGTTTTGTTGGCCTGGATGCCTTCGCCACTTTCAAAACGCACTTGGATTTCAATGCCCTGCTGGGAATAGGCACGCCATCCCAACCAGCCACCAATGATCAGCGCAATCAGGGGAAGGACCCAAATTGCCGACCAATTCGAGGCCGGTCGGGTTTTAGCTTTAGGCAAATCACTCATGGTCGTCGTCCGACTCCGTGTTATCCCAAATCAGTCGGGGATCAAAAGTTACTGCGGCAAGCATCGTCAAGATCACCACACTGGCGAAGGCTGCTGCGCCGAGGTTGGCCTCGACGCTGGCAAGCCGCCCAAAGTTTACAACCGCCACCAGGATGGCGATCACGAAGATATCCAGCATGGACCAGCGGCCAATGAATTCGATAAATCGGTACATGATGATGCGTTGTTGCGCGGACAGCGGTTGGTGACGCTGCACCGAGAACAGTAGCAGACCAATGCCCACCAGCTTGAATGTCGGCACCAGAATACTGGCAATGAACACCACGGCGGCGATGGGGAACATCCCGTGCTGCACCAGTTGGATGACACCCGACATGATGGTACTGGGATCACCCTGGCCAAGGGAGTTGATGGTCATGATCGGTAGCAGGTTGGCGGGAATATATAAAATGGCCGCGGTGATCAGCAATGCCCATGTGCGCGTGAGGCTGTTGGGACGGCGGGCATGGATCAGCGCACCACAACGGCTGCAGGATTGCTCATCGGCATCCGGCTCTTGCTTGTTCAGTTCGTGGCATTCGGTACAAATCAGAATGCCTGCATCAATCGCCCGCATGATCATCTTCTCCTGACAGTGCTTGCCAGATCTGGTGCGGCGACATCACCACCTCAAGCAGAACCTGAACCATTAATAGGCTGACAAAGCAGGCTAGCCCCAGACCGATTGTGATAGAAGCCATATCTGCGAGTTTTACGATCGCTACCAACACCCCCATCAAATAGACCTCCAACATCCCCCAGTCCTTCATATGATGGTAGATGCGGTACAGCAACAGCCCGTAACTGCGGCCCATCTTCCAGCGAATGCTGAGCAACACTGCCAGTTGGCAAAGCAGCTTGAGCAAGGGAATACCCATGCTGCACAGGAACACCACGGCGGCAACGCCTTGCATGCCGGTATCGAACAAACCGACAACGCCACTCCACACGGTGTCCTCAGAGGATTGCCCGAGTAGATTGAGCTGCATGATGGGTAAAAAGTTCGCGGGGATGTACAGCAACAGCGCGGCGAGCACGAGGGCAAGGCTGCGCTCAACGACATTGTGGCGGTGAGCGTAAAGCTCGTATCCGCAACGCGGGCATTGGGCCTTTTCGCCAAGGGCAAGCGTTGGTTTGCGCATCAGCAAGTCGCACTCATGACATGCAACCAGGTCGTCCAGTGGTAAATCCGACACCTTGAGGGTATCAACCGGGTCGGGCATAGATAGGGCTCTGACTCTAAAAAAGGTTAGGTGCCTATTCTAGTGGTCTGGTTCAGAAATAACTGTGCAAATTTGTCGGGCGATTGGGGGCAAGTATAGGAATTGGAGCCGGAGGCGGTGTGCCCGACGGTGCGCGTCAGCGTTATCGTGCTGCATGAGCACGCTTGCGCCTGCGCTTTTCGACCGCCCAAAACAAAACCCCATCTGCTTTCGCAAATGGGGTTTCGGAATTTAATCTTGACGATGACCTACTCTCACATGGGGAAACCCCACACTACCATCGGCGATGCATCGTTTCACTACCCCCCCATTTTTGCAATACTGATTAACGGGCGATGTGGTTGGCTTGCTTAAATCTATCCGGCGTCTGTTTGGGGCTTGCCCCAGCGCCACGATGAGAGTCGCGCCTGACGATCCTTAAAAGCCCGTCGGCTTCTGAAGCCGATTTTTATGTCAGGATCTTCGCCAGGCCGGTAGGCCGTTCACGTCATCCGTTGTTCAGCTATCGCAAAACCTGAAGGGTGAATTGTGGTACTGCAACAACCGCAGGGTCAGGCGTTCAAGGCGTCTGGCCCTGCTTCATATTGCGCATGGTGAGCCGCTATCGCCCAAGCGATACGCGCCAGTTTGTTGGCCAGGGCACAGGCCACCACATTCGAGTGTCGTCGGCGCAGCAGCGCTCGCACCCAGTCGGCCAAAGCCCCCTTCTGATGATCCAGCCTCTGCATGTAAACCCTGGAGCATTGCACCAGCAGTTGCCGCAGGTGCTTGTCACCCCGCTTGCTGATCCCCAACAAATTGGCTTTGCCGCCCGTGCTGTACTGTCGCGGCACCAAGCCCACTGAAGCCGCAAAATCGCGACTGCATCGGTATTGCTTGCCATCGCCCATTTCTACAGCCAGAAGGCTGGCGGTGATCGGACCGACACACGGCATGCTAAGCAAACGGCTCCCCAGATCATCGTCGGCCAGCTGGCAAGCCAGTTGTTTGTCCAGTTCCTTGATCTGTTCATCCAGGTAAACGAAGTGATCGTGCAGGCGTTGCAACAGCACTGTCAGCCGCACAGGCAGCTCATGCTCGGCCAAAACAGCTGCCAAACGCTTCATGATGGCTGAGCCTTTGGGCAGGCTGATGCCAAATTCCAGCAGGAAACCGTGCATCTGATTGGCTGTCTTGGTGCGGTCATGCACCAACGACTCGCGCATGCGATGCAGGACAGACAGGGTTTGCTGAGACTCGGTTTTAGGCGTAACGAAGCGCATGGACGGACGGGAAGCCGCCTCGCAAATGGCCTCTGCGTCGATAAAGTCATTTTTGTTGCCCTTGACGAAAGGGCGGACAAACTGCGGTGAAATCAACTTGGTCGTATGCCCCATCGCCGCAAGCTGACGGGCGATGAAGTGAGAGCCGGCACAGGCTTCCGTTACCACGACGCAGCTCGGCAAGTTGCCGAAGAACCGCATCATCTGCGCTCGCGAGAGCTTTTTGCGAAACACCTCGCGGCCCGATTTGTCTTGGCCCAGAAGGTGGAAATTATGTTTGCCGAGATCGATCCCGATCAGCGCTGACTCGCTCATGATGATGGCCTCCAAAAACAAAACACCCTGCGAAAGCGTAGCCCTCGCAGGGTGTGGGGGTGACCATCTCATTAGCCCGGCTGATCATCGATCAGCCGGGCTTTTTTACAGCGCTCGAAAAGGCTTACTTCTTCAAGCCGTAATGCTCATCCAGCATGCCTGGGGCGTTCGGCGTCTTTGGCGCGTAGTCCCGTGGCGGCTCCTGGTTTTCCCGTGGCGGGGTCAGGCGCTCCCGTGGGGTTTGCGGTGCATCGGAATGCAGCGCGGCCAGCAGGCGCTGACGGGTGATGTCGTCGAGTGCCAGGCGGTTGGCGCCATCGGCGAGGTGATCCTGTACTTCCTGGTAGCTCTGGGTGAGCTTCTTGACCAGGGTCGCGGTGGTGTTGAAGTGGGTAACAACCTCGTTCTGATAACTGTCAAAACGTTCCTGGATGTCATCCAACTGACGCTGCGTGCGGTTAGGCGCGGCATTCGGCAGAAGGCGAGCAACCAGGAATCCAATGGCGACACCGGCAACCAGGGCAAGAGTCGGCAACAACCAAACTAAGAGCGAGTGTTCCACGAGTCCTTCCTCTATAAACGGCTTTGCTTTACGTTAACGGCTCGGACCTGCGCTGTATACCGCGATTAAGCTCGCAATGATGCCATGCACAGACTTTTAGCTAGACGAGTCGACCCCTTGAGAGGTCACGGAGTTCATTCCTTGCTCATGCGTGAAACCCCCGTTTTGATCGATGGCCCAGTAGGCCAGTTGGAAGCCTTGTACCTGGATCACCCCGAGCCACGTGGCCTGGCGCTGATCTGCCACCCTAACCCGGTACAGGGTGGGACCATGCTCAATAAAGTCGTATCGACCCTGCAACGCACTGCCCGCGATGCCGGTTTGATTACTTTGCGTTTTAATTACCGTGGCGTGGGTGCCAGCGCCGGCACGCACGATATGGCCACCGGTGAAGTCGATGATGCCGAAGCGGCCGCCGCCTGGCTGCGAGAAAAACACCCGGACCTGCCGATCACCTTGCTTGGGTTTTCTTTCGGTGGTTATGTGGCGGCCAGCCTGGGCGGTCGCCTGGAAGCCAAGGGCGAAAAGCTCGCGCACCTGTTCATGGTCGCCGCGGCAGTGATGCGCTTGCGTGATACTGACGTGTTGCCTCAAGGCTGCCCATTGACCCTGATCCAGCCGGAAACCGACGAAGTGGTCGACCCGCAGACCGTCTACGATTGGTCCGCCGCCCTGAAACGTCCCCATGAGCTGCTGAAAGTGGCAGAATGCGGACACTTTTTTCATGGCAAGCTGACCGATCTCAAGGATCTGGTACTGCCGCGCCTCTCGAATTGATAGCAGTCTGACAAGCGATTACCCATGACGACTCGTACCCGTATCCTCACCGGCATCACCACCACTGGCACGCCGCACCTGGGCAACTACGCCGGTGCGATTCGCCCGGCGATCCTCGCCAGCCAGGACGCCAATGCTGATTCCTTCTACTTCCTGGCCGACTACCACGCCCTGATCAAGTGCGATGACCCGCAGCGAATCCAGCGCTCGCGCATGGAAATCGCCGCGACCTGGCTGGCCGGTGGCCTGGACGTGGACCGGGTGACTTTCTATCGCCAGTCCGACATCCCGGAAATCCCCGAGTTGACCTGGCTGCTGACCTGCGTTGCCGCCAAGGGCCTGCTCAATCGCGCCCATGCCTACAAGGCGTCGGTGGACAAGAACGTGGAAACCGGCGAAGACCCGGATGCGGGCATCACCATGGGCCTGTACAGCTACCCGGTGCTGATGGCGGCGGACATCCTGATGTTCAATGCACACAAGGTGCCGGTGGGACGCGACCAGATCCAGCACGTGGAGATGGCGCGCGACATCGGCCAGCGCTTCAACCACCTGTTCGGCAACGGCAAGGAGTTCTTCACCATGCCCGAGGCGTTGATCGAGGAAAGCGTCGCCACGTTGCCGGGCCTGGATGGCCGCAAGATGTCGAAGAGCTACGACAACACCATCCCGTTGTTCACCAGCGCCAAGGACATGAAAGACGCCATTTCGCGGATCGTCACCGACTCCCGCGCGCCCGGCGAAGCCAAGGACCCGGACAACTCTCACTTGTTCACCCTCTACCAGGCGTTTGCCAGCAAGGCCCAGGAAGAAGCGTTCCGCGCTGAACTGCTGCAAGGCCTGGGCTGGGGCGAGGCGAAGAATCGTCTGTTCCAGCTGCTGGACGGCCAGTTGGGCGAAGCCCGCGAGCGCTATCACCAGTTGATGGCGCGACCGTCGGATATGGAAGACCTGCTGCTGGTGGGAGCCAAGAAAGCCCGCGCCGTGGCCGCGCCGTTCCTCGCCGAGTTGCGTGAGGCGGTGGGCCTGCGTTCTTTCGTGAACCAGGCCGCGGCACCTGTGAGCACCAAGAAGAAAGCGGCGAAAGCCGCGCGTTTCGTCAGCTTCCGTGAAGACGACGGCAGCTTCCGGTTCCGCTTGCTGGCGGCTGATGGCGAGCAGTTGCTGCTGTCGCGCAACTTTGCTGACGGCAAGGCCGCCGGCGCGGTGACCAAACAACTGCAGAGCGGTAACGCGCTGGATATACGCACCGAAGCCCTGGGTTTCAGCGTATGGCTGGACGGCGCCGCAGTGGCCGACAGCGCGTCATTTGCCGACGACGCAGCGCGTGATGCCGCCATCGAAGCCTTGCGCGTCGCGTTGACCCCCCTCGAGGATTAACCCGACCAAGGGTTGATTGCCATTATCCAGGGCCGTCGTTACAGTGACGGCCCGTTTTTGTTGCCTTGCTAACGAAATTATGACGCCCCTAGAACGATATCAAGCTGATCTGAAACGCCCCGAGTTCTTCCACGACGCTGCCCAGGAAACGGCGGTGCGTCATTTGCAGCGCCTGTATGACGACCTGGTCGCGGCCTCGCAAAGCAAGCCTGGGATGCTCAGCAAGCTGTTTGGCAAGAAAGACCGCACGCCGGTCAAGGGCCTGTACTTCTGGGGTGGCGTGGGCCGGGGCAAGACGTACCTGGTGGACACCTTCTTCGAAGCGCTGCCGTTCAAGGAAAAGGTCCGGACGCACTTCCACCGCTTCATGAAGCGCGTGCACGAAGAGATGAAAACCCTGCCGGGCGAAAAAAACCCGCTGACCATCATCGCCAAGCGGTTCTCCGAAGAAGCGCGGGTGATCTGCTTCGACGAGTTCTTCGTCTCCGACATCACCGACGCCATGATCCTTGGCACCCTGATGGAAGAACTGTTCAAGAACGGCGTGACCTTGGTCGCGACGTCGAACATCGTGCCCGACGGTTTGTACAAGGACGGTCTGCAACGCGCGCGGTTCCTGCCGGCCATTGCGCTGATCAAGCAGAACACCGATATCGTCAACGTCGACAGCGGTGTCGACTACCGCCTGCGGCACCTTGAGCAAGCCGAGCTGTTCCACTTCCCGCTGAACGACGCGGCGCACGAAAGCCTGCGCAAAAGCTTCCGAGCCCTCACGCCGGAATGCACCCAGGCGGTGGAAAACGATAAGTTGATCATCGAAAACCGTGAAATCATTGCGCTGCGCACCTGTGATGACGTGGCCTGGTTCGATTTCCGCGAGCTGTGCGACGGCCCGCGCAGCCAGAACGACTACATCGAGCTGGGCAAGATCTTCCATGCGGTGATCCTGAGTGGCGTGGAGCAGATGAGCGTCACCACCGACGACATTGCGCGGCGCTTTATCAACATGGTCGACGAGTTCTACGACCGTAACGTCAAGTTGATCATCTCGGCGGAAGTCGAGCTCAAGGACCTCTACACCGGCGGTCGCTTGAACTTCGAATTCCAGCGCACCTTGAGCCGCTTGCTGGAAATGCAGTCTCACGAGTTCCTGTCGCGGGCGCACAAACCCTAGGACCGACACCGTAAAAAATGTGGGAGGGGGCTTGCCCCCGATAGCGGTCTTTCAGTAACAGATGCACTGACTGATCCACCGCTATCGGGAGCAAGCCCCCTCCCATATTTGCTTACGCAGCCTGTTGGAACTGCTGGCGGTACTGGTTCGGCGACAGCTCGGTGTGCTGCCTGAACAACCGCGCAAAGAAACTCGCGTCGTCGTAACCCACCTCATAACTGATGGTCTTGATGCTCTTGCGGCTGCCCGAGAGCAAGCCCTTGGCGGTCTCGATGCGCAGGCGTTGCAGGTAATGCAGCGGCTTGTCGCCGGTAGCGGTCTGGAAGCGGCGCATGAAGTTGCGGATGCTCATCCCGTGTTCCCGGGCGACGTCCTCGAAGCGGAACTTATCGGCGAAGTGTTCTTCGAGCCAGTGCTGGATCTGCAGGATGATCACGTCCTGGTGCAGTTTCTGCCCGCCGAAACCGATACGCCCCGGCGCATAGCTGCGCTGTACTTCGTAGAGGATGTCCCGGGCCACGGCCTGGGCGATGTTGGCGCCGCAGAAGCGTTCGATCAAATAGATGTAGAGGTCGCAGGCCGAAGTGGTGCCGCCGGCGCAGTAGAGGTTGTCGGCGTCGGTGAGGTGCTTGTCCTGGTTGAGCTGGACCTGGGGGAAGCGTTCGCTGAAGGCATTGAAGAACCGCCAGTAGGTGGTCGCCTCCTTACCATCGAGCAAACCGGCCTCGGCCAGCCAGAACACTCCAGTGGCCTCGCCGCAAAGTACGGCGCCACGGGTATGTTGTTCGCGCAGCCACGGCAGCACTTGCGGGTAGCGTGTGCACAGGGTGTCGAAGTCATCCCAGAAGGCCGGCAGCACGATGATGTCGGCATCTTCGAGGCCGCCGTCCACCGGCATGATCACATCACTGAAGCTGCGCACCGATTGTCCATCGGGGCTGACCAGGCGCGTTTCAAACCCTGGCGTCAGGCCCAGGCCTTGTTGCTTGCCGTAACGCAGGCTGGCGAGGTGGAAGAAGTCCTTGGCTTGCATGAGGGTTGAAGCGAACACCCGATCAATGGCCAAAATGCTGACGCGCCGCAGGGGCGTGGAGATTTGGTTAGACATAATTTCATTTATTCTTATAGGGGAAAGTGGTCACCAGACGGCTGGATCGTCTTATTTTTTGTCGCATGTGTCCAGTGTCCCGTGACGCCTTCGCGGCATAGGCTCTGTGGTTCGTCTTTGTCCGACAATCCACGCAGGTGACTCCATGATCCCCAGAACGTTGTTCAGCCCGGAACACGAACTCTTCCGCCAGAGCGTGCGCACCTTCCTTGAAAAAGACGCCGCGCCGTTCCATGGGCAATGGGAGAAACAGGGTTATATCGACCGCAAGCTGTGGAGCAAGGCGGGGGAGGCGGGGATGCTGTGTTCCCATCTACCGGAAGCATACGGCGGCCTGGGCGCGGACTTTCTCTACAGTGCGGTGGTGATCGAAGAGATCAGCCGCCTGGGGCTGACCGGTATCGGTTTTTCCCTGCATTCGGACATTGTCGCGCCGTACATCCTGCATTACGGCAGCGAGGCGTTGAAGCACAAATACCTGCCCAAATTGATCTCCGGCGAGATGGTCACGGCCATCGCGATGACCGAGCCGGGCGCCGGGTCCGATCTGCAAGGGGTCAAGACCAGCGCCGTTTTGGACGGTGATGAATACGTGATCAACGGCTCCAAGACCTTTATCACCAATGGCTTTCTCGCCGATCTGGTCATTGTGGTCGCCAAGACCGACCCCAAGGCCGGCGCCAAGGGCACCAGCCTGTTTGTGGTCGAGGCTGATACACCGGGCTTCGATAAGGGCAAGCGCCTGGAGAAAGTCGGCATGAAGGCCCAGGACACCTCGGAGTTGTTCTTCCAGGACGTGCGGGTGCCCAAGGAAAACCTGCTGGGCCAGGCGGGCATGGGCTTCGCTTATTTGATGCAGGAGCTGCCCCAGGAACGCTTGACCGTCGCGATTGGAGCGCTGTCGTCAGCCGAAGCGGCATTGCAATGGACGCTTGACTACACCCGAGAGCGCAAAGCCTTCGGCAAGGCGATTGCCGACTTCCAGAACACCCGGTTCAAGCTGGCGGAGATGGCCACCGAGATTCAGATCGGCCGGGTATTCGTAGACAAATGCATGGCGCTGCACCTGGAGGGCAAGCTCGATGTGCCGACGGCGGCGATGGCCAAGTACTGGGCCACGGACCTGCAATGCAAGGTGCTCGACGAGTGCGTGCAACTGCACGGTGGCTATGGGTTCATGTGGGAATACCCGATTGCCCGGGCCTGGGCGGATGCGCGGGTGCAGCGGATTTATGCCGGGACCAATGAAATCATGAAAGAGATCATTGCGCGGGCGCTTTGATTTTTTGCGGGTCTTGAATGCGTCATCGGGGGCAAGTCGAATCGTCGCACCGCCCCTCCCACACTTGGAATGCATTCCAATGTGGGAGGGGCGGTGCGACGATTCGACTTGCCCCCGATAGCGCTCTACAGATCAATCAAGGCGCCGGATTCGGATGATCCTTCTGAATCGCCTCAATCCCTTCCAGTACGTCCTTCGACAGCTTCAGATCGGCGCTGGCGATGTTGCTGTCCAGTTGCTCCAGCGACGTTGCGCCAATAATGTTGCTGGTCACGAACGGCTGTTGCGTCACAAAGGCCAGGGCCATTTGCGCCGGGTCCAGGCCGTGTTCGCGGGCCAGTGCCACATAACGGCTGCACGCCGCTTCCGACTGTGGATTGAAGTAGCGGCTGAAGCGGCTGTATTCCGTCAGGCGCGCTTTTGCCGGGCGCGCGCCACCTTCGTACTTGCCACTGAGCATGCCGAACGCCAGGGGTGAATAGGCCAGCAGACCGCATTGTTCACGAATGGCGATTTCCGCCAGGCCCACTTCAAAGCTGCGGTTAAGCAGGTTGTAGGGGTTCTGGATCGACACCGCGCGGGTCCAGCCGCGCGCTTCGGCCAGGGCCAGGAACTTCATGGTGCCCCACGGGGTTTCGTTGGACAGGCCGATGTGACGGATTTTGCCGGCCTTCACTTGTTCGTCCAGTGCTTCGAGGGTCTCTTCCAGCGGCGTCAGGTCGTCTTCGTCCTTGTGCTTGTAGCTCAGTTGGCCGAAGAAGTTGGTGCTGCGCTCTGGCCAGTGCAATTGGTAGAGGTCGATCCAGTCGGTCTGCAGGCGCTTGAGGCTGGCATCCAGGGCTTCGACGATGTGCCTGCGGTTATGGCGCAGGTGGCCACCGCGGATGTAGTCGATGGTGTTGCCGGGGCCGGCGACCTTGCTGGCGAGGATCCAGTCGGCACGGTCGCCGCGGCTCTTGAAGTAATTACCGATGTACCGCTCGGTGGTGGCGTAGGTATCGGCCTTGGGCGGCACCGGGTACATTTCGGCGGTGTCGAGGAAGTTGATCCCTGCGGCCTTGGCCCGTTCGATCTGTGCAAAGGCCTCTGCCTCGCTGTTCTGCTCACCCCAGGTCATGGTGCCCAAGGCTATCGCGCTCACGTTCAGATCGGTCCGGCCCAGCTGTCGATAATCCATCGGGTACTCCTTCAGGGAAAACAATCATAAAAGCAGGTTGAATTTTTTTTCGCAATCTGCATAATTGCCCACCTCTTTCTGCAGTGGAAGTGATGCGCCGCCTGCCGAAGAATCTTGCCGTTGAACGGACGCGCCGACCCGAGCCCCCGATAGCGTCTGTATCCGGCTGCCTTTGACTTGTCAAAGTACGCACTATTCAGTAAGATCCGCCGTCTAATTTACAGGGCGGCCCCTGAGGCTATTAAAGAATGACAACTTTTACTGCAAAACCGGAAACAGTTCAGCGCGACTGGTTTGTCGTCGACGCCGCTGGTCAGACTCTGGGTCGTCTGGCCACTGAAGTCGCCAGCCGTCTGCGTGGCAAGCACAAGCCTGAGTACACTCCTCACGTTGATACCGGTGACTACATCGTGATCATCAACGCTGAGCAGGTACGTGTTACCGGCAACAAAGCGCAAGACAAAATGTACTACCGTCACTCCGGTTTCCCAGGCGGCATCAAGTCTTCCAATTTCGAAGGCCTGATCGCTAAGAAGCCTGAGGCCCCGATTGAAATCGCGGTTAAAGGCATGCTGCCGAAGGGCCCACTGGGTCGCGATATGTTTCGCAAGCTGAAAGTCTATGCGGGCGCTGCTCACCCTCATGCTGCTCAGCAGCCCCAAGAACTGAAGTTTTAACGGAATAGTTCATTATGTCGGCGACTCAAAATTACGGCACTGGCCGTCGCAAAACCGCAACCGCACGCGTTTTCCTGCGTCCGGGCACTGGTAACATCTCGATCAACAACCGCACCCTGGACAACTTCTTCGGCCGCGAAACTGCCCGCATGGTAGTTCGTCAGCCGCTGGAATTGACCGAGACTGTTGAAAAGTTCGACATCTACGTCACTGTTATCGGTGGCGGTGTAAGTGGTCAAGCTGGCGCAATCCGCCACGGTATCACTCGCGCTCTGATGCAGTACGACGAAACCCTGCGTGGCGCTCTGCGCAAAGCTGGCTTCGTGACTCGTGATGCCCGTGAAGTTGAACGTAAGAAAGTCGGTCTGCGTAAAGCGCGTAAGCGTCCGCAGTACTCGAAGCGTTAATTCGCTTTACGTTCCACAAAAACGCCCAGCCTCCTCACGGAGCTGGGCGTTTTTTATTACCTGCGATTTATGCACAAATTTCAGCGTGACAACTTGCCACATCCGTAGACCCCCTATACTACAAGGCCTGGAGCTGGAGCTCCGGGTAATTCCCTTGTCAGAGGTGGGGCTTTTCATTACCATTCGGCAAAATTTTTATAAGTTCAGATTTAATACTTAGTAGACGCCTGATTTAACAGGCCAAAAAGCTGATGGGAGAGGACTGAATGAGCAATGACGGCGTGAATGCAGGCCGGCGTCGCTTCTTGGTAGCAGCCACATCCGTGGTGGGTGCTGCAGGAGCGGTGGGGGCTGCGGTCCCGTTCGTGGGGTCATGGTTTCCCAGTGCCAAGGCGAAAGCCGCAGGTGCACCGGTGAAGGTGAATATCAGCAAGATCGAACCAGGTCAGCAGATGATTGCTGAATGGCGCGGCCAGCCGGTGTTCATTGTTCGTCGTACAGAGGAAATCCTGGGAAATCTGAAAAAGATCGAAGGCCAGTTGTCTGACCCCAAATCTGAGAAATCCGACCAACCCGCCTACGCCAAAAACGAAGTACGTTCGATCAAGCCAGAGATTCTGTTGCTGGTCGGTCTGTGTACCCACCTGGGTTGCTCACCAACCTTCCGCCCGGAAGTCGCCCCTGTCGATCTGGGCAAGGACTGGGTTGGCGGTTATTTCTGCCCGTGCCACGGTTCTCACTACGACTTGGCCGGTCGTGTCTACAAGTCTCAGCCTGCTCCCTTGAACCTGCCCGTGCCTCCGCATAACTACGAATCTAACGACATCATTGTCATTGGTCTCGATAAGGAGAACGCGTGATGAGCAAGTTCATGGATTGGGTGGATGCACGCTTCCCCGCCACTAAAATGTGGGAAGACCATCTCAGCAAGTACTACGCCCCGAAGAACTTCAACTTCTTCTACTTCTTTGGTTCCCTGGCACTGCTGGTGCTGGTCAACCAGATCGTCACCGGTGTCTGGTTGACGATGAGCTATACCCCCTCGGCGGAAGAGGCGTTTGCTTCCGTCGAATACATCATGCGTGACGTCGAGTACGGCTCGATCCTGCGCCTGCTGCACTCCACGGGCGCCTCGGCGTTCTTCATCGTGGTCTACCTGCATATGTTCCGTGGCTTGCTCTACGGTTCGTACCAGAAGCCTCGTGAGCTGGTGTGGGTGTTCGGCATGCTGATCTACCTGGCGCTGATGGCTGAAGCCTTCATGGGCTACCTGCTGCCGTGGGGCCAGATGTCGTACTGGGGCGCACAGGTGATCATCTCGCTGTTCGGTGCTATCCCAGTGATCGGCAACGACCTGACCCAGTGGATCCGGGGTGACTACCTGATCTCCGGCATCACCCTGAACCGCTTCTTCGCCTTGCACGTAGTGGCCTTGCCGATCGTGATTCTCGGCCTGGTGGTGCTGCATATCCTGGCGCTGCACGAAGTGGGTTCGAACAACCCGGATGGTGTGGACATCAAGAAGCACAAGGACGAGAACGGCATCCCGCTGGACGGCATCCCGTTCCACCCGTACTACACTGTGAAAGATATCGTCGGCGTGGTCGTGTTCCTGTTCGTGTTCTGCTCGATCGTGTTCTTTTTCCCGGAGATGGGTGGTTATTTCCTCGAGAAACCTAACTTCGAACAGGCCAACGCCTTCAAGACACCTGAGCACATTGCCCCGGTCTGGTACTTCACCCCGTTCTACGCGATCTTGCGGGCGATTCCCGACAAGCTCATGGGCGTGATCGCCATGGGCGCGGCCATTGCGGTGCTGTTCGTGCTGCCGTGGCTCGACAGAAGCCCGGTCAAGTCCATGCGCTACAAGGGCTGGCTGAGCAAGATCTGGCTGTGGGTGTTCTGCATCGCGTTCGTGATCCTGGGTGTGCTGGGCGTGTTGGCGCCGACTCCTGAGCGTACGCTGCTGTCGCAGGTCTGCACCTTCCTGTATTTCGCCTACTTCATTCTGATGCCGTTCTATACCCGGCTCGAGAAGACCAAACCGGTTCCGGAAAGGGTGACTGGCTGATGAAAAAGTTATTCGTTGCATTGATGCTTGCGGCGCTGCCGCTACTGTCCTTCGCTGCCGAGCATGGCCCGGAGCTGGAAAAAGTCGCTATCGACGTGTCTGACAAGGCTGCCCTGCAGGACGGCGCGCGTACGTTCGCCAACTACTGCATGGGCTGCCACAGCGCCAAGTTCCAGCGCTATGAGCGCGTGGCCGATGACCTGGGCATTCCCCATGAGGTAATGCTCGACAAGCTGGTGTTCACCGGCGCCAAGATCGGCGACCACATGAACATCGGCATGCAGCCGGCTGACGCCAAGACCTGGTTCGGTGCTGCACCGCCTGACCTGACCCTGGTTGCGCGCGTTCGCGGCACCGACTGGCTCTATGGCTACCTGAAGTCCTTCTACGAAGACCCGGCACGTCCTTGGGGTGTGAACAACCGAGTGTTCCCGAACGTCGGCATGCCTAACGTTCTGGTCGGCCTGCAAGGCAAGCAAGTGGTAGGATGCAAGCAGGTTCAGGTCGTTGAAGACGGCAAGAAGCAATACGATCCGTTGACCGGCACGCCTTTGACCCATGAAGCGTGCGATCAGCTGAAGATAGATACCCCCGGTGCACTGACTGACGAGCAGTTCGACGAGAAGGTCAAGAACCTGGTGACCTTCCTGGCCTACTCGGCCAACCCGGTCAAACTGCAGCACCAGCGCATTGGTACTTACGTCTTGCTCTACCTGGCCTTCTTCTTCGTATTCGCCTATCTGCTCAAACGCGAATACTGGAAGGATGTGCATTGATCCAACCGTAAGCAATTGCTGTTAATCTTGCGCGCCCAGCGGCATCTCTGAACCGTAGCGACCTGGACTCCAGGTACTACAGAGACGCTCTCTGGGCGCGCTCGTTTTTGAGCTTTCGATAATTTCAACAAGCGAGGAGGACCGCCATGGGCGTGACCAACCGGTTGGCCTGTTACTCCGACCCCGCCGACCACTATTCCCACCGAGTACGCATCGTGCTCGCAGAGAAGGGTGTCAGCGCCGAGATCATCAGTGTGGAAGCGGGACGTCATCCGCCGAAACTGATCGAAGTGAACCCTTACGGCAGCTTGCCCACCCTGGTCGATCGCGACCTGGCGTTGTGGGAGTCAACCGTGGTGATGGAATACTTGGATGAGCGTTACCCGCATCCCCCTTTGCTGCCGGTGTACCCGGTGGCGCGTGCCAACAGCCGCCTGCTGATCCATCGGATCCAGCGTGACTGGTGCGGGCTGGTGGATGTGATTCTGGATACCCGCAGCAAAGAAGCGGCACGTGTGCAGGCGCGTAAGGAATTGCGCGAGAGCCTGACCGGTGTTTCGCCGTTGTTCGCCGACAAACCTTTTTTCCTCAGCGAGGAACAAAGCTTGGTGGATTGCTGCCTATTACCGATACTCTGGCGTTTGCCGATTCTCGGTATTGAACTGCCGCGGCCGGCCAAGCCGTTGCTTGATTACATGGAGCGCCAGTTTGCGCGTGAGGCTTTCCAGGCAAGTCTGTCTGGTGTCGAACGCGATATGCGCTAAGGCTTAAGGAGCCGCTGATGAACTCCAGTCGACCCTACCTGGTCCGCGCGCTCTACGAGTGGATTGTGGACAACGATTGCACCCCGCACATGCTGGTCAATTCCGAATTTCCTGCGGTGCAGGTACCGCAGGGGTTTGCCAGTGATGGGCAGATTGTGTTGAACGTATCGCCCAGTGCAGTGCGCCACCTGCACATGGACAACGAAGCGGTGAGCTTCGAAGGGCGTTTCGGCGGCGTGCCGCATACGCTGTTCGTGCCGATCGGCGCCATCCTCGGGATTTACGCCCGGGAAAATGGCCAAGGCATGGTCTTTGATCTGGAATCCCCTTTCGAGGACGATGAAACGATCGAAAGCGAAGACGGCGATGATGTGCCACCACCGGATTCAGAGCCGCCGCGTCCAAGCGGTCGGCCGAGTCTGAAAGTGGTGAAGTAAGCCCCTGTAGCCAGCAGGCGAATAGGGGAATGCCTCGGCTTTGGCCGAGGCATTTTTTTGGACGATCAAAAGTGCCCCACGCTTTCGGTTTGAGTGCCTGGCGAGGCACGGTTATTGGGGTCGGCTTGCCAGTCAACCTGATTGATGTTGTCGAGGCTGCGGATCACACATTTCCACTCGATGGCCTGCTGCGCCGGTAGCGTTACGATGCCGCTCCATCGATTAGGGGTGCTGGGTTGCAGGGGGATCGCATGAGCAGGGTCCCATGCGCTCAGTTCCAGCGGTGAACCGACGGCGTAGACCGCTTGCCTGTTCCCTGGCTGAGCGTTGTCGCAATGCAGCGTGAGGGGGACATCCTGTGCCGTCGTGGCGGTTTTCCAAATGCGGATGCGTTGCCCGTCGGCATTCATAACGGGGGTGAAGTCGTCGGGGACTTTGTTCAAGTCGGAGTCCAAGGCCATCAGTATCCGCTGTTGAGTGCCATTGGTGGCGGCCACCAGGCCGGAATATTGGGTCTGGAAACTGATCGGTGAGTCGGCCCTGATGCCGGCACTCTTGCGCAGGGCTATGAGCGTGCGGATCAGGTTGCCACGCCCCCAGTCATACATGGCGGGCCAGTACACAACGGGTATTCCGGGGGCTAGGAGGATGTAGGCGTACGCGAGGTTAATCATCGGATCGGGCAAAGGCCAATGATGTTGACCACCATATTGCCCCGGCGAATAACCGGTATCGTGATTGTCTACGAATGTAACGGCGATTTCGCGCCAAGACTTGACGGGGTTGCCGTTGAGGCCGTGGCGCCATTCGGCGATGCTGCCGTTTTGCATGCGCTCCTTGAGGGCGAAATCGAACACGGCGCAGTGCGAGCGATCCGACCAATCCTTGAGTGCGTCCTGCCAACTGGCCTTGCTGCGCCAGTCGCTGGCGGGGAACTCGCCGGGGCTCTTCCAGAACTCGCCGACACAGAACGCCTGGTCGTTGAAGTTTTTCATCCACAGGTCGACCCGCTCAGGCGAGTAACCGCGTCCATAGTCGAAGCGCAAGTCGTGGGCGCTGTAATTGTCCCGCAGGTTGCGAAACTCCTGCATGAAGCGTGGTGAAACCTCTGGGCTGGCGGTATTGAGGTCCGCCGCACCGTCCTCGAATGGATCGCCTTCATCGCAATCGCTGGGGGGCGTGCAGTCATTGCGCCACAGTTTGTAGCCCCGGGGGAAGCGCACCATCACGCCGGGAATCTTGTCGTTCATGTGATTCGGCACCACGTCATACATAACCTGCACGCCGGCTCTCGTCAGGGCCGTGGCAGCTTGCTTGAGTTCAGCGTCGGTGCCGTACGCGCTGTTTTTATCGAAATCGTTCCAGTAGTAGCCTTCACCTCCGCCCGAAGTACCTTTGGCCGGATCGCTCCAGCTGGACTTATCCACCCACACGGGCGGTAACCAGATCTTGGTGAAACCGTCCTGGCCGATAACGGGGGCCATTCGGGCAAGCACTTGGTACCACTTTTCAGGTGTGTTGCGACTGGAGTTCCAGTGAAAGCCTTGCAGGATGATGTCTTCGCCGCCGCCATTACGCAGGGGCGACGGGGCCCCGGTAGCGAAGTTCGTCAGCAGGCTCAGGAGAACGGTGCAGTAGAGAAGTTTGCATTTCATGACGGGTCTCCTGTTGATCAAAACAGGTTTAACTCTGCGCGGTATCGGAGGCGGCGTCTGCTGTGAGAAATGACAGCTCGTCGAGACGTTTTTGCACTAATCCCCAGGACACAAATAGCTAAATCTATTATCGAGCGCGCAGGGTTTGATGAAAGTCATGCCAGGAACGGTGATCGTACAACCGCCATGGGCTATGATGCTTTCTCAGTTCACCCACAAAGATGACCCGATATGCAAAATGCCAACACCGCCCCTCGTCTTCCCCGCAAGCGCCGCAGCCTTGCCCAGGAATTGGTCACGGTGTTGTCCGAGCAAATCCGCGACGGCCAGCTCAAGCGTGGTGACAAATTGCCCACCGAGTCGGCGATCATGGAGGCCCATGGCGTCAGCCGCACCGTGGTGCGCGAAGCCATCTCGCGCCTGCAGGCGGCGGGGCAGGTCGAAACCCGCCACGGTATCGGCACCTTTGTGCTGGACACCCCAAGCCCGAGCGGTTTTCGCATTGATCCGGCCACGGTCGTGACCCTGCGTGATGTGCTGGCGATCCTGGAGTTGCGGATCAGCCTGGAAGTGGAGTCGGCAGGCCTGGCTGCGTTACGCCGCAGTGATGAACAGCTGGCGGCCATGCGTGCAGCCCTCGACGCGCTGAATGAGAGTGCGGCCCACGCCGGCGATGCGGTGGCCTCCGACTTCGCATTCCACCTGGAAATTGCCCTGTCCACCGGCAACCGCTACTTCACCGATATCATGACTCACCTGGGCACCAGCATCATTCCGCGTACCCGCCTGAATTCGGCGCGCCTGGCCCATGATGACCAGCAGCACTACATGAGCCGCCTGAGCCGCGAGCACGAAGAGATCTATGAAGCGATTGCCCGCCAGGATTCGGATGCGGCGCGGGCGGCCATGCGCTTGCATTTGACCAACAGCCGGGAGCGGCTGCGCCATGCCCATGAAGAAGCGGAGGCGCAGCGGGGATAAATCAAGGCTGAATGACGTCTACGTGTAATTCGATATCATTGATTTTGTCTTCTTCGGTGATGATGTATTTCTTGTGTACGACTATGAACACAACGTTGGGTAGAAGCGCGAATTCAAGCCAATCACCTATATTGATGAAGCGATCAAACGAGACCTCTCTCCTTGGAATTTTCAGGTTTGCGGGGAAGATGACCTGGTATTTGCTGTCCATGGATACCTCTGCGTATTGATGGGTTTCCACGTATTGGGGGCTCAATCCGAGCGCAGAGATACTGTGAGAAATCACAGTTCTGACAAACGGCAGGCTCCGTGTGCCGATTTATCTGCTGCTGTGCGCCGAGGGGTATCCGCGTCGATGGCGTCGAAATTTGACCAACACCGGGAGCGGCCGCGCCATGCCCATGAAGCGGCGGAGGCGCAGCGGGGTTGAGCTATGTGGTGATGGTCAGCGAAATCGGCTCAGAGATGATCTGCATGTTGGACTCACTCTGGGCTTTATAGCGTAGCAGCGTGGTTTGGTTCTTGAAGCGCAATAAATCCTGTTTTGGCACCTCGAGTTTCAGGTTCGAACGCCGTTGATATTGTTCCGTGTCCTTTTGCCATTCACCTGCGTCGATTTGGGCTCCCTCCCAAGCTGGCGCGTCCGAATTCGGGCCCAGGATCACGTACACCTTGCCCTTCGGAAAGAGCTCGGCATCGTTTGGAATGCTGACCACGAGCGGCCCTGTGAATGTGGAAAGGTTAACCTCTGCTTGGTCAAAGGGCCCTGTGATACGAATGTTCAGGCCGGGGACTGGATTCGTCATGATGAAATCTCCGTGGTTGTCACAGCGGTGGCCGGGTCAATTCAGGGGCCGGGTTTCTGGCCCCTGAGCAAACTTATCCACTGCAACGACATTGTCCGGAACTGTTAGAAATCCCAGTGTCGACAAACGGTATTCTTCAAGCTGGCGTATTCGGCTTGTAGTCCTTAAGCAACAAATACGTACTCCACCCCCACCAATCATTGGTCCAGTGCTTGTCGTTCAGGTCATTCACGTCCTTGCGCCGCAGTACCTTGTCCCCCTCCATCTTGAACAGTGGCGAGAAGTTGTTCGCCGGATTTTGCGCCGCGTTCAAATCTGGCACATGCAGCGGAGCCTTGAAGTTGGCCGGGGAGGGCGCTACGCCGCTGATAAAGGTCTCGAAGATTTCATCGGCTGAAGCCTGCACCGCACGTTTGACTTGCGTCCGGTTATCCGCGTCGATGGCGTCGAAGTAGCGTTTGTCGCCATACGCGTGCCACTGATCACCCAGGGCGTTGCGCACGTTGAGCCCGAACTTGCTGTCTTCGTCATGCATGAAACGGCTGATCAGCGAGCCCAGTTCGCCAGGTGTCACCACCGCTGCCAATTGTTTACGCGGGACCCGCAAGTGGCCTGCGGAGAACAGGTCGGTCAAGAAGTGATCAGCAAAACTGTTCATGGCATAGGCCAGTTCCAGTGCCTGGTCGGTGCCGGTTTGATGGGCGACAACGGCCTGTTGCAGGGCTGCCGTATGCCCGGCCAGGTACGCTGACAGCGCCCATTCGCCAAAGTGGTCGGCATTGTCCGCCGCCAACTTCAGGTAGCGGCCCAATGGGATCAATGCCGACACTGCGCTGCCACCACCGGTGATGCGGTTCCACTCTTCCGACAACGTATCACCCAGGGCGTCGTAGGCTTCATGGGCTTGCTTGCCATCCTTGATTGCCTGGTTGACCGCGTTTATCTCCTTTTGCATCACCGCGAGGATCTTGTGAGCTTCTTCCCGTGAGGCGGGCAAAACCGCCAGGGAGTTGAAGGCGGCGATGAAGCGTTGCACGCGTTCGGCTGTCGAGGCGCCATCGCTGATGGGCTGGCCGGGAACCCCATAAAAGTCACCGCCCAGTGCGATCACTTGGCCGTAGGTCAGCGCCAGGCCGTTGGGCAGGTGCAGCTCGACTTGTCGCGCGGGAATCGCCGGGGCGTCCTTGACGAAGCGCAACAGGGTGTCATCGCCGATGGCGGTGTGTTCGCCACCTTCGAAGCGCAGGGTAGGCGGGTTTTTGGTGGGTGCTGCGAGTTCAAGACCTGACATGTTAGCTCCTTGCTATGCCGTAGGAATCTTCCTTAATAACTGTATGTATATACAGCCATCCGGAGAATAGAGGAAAAAATTCCTACGTCAAGAAGGTGAGCCTCAGCACCCTGTGCAAGCACGATCGATGAATTACAGTTGACGAATTATTTTATAGTTGTACGATGACGTACGACATCAACAGAACCAACAACAACCTTTCGCCAGAAAATCTTTGCCCAGGGTGTTCGAATAATGAATCCACAAGAACTGAAGTCCATCCTCTCCCACGGTCTGCTGTCTTTCCCCGTGACCGATTTCAACGCCCAGGGTGACTTCCACCAGGCGGGCTATATCAAGCGCCTGGAATGGCTGGCGCCCTACGGCGCCACTGCGTTGTTCGCGGCCGGCGGCACCGGCGAGTTTTTCTCCCTCGCTGCCAGCGAATACTCCCAGGTGATCAAGACCGCCGTTGATACCTGCGCCACCAGCGTGCCGATCCTTGCCGGTGTCGGCGGTGCCACCCGCCAGGCCATTGAATACGCTCAGGAAGCTGAACGCCTGGGTGCCAAAGGCCTGCTGCTGCTGCCGCACTACCTCACCGAAGCCAGCCAGGACGGGGTTGCCGCCCACGTTGAAGCCGTGTGCAAATCGGTGAAAATCGGCGTGGTGGTCTACAACCGCAACGTCTGCCGCCTGACCGCGCCCTTGCTGGAACGTCTGGCCGAGCGCTGCCCGAACCTGATCGGCTACAAGGATGGCTTGGGTGACATCGAGTTGATGGTGTCGATCCGCCGTCGTCTCGGTGATCGTTTCAGCTACCTCGGCGGCCTGCCGACCGCAGAGGTTTACGCCGCTGCCTACAAGGCCCTGGGGGTGCCGGTGTACTCCTCGGCGGTGTTCAACTTCATCCCGAAAACCGCGATGGATTTCTACCACGCCATCGCCCGTGACGATCACGCCACTGTCGGCAAGATCATCGACGACTTCTTCCTGCCGTACCTGGACATCCGTAACCGCAAGGCCGGCTACGCCGTGAGCATCGTCAAGGCGGGTGCCAGGATCGTCGGCTACGACGCCGGCCCGGTGCGCACCCCGCTGACCGACCTGCTGCCGGAAGAATACGAAGCCCTGGCCGCGCTGATCGACAAGCAAGGCCCGCAATAACTTATCTATAAGGCCGCTGAGCAATCAGCGGCCTTTTGCGTCAGGAGAAGATTCGTGTCCCAAGCCAAACGTTTTGAAAACTACATCAACGGTGAATGGGTAGCCGGTGCTGACTATTGCACCAATATCAACCCGTCGGAGTTGTCCGATGTGATTGGCGAATACGCCAAGGCTGATGTTGCCCAGGTCAACGCCGCCATTGATGCGGCCCGCGCTGCATTCCCTGCGTGGTCCACCTCCGGTATCCAGGCGCGGCACGACGCCCTGGATAAAGTCGGCAGCGAAATCCTTGCCCGCCGCGAAGAACTTGGCACCCTGCTGGCCCGGGAAGAGGGCAAGACCCTGCCTGAAGCCATCGGCGAAGTGACCCGCGCCGGTAACATCTTCAAGTTCTTTGCTGGCGAATGCCTGCGTTTGTCCGGTGACTACGTGCCGTCGGTGCGCCCGGGCGTCAACGTGGAAGTGACGCGCGAAGCCCTTGGTGTGGTCGGCCTGATCACCCCGTGGAACTTCCCGATTGCCATCCCCGCATGGAAAATCGCCCCGGCCCTGGCCTACGGTAACTGCGTGGTGATCAAGCCGGCCGAACTGGTACCGGGCTGCGCCTGGGCCCTGGCGGAAATCATCTCCCGCGCCGGCTTCCCCGCCGGTGTGTTCAACCTGGTGATGGGCAGCGGTCGTGTGGTCGGCGATGTGTTGGTCAACAGCCCGAAAGTCGATGGCATCAGCTTCACCGGTTCCGTCGGTGTGGGCCGTCAGATCGCGGTCAGCTGTGTATCGCGCCAGGCCAAGGTGCAGTTGGAAATGGGCGGCAAGAACCCGCAGATCATCCTTGATGACGCCGACCTCAAGCAGGCCGTCGAGCTGTCGGTACAGAGCGCGTTCTACTCCACTGGCCAGCGTTGCACCGCCTCCAGCCGCTTGATTGTCACGGCCGGCATCCATGACCAGTTCGTTGCAGCCATGGCCGAGCGCATGAAGTCGATCCGGGTGGGGCACGCCCTGAAAAGCGGTACCGACATCGGCCCGGTGGTTTCCCAGGCCCAGTTGGACCAGGACATGAAGTACATCGATATCGGCCAAAGCGAAGGCGCGCGGCTGGTGAGCGGTGGCGGCCTGGTGACCTGCGACACCGAAGGCTACTACCTGGCGCCGACCCTGTTTGCCGACAGCGAAGCCGCCATGCGTATCAGCCGTGAAGAGATCTTCGGCCCGGTGGCCAACGTGGTGCGCGTAGCGGACTACGAGGCGGCGCTGGCCATGGCCAACGACACCGAGTTCGGTCTGTCGGCGGGTATTGCCACCACGTCGTTGAAATACGCCAACCATTTCAAACGTCATTCCCAGGCCGGGATGGTGATGGTCAACCTGCCGACCGCCGGTGTGGACTATCACGTTCCATTTGGTGGCCGTAAGGGCTCATCCTACGGTTCGCGTGAGCAAGGTCGCTATGCGCAAGAGTTCTACACCGTGGTGAAAACCAGCTACATCGGTTCGTAATACGCAACATCCCCCTGTCAGGAGGGGGGCTGTCTTTCTGTAGGAGCGAGCTTGCTCGCGAAAAACCCAAGGGCTCCGCGTGCATCCCGAATGCCCGCGTATTCGTTGACATTTTTCGCGAGCAAGCTCGCTCCTACAGGGGACGGCATCCAAGCACACATAACTATTACCCGCAAAAAAAATAATTAGTGGGAGTACATCTACATGCAAGCGACCAAGCCAACCCATGTCCGCTATTTGATCCTGCTCATGCTGTTCCTGGTGACCACGATCAACTACGCCGACCGGGCCACCATCGCCATTGCCGGCTCCAGCCTGCAAAAAGACCTCGGTATCGACGCGGTCACCCTCGGTTATATCTTTTCTGCATTCGGTTGGGCCTACGTGGCCGGGCAAATCCCCGGCGGCTGGCTGCTCGATCGTTTCGGCTCGAAAAAAGTCTATGCCCTGAGCATCTTCACCTGGTCGCTGTTCACCGTGCTGCAAGGCTATGTCGGTGAGTTCGGTATCTCCACCGCCGTCGTCGCGCTGTTCATGCTGCGCTTTATGGTGGGCCTGGCCGAAGCGCCGTCCTTCCCAGGTAACGCGCGCATTGTGGCTGCCTGGTTCCCCACGGCCGAACGCGGCACGGCCTCGGCGATCTTCAACTCGGCGCAATACTTCGCCACGGTGCTGTTTGCGCCGCTGATGGGCTGGATCGTCTACAGCTTCGGCTGGCAGCACGTGTTTATCGTGATGGGCGTGATCGGCATTGTTTTCTCGCTGGTCTGGCTGAAGATTATCCACAGCCCGCGCCAACACCCGATGATCAACGAAGCCGAGTTCAATCACATCGCGGCCAATGGTGCGATGGTCGATATGGACCAGGACAAGGGCAAGGGCAAGAAAACCGATGGTCCGAAGTGGGATTACATCCGCCAGCTGCTGACCAACCGCATGATGCTCGGGGTTTACCTGGGCCAGTACTGCATCAACGGCATCACCTACTTCTTCCTGACCTGGTTCCCGGTGTACCTGGTGCAGGACCGTGGCATGACCATCCTCAAGGCTGGGTTCATTGCTTCGCTGCCGGCGATCTGTGGGTTTATCGGGGGCGTGCTGGGCGGGGTGATATCCGACTACCTGTTGCGCAAGGGTCATTCGCTGACCTTCGCCCGCAAGGCGCCGATCATTGGCGGCTTGCTGATTTCCAGCAGCATCGTGGCCTGCAACTACGTCGACATCGAGTGGATGGTGGTGGGCTTCATGGCCTTGGCCTTCTTCGGTAAAGGCGTTGGCGCACTGGGCTGGGCGGTGGTGTCCGACACCTCGCCGAAACAAATCGCCGGCCTCAGTGGCGGCCTGTTCAACACCTTCGGTAACCTGGCCTCGATCACCACGCCGATTGTCATCGGCTACATCATCAGCACCACCGGCTCGTTCAAATGGGCACTGGTGTTCGTCGGCGCCAATGCGCTGGTGGCGGTGTTCAGCTATCTGGTCATCGTCGGCCCGATCAAGCGTGTCGTACTCAAAGAGCCGCCAAGCAAGGGGCCTGAGTTGACCAACCTAACCGAAGCGCATTCCTGAGAGGCCCCGTGATGCAGTTGATTGAACATGCCGACTCGCCGCGCTCCATTCGCCTGCACGCGCGCGACAATGTAGTGATCGTGGTCAACGACCAGGGCGTACCGGCCGGGACCGAGTTCCCGGACGGCCTGGTGACCGTGGATTTCATCCCCCAGAGCCACAAAGTGACCCTGGAAGACATCCCCGAAGGCGGTCAGATTATTCGCTACGGCCAGACCATCGGTTATGCCCTGGCGCCGATTCCCCGTGGCAGTTGGGTGCAGGAAGATCAACTGCGCATGCCCACCGCACCGCCCTTGGACAGCTTACCGCTGTCCACCGAGGTGCCGCAGGCCCAGGCGCCGCTGGAAGGGTTCACATTCGAGGGGTATCGCAATGCCGACGGCACGGTCGGCACACGCAATATCCTGGGTATCACCACCACGGTGCAGTGTGTCACCGGGGTACTGGACCATGCGGTCAAACGCATCAAGGATGAGTTGCTGCCCAAGTATCCCCATGTCGATGACGTGGTGGCGCTGACTCACAGCTACGGCTGTGGGGTCGCGATCACCGCGACGGATGCCTACATCCCGATCCGCACTGTGCGCAATCTGGCGCGCAACCCGAACCTGGGCGGCGAAGCCCTGGTCATCAGCCTGGGCTGCGAGAAATTGCAGGCCGGGCAGGTGATGCACGACAACGATAGCTCGGTCGATTTGAGCGAGCCGTGGTTGTATCGGTTGCAGGATTCCAGCCACGGCTTTACCGAGATGATCGAGCAGATCATGGAACTGGCCGAAGTCCGCCTGAAGAAGCTCGACCAGCGCCGTCGGGAAACCGTGCCGGCGTCCGAGCTGATCCTGGGCATGCAGTGCGGCGGCAGCGATGCGTTTTCCGGGATCACCGCCAACCCGGCGCTGGGCTACGCCTCGGACTTGTTGCTGCGGGCGGGGGCGACGGTGATGTTTTCCGAAGTCACTGAAGTGCGCGATGCGATTTATTTGCTGACTTCACGCGCCGAAACCAAGGCTGTCGCCGAGGAACTGGTCCGGGAAATGGACTGGTATGACCGTTACCTGGCCAAGGGCGAGGCGGATCGCAGTGCCAACACCACGCCGGGGAACAAGAAGGGCGGGTTGTCGAACATTGTCGAGAAGTCCCTGGGCTCCATCGTCAAGTCCGGCAGCAGTGCGATCAACGGCGTGCTGGGGCCGGGCGAGCGCTTCAAAAGCAAGGGCCTGATCTTTTGCGCGACGCCGGCCAGTGACTTTGTGTGCGGCACCTTGCAGCTCGCGGCAGGGATGAACCTGCATGTGTTCACTACAGGGCGCGGTACCCCTTACGGGCTGGCCATGGCACCGGTCGTGAAGGTCTCGACCCGTACGGAGTTGGCGCAGCGCTGGCCGGATCTGATCGACATCGACGCCGGACGCATTGCCACCGGGCGCGCGACCATCGAGGAATTGGGCTGGGAGTTGTTCCACTTTTATCTGGACGTGGCCAGCGGTAAGAAGCAAACGTGGGCGGAGCAGCACAAGCTGCATAACGACATCACGTTGTTCAACCCGGCACCGATTACCTAGAGTAGGTTGGCGGGCGTTGGAGGTTGCCCAGTACTGTTTGGATGTGTGCGTAGACCTGAGCGGGTTCGCTGGCGCGCAAGACATTGTCGGGCAATTGCGTCAGTGGCTGCTCGATAAAGTAGTCCGCGCAGACGAAACCGTCCACGCAGCCGTTCTTGTAGACCTGGAAGTCGGACGCCCCATCGCCCACGATGAGCGTTCGGCCTTTCAGCCTGCCAGCGGCACGCCATCGACGGACAATCTCCGACTTGCCCTTCGACGAGCTGAGCAGCGGAGAAGGGCGCGTGAGCAGGACGCGTTTGCCCGCCCACAAGAACTGGTTGGCCGCCACATTTTGGTGGGCGATACCCCATTCACGGGCCGTGGGTACGATCCACTCCGTGTAGCCGCCGGAAATGATATGCAGCCCTACACCGTCTTCTCGCAGCCGGCCAAGGGTTTCCAGCAATACGGCCGGGATGCTGCGAATGGCCTTTTCCACATACTGGTCGATGTGATGGGCACGCACATGGGTTGCCACGCTCATCAGCTTCAACAATTCTCCGATACTTGCTTTGCCGCTCAATGCTTTGGGGGCAATTCGCGCGATCCGGTCAAGCCGCTCGGCACTGTCCGGATGGTCGTGGAGAGCGGCTTTAAGCACTTCCACCGTGCTTTCGTGGTCGACCAAGGTGTAATCGAAATCAAAGATGATGTCGACGTCGTTGCCCATGCTCATCGCGTTGCTCGTTTGTCAGTGCTGCGGTAGGTGTATTTGTCGTCCCGGGTCCAGTGACAGGCGGCAATGGCTAAATGTTCGGCGATGCTTTGCTGAATCTGATCGGCAAACGCTTGATCGCTCTGATGTGCCGTGCGCACTTGTGGCGCCAGGTAGCTCATCTCGAACTCAATGCGCGGCATTGCCAGAAGACGCAGGAACTTCATCAGGCCTGAGGCGTGCAGCGGGTTGGCGGTCAAGCCGAACGGCACATTCAAGCGCAGGGCCAGCGGTACCACGGGCAGCCCGCGATTGAGCATTTCCGGGCGGAACCGGAACAGACCATGGCCATTGTTGATGGTCGTCTCGGGTGTGGTGTAGAGCGCAGTGCCGCTGGGCCTGCGACGAAATTCGCGGATGCGTCTGGCGAGCATTTTCTTGTCGCTGACTTTCCAGAACGTGCCACCGGAACATTTGAAGAGCAGGAAAGCGGTTGCGGCACCGAGGGGGCTGTCGGAGTTGGCTACCATGATGGTCGCTGAGGGCATGGCCAGCACTGGAAAATGATCGAATACACTGATGTGGTTGGCGGCGACGATGCAACCATCGGTATGCGCCGCGACTTGTTTCGGGGACATTTTGCATGTGATTTTCACGCCCAGGATGAACAACAGTACGCGGTACATGAGTTGTTTGGCCGCTACGGGTAAAGGCCAGGCGATCAAGCTGATAAACACCACGGCCTGCAGACGGTTCAAGACAAGTGCGCAGCCCAGCGGCAGGTAAAGCCAGCGCCACAGGGCGCGACCCTTCCAGACCTGAGCGGTGCATAGGTCGGCAACTGAAGGGGAGTGGCAGGTGTTTTTTTCATTGGGCAAGGTCGGGTCTCTCTGAAAGGCAGGGGGCGTCATCAAGCCGGAGCGTGGCTGCGGGTCAGGCGGCGGGAGAATCGGTCGATACGTGCGCGATTCAATGGGCTTATTTCCATGAACCGTTCACGGGTCAGGTCGACTTTCAAATGCGGGCCGAAGGGTGTTTCCATGACAGTCCCGCTGATTTCCGGCAAATGCAGAAAGGCGCGGTTCATCTCCAGGGCGCGGTGATGCTTGATGTTGGTCAGGGTGTAGATCTGATCAAAGCCCAGTTTCAGGAAACCATGCTCCAAGGCCAGATGAATAGCCGTGAAGGGATAGGGGCTGCCCCAGTATTTTTTGAGAAAACGGTTGCCGAAGTTGATGCCGTATTCTTTTTCGGCAAACCCGGCATAACCGATGAAGGGCGAATCCAGGCCCAGGCTTACGGCCCAGCGTGACCAGCCTTGCTGGGCTATTTCCTGCTGGAAACGTGCGATTTCTGCAGCGGCCGTGTCTCGGTTGCGCGTGGTTCCTGCCGATATGTATTGCATGGTCTGCGGATCACCGAGGAGTTCAGCGTAACCCTCGATGTCGTCTTGGTCCCAGGTTCTGAGATATACGTTGTAAAGGTGGTTCACGTTTTGCCGCATTGGTTGTTTCCTTGCCTCACGACTTTCGTAACGAAGAAGGCGTTAGCTTGTGCCGAAGCGGGAACAACGCGGAGTTGCAAAATCTTTGTGTGTTGTAGGCAACGTTACCTTTCTAGGTAGGGACGATTTCAATCAAACCTCATGCGCGGGCCTGAGCTGGCTTATCATGAGCCTTTCCTGAACACAGGTTCCAAGGCCCGTTCTTATGCTGGCAATTTTCCTCACCACCCTCACCATCACCGCGCCGGTATTCGCCATGCTGTTCCTGGGGGTGCTGCTCAAGCGCATCAACTGGATCAACGACAACTTTATCCACACGGCTTCGTCCCTGGTGTTCAACGTCACCATGCCTGCGCTGCTGTTTCTCGGCATCCTGCACGCCGACCTGCATTCGGCGCTCAAGCCGGGTTTGCTGATCTACTTTGCCGTCGCCACTCTGCTGAGTTTTGCCCTGGCCTGGGGCTGGGCGATTTTTCGCTGCGCGCGCGAAGACCGGGGCATCTACACCCAGGGGGCGTTTCGCGGCAACAATGGGGTGATCGGCCTGGCGCTGGCCGCCAGCATGTACGGCGACTACGGTATTTCCCTGGGGGCAATCCTCGCCGCACTGGTCATCCTGTTCTACAACACCTTGTCGACCATTGTGTTGGCGGTGTACAGCCCAGTGATCAAGTCCGACCCGTGGAGCATCTTCAAGAGTGTGGTGGCCAACCCGCTGATCATCAGCGTGATCGTGGCCGCGCCGTTCGCCTATTTCCAGATTGGCCTGCCAGGCTGGCTGGAAAGATCCATGCAGTACCTGGCGGACACCACCTTGCCGCTGGCCTTGATCTGCATTGGCGGCACCTTGTCCCTGGCGGCGTTGCGCAAGAGCGGCAATATGGCGCTGAGCGCAAGCTTGATGAAAATGGTGTGGCTGCCGGTAGTCGCCACGCTGGGCGCCTGGCTGCTGGGGTTCCGTGGGCCGGAATTAGGGATTCTGTTCCTGTACTTCGGTGCGCCGACCGCTGCGGCGAGCTTCGTGATGGCGAGGGCGGCCGAGGGCAATCATGAGCTGGCGGCGGCGATTATCGTGATCACTACCTTGATGGCGGCAGTGACCACGAATATCGGGATTTTTGTGTTGCAGGCGGGTGGCTGGATCTGAGTTTTTGGGGGGGCTTGCTTGCCAATGCTATCTGGCAGTCACTGCTGGTCGGCCTGATACGCCTCGATGACTTCCTGTGCCGCTCTAAACGCATCAATCGCCGCCGGTACGCCGGCATATACCGCGCAATGCAGCAGCGCTTCGCGGATCTCTTCCACGGTGCAGCCATTGTTCAGCGCGCCGCGCACGTGGCCCTTGAGTTCCTGGGGGCACTTGAGCGCGGTGAGGGCGGCAAGGGTGATCAGGCTGCGTGTCTTCAGCGGCAAGCCTTCGCGGTTCCACACACTGCCCCAGGCATGTTCGTTGACGAAGTCCTGGAGGGGCTGGGTGAATTCGGTGGCATTGCCCAGGGCGCGGTCGACGAACACATCGCCCATCACCTGGCGACGCATTTCAACCCCGGGCTTTTTCTGATCGGTCATTGCGATTCCCTCTTGTGTTGGCGGCGCCAGGCTCGCAGGGTGCTGAACAGCAGGAACACCACCAGCACTGGCAGGACGTAAAACAGCATCAGTTGTTCAAGCTTGTTGGCCAGCGGCATACCGGTGGTGAACGCCATCACATGCAGCCCATACGCCAGGTACAGTCCCAGCAGCACCAGGCCTTCGATGCGGGTCACACGGTAGCCGGTATAAAACACCGGCAGGCACAGCACCACCACGCCGAGCATCACCGGCAGATCGAAATCCAGGGCGTTAGGCGACACCGACAGCGGCGATGGCGCAAGCAGGGCCGTCAGCCCCAATACGCCCAGCAGGTTGAACAGGTTGCTGCCAATCACGTTGCCTACGGCGATATCCCGCTCGCCGCGCAGGGCTGCAATCAGCGAGGTGGCCAGGCACGGCAGGGACGTGCCAACGCCGATCAGTGTCAGGCCGATGATGCGTTCCGACAGTCCCAGGTCACTGGCTACATCCACCGCCGCGCCCAGCAACAGATGCCCGGCCAGTACCAGTACCAGCAGGCCGCCGAACATCAGCAATACACTGCTCAGCCAGGGCGCCTTGGCCACGATGTCCAGCGTGCGCGGACGGCGTGAATGGCGGGTCTGGTAGTGCAGCACGCCGAGGTAGGCCAGCAGGGCGCAGAGCAGCAGCAAACCGTCGAGCGGTGTGAGCTCTTCGTTGGCGGCCAGGGTAAATACCAGCAAGCCGGCGAGGATCATGACCGGGATGTCCAGGCGCACCAGTTGGCGCGAGACCCGCAATGGAATGATCAGCGCCGACAGGCCCAGGGTGACGAGGATATTGAAGATGCTGCTGCCGATGACGCTGCCGACGGCAATATCGGTGTTGCCGGCCAGGGTGGCCTGCAGGCTCACGGTCATCTGCGGTGCGCTGCTGCCGAAGGCGACGATCGTCAGGCCGATAATCAGTGGGCGGACCTTGAGGCTGGCGGCCAGGCGCACAGCGGCACGTACCAGGATTTCGGCGCCGACGATCAGCAGCACCAGGCCGCTGACCAGTTCGAGCAGGCTCCAGGGCGAGAGGGCGGTTAATCCGAAAATGGCCAGGGCTCCGTCGTCAATTGTTCAGGGCTTGCACGCGAACCCGTGCGGTGCCGCTGCTCAGCATGCCCAGTTGTTCGGCCGCCTTGCGTGAAAGATCGATCAAGCGCCCATGGGTATGCGGGCCGCGATCATTGATGCGCACCACCACGGTTCTGTCGTTGTCGAGGTTGGTGACCTTGACCTGGGTGCCAAAGGGCAATTGCCGGTGGGCGGCGGTCAGGGCGTTCTGGTTGAAAGGTTCACCGCTGGCGGTTTTTTTGCCATGGTGCTTGGCGCCGTAATAAGAGGCGGTGCCGGTTTCATCGTAGCCGTTGGGGTTAATGAGGCCGCTGGCGCAGCCGGCCAGCAGGGAAAACAGGGCCAGGAGGCCGAATAGACGCTTCATTTCCAAGGTGCCCCCATTTCGAGTTTGGGGTGAGCTTATGTGGGAGGGGGCTTGCCCCCGATAGCGGAGTGCCAGTCACTGAATGCTTTGACTGAATCACCGCCATCGGGGGCAAGCCCCCTCCCACACAAGCCCGCTCCCACAGGGGTCCGAGTAGAAGTCTCACTCGGACCATTCATCGCAATCAGCCTTCGAGCTTGCTTTTCAGCAGTTCGTTTACCTGCTGCGGGTTGGCCTTGCCCTTGGAGGCTTTCATGGCCTGGCCGACAAAGAAGCCGAACATCTTGCCGCGCTTGGCTTCGTCTGCTGCACGGTACTGCTCGACCTGTTCCGCGTTGGCCGCCAGCATTTCGTCGAGCACGGCCGAGATGGCGCCGCTGTCGGTGACTTGCTTGAGGCCGCGTTTTTCGATGATTTCATCGGCGCTGCCTTCGCCACTGGCCATGGCTTCAAACACTGTCTTGGCGATTTTGCCGGAGATGGTGTTGTCCTTGATGCGCAGCAGCATGCCGCCCAGTTGCTCGGCGGTGACCGGTGCCTCGTCGATTTCCAGGCCCTGCTTGTTCAACAGGCTGCCCAGCTCAACCATCACCCAGTTGGCCGCCAGCTTGGCGTCACCGGCAATGCTCACGACTTTTTCGAAGTAGTTGGCTTGCTCACGGCTGGACGCCAACACGCTGGCATCGTAGACCGACAAGCCGAACTGCTCCTGGAAGCGCTCGCGTTTTTGCTGCGGCAGTTCCGGCAGGGTGGCGCGGATGTCGTTGAGGAACGAGTCTTCCAGTACCACCGGCAACAGGTCCGGGTCAGGGAAGTAACGGTAGTCGTTGGCTTCCTCTTTGCTGCGCATGGCGCGGGTTTCGTCTTTGTTCGGGTCGTACAGGCGGGTTTGCTGGATCACCTTTCCGCCGTCTTCGATCAGGTCGATCTGGCGGCGGACTTCGCTGTTGATCGCCTTCTCGATGAAGCGGAACGAGTTGACGTTCTTGATCTCGCAGCGGGTACCGAACTCGACCTGGCCCTTAGGGCGGATCGATACGTTGCAGTCGCAACGTAGCGAGCCTTCGGCCATGTTGCCGTCGCAGATGCCCAGGTAACGCACCAGCGCGTGGATCGTCTTGACGTAGGCCACGGCTTCCTTGGCGCTGCGCATATCCGGCTCGGAAACGATTTCCAGCAACGGTGTGCCAGCTCGGTTCAGGTCGATACCAGTGGCACCCGGGAATTCTTCGTGCAGGCTTTTGCCGGCGTCTTCCTCGAGGTGGGCACGGGTCACGCCGACACGCTTGATGGTGCCATCTTCCAACGGGATATCCAGGTGGCCCTTGCCGACAATCGGCAGTTCCATCTGGCTGATCTGGTAGCCCTTGGGCAGATCCGGGTAGAAGTAGTTCTTGCGCGCGAACACGTTGTGCTGGCCGATTTCGGCGTCAATCGCCAGGCCGAACATCACCGCCATGCGCACCGCTTCCTGGTTCAGCACCGGCAGTACGCCGGGCATGCCCAGGTCGACCAGGCTGGCCTGGGTATTCGGCTCGGCGCCGAACGTGGTGGCGCTACCGGAGAAAATCTTCGATTGGGTGGCGAGCTGGGTATGAATCTCCAGCCCGATCACGACTTCCCATTGCATAGTGTTCTCCTCAGAAGCCGGTAGGGGTGCGAGTGTGCCAGTCAGTGTTCAACTGGTACTGGTGCGCCACATTGAGCAGGCGGCCTTCCTGGAAATACGGGGCGAGCAATTGCACGCCAACCGGCAGCCCATCGACGAAACCTGCCGGCATGGACAAGCCTGGCAAGCCCGCGAGGTTGGCGGTGATGGTGTAGAGGTCTTCCAGGTATTCGGCGATCGGGTCGCCGGTCTTGGCGCCGATCTTCCAGGCCGGGTTGGGCGTGGTTGGGCCGAGGATGATGTCGACTTCTTCAAACGCCGCCATGAAGTCGTTCTTGATCAGGCGCCGGATTTTCTGCGCCTTGAGGTAGTACGCGTCGTAGTAGCCGGCCGACAGGGCGTAGGCACCGACCATGATCCGGCGTTGCACTTCGACACCGAAACCTTCGCCACGGGAGCGTTTGTACAGGTCGGTGAGGTTCTTCGGGTTCTCGCAGCGATAGCCAAAGCGCACGCCGTCGAAGCGCGACAGGTTGGAGGACGCTTCAGCGGGCGCGATCACGTAGTACGCCGGAATCGCGTGCTGGTTGTTCGGCAGGCTGATTTCCTTGATCACGGCACCGAGCTTTTCCAGCTCCTTGACGCTGTTGTGCACCAATTCGGCGATGCGCGGGTCGAGACCGGCGCTGAAGTATTCCTTCGGCACGCCGATGCGCAGGCCTTTGATCGAGGTATTGAGGCTGGCGCTGTAGTCCGGCACCGGTTCGTCGATGCTGGTGGAATCCTGCGGATCGAAGCCTGCCATGCCTTGTAACAAAATCGCGCAGTCTTCGGCCGTGCGGGCCAGGGGGCCGCCCTGATCCAGGCTGGATGCATAGGCGATCATGCCCCAGCGGGAAACGCGACCATAGGTCGGCTTCAGGCCGGTGAGGTTGGTAAAGGCCGCGGGCTGGCGGATCGAGCCGCCGGTGTCGGTGGCAGTTGCAGCGGGCAGGAAGCGCGCGGCGACCGCGGCAGCCGAACCGCCAGACGAACCGCCCGGGACGTGTTCCAGGTTCCACGGGTTTTTCACCGGGCCGTAATAGCTCGACTCGTTGGCCGAACCCATGGCGAATTCGTCCATGTTGGTCTTGCCCAGGGTCACGGCTCCGGCGGCAGCCAGCTTGGACACCACGGTGGCGTCGTAGGGCGCCTTGAAGTTGTCGAGCATCTTCGAGCCGCAGCTGGTGCGGATGCCTTGGGTGCAGAACAGGTCTTTGTGGGCGATCGGTGCGCCCAGCAGTGCACCATTGTCACCGTTGGCGCGACGCACGTCGGCGGCCTTGGCCTGGCTCAGGGCCAGCTCCTCGGTGAGGCTGATGAAGCTATTGACCTTGGGGTCGAGCTCGGCGATACGCGCCAGCAGGATCTTGGTCAGCTCTTCGGAAGAAAACTTTTTGTCGGCGAGACCGCGGGCGATCTCGGCCAGAGTCATGTGATGCATTGCAGGCTCTTTCCCTATTAGTCGATGACTTTCGGAACCAGGTACAGGCCGTTTTCGACCGCTGGTGCGATGGACTGGTAGGCCTCGCGATTATTAACCTCGGTCACGACGTCTGCGCGCAGGCGCTGGCTGGCTTCCAGCGGGTGAGCCAGGGGCTCGATGCCGTCGGTATTGACGGCCTGCATTTGGTCAACCAGCCCCAGAATGCTGTTCAGGGCTGCGGTGGTCTGTGGAAGATCGGCTTCATTCAGGCCAAGCGAGGCCAGATGAGCGATTTTTTCCACGTCGGAGCGTTCAAGCGCCATGGGATTCTCCAGTGGAAAACAGAACGGAGGGCGTCCGTGTGTTAGATTGTCGGAACACTACCGCATTTCTACGGTCATATGGCCGCGATTGTGGGGGTTGGTGCACAGAAAGTCGGCCAATTTAGCACATTGGCGCCTTGCCCAAAATCCCTGTCGTTGTTAGAGTTTGCCGCACTTTTTTACCCACGCGTTGCCTAGGGTCCCTTTCCCATGTTCAAGAAACTGCGTGGCATGTTTTCCAGCGATCTTTCCATTGACCTGGGCACTGCCAACACCCTTATTTACGTGCGCGAGCGCGGTATCGTCCTGAATGAGCCATCGGTTGTGGCTATTCGGACCCATGGTAATCAGAAAAGTGTCGTTGCCGTTGGCACCGAGGCCAAGCGCATGCTTGGCCGAACACCAGGCAATATCGCTGCCATTCGTCCGATGAAAGACGGCGTGATCGCCGACTTCAGCGTCTGCGAGAAGATGCTGCAGTACTTCATCAACAAGGTTCACGAAAACAGTTTTCTGCAGCCCAGCCCTCGTGTGCTGATCTGCGTTCCGTGCAAGTCCACCCAGGTGGAGCGTCGCGCCATCCGTGAATCGGCCCTTGGTGCCGGTGCCCGTGAAGTCTTCCTGATCGAAGAGCCAATGGCTGCTGCGATCGGTGCCGGCCTGCCGGTTGAAGAAGCGCGCGGTTCGATGGTGGTGGATATCGGTGGTGGTACCACTGAAATCGCCCTGATTTCCCTGAACGGCGTGGTGTATGCCGAGTCCGTGCGTGTAGGCGGCGACCGCTTCGACGAAGCGATCATCACTTATGTGCGTCGTAACTACGGCAGCCTGATCGGCGAATCCACCGCCGAGCGCATCAAGCAGGAAATCGGTACCGCTTATCCCGGTGGCGAAGTTCGCGAAGTCGACGTTCGCGGTCGCAACCTGGCCGAAGGCGTTCCACGTGCCTTTACCCTGAACTCCAATGAAGTGCTGGAGGCTCTGCAAGAGTCCCTGGCAACCATCGTTCAGGCGGTGAAGAGCGCCCTGGAGCAATCGCCGCCGGAGCTGGCTTCCGATATCGCCGAGCGTGGCCTGGTACTGACCGGTGGTGGCGCCTTGCTGCGCGACCTCGACAAGTTGCTGGCCCAGGAAACTGGCCTGCCGGTGATCGTTGCCGAAGACCCGCTGACCTGCGTTGCCCGTGGCGGTGGTCGTGCACTGGAAATGATGGATAAACACACCATGGACCTGCTTTCCAGCGAATAAGACCGTTGGTTGCACCATGTTTCGCCCGCAGGCAGCACTTTGCAGTGCTGCCTGTTGGCGTTTATCTTCTTCAATCTGCATCCAGGCCGGTTAGATGCCGTATGAATAAAGAGAAACTTTGCCTGGGAGGAGCGGCCTATTAAACCGCTTTTCGCCAAAGGCCCCTCATTGGGCGTGCGCTTGTTGGTGCTGGTCGTGCTTTCGGTCGCGCTGATGGTGGTCGATGCCCGCTTTGCACTGCTCAAGCCTGTGCGTAGCCAAATGTCGCTGGTATTGATGCAGACCTACTGGATCACCGACCTGCCGCAACGTCTCTACCAGGGCGTGGCCAGCCAATTCGGCAGCCGCACCGAGCTGGTCGCCGAGAACGAAAAACTCAAGACTGAAAACCTGCTGTTGCAGGGGCGCATGCAAAAGCTGGCGGCCCTCACCGAGCAGAACGTTCGGCTGCGCGAGTTGCTCAATTCTTCGGCACTGGTCAACGAAAAGGTCGAAGTCGCCGAGCTGATCGGCATGGACCCCAACCCCTTTACCCATCGCATCATCATCAACAAGGGTGAGCGCGACGGTGTGGTGCTCGGCCAGCCGGTGCTCGATGCCCGTGGCTTGATGGGCCAGGTGGTCGAGTTGATGCCTTACACCTCGCGGGTATTGCTGCTGACGGACACGACCCACAGCATTCCGGTGCAGGTCAACCGCAACGGCTTGCGTGCGATTGCCAGTGGCACCGGTAACCCCGAACGCCTGGAATTGCGCCATGTGGCCGATACCGCCGACATCAAGGAAGGCGACCTGCTGGTCAGCTCGGGCCTCGGCCAACGCTTCCCGGCGGGTTACCCGGTGGCGACAGTCAAGGAAGTGATCCACGATTCTGGCCAGCCGTTCGCCATTGTGCGCGCCGTGCCCACCGCTGCCCTGAACCGCAGCCGCTATCTGCTGCTGGTATTCAGCGACAACCGTACCCCGGAAGAGCGTGCCAACGACGCCGCACAAGCCCAGGAAGCGGAAGACAAGCAAAACGGCACCGCGCCGATCATTCCGGCAACCGTACCCAAGCCGGCGCCTGCCGCATCGGCCACACCGGCGCCCGCTCCGGCAGTAGCGCCCGTGGCCACGCCCGCCAAGCCGGCCGCTCACAGTGCGCGCGCGGTGAAGCCAGCGGCGACCAAGCCGTCGGCCACCACGCCTGCCACCACGACGCCTGCTGCGAAGCCCCCAGCCGCCGCCCCGGCAACCACACGGCAGAGGGAGGAATAATGGCCGGTACTCATTCGAGCAATGGCTGGATCGTCTGGCTGACCTTCGCTATCGGCTTGCTACTCAGCGTTTCGCCACTGCCGCAGTTCATGGAAATCCTGCGTCCGCTGTGGCTGGCCTTGCTGCTGGCATTCTGGTCGCTGAACCTGCCGCACAAGGTGGGCATGGTCACGGCGATGTTCCTGGGCTTGGCGGAAGATGTGCTCTATGGCACCTTGCTGGGCCAGAACGCGTTGATCCTGACCCTGATTACCTTTCTGGTGCTGTCGTTGCAGCAACGCCTGCGCATGTTCCCGATGTGGCAACAGTGCCTGGTGATCCTGGTGATCTTCGGCCTGGCGCAATTGGTGCAACTGTGGCTCAGCGCCTTGACTGGTAACCGCCAGCCGACCCTGGCGCTGGTATTGCCGGCCCTGGTCAGTGCGCTGCTGTGGCCATGGGTCAGTTTTGGCCTGCGCGGGTTACGTCGTCGCTATAAAATCAATTGAATGGATTGCGAGGCTCTGCCTGGTTATCGAACCCACAGGGAGAGTCTGGAATGAATTCGCTTTATCTGGCTTCGGGCTCCCCGCGACGGCGTGAACTGCTGACCCAGATCGGTGTGCCTTTCACCGTGGTCAGTGCCGCCATTGATGAAACTCCCCTTACAAATGAATCCGCCGTTTCCTACGTCGAGCGTCTAGCGCGCGGCAAGGCAACGGCGGGTTTTGCTGCGCTTGGGCAAACGTCGGGCGCCTGTGTATTGGGTGCCGACACGGCAGTGATTGTCGACGGCCAGATCCTTGGCAAGCCGGTGGATCAGGCGGATGCCCTGGCTATGTTGCTGGCCCTGTCGGGGCGTGAGCATGAAGTGCTGACGGCGGTTGCCCTCACGGACGGTCAGCGTTGTGAAACTCGATGTGTAAGCAGTCGCGTACGTTTCCGGGGCATTTCTGTCGAGGAGGCTACAACCTACTGGCACAGTGGCGAACCCCAGGACAAGGCAGGCGGCTATGCTATCCAAGGGCTGGGCTCGGTGTTTGTGGCCGGGCTCAATGGCAGCTATTCCGCCGTGGTTGGCCTGCCCGTGTGCGAAACCGCGGAACTGCTTGGTCAATTCGGCATACCCTGTTGGCAAAACCTTACCGCGCGCTGAACGCCTGTCCTTGCGCGCCAAGCCTTAAGCGATCGGTCACTATTGTGAAAACGCCTGAACGAGACCCAGCCATGAGTGAAGAGATTCTGATCAATATCACGCCGATGGAATCGCGCGTGGCGGTGGTAGAGAACGGTGTTCTGCAAGAAGTGCACGTCGAGCGCACCCAGAAGCGCGGGATTGTCGGCAACATCTATAAAGGCAAGGTGGTGCGCGTATTGCCGGGGATGCAGGCGGCTTTTGTCGACATTGGCCTGGACCGTGCCGCGTTTATCCATGCTTCGGAAATTTCCCTGCGCGAAGGCCCGGCGGTCGAAAGCATCAGCGCCTTGGTTCACGAAGGGCAGAGCCTCGTGGTGCAAGTCACCAAGGACCCCATCGGTTCAAAGGGCGCGCGCCTGACGACCCAGCTGTCGATTCCATCGCGCTACCTGGTGTACATGCCGCGCACCGCTCATGTGGGCATTTCCCTGAAAATCGAAGACGAGGCCGAGCGTGAGCGCCTGAAGAAGGTGGTCAGCGATTGCGTGGCGGCCGAGGGCATCAAAGAGGCGGGCGGCTTTATTCTGCGCACGGCGGCCGAAGGCGCCGGGGCTGATGAGATTCTCATGGACATCCGTTACCTGCGGCGCCTGTGGGACCAGATTGGCGCGCAGATCAAGACCGTTGGCGCGCCCAGCGTGATCTACGAAGACCTGGGCCTGGCGCTGCGCACCTTGCGCGACCTGGTCAGCCCGAAGATCGAGAAAATTCGCATCGACTCGCGGGAAACCTTCCAGCGCACCACGCAGTTCGTCGCCGAGCTGATGCCGGAAATTGCCGACCGCCTGGAGCATTACCCCGGCGAGCGGCCGATCTTCGACCTGTATGGCGTCGAAGACGAAATCCAGAAGGCCCTGGACCGCAAGGTGCCGCTCAAGTCGGGCGGTTACCTCGTTGTGGACCCGGCGGAAGCCATGACCACCATCGACGTCAACACCGGTGCGTTCGTGGGCCATCGCAACCTCGAAGAAACCATCTTCAAGACCAACCTCGAAGCCGCTACCGCGATTGCGCGTCAACTGCGCCTGCGCAACTTGGGCGGGATCATCATCATCGACTTCATCGACATGGAAGATGAAGAGCATCAGCGCCAGGTACTGCGCACCCTTGAAAAGCAGCTGGAACGCGATCACGCCAAGACCAATATCATCGGTATTACCGAGCTGGGCCTGGTACAGATGACCCGCAAACGCACCCGCGAAAGCCTGGAACAGGTGTTGTGCGAGCCGTGCAGCAGTTGCCAGGGGCGCGGTAAATTGAAAACGCCTGAAACGGTTTGCTACGAGATTTTCCGCGAAATCCTACGGGAGGCGCGAGCGTACCAGGCCGAAGGTTATAGAGTGCTTGCCAACCAGAAAGTGGTCGATCGGCTGCTGGACGAAGAGTCCGGTAACGTCGCTGAGCTGGAGGGGTTTATCGGACGCACGATTCGCTTCCAGGTTGAGACCATGTATTCCCAGGAACAATACGACGTGGTGCTGCTCTGATCCTCATTCGTTTCTTTCTACGAGATGCGCAGACCTTGATCTGCCGTCCGCTTACTGCCTTGAGGGTCGCCTGACATGGAGCGTCTGAAACGTTTTTTTGCCGCTTTGACCCGTTGGGGCCTGGGCTTGTGCGCCTTGCTGCTGGTATTGGCGGCGGTCTATGTGAGCCTGGGACGAGAATTGACTCCGCTGGTGGCCGAATACCGTGCGGACATCGAAGCCAAGGCCCAGGCCGCAGTGGATATGCCACTGCACATCGGCAGCCTGGAAGGGCGCTGGAGTGGTTTCGCACCGGTATTGCTGGCCCACGACGTGATGGTCGGCCAGGGCAGCAACGCCTTGCGCCTGGATCAGGTCGAAGTCGTGCCGGATATCTGGGCCAGCCTGATGGCCCGCGAAGTGCGCCTTGCGCACCTGCAAGTCAGCGGCCTGCAATTGAGCGTCAAGGAAGACCAGGACGGCCACTGGGCGCTGCAAGGCCTGCCGGTGCAGGATGACCAGCCGCTGGACCCGGAGCAGGTGCTCAAACGCCTGCAAATGGTCAAGCGTGTGTCGTTGCTCGACAGCCAGGTGACCCTGCAACCGATCGACCATGCCCCGCTGACCCTGACCTATGTGGGCCTGAGCCTGCACACCGGGACCACCCGCCAACGCCTGGATGCCCGCCTGACCTTGCCCGATGGCCAGCCGCTGGCCTTGAGCCTGCGCAGCCGCATTCGCGCAAGCCAATGGAAGGATGCTGAAGTCGACGCCTACCTGAGCCTGCCGCAAAGCGACTGGGCCAAATGGATTCCGGCCAAACTGACTCAACAATGGAAGCTCACGCAGTTCAAGGCGGGTGGCGAGTTCTGGCTCAACTGGGCCAAGGGTGACGTGCAGAGTGCTGTGGTGCGCCTCAATTCACCCCAGGTGAAGGGCAGCTACGCCGATCGCAAGCCCGTGCATATCGAAAACCTCGCCCTGACCGCGTACCTGCAACGCAATGAGCAGGGTCTGAAGGTATTGTTCGACTCGTTGGCGATGAACCTGGGCGAGACCCGCTGGGAATCGCGCTTGCAGTTGCAGCAGAGCCTGGCCACCGACCAGGCGCAGGAGGTCTGGAACCTGCAGGCCGATCGCCTGGACCTCACGCCCATTACGCCGTTGCTGAATGCCCTGGCGCCCCTGCCGGAAGGCTTCGCCAAGACCATCGAGCACCTCAAGGCCACTGGCCTGTTGCGCAATGTGCTGGTGGATTTCCGTCCCCAGGACACGACCGATCAGAAAGTCAGCTTCGCCGCCAACCTTGAGCGGGTGGGGTTCGATGCTTACTTTGGTGCACCGGCAGCGCGGAACGTATCCGGCAGCATCAGCGGTGACCTGGGGCATGGCGAGTTGCGCCTGGACAGCAAGGACTTTTCCCTGCACCTGTTTCCGATCTTCGCCAAGCCCTGGCAGTACATCCAGGCGAATGCGCGCCTGACCTGGAAGCTGGATAAAGAAGGCTTCACCCTGATTGCTCCCTATATCAAGGTGCTGGGGGAAGAGGGCAAGGTCGCGGCTGACTTCCTGATCCGCCTGCACTTTGACCCTGGCCAGGAAGACTACATGGACCTGCGGGTCGGCATGGTCGATGGCGATGGGCGCTTCACGCCCAAGTACCTGCCAGCGGTACTGAGCCCCGCGTTGGACGAATGGCTGCGCACAGCGATTCTCAAGGGCGCGGTCGATCAAGGTTTCTTCCAGTACCAGGGCTCGTTGAACCATGACGCGCTGCCGGCTTCGCGCAACATCAGCCTGTTCTTCAAGGTGCATGATGCAGAGCTGGCATTCCAGCCGGGCTGGCCGCATGTGAGCAAGGTCAATGGCGAAGTGTTCGTCGAGGAGAGTGGCGTACGCATCCTGGCCAGCAAGGGCCAGTTGCTCGACACCCAAGTCAAGGACGTCTACGTCAATATTCCCCACGCACCCGCGGGCAAGGACAGCCACCTGCTGCTCACCGGCGGGTTTGCCGGTGGCCTGGGTGATGGCCTGAAGATTCTCCAGGAAGCGCCAATAGGCACTGCCTCGACCTTTGCCGGCTGGAAAGGCGAGGGGGACCTGCAAGGCAAGCTGGACCTGGATATTCCGCTGGCCAAAGGTACCGAACCGAAGATCGTGGTGGATTTCCAGACCGACAAGGCGCGCTTGCAATTGGCTGAGCCGACCCTGGACCTGACGCAACTCAAGGGTGACTTCCGCTTTGATAGTGCCAAGGGCTTGAGTGGGCAGAATATTACGGCGCAAGCATTCGAACGGCCGATTAGCGCGCAGATTTTTGCCGATGGTAAGCCAGGTAATCTGAGTACCCGAATCACGGCCAAAGGCCAGGTCACGGTCAAGCGGCTGACCGATTGGTTGAAAATCAGCCAGCCACTGCCGGTGTCCGGCGACATTCCGTACCAGTTGCAAGTCAACCTGGATGGCGCCGATAGCCAATTGATGGTCAATTCCAACCTCAAGGGGGTCGCAGTGGACCTGCCGGCACCGTTCGGCATGGCGGCCAGCCAGGGGCGTGACAGTACGTTCCGCATGACCTTGCAGGGCGCCGAGCGTCGTTACTGGTTCGATTATGGCGAGTTGGCGAACTTCACCTTTGCGGCGCCGCCGGACAAGTTCAATGAGGGCCGCGGTGAGCTATTCCTGGGTGATGGCGATGCCGTGCTGCCCGCAGGCAAGGGGTTGCGCATCCGTGGCGTGCTTTCGGAGTTGGACATAGACCCGTGGAAGAAACTCGTGGACCGCTACGCGGGCAATGACCCTGGCGGCAGCGCCAAGCAACTGCTGAGCGGCGCTGACTTCAAGGTGGGCAAGCTGACTGGCTTCGGCAAGCAGTTCGACCAGGTCAACTTGCAGCTTGACCGGAAACCCACCGCCTGGGGCCTGCAACTCGACAGCCAGCAGGCCAAAGGCAGCGTGAACCTGCCGGATGCCAAGGGCGCGCCCATCGCGATCAACCTGCAGTTCGTGAAATTGCCGGCCGTGGACCCGACCGTCCAGGCAGACGAAAACGCCCCGGACCCGTTGGCCGATATCGATCCCAAGGGGATCCCGGCGCTTGATATCAGCATTGATCAACTGTTCCAGGGACCGGACCTGATAGGGGCCTGGTCGCTGAAAATCCGGCCAACTGCCAAGGGCCTGGCCTTTAATAGCCTGGACCTGGGCCTCAAGGGCATGCAGCTCAAGGGCGCGGGGGGCTGGGAGGGTGCACCGGGGGACAGCAGCAGTTGGTACAAAGGGCGCCTGGATGGCAAGAACATCGCCGATGTGCTCAAGGGCTGGGGCTTTGCGCCTACCGTGACCAGTGAAGATTTTCACCTGGACGTAGACGGCCGTTGGCCGGGGTCGCCGGCCTGGGTCGGGCCCAAACGTTTTTCCGGTAGCCTCGATGCCACCTTCCGCAAAGGCCAGTTCGTTGAAGTGGAAGGCGGCGCCCAGGCGCTTCGGGTGTTTGGCTTGCTTAACTTCAACTCCATTGGCCGCCGGCTGCGCCTGGACTTTTCCGACCTGCTCGGCAAAGGCTTGAGCTATGACCGCGTCAAGGGCTTGCTGGCAGCGAGCAACGGCGTATTTGTGACCCGTGACCCCATCACCATGACCGGGCCATCGACCAACCTGGAACTCAATGGCACCCTGGACCTGGTCGCCGACCGCGTGGACGCCAAGCTGTTGGTGACCCTGCCGGTCACCAACAACCTGCCGATTGCGGCGCTGATTGTGGGTGCGCCGGCCATTGGTGGCGCGTTGTTCCTGATCGACAAGCTGATCGGTGACCGCGTCGCGCGCTTTGCCAGTGTGCAATACAAAGTGGAAGGGCCCTGGAAGGATCCGAAAATCACCTTCGACAAGCCATTCGAAAAGCCTAACTGAGACTTTCTGGAGTAGCCTGGAGCTATTCGTTTACGGAGTATCGGCCCATGTCGTTTGCGGTAATTCAGATGGTCAGCCAGAGCGATGTGCTGGCCAACCTGGCCCAGGCCCGGCGCTTGCTGGAGCAAGCGGCAGCGGGCGGGGCGAAGCTCGCGGTGCTGCCGGAAAACTTTGCCGCCATGGGACGCCGTGACGTGGCTGATATCGGCCGTGCCGAGGCATTGGGTGAAGGTCCGATCCTGCCATGGTTGAAACAGACCGCCCGCGACCTCACCTTATGGATAGTTGCAGGCACATTGCCGCTGCCGCCCAGGGACCAGCCGGATGCCAAGGTCAACGCCTGCTCGTTGCTGGTGAATGACCAGGGCGAGATAGTGGCCCGATACGACAAGCTGCACTTGTTCGATGTCGACGTGGCGGATGCCCGAGGCCGTTATCGTGAATCCGATGACTATGCTTTCGGCAGTAATGTGGTGCTGGCGGATACGCCGGTTGGCCGCTTGGGCCTCACGGTATGCTACGACCTGCGTTTCCCCGAGCTGTACAGCGAATTGCGCGCGGCCGGGGCTGAGTTGATTACCGCACCTTCGGCCTTTACGGCGGTGACCGGCGCCGCGCACTGGGATGTGTTGATCCGCGCGCGGGCCATCGAGACCCAGTGCTACCTGCTGGCGGCCGCCCAGGGCGGTGTGCACCCAGGGCCCCGGGAAACCTTTGGCCACGCGGCGATTGTCGACCCGTGGGGGCGCATACTGACGCAACAGGATCAAGGCGAAGCGGTGTTGCTGGCCGAGCGCGACAGCAGTGAACAGGCGTCGATACGGGCGCGCATGCCGGTGGTGAACCATCGGCGCTTTTTTTCGCAGGGCGCGCAGCGGCCTGCTTCAGAACGATGAATTTAAGGCCAAACCTATGAGCGAGTTGTTGTCCTCAGTCAGTGAACACCTCCTGGCACCCGGTGGCGTGACCATCGAAAGTCTGCAAACCGTGCTCGGCGATCTGGCCGGACCGGGCATCGACGCGGCCGACCTGTATTTCCAGGGGCAGATTTCCGAGTCCTGGGCCCTGGAAGACGGCATCGTCAAGGAAGGCAGTTTCAACCTCGACCAGGGCGTGGGGGTGCGGGCGCAATCCGGTGAAAAAACCGGTTTTGCCTACAGCAACGCGATCACCTTGGAAGCGCTGGGCCTGGCCGCTCGCGCAGCGCGCTCGATCTCCCGTGCCGGTCAACATGGCACGGTGCAGGCGTTCAGTACCCAGGATGTGGCCCAGTTGTACGCGCCGGATAATCCGCTGGAAGTGATCAGCCGTGCGGAAAAGGTCGAGTTGCTCAAGCGTGTCGATGCCGCCACCCGCGCCTTGGACCCGCGTATCCAACAAGTCACCGTGAGCATGGCTGGCGTGTGGGAGCGGATCCTGGTGGCGTCCACCGATGGCAGCCTGGCGGCGGATGTACGGCCGCTGGTGCGTTTCAACGTCAGTGTGATCGTCGAGCAGAACGGGCGCCGCGAGCGTGGCGGTCATGGCGGCGGCGGGCGTACCGACTACCGTTATTTCCTCACCGATGATCGCGCCATGGGTTACGCCCGTGAGGCACTGCGCCAGGCGCTGGTCAACCTGGAAGCCATTCCGGCGCCGGCCGGTACCTTGCCGGTGGTGCTCGGTTCGGGCTGGTCTGGCGTATTGCTCCACGAAGCGGTCGGCCATGGCCTGGAAGGCGACTTCAACCGCAAGGGCAGTTCGGCCTACAGCGGACGCATGGGTGAGATGGTCGCCTCCAAACTGTGCACCATTGTCGATGACGGTACCCTGGCCGGGCGCCGGGGTTCGCTGACGGTCGATGACGAAGGTACGCCGACCGAGTGCACCACGCTGATCGAGAACGGCGTGCTCAAGGGCTACATGCAAGACAAACTCAATGCCCGTCTGATGGGCGTGGCGCGCACTGGTAACGGCCGTCGCGAATCCTACGCTCACTTGCCGATGCCGCGCATGACCAACACCTACATGCTCGGTGGCGAAAGCGACCCGGCGGAAATCATCGCCTCGGTGAAGCGTGGTATCTACTGCGCCAATCTCGGCGGCGGCCAGGTGGATATCACCAGCGGCAAGTTCGTGTTTTCCACCAGCGAGGCCTATCTGATCGAAGACGGCAAGATTACCGCCCCGGTCAAAGGGGCAACGTTGATTGGTAACGGACCAGAGGCGATGAGCAAGGTGTCGATGGTCGGTAACGACCTGTCGCTGGACAGCGGCGTCGGTACGTGCGGTAAGGATGGGCAGTCGGTGCCGGTCGGCGTGGGGCAGCCCACCTTGAAGATTGATGCGATCACCGTGGGTGGCACAGGGTCGTAAACCGGGAGCTTCGGGTGGCGAAGACCGCCACCCGGGGAAGAGGATCAGCGCAGGCCGCGTTGAGTCTCGTCCAGCTCACGGATGTACTTGAAGATTTTACGGCTGGTGGCCTGCGCCTTGTTATGCGCCTGCTCGTGCTGGGCCTGACGGATCAGGGAGCGCAGTTGCTGGCGGTCGGCATCCGGATAGTCCACCACGAACTTCTCCAGTACCGCGTCATCGCCCGAGATCAGGCGGTCACGCCAACGCTCCAGGTTATGGAAGCGTTCATTGTACTGGCGAGTGGAGGCATCGAGTTGATCGAGCAAGGTCAGAATGGCGTCAGTGTCCTGGTCGCGCATCAGCTTGCCGATAAACATGATGTGCCGTTTACGCGCGATATTCGCGGTGTGCTTGGGCGCATCCGCCAGGGCCCGACGCATTTCGTCGGTCAGAGGCAATTTTGCAATCAAGTCCGGCTTGAGCGTTGTAAGGCGCTCGCCGAGGTCAACCAGAGCATGCAGCTCGCGTTTGACCTGGGTTTTGCTTTTCTCCCCATCGAGGGAGTCGTCGTAAGAATCAACCATGGTGGCAGTCCGCAAAGAAACGCCGCCATGATAACCAGTCGGGGGCCGCTTGTCCGGCCCGGTCGCTCGATGGCCTTAACCGAAAGCAGAATTTGAGTGGAGAAAACCATGAGTGCAGCCCAAAGCGTCGGTCCGCAAGCGTTACCGGCACTGCAGGAACAAGTCGAGCAGATCCTTGCCGAGGCCAAGCGCCAGGGGGCCAGTGCGTGCGAGGTGGCTGTGTCGCTGGAGCAGGGGTTGTCGACGTCGGTACGTCAGCGGGAAGTGGAAACCGTTGAATTCAACCGCGACCAGGGTTTTGGCATCACCTTGTACGTAGGGCAGCGCAAAGGCTCGGCCAGTACGTCGGCCAGTGGCCCGGAAGCCATTCGCGAGACTGTCGCTGCTGCGTTGGCAATTGCCAAGCACACCTCCGAGGATGAGAGTTCGGGCCTGGCCGACAAGGCATTGATGGCCAAGGACCTGCAGGATTTTGACCTGTTTCATGCCTGGGACATCACGCCAGAGCAGGCCATCGAACAGGCATTGATCTGCGAAGCGGCGGCATTCGATGCCGATGCCCGCATCAAGAACGCCGATGGCACCACGTTGAGCACCCATCAAGGGTGCCGCGTGTACGGCAACAGCCATGGTTTTATCGGCGGTTATGCCTCCACGCGCCATAGTTTGAGCTGCGTGATGATTGCCGAGGCCAATGGGCAGATGCAGCGCGATTACTGGTACGACGTGAACCGCCAGGGCGAATTGCTGGCGTCTCCTGCCAGCATTGGCCAACGTGCTGCGCAACGTGCCGCGAGTCGCCTGGGTGCGCGCCCGGTACCGACCTGCGAAGTGCCGGTGCTGTTTTCGGCAGAGCTGGCCGGTGGTTTGTTCGGCAGCTTTCTGGGGGCGATTTCCGGCGGCAACCTGTATCGAAAATCGTCGTTCCTTGAAGGCGCGATCGGCCAGAAACTGTTTCCTGAGTGGCTGACCATCGATGAGCGTCCACACCTGATGCGTGCGATGGGCAGTTCGTCGTTCGACGGTGATGGCCTGGCGACCTATGCCAAGCCGTTCGTCGAGAAGGGCGAATTGGTGTCCTATGTCCTGGGCACCTATGCCGGTCGCAAGCTCGGTTTGCCCAGTACGGCCAACGCGGGTGGCGTGCACAACCTGTTTGTGACCCACGGTGATGAAGACCAGGCGGCGCTGTTGCGGCGCATGGGGCGTGGCCTGCTGGTGACCGAGTTGATGGGCCAGGGCCTGAACATGGTCACCGGCGATTATTCCCGGGGCGCGGCAGGTTTCTGGGTGGAAAATGGCGAGATTCAATTCGCCGTCCAGGAAGTCACCATCGCCGGCAATATGCGCGATATGTTCAAGCAGATCGTTGCCGTCGGGAATGACCTGGAACTGCGCAGCAACATTCGCACGGGTTCGGTATTGATCGAACGGATGACGGTCGCCGGTAGCTGATCCTTCCGACGCTTCACAAAAAAGGCGCGCCCTCCTGGAGATGGCGCGCCTTTTTTGTGGGCGCATGGTTGAGGGATGGGAAGGGTGACCTTGTTTTGATTCTCAATATCATTTAATAATGAATATCATTATTGAGTGAGTGCGGATCATGAGTACTGTCCTGCATGAGGATCCCTATCTGGAGAGCTGGCGCTGGATGAGTCGCCAGATTCGTTGTGGCCTTGATCCCAATGAACCTCGCCTGATCGAGCATTACCTCAATGAAGGTCGATACTTGGCGTGTTGTACCGCGACCCACCCGTGGACGATCGCCGAAACGGCATTTCGCCTGCTGATCGATACCGCCACTGATATCGCATTGCCCTGGCACTGGCGCTCAATGTGCCTGGACCAAGCCTGGCGACCGCTGCGCGACCTGGAAAAACTCTCCCACTGTGCCTGCCGCCTCAAGCGCTGGCAGACCTTTGCCTGGCAATTGGCGACCTGCGAATTGCTGCCGTCTATTTCTCATTCCGACCTAGTGCAAGGATCTAATGATGAGTAACACCCGTATCGAACGCGACAGCATGGGCGAACTGCAAGTCCCCGCCGAGGCCCTGTACGGCGCACAAACCCAGCGCGCGGTGAATAACTTCCCGATCAGCCACCAACGCATGCCGGCACAATTCGTTCGTGCGCTGATCCTGGCCAAGATCGCGGCCGCCAAGGTCAACGTCGACCTCAAGCAGATCAGCGAAGGGCAGGGCAAGGCCATTGTCGACGCCGCCCAAGGCTTGCTGGAAGGGGACTTCATGCAGCACTTCCCTGTGGATATCTTCCAGACCGGTTCCGGCACCAGCTCCAACATGAACGCCAACGAAGTCATTGCGACCCTGGCCAGCCGTCTGCTGGGCGAGGTGGTCAACCCCAACGATCATGTGAACTGTGGCCAAAGTAGCAACGACATCATCCCCACCACCATTCACGTCAGCGCGGCGTTGGTGCTGCATGAGCAAACCCTGCCGGCCCTGCTGCACCTGGTACAGGTCATCGAGCAGAAGGCCACACAAGTGCACCCGTTCATCAAGACTGGCCGCACCCATCTGATGGACGCCATGCCCGTGCGCATGAGTCAGGTGCTTGACGGTTGGGCGCAGCAGCTCAAGGCCAATATCGGCCACCTGCAGGACCTGCTGCCAAGTCTGCAGGCGCTGGCGCAGGGAGGGACGGCAGTGGGCACCGGGATCAACGCTCACCCGGAGTTTGCTGCACGTTTCAGCCAGCGACTGAGCCAATTGACCCAGGTGCAGTTCACGCCTGGCAAGAACCTGTTTGCGCTGATCGGCTCTCAGGACACCGCGGTTGCCGTCTCCGGCCAATTGAAAGCCACCGCCGTATCGTTGATGAAAATTGCCAACGACCTGCGCTGGATGAACTCCGGCCCACTGGCCGGCCTCGGCGAAATCGAACTGGAAGGCTTGCAGCCTGGTTCCTCAATCATGCCCGGCAAGGTCAACCCGGTGATCCCGGAGGCCACGGCGATGGTTGCCGCGCAAGTCATCGGCAATGACACCGTCATCACGGTTGCCGGCCAATCCGGCAACTTCGAGCTGAACGTGATGCTGCCGATCATTGCCCAGAATCTACTCAGCAGCCTGGAGCTCCTGGCCAACGCCAGCCGCCTGCTGGCGGACAAGGCGATCGCCAGCTTCAAGGTCAACGAAGCCAAGCTCAAGGAAGCGCTGTCGCGCAATCCGATCCTGGTGACTGCACTCAACCCGATCATTGGTTACCAAAAGGCTGCTGAAATCGCCAAGAAGGCCTATCAGCAAGGCCGTCCGGTGATTGATGTAGCCCTTGAGCACACCGACTTGCCCCGTAGCCAACTGGAAGTCCTGTTGGATCCGGAAAAACTCACGGCCGGCGGCGTGTAATCACCGACCCTGCTTTGGAGGCTCACCATGGAGCACTGGAAACGCACGATCGAACGGGCCAATCGCTGCTTTATGCGGGGCGAATTGGTTGACGCTCGCGAGGCCTATCTGCAAGCCCTGGCCCTGGCCCAAGTGCTGTTCGAGCGCTGGGCGAACGCCGACGAAGCAGTAGCGGCTTGCGTCATTTCCCATCACAACCTGGCGGACTTGCACCTGCGCCTGAATCAGCCCGAGGAAAGCGCCGAATACCTCTGTGCTATTCACCAGCGCTTGCTGCAGGCCATGCAGGACGTGCGTCTGAGCCCGCAACTGCGCGAAGCGGCCTTGCGCCAGAGCAGCAAGACTTATGTCGAATTGTTGAATTTTATCAGTGATCACGGTGAGTACCCGCGCACCCATCGCTTACTGGGCGGTACTGCCGTGCAGCCGACCACGTCTCAATACGGAGCACATTGATATGAGCTACACCTTGCCTGCCTTGCCCTATGCCTACGATGCCCTGGAACCGCATATCGATGCGCAAACCATGGAGATTCACTACACCAAGCACCACCAGACCTACATCAATAACCTCAATGCTGCGGTCGAGGGCACCGAATTTGCGGGCTGGCCGGTGGAGAAACTGGTGTCCAGCGTGCAGCAACTGCCGGAAAAACTGCGTGTGGCCGTAATCAACCAAGGCGGCGGCCACGCCAACCACTCACTGTTCTGGGCGGTGATGTCGCCTAAAGGTGGTGGCAAGCCCGATGGCGCGCTGGGAAAAGCCATTGAAGAGCAACTCGGTGGTTTCGACAGTTTCAAGGAAACCTTCACCAAAGCCGCCTTGACCCGTTTCGGCAGCGGCTGGGCCTGGCTGAGCGTCACCCCGCAAAAGACTCTGATAGTGGAAAGCAGCGGCAACCAGGACAGCCCACTGATGAATGGCAATACGCCGATCCTCGGCCTGGACGTCTGGGAGCATGCTTATTACCTGCGGTACCAGAACCGTCGGCCTGAATACATCAATGCCTTCTACAGTGTCATTAACTGGCCGGAAGTTGCTGCACGCTATCAGGCCGCGCTGGCCTGACAGTCACCTCGATAACAAGATCTAAGGCCGACTATGGGCACTGAAACACTGGCGATTAGTAGCGTGCGAATGTTTCGTTATGCGTTTGGCTCGCTGCTGCTATTGGCAGGTACTGCATTGCTGGTGGCCCACGGGCTGGCCTGGCTGGATCTGGAGCCGCGCATCATGCGCGCCTTGCAAGGCGGGGCGATTTGCGCGCTTGGCACGGCGCTGGGGGCGGTTCCGGTATTGGTGATTCGTCGGATGCCGGTGGCGTTGAGCGATACCTTGTTGGGCTTCGGTGCCGGCGTGATGCTGGCGGCGACTGCCTTTTCGCTGGTCGTACCCGGTATTGCTGCTGCCGAAGCCCTTGGCCTTTCGCCCTGGGGGGCAGGTGGGCTGATCAGCTTCGGCATCATGCTGGGGGCATTCGGTTTGTATCTGGTGGACCGCAAAGTCTCCGGCGCCAGCCCGGAGATGTTGGTGGGCACGCCGGATAAACCGGTGATTCCACCGCGCATCTGGCTATTCGTGTTTGCCATCATCGCCCACAACATCCCCGAAGGCATGGCCGTTGGCGTTTCAGCCGGCGGCGGCATGCCGGATGCCGACAGCCTGGCCATGGGCATTGCCTTGCAGGATGTGCCGGAAGGGTTGGTGATTGCGTTGGTATTGGCCGGGGCGGGGATGTCGCGGGTCAAGGCCTTCCTGATCGGTGCGGCGTCAGGCTTGGTAGAGCCAGTGTTCGCCGTGCTTTGCGCCTGGCTGGTGACCCTGGCCGAGGTGCTGTTGCCGCTTGGCCTGGCGTTGGCTGCCGGGGCGATGCTGCTGGTGGTGACTCATGAAGTGATCCCCGAATCGCGGCGTAATGGTCACGAAAAGCTTGCCAGTCTGGGGCTATGTAGCGGTTTTTGCTTGATGATGGTGATGGATACCGCCTTGGGGTGAAGCCCCTGGCTTCACGCCCGACTCAGCGGATGGTTTTACTCACCCTCATCAAAGAAGTTGTTGATCAGCTCCACCAGGGCCTCCATTGCTTCCTGCTCTTGCTCGCCCTCGGTGCTCAAATGAATCTTGGTGCCCTTGCCGGCTGCCAACATCATCATCGCCATGATGCTTTTGCCGTCGACCATGGTCTCCGGTGTGCGCCCGGCGCGGATCTGGCAAGGGAACTGCCCGGCAATACCGACGAATTTGGCAGAGGCGCGTGCGTGCAGGCCCAGCTTGTTGATGATTTCAATTTCCAGAGCGGGCATCGCGCAGGTGTTCCTTTCAGCTGAGGTCGCGGTGGCGGACCTGGACATTCTTGAGGGTTTTTTGCAGCACCTGGCCCAGGCGTTCGGTCAGGTAGACGGAGCGATGGTGGCCGCCGGTGCAGCCGATGGCAATGGTGACATAGGCTCGGTTGCTCGCGGCAAAGCGCGGCAACCATTTGAGCAGGTAGCTGGAAATGTCCTGGAACATCTCCTCCACATCCGGTTGTGCGGCCAGGTAGTCGGCCACTGGCTGATCCAGCCCCGACTGGTCACGCAGCTCTGGTTTCCAGTAGGGGTTGGGCAAGCAGCGCACATCGAAGACCAGGTCGGCATCCACCGGCATGCCACGCTTGAAGCCAAAGGACTCGACCAGAAATGCCGTGCCCGGCTCCGGCTGGTTCAGCAGGCGTAGCTTGATGGCATCGCGCAACTGGTACAGGTTGAGGCTGGTGGTGTTGATCTTGAGGTCGGCGAGGTCAATGATCGGCCCCAGCAACTTGGTTTCGTCCTCGATGGCTTCGGCCAGGGAACGATGGGGGCTGCTGAGAGGGTGGCGTCGACGGGTCTCGGAGAAGCGCTTGAGCAGGGTTTCTTCGTCGGCGTCCAGATACAGCACATCGCAATGAATGTGCTTGGCGCGCACCTCTTCGAGCAATTCCGGGAAGCGCGTAAGGTGGCTGGGCAGGTTGCGGGCATCAATCGAAACGGCGACCAGGGGCTGCGCCAATTCGGTGTGGATCAGGGCGCGTTCCGCCAACTCCGGCAGCAGCCCGGCGGGCAGGTTGTCGATGCAATAGAAACCGTTGTCCTCAAGAACGTTGAGGGCGGTACTTTTACCCGAGCCAGAGCGGCCGCTGACGATGATCAAACGCATGATTACTGCCTGTTTTGCTCATCCAGGACAACTTGGTACAGTGCCTCGTTGCTGCTGGCACTGCGCAGTTTGTCGCGTACGTCCTTGCGGTCGAGCATGCTTGCGATCTGCCGAAGCAGTTCCAGGTGCGCATCGGTGGCGGCCTGTGGGACCAGCAGAACAAACAGCAGGTCTACCGGGGCACCGTCGATCGCGTCGAAATCGATAGGCGCGTCCAAGTGCAGCAGGGCGCTGACAGGTGTGTCGCAGCCTTTGAGGCGGCAGTGAGGAATGGCGATGCCGTTGCCAAAACCGGTGGAACCGAGTTTTTCACGGGCAATCAGAGCCTCAAAGACATCTTGCATCTCCAGATCAGGCACTTCTCGGCTGATCAGGTTGGCAATTTGTTCGAGGGCTTTCTTCTTGCTGCCGCCCGGCGCGTTCACGAGGGAACGGCCGGGGGTCAGGATGGTTTCAAGTCGGATCATGGGTGGGGAGTGTTAGCGGCCGGTGCCCTGAAGGAGGCTCAACTGCTTTTCCTTATGCTTTTTGATTTGGCGATCCAGTTTGTCGGTCAGGTCGTCAATGGCGGCATACATATCAGTATGCTCGGCATTGGCGACGACTTCTCCGCCGGGTATACGCAAGGTGGCTTCAATTTTCTGCTTCAGCTTCTCGACAGTCATAATGACTTGCACGTTGGTGATCTTGTCGAAATGCCCCTCAATTCTTTTGAGTTTTTCGCCGATATAGGCGCGCAGCGGTTCGGTCACTTCCAGTTGGTGTCCACTGATGTTGACTTGCATACAGCTTCTCCTTCGTTGCCAGTGCATAAAGCGGCGGGTAGGAATACCCGCCACTGGAACGCTGTGGCCCGCCCGTCACATCAAACGCTTACGCTCGCTGGAAGGCGCGATCCCAAGGGACTCGCGGTACTTGGCGACGGTTCGACGGGCGACCTGAATGCCTTGTGCCTCCAGTAAACCAGCGATCTTGCTGTCACTCAACGGCTTTTTCTGATTTTCCGCCGCAACCAGTTTTTTGATGATCGCGCGGATCGCCGTGGACGAGCATTCGCCGCCTTCGGAGGTGCTGACATGGCTGGAGAAAAAGTATTTCAGCTCATATATGCCCCGTGGGGTATGCATGAATTTTTGCGTGGTCACCCGGGAAATCGTTGACTCATGCATGCCAACCGCTTCGGCGATATCATGCAGCACCAGAGGCTTCATCGCTTCGTCGCCGTATTCCAGGAAGCCACGCTGGTGCTCGACGATCTGGGTGGCGACTTTCATCAGGGTTTCGTTGCGGCTTTGCAGGCTCTTGATGAACCAGCGCGCTTCCTGCAACTGGTTGCGCATGAAGGTGTTGTCGGCGCTGGTATCGGCGCGACGCACAAAACCGGCATATTGCGGATTGACCCGCAGGCGCGGTACCGACTCCTGGTTCAGTTCCACCAGCCAGCGCTCGTTGTCCTTGCGTACGATCACGTCGGGGACGACGTATTCGGCTTCGCTGGACTCGATCTGCGAGCCCGGGCGAGGGTTGAGGCTCTGTACCAGCTCGATCACCTGGCGCAGGTCGTCTTCCTTGAGCTTCATACGGCGCATCAACTGGCTGTAGTCGCGGCTGCCCAGCAGGTCGATGTAGTCCGTGACCAGGCGTTGGGCTTCGGCAAGCCAAGGCGTCTTGGCAGGCAGTTGACGCAGTTGCAGCAGCAGGCACTCGCTGAGGGTGCGCGCGCCAATGCCGGCGGGCTCGAATTGCTGGATGCGGTGCAGGACGGCTTCGATCTCGTCCAGTTCGATATCCAGTTCCGGATCGAAGGCTTCAAGAATCTCGTCGAGCGTTTCGTCCAGGTAACCCTGGTTGTTGATGCAGTCGATCAGGGTCACGGCGATCAGGCGATCGGTGTCGGACATCGGCGCGAGGTTCAATTGCCACAACAGGTGGCTCTGCAGGCTCTCGCCGGCGGACGTGCGGGTGGTGAAGTCCCACTCGTCATCATCGTTGCTGGGCAGGCTGCTGGCGCTGGTCTGGTAGACGTCTTCCCAGGCGGTGTCCACGGGCAGCTCGTTGGGTATGCGTTCGTTCCAGTCGCCTTCCTCGAGGTTATCCACCGTCGGGGCGGTTTCCTGGTAGGAGGGTTCCTGCACATCGGGGTTGGGTTTTTGCTCGATGTTGTCGGCCAGCGGGTCTGCATTGTCGAAGTCGTCGCCTTCTTCCTGGCGTTCGAGCATCGGATTGGACTCCAGGGCCTCCTGGATTTCCTGTTGCAGGTCCAGGGTCGACAATTGGAGCAGGCGGATGGCCTGTTGCAGCTGCGGTGTCATCGTCAGCTGCTGGCCCATTCTCAGGACTAGCGATGGTTTCATGGCAGGGGCTTAACACCTTATTCGCCGGCGCAATGCGCCATCCACGACAGGGCGCGTGAGCGCCAAACATAAGCAAATTATATGCCTGATATCGGGGGCTTTGCCTAGAGCGCGGTAACAATAAAAATCCGGAGGTTTTTATTGACTCCCGCGCACCGTGGCCAACGGCCGTGACGCCAGGCTGCTTACAGGCGGAACTCGTGGCCCAGGTACACTTCCTTGACCAGTTCGTTGGCCAGGATAGTGGCGGAGTCACCTTCGGCAATCAGCTGGCCATCGTTGACGATGTAAGCTGTTTCGCAGATATCCAGGGTCTCACGGACGTTGTGGTCGGTGATCAGTACACCGATGCCCTTGGCCTTGAGGTGATGGATGATCTGCTTGATGTCACCCACCGAGATGGGGTCCACGCCGGCAAACGGTTCGTCCAGCAGGATGAATTTCGGCGCGGTCGCCAGGGCGCGGGCAATTTCAACGCGACGACGCTCACCACCGGACAGGCTCATGCCGAGATTGTCGCGAATGTGGTTGATGTGGAATTCCTGCAGCAGGCTTTCCAGCTCTTTGCGGCGGCCGTCGCGGTCGAGTTCCTTGCGGGTCTCGAGGATGGCCATGATGTTGTCGGCCACCGAGAGTTTGCGGAAGATCGACGCTTCCTGGGGAAGATACCCAATACCTGCGCGTGCACGGCCATGCATCGGCTGGTGGCTGACGTCCAGGTCATCGATCAGTACGCGACCTTGGTCCGCCTGCACCAGGCCGACGATCATATAGAAGCAGGTGGTCTTGCCGGCGCCGTTGGGGCCGAGCAGGCCGACGATCTGGCCGCTGTCGATCGACAGGCTGACGTCGCGCACGACCTGACGGCTTTTATAGGCCTTGGCCAGATGCTGGGCTTTCAGGGTTGCCATTACTCGGCCTTCTTCTTCGGCTGGATAACCATGTCGATACGTGGGCGTGGCGCAGTGACCTTGCTGCCGTTGGCCCGGCCGGCATTGGCGACCTGCTTCACGGTGTCATAGGTGATCTTCTCGCCTTCGGTGGAGTTGCCATCGGGGCTGAGCACCTTGGCCTGGTCGATCAGGACGATGCGGTTTTGCTGGGCGTGATACTGGATGGTCTTGCCGTAGCCCTTCATCGGGGCGGTATCGGTAGCGGCCTGCTTCTGTTCGAAGTAGGCCAGGTTGCCCACCGAAGTCACGACGTCGATGTCGCCAGCGGGGGTGCGAGTCAGTGTCACCGTGTTACCGGTGATTTTCATCGAGCCCTGGGTAATGATCACGCCGCCTGTATAAGTGGCGACGCCTTGCTTGTCATCCAGTTGCGCATCGTCAGCTGAGATGTGGATCGGTTGCTGGCTATCGTTCGGCAGAGCCCAGGCGCTCACGCTTCCCAGTGCTGCGCCCAGACCGAGCAAAATAGGGAGGGTTTTAACGAGCCTCATACTGTCCTCTTACGTTCGATAGCAGGTGTATCCTGCTTTCTTTCAAATACGCTTTCATTCCCTTGCCAGTCGATACACCGCCAGCGCCGTCGATTCTAACGTCTTGCTCGGTCTGCGCATATTGCTTCTGTGGGAATACGGTCATGCGTGTGGTGGTAATAATGGTGTCGCGGTTCTGTGCGTCAGTACGTGCGACGCGCACCGAGTCGATCAGTTCCACCTGGGTCCCGTCCGGGTTGACCTCGCCGCGCTTGCTGGTGACGTGCCATGGGAACTCGGTGCCGCGGTACAGGTTCATGTCCGGATTGGTCAGCAGGGTGACCTCGGAGGCCTTCAGGTGCTCGACCTTGTCCGACGTCATTTCATATTGCACCTTGCCATCGGGCAGGAACTGCACGCTATAGGCATTGGTTGCGTAATAGTCGATAGCCCCTTCATCAACCTGCGCAACAGGCTGGTCGAGAAAGCGCTCCGGGCTGATATTCCAGTAGCCCACCGCCAGGAACAGCGCGGCGATGCCTGCGAATAGCAGGAAGTTGCGAATCTTTTTACTCAGCATAAAACGCTCTATAGGTAGGCGGCATGGGCCGCTTCGAGGCGGCCTTGGGCCCGCAGGATCAACTCGCAGAACTCACGGGCGGCGCCTTCGCCGCCACGGGCCGTGGTGATGCCGTGGGCATGCTCGCGAACAAACGCCGCCGCATTGGCGACGGCCATGCCCAGGCCCACGCGGCGGATCACCGGCAAGTCGGGCAGGTCGTCGCCCAGATAGGCGACCTGCTCATAGCTTAGGTGGAGTTGGCCAAGAAGCTCGTCCAGTACCACCAGTTTATCCTCACGGCCCTGATACAGGTGAGGAATCCCCAGGTTTTGTGCGCGGCGTTCCACAACCGGCGTTTTTCGGCCGCTAATAATGGCAGTTTGCACTCCCGCTGCCATCAACATCTTGATGCCCTGGCCATCGAGGGTGTTGAACGTCTTGAATTCGCTGCCGTCTTCGAGGAAGTACAGGCGGCCATCGGTCAGCACGCCGTCAACGTCGAAAATCGCCAGCTTGATGTGCTTGCCGCGTTGCAATAGGTCGCTGGTCATTTACATCACTCCTGCACGCAGCAAGTCGTGCATGTTCAGGGCGCCAATCGGGCGGTCATCGTTATTGACGACCACCAGCGCGCCGATCTTGTGGTCTTCCATGATCTTCAGCGCTTCGGCTGCAAGCATCTCGGGGCGTGCGGTCTTGCCATGGGGGGTCATCACCGCGTCGATGGTGGCGGTGTGGATGTCGATGGTGCGGTCCAGCGTGCGGCGCAAGTCGCCGTCGGTGAACACTCCGGCCAGGCGCCCGTCGGCTTCGAGGATCACGGTCATGCCCAGGCCTTTGCGGGTCATTTCCATCAGCGCATCCTTGAGCAGCGTGCCCCGTTGGACATGGGGTAGCTCATCGCCGGAGTGCATGACGTTTTCCACTTTCAGCAGCAGGCGACGGCCCAAGGCACCCCCTGGGTGGGAAAACGCGAAATCTTCAGCAGTAAAGCCACGGGCTTCCAGTAACGCCACGGCCAGCGCATCGCCCATGACCAGGGCGGCGGTGGTGGAAGACGTGGGGGCCAGGTTCAGGGGGCATGCCTCGTGGGTCACGTGAACGTTCAGGTTCACTTCGGCTGCCTTGGCCAGCGTCGATTCCGGGTTGCCGGTGATGCTGATCATCTTGATGCCCAGGCGCTTGATCAGCGGCAGCAGGGTCACGATTTCGTTGGTGGTGCCGGAATTGGACAGTGCCAGGATGATGTCATCCTTGGTGATCATGCCCATGTCACCATGGCTGGCTTCGGCCGGATGCACGAAGAAAGCGGTGGTTCCGGTGCTCGCCAGTGTCGCGGCGATCTTGTTGCCGACGTGGCCGGACTTGCCCATGCCTACCACGACAACGCGGCCCTTGCTGGCCAGAATCATCTCGCAGGCGCGTACGAAATCTGCATCGATATGGGCCAGTAAGCCTTCTACGGCTTCAAGCTCAAGGCGAATGGTGCGTTGTGCGGATTGGATAAGATCGCTGGATTGGCTCATGTCTGAAATCGTATAGCCTGACGAAAAGTCGGCGATTATAACGGTAATGAGCAATTCCCTCACGCAAGTTCGTCAGGCTTTATTCTGCGGGTGGCATGAGATTCCCTCTCAGTAACATAGCCAGCAACGTTTTTTCCCTGTCCCCAATCTGAACAAGCGCTTTTCCGGCCTTGGGCGCGTTGTACCAGCAGTGATATAGTTCGCCGCCAGTTCGGTTCACCCAGCCCATACGTCTATCTATATCGCGCAATCGTGCAAACGTTTGTCGCCAATACGGTGTCTGAGTGAGAAGCTGCATCCCAAGGAGTTTAGATGAGTGCCGATAACGCCTACGCGGTCGAGCTGAAGGGCCTTACCTTCAAGCGCGGGACGCGCAGCATCTTCAATAACGTCGATATTCGCATTCCCCGTGGCAAGGTCACGGGCATCATGGGGCCTTCCGGTTGCGGCAAGACCACCCTGTTGCGGCTGATGGGCATGCAACTGCGCCCCAATGCCGGCGAAGTGTGGGTCAATGGCCAGAACCTGCCGACGCTGTCGCGTAGCGAGCTGTTTGACGCACGCAAGCACATGGGTGTGCTGTTCCAGAGTGGTGCGCTGTTCACTGACCTGGATGTTTTCCAGAACGTGGCGTTTCCGCTGCGAGTGCATACCCAGCTGTCTGATGAAATGATTCGTGACATCGTGTTGCTGAAACTGCAGGCCGTGGGCCTTCGCGGTGCCATCGACCTGATGCCTGACGAGTTGTCCGGTGGCATGAAACGTCGTGTCGCCTTGGCGCGCGCCATCGCCCTTGACCCGCAGATCCTCATGTACGACGAGCCCTTCGTTGGCCAGGACCCGATCGCCATGGGCGTGCTGGTACGCCTGATCCGCCTGCTCAACGATGCGCTGGGGATCACCAGTATCGTGGTGTCCCACGACCTTGCAGAAACCGCGAGCATTGCCGACTACCTGTATGTCGTCGGCGATGGTCAGGTGCTGGGGCAGGGCACGCCTGAAGAGCTGATGAACGCTGACAACCCGCGTATCCGCCAATTCATGACCGGCGATCCTGATGGCCCGGTGCCTTTTCATTTTCCGGCAGCGGACTACCGCGCAGATCTTCTGGGGAAGCGCTGATGCGCAAGACATCACTTATCGAAAGGGTTCGCCTTTTCGGCCGCTCCGGCATCGACATCATCGAAGTGCTGGGGCGTTCGACCATTTTCCTGTTCCACGCCTTGCTGGGCCGCGGTGGCATCGGCGGCGGCTTTGGCTTGCTGATCAAGCAACTGCACTCCGTCGGCGTGATGTCCCTGGTGATTATCGTGGTCTCCGGGGTCTTTATCGGCATGGTGCTTGCGTTGCAGGGCTTCAACATCCTATCCAGCTACGGCTCGGAGCAGGCGGTCGGGCAGATGGTCGCCCTGACGCTGCTGCGCGAGCTGGGGCCGGTGGTGACTGCCTTGCTGTTCGCCGGGCGCGCCGGTTCCGCGCTGACCGCTGAAATCGGCAACATGAAGTCCACCGAGCAGTTGTCCAGCCTGGAAATGATCGGCGTGGACCCGCTCAAGTACATTGTTGCCCCGCGCCTGTGGGCCGGCTTCATTTCCCTGCCGCTGCTGGCGATGATTTTCAGTGTGGTGGGTATCTGGGGCGGTTCGTGGGTGGCGGTGGATTGGCTGGGGGTCTACGAAGGCTCCTACTGGGCCAATATGCAAAACAGCGTTACCTTCAGCGGCGACGTGCTCAACGGCATCATAAAGAGCATCGTCTTCGCCTTTGTCGTGACCTGGATCGCCGTATTCCAAGGCTATGACTGTGAGCCCACTTCAGAAGGGATCAGTCGTGCCACCACCAAGACCGTTGTGTACGCCTCGCTGGCGGTACTGGGCCTTGACTTCATTTTGACCGCCTTGATGTTTGGAGATTTCTGATGCAAAACCGCACTGTGGAAATCGGTGTCGGCCTTTTCTTGCTGGCTGGCATCCTGGCTTTACTGTTGCTCGCCCTGCGAGTCAGTGGCCTTTCGGCCAGCCCTACCGCCGATACTTATAAACTTTACGCGTACTTCGACAATATCGCCGGTTTGACTGTCAGAGCTAAGGTGACCATGGCCGGTGTGACTATCGGCAAGGTCACGGCAATCGATCTGGACCGCGACAGCTTCACCGGGCGAGTGACCATGCAACTGGACAAGAAGGTCGATAATCTGCCGACTGACTCCACTGCATCTATCCTCACTGCGGGTCTGCTGGGCGAGAAGTACATCGGTATCAGCGTGGGCGGGGAAACAGCCCTGCTCAAGGATGGCTCGACCATCCACGACACGCAGTCGTCGCTGGTACTTGAGGACCTGATCGGTAAATTCCTGCTCAATACGGTCAATAAAGACGCCAAATGAGGAACCTGTTCATGATCTCTACCTTGCGACGTGGCCTGCTGGTACTGCTTGCGGCGCTGCCGCTGATGGCTAACGCGGCAGGTTCTGCGCACGAACTGGTGCAGGACACCACCAGCAAAATGCTGGCTGACCTGACTGCCAATAAAGAGCAGTACAAGCAAGACCCGAGTAAGTTCTACGACGCGCTCAATACCATTGTCGGCCCTGTCGTCGATGCCGAAGGCATTTCGCGCAGCATCATGACGGTCAAGTACTCGCGCAAGGCCACGCCTGCGCAGATGCAGACGTTCCAGGAAAACTTCAAGAAGGGTCTGTTCCAGTTCTATGGCAACGCCCTGCTGGAGTACAACAACCAGGGGATCACTGTCGATCCGGCCAAGGATGAGTCGGGTGACCGCACCAGCGTTGGCATGACCGTCAAAGGCAGCAACGGTGCGATCTACCCTGTGCAGTACACGCTGGAGAAGGTTAACGGTGAGTGGAAACTGCGCAACGTGATCATCAACGGTATCAACATTGGCAAGCTGTTCCGCGACCAGTTCGCTGACGCGATGCAGCGCAATGGCAACGACCTGGACAAGACCATCAACGGTTGGGCCGGTGAAGTGGCCAAGGCCAAGGAAGAAACCGATAAAGCAGCCGGGAAACCCGCGCAATGACCGAGTCGGCTGTTCGTATCGGCGAAGCCGGCGAGCTGTTCCTCAGCGGCGTGCTGGATTATCGCTCCGGGCCTGACCTGCGCAAGCAGGGCCAGGCGCTGATCAAGGCGAGCACCGCGCCTGCGCTGGTGCTGGACTGCTCGGCGGTAACCAAGTCCAGCAGCGTCGGTTTATCGCTGCTGCTGTGCTTTATACGTGATGCCGAGGCGGCGAAAAAAACGGTCAGTATCCGTGCGCTGCCCGACGACATGCGTGAAATTGCCGAAGTTTCCGGTCTGACCGAACTGTTGGCGCATCCTTAATAAAGAAGCCCCCCGTCAGAGTCCTGCTATGCGGGGTTCGCAGGCGCGGGGCTTTTTTGTATGATGTGCGACCCGTGCGCACTGGGCGCCGATAGAGGTTGAGCATGCAGGCCCTAGAAGTTAAGAGCTTCCTTGAAGGAAAGCTGCCGGAAACGAAAGTAGAAGTTGAAGGCGAAGGCTGCAACTTCCAGCTGAACGTGATTAGCGATGAACTGGCGGCACTCAGCCCGGTCAAGCGTCAACAGCAGATCTATGCCCATTTGAACCCGTGGATCACCGATGGCAGCATCCACGCGGTCACTATGAAATTTTTCAGCCGCGCGGCCTGGGCCGAGCGCACCTGAGCCCCCAAGGCGTCGAGATTCTTATGGATAAATTGATTATTACCGGCGGTGCCCGCCTTGATGGCGAGATTCGCATTTCCGGTGCGAAAAACTCTGCCTTGCCGATCCTGGCCGCGACCCTGCTGTGCGATGGCCCCGTAACCGTAGCCAACCTGCCGCACCTGCATGACATCACCACCATGATCGAGCTGTTTGGTCGCATGGGTATTGAGCCGGTAATCGACGAGAAGCTGTCCGTCGAAATCGACCCGCGCACCATCAAGACCCTGATCGCCCCGTACGAACTGGTGAAAACCATGCGTGCGTCGATCCTGGTGCTGGGCCCGATGGTTGCCCGTTTCGGCGAAGCCGAAGTCGCATTGCCTGGCGGTTGCGCCATTGGCTCGCGTCCGGTGGACCTGCACATCCGTGGCCTTGAAGCCATGGGCGCAACCATCGACGTCGAGGGTGGCTACATCAAGGCCAAGGCGCCGGAAGGCGGCCTGCGTGGCGCCAACTTCTTCTTTGATACCGTCAGCGTGACCGGTACCGAGAACATCATGATGGCCGCTGCCCTGGCCAACGGTCGCAGTGTGCTGCAAAACGCCGCTCGCGAGCCTGAAGTGGTCGACCTGGCCAACTTCCTGATCGCCATGGGGGCCAACATCACCGGCGCCGGCACCGACACCATCACCATCGACGGTGTGAAGCGCCTGCACCCTGCCACCTACAAAGTGATGCCGGACCGCATCGAGACCGGTACCTACCTGGTTGCTGCTGCCGTCACCGGTGGTCGCGTCAAGGTCAAGGACACCGATCCGACCATCCTGGAAGCGGTCCTGGAGAAACTGCGCGAAGCCGGTGCCGAAATCACCACCGGTGAAGACTGGATCGAGCTGAACATGCACGGCAAGCGGCCAAAAGCCGTCAACGTGCGTACTGCTCCGTACCCGGCGTTCCCAACCGACATGCAGGCGCAGTTCATCTCCTTGAACGCGATTGCCGAAGGCACGGGTGCAGTGATCGAGACCATCTTCGAAAACCGCTTCATGCACGTGTACGAACTGCACCGCATGGGCGCGAAGATCCAGGTCGAAGGCAACACGGCCATCGTTACCGGCACCGAGAAGCTCAAGGGCGCGCCAGTCATGGCCACCGACCTGCGCGCTTCGGCCAGCCTGGTGATCTCGGCGCTGATCGCCGAAGGAGACACCCTGATCGACCGCATCTACCACATCGACCGTGGTTACGAATGCATCGAAGAAAAACTGCAGATGCTCGGCGCGAAAATCCGCCGCGTACCGGGCTAGTCCCAGTAGCTGCGAAAACATCCACTGTGGCGAGCCCGCTCGCCACAGTAAGATGTTTTGCGGTTAACTGAGTTTGTCCCTGCTGAATACGATTTCAAGTCGAGGCTGTCATGGCCTCGATCTGTGTCTGGCGCCGTTTGCGACCGGACAGCAATAGCCTGATGAAGGACTGACATTTCCCATGTTGACCATCGCACTGTCCAAGGGCCGCATCCTTGACGACACCTTGCCGCTTCTGGCTGAAGCGGGCATCGTGCCGACCGAGAATCCGGACAAGAGCCGCAAGCTGATCATCCCTACGACCCAGGATGACGTTCGCCTTTTGATCGTACGGGCTACCGACGTGCCGACGTACGTTGAGCATGGCGCGGCCGACCTCGGTGTCGCCGGTAAGGACGTGCTGATGGAATACGGCGGCCAGGGCCTTTACGAGCCGCTGGACCTGCGCATTGCCCTGTGCAAGCTGATGACCGCCGGCCGTGTCGGTGATGTCGAGCCTAAAGGTCGCCTGCGCGTGGCCACCAAGTTCGTCAACGTCGCCAAGCGCTACTACGCCGAACAAGGCCGTCAGGTCGACATCATCAAGCTCTACGGCTCGATGGAGCTGGCACCGCTGATTGGCCTGGCCGACAAGATCATCGACGTAGTCGACACCGGCAACACCTTGCGTGCCAATGGCCTGGAGCCCCAGGATTTCATTGCCGACATCAGCTCCCGGCTGATCGTCAACAAGGCTTCCATGAAAATGCAGCACGCCCGTATCCAGGCGTTGATCGACACCCTGCGCAAGGCAGTGGAGTCTCGACACCGCGGTTGACTCACCCGCGTAGCTTAAAAGCTGCGCCCGTCTATCCGCCTCATAGCCAGAATTCTCAGGTGCCCAAGCGGAGCGAACGGTAGTTTAGGGCGCCTGAGTTTTTGCCAATTCTATTGAGGCCCTCGCTATGACCACGTCCACTGCAATTGCCCGACTCAACGCTGCCGACCCGGATTTCGCCCATCATCTGGATCATCTGCTGAGCTGGGAAAGCGTGTCCGACGACTCGGTCAACCAGCGGGTGCTCGACATCATCAAGGCCGTGCGCGAGCGCGGTGATGCAGCGCTGGTGGATTTCACCCGCCAGTTCGATGGCCTGGACGTCAAGTCCATGGCTGACCTGATCCTGCCTCGCGAACGCCTGGAGCTGGCCCTGACGCGCATCACCGCGCCGCAGCGCGAAGCCCTCGAAGTCGCTGCGACCCGAGTGCGCAGCTACCACGAAAAACAGAAGCAGGACTCCTGGAGCTACACCGAAGCCGATGGCACCGTGCTGGGCCAGAAGGTCACGCCACTGGACCGCGCCGGTTTGTACGTGCCAGGCGGTAAAGCCTCGTACCCGTCGTCGGTGCTGATGAACGCGATCCCGGCCAAGGTGGCGGGCGTGACCGAAGTGGTCATGGTGGTGCCGACCCCGCGTGGTGAAATCAACGAGCTGGTACTGGCAGCGGCTTGCATCGCCGGCGTCGACCGCGTGTTCACCATCGGCGGCGCCCAGGCTGTCGCGGCCCTGGCCTATGGCACCGAAAGCGTACCGAAGGTCGACAAAGTGGTCGGCCCCGGCAACATCTACGTCGCCACCGCCAAGCGCCATGTGTTTGGCCAGGTCGGTATCGACATGATCGCCGGGCCTTCGGAAATCCTCGTGGTGTGTGACGGCCAGACTGACCCGGACTGGATCGCCATGGACCTGTTCTCCCAGGCTGAGCACGACGAAGATGCCCAGGCGATCCTGGTCAGTCCCGATGCCGAGTTCCTCGACAAGGTTGCGGCCAGCATCAATAAGCTGCTGCCGACCATGGACCGCGCCGACATTATCGAGAAGTCGATCAATGGCCGTGGTGCGCTGATCCTGGTGCGTGACATGGAGCAGGCCATCGAAGTGGCCAACCGTATCGCACCGGAACACCTGGAGCTGTCCGTGGCCGACCCACAAGCCTGGCTGCCGTCGATTCGCCATGCCGGTGCGATCTTCATGGGCCGCCACACCAGCGAAGCCCTGGGTGACTACTGCGCGGGTCCCAACCACGTATTGCCGACCTCCGGCACCGCGCGCTTCTCGTCGCCGCTGGGGGTGTATGACTTCCAGAAGCGTTCGTCGATCATCTTCTGCTCGCCACAAGGTGCTTCCGAGTTGGGCAAGACCGCTTCGGTGCTGGCCCGTGGTGAATCCCTGAGCGCCCACGCCCGCAGCGCTGAATACCGCATCCTTGACGACAAGAAAGGTAATTGAGATGAGCAAATTCTGGAGCCCCTTCGTCAAGGACCTCGTGCCTTACGTACCCGGTGAGCAGCCGAAGCTGACCAAGCTGGTCAAGCTCAACACCAATGAAAACCCCTATGGCCCATCGCCCAAGGCGCTGGCGGCCATGCAGGCCGAGTTGAACGACAACCTGCGCCTGTACCCGGACCCCAACAGCGACCTGCTCAAGCAGGCCGTGGCCAAGTACTACGGGGTCGACGCCGGCAAAGTGTTCCTCGGCAACGGTTCCGATGAAGTCCTTGCGCACATCTTCCACGGCCTGTTCCAGCACGACTTGCCGCTGCTGTTCCCGGATATCAGCTACAGCTTCTATCCGGTGTACTGCGGCCTCTATGGCATCAAGTCCGACCCGGTGCCGCTGGATGAGCAGTTCCAGATTCGCGTTGCGGACTACGCCAAGCCCAACGGCGGGATCATCTTCCCCAACCCGAACGCGCCGACTGGCTGTGTGCTGGCGCTGGAGGCGGTGGAGCAGATCCTCAAGGCCAGCCCGGATTCGGTGGTGGTGGTTGATGAAGCCTATATCGACTTTGGTGGCGAAACGGCGATCAGCCTGGTCGACCGTTACCCGAATCTGCTGGTGACCCAGACCCTGTCCAAATCGCGCTCACTGGCCGGTTTGCGCGTGGGCCTGGCGGTGGGGCACCCGGACCTGATCGAGGCACTGGAGCGGGTCAAGAACAGCTTCAACTCCTACCCGCTCGATCGCCTGGCGATCGTTGGCGCGGCGGCGGCGTTCGAGGACCGTGAGTATTTCGAGAAGACTTGCCAGTTGGTGATCGACAGCCGTAACAAGCTAGTCGCGCAATTGGAAGGCGAAGGCTTTGAAGTATTGCCATCGGCTGCGAATTTCATCTTCGCCCGCCACCCTCAGCACGACGCAGCGGGCCTGGCGGCCAAGCTGCGTGAGCAAGGGGTTATCGTGCGGCACTTCAAGCAGGAGAGGATTGCCCAGTTCCTGCGGATCAGCATCGGTACGCCGGAACAGAACCAGGCGCTGATTGATGGCTTGGGTGAGCTCTAAGCCACACTGAAGATGTAAAAATGTGGGAGGGGGCTTGCCCCCGATAGCAGTGTGTCAGTCGCTACATGTATGACTGATACACCGCCATCGGGGGCAAGCCCCCTCCCACATCTGGTTTTGCGTTGGCAGTTAGAGCAGCGGTTCGTCAGGCTTTTTGTTCTTCCAGCCATCATTGCCCGGCAGCAGCAGGTTCAGACCAATCGCGACCACCGCACACAAGGCAATGCCCTTCAGGCCGAAGTCGTCCGGCCCCGTGCCGGTACCCACCAGCACACCGCCAATCCCGAACACCAGGGTCACCGACACAATCACCAGATTGCGCGCCTCGCCCAGGTCGATCTTGTGGCGGATCAGCGTGTTCATGCCCACTGCGGCAATCGAACCGAACAACAGGCATAGAATCCCGCCCATCACCGGCACCGGGATGCTCTGCAGCAGTGCGCCGAACTTACCGATAAACGCCAGGCTGATGGCAAAGATGGCGGCCCAGGTCATGATCTTCGGGTTGTAGTTCTTGGTCAGCATCACCGCGCCCGTCACTTCGGCGTAGGTGGTGTTCGGCGGGCCGCCAAACAGGCCAGCGGCCGTGGTGGCGATGCCGTCGCCCAGCAAGGTGCGGTGCAGGCCCGGTTTTTTCAGGTAGTCGCGCCCCGTCACGCTGCCCACCGCGATCACGCCGCCGATATGTTCGATCGCCGGAGCCAGGGCTACCGGGACGATAAACAGGATCGCCTGCCAGTTGAACTCCGGCGCGGTGAAGTGGGGCAGGGCGAACCACGGTGCGGCGGCGATCTTCGCCGTGTCGACCACGCCAAAATAGAATGACATGGCAAAGCCCACCAGCACGCCGGAGATGATCGGCACCAGGCGGAATATGCCTTTGCCGAACACCGCCACGATCAGCGTGGTCAGCAACGCTGGCATCGAGATCAGCATCGCCGTCTGGTAATGGATCAACTCGGCACCGTCGCCGGATTTACCCATCGCCATATTCGCGGCAATCGGCGCCATGGCCAGGCCGATGGAGATGATCACCGGGCCGATCACGACCGGCGGCAGCAACCGGTCGATGAAGCCGGTGCCCTTGATCTTTACCGCAGCGCCAAGGAAGGTGTAAACGAAACCGGCCGCCATCACCCCGCCCATGGTCGCCGCCAGGCCGAACTGCTGCTTGGCGAGAATGATCGGGGTAATGAAGGCAAAGCTCGACGCCAGGAATACCGGCACCTGCCGCCCGGTCACCAGCTGGAACAGCAGCGTGCCCAGGCCGGCGGTGAACAACGCGACGTTTGGATCAAGACCTGTAATCAGCGGCATCAACACCAGCGCGCCAAATGCCACGAAGAGCATCTGTGCGCCAGACAGGATCTGGCGCCAAAGCGGGTCGTTGAATTCATCCTGCATGCTCACGCGTCCTTCTGCTTGGTACCGAAGATCTTGTCGCCGGCATCGCCCAGGCCCGGGATGATGTAGCCGTGTTCGTTCAGGCGTTCATCGATGGAGGCCGTGTAGATCTGCACGTCCGGGTGGGCCTTCTCGACAGCGGCGATGCCTTCCGGCGCGGCCACCAGCACCATCGCGCGAATGTCCTTGCAACCGGCCTTTTTCAGCAGGTCGATGGTGGCGACCATGGAACTGCCGGTGGCGAGCATCGGGTCGATGATCATCGCCAGTCGCTCGTTGATTTCCGGTACGAGTTTTTCCAGGTACGTGTGCGCCTGCAGGGTTTCTTCATTGCGGGCCACGCCCACGGCGCTGACTTTGGCGCCCGGGATCAGGCTGAGCACACCTTCGAGCATGCCGATACCGGCCCGCAGGATCGGTACCACGGTGATTTTCTTACCGGCGATTTTCTCGACCTGGACGGGACCCGCCCAACCGGGGATCTCGTAGCTTTCCAGGGGTAAATCCTTGGTGGCTTCGTAAGTGAGCAACGCTCCGACTTCCTGAGCAAGCTCACGGAAGTTCTTCGTGCTAATGTCGGCGCGGCGCATAAGGCCGAGCTTGTGTCGGATCAGCGGATGGCGGATCTCGCGAGTGGGCATGGGAAAGGCTCCGGCGGCGGGCAAAAAAACCGGCCTAGATTAATCTATCCGAGGGTGTTGTCCTATAGACATCTAGTACGTTAGTCCATTAAGGCTTGAACGTTGCGCCTCACATGCGTACCTTTGCCCGCTTTTCTTGCCACAGCACCCCCTTGGAGAGCGCCATGTCCGCTGATCTCGAGCATATCCGTCAAATCATGCGCGAGGCTGACTGCCTGTACACCGAAGCGCAAGTCGAAGAAGCGATCGCCCGGGTCGGCGCACACATCACTCGCGAGATGGCCGATACCAACCCGGTGGTCTTCTGCGTGATGAATGGGGGCCTGATCTTCGCCGGTAAATTGCTGACTCATCTGCAATTCCCGTTGGAAGCGTCCTATCTGCACGCCACCCGTTACCGCAACGAAACCAGCGGTGGCGATCTGTTCTGGAAAGCCAAGCCGGAAGTCTCGTTCATCGACCGCGACGTGCTGATCATCGACGACATCCTTGATGAAGGGCACACCCTGGGCGCGATCATCGACTTCTGCAAACATGCCGGCGCGCGCAAAGTACACACCGCCGTGCTGATCGACAAAGATCACGACCGCAAGGCGCGTCCTGAGTTGAAAGCCGATTTCGTCGGTCTGCCGTGCATCGATCGCTACATCTTCGGTTACGGCATGGACTACAAAGGTTACTGGCGCAATGCCAATGGGATTTACGCCGTCAAAGGGATGTAAGGCATGACTCGCTTTCTTGACCAGACGTTGTTTGCCGAGTTGGCCGAGAAAGCGGCCGCCAGCTCCCGTGGCCGGCACCACCATAACTTCCATCAGATGGAAGAGCCGTGCCATCGCCTGGCGGTGGGCCTGCAACCCGATACGTATGTACCGCCTCACCGTCACCTGAGCGCGGACAAGGCTGAAACGCTGCTCGTGCTCAAGGGGCGCCTGGGCTTGTTGGTGTTCAGCGAGGCCGGCGAGGTGCTTGCCCAGCGTGTGATGCAGGCGGGCGGTGAGTGTTCGGGAGTGGATCTGCCACCGGGTGTGTTCCATGGCTTGGTGGTGCTGGAGCCCGATACCGTGATGTTCGAGTGCAAGGCCGGGCCCTATCGGCCGGTTGGTGAGGGTGAACTGGCTGACTGGGCGCCCCGCGAAGGCGATGCCGATGTGGCGCAGTATCAACGCTGGATGCTTGCCCACTTCGATTGAGCTACAGTGCTGGGCCATCTTCTGCGGAGCGGCCCATGAGCCTGTTGATACGCACCTGCGCCGCCCTGGCGCTGACCTTGAGCCTGCCCCTGGCCGCCGCGCCTGCGCCGATGCACAGTCAATTCCTGCCGCCGGACGACCTGGCCTTGCGCGCCGAAGCGCCTGACCAGCAGCAACTGCTGCAAATTACCGAATATGCAGTGGTGGTGGGTAACCAGCGTCAATCCACCCAGCAGCCGATTCCGGTGACCTCTCCGTTGATGATTCGACTCAAGGGCAAGTCCTTGAACAAGGGCGCGACCATCGCCCAGGTGGTCCTCAATTTCGATGCCGAAAGCAAAAGCCTGAAAAAGCCGGCATACGATGACAAGAGTAAAACCTTGACCCTGTCGTACCCGGTGACCCAGTACCGAGTGATTGTCGACTTGCTGCGCAATGACACGGTATATGTGCAGTTCCTCAGTTACGCCAATGGGCATATCTGGGCGGATTTGCATACCGGGGCTGTTCGTACCAAATAGCAAAAATACTGAAGAACCAATATGGGAGGGGGCAAGCCCCCTCCCACAGTTTGATCTGCATTCAACAGGTAGGCCTCAGTTGGCTTTTGCGGTCTTGGAGCAACGGGAGTTGGACTGGTGTACTCGATTAAAAATGTGGGAGGGGGCTTGCCCCCGATGAGGGCCTGTCAGTTGATGCATCTGTGGCTGATCCACTGCCACCACATTGGTTCTTCAGCGCTTTCGAAGCCCGCGCCTCGCAGGTAGACTTCAAACCCCGTGTAAATGTCTGCAGGCTGGAGTCGGTAATGCGTAAAGATAAGAAACAGGTGATTGGCGACGAAATCGGCGACGATCAAATCAAGTTGTTCCTGGACTTCGAGCCAGTTGACGCGACTTCACCGTCCCTGCACAAACTGATCAAGGCCTATCGTGGCCTGCGTATCGACGATTTCGAACGCTTCCTGGGCTTCTTCAAGGCTGCTGGCCTGGACCTGGACGGCAAGGACGAGCATGGCCAGACCTTTGTCGACCTGATCAAGGACCAGCGCAACGCCGCCGAGTACATCGAGCTGATCGACAACGCCCGCGGCTGACGCTTGCGAGGCATAAAAAAACGCCCCGCTCTCAGCCTGAGAGCGGGGCGTTTTTGCTTTTAACTGTAGGAGCGATCAAGCGTAGCTTTCAGCCTCGTTGCTTTGCTCTACAAGCTCCAGGCTGATGTTGTTCTGCGCATTGATCTTGCGATACAGCTCAGCATCGGTTTCCAACACTTTTTCCCGGGCCGGGAAGATTTCATGCAGCTTGGTGGCCCATTCGCCGGCAGTTTTTTCCGGGAAGCAGCGCTCGATCAGTTCCAGCATGATCGACACCGTTACCGACGCGCCAGGAGAAGCACCCAAAAGCGCCGCCAACGAACCGTCCTTGGCTGCGACCAGTTCGGTGCCGAATTGCAGCACGCCGCCTTTCTTCGGATCTTTCTTGATGATCTGCACGCGTTGGCCGGCCACTTCCAGGCGCCAGTCCTCGGCTTTGGCTTCCGGGTAGAAGCGGCGCAGGGATTCAAGGCGCTGCTCCATGGACTGCATCACTTCGCTGACCAGGTACTTGGTGAGGTCCATGTTGTCCCGTGCCACGGCCAGCATCGGCCCGATGTTGCCGGCGCGCACGGACAGCGGCAGGTCGAGGAACGAGCCATGCTTGAGGAACTTGGTGGTAAATCCGGCGTAAGGCCCGAACAGCAGGGACTTCTTGCCATCGACCACGCGGGTGTCCAGGTGTGGCACGGACATCGGTGGCGAACCCACCGCGGCCTGGCTGTAGACCTTGGCCTGGTGGTGCTTGACCACTTCCGGGTTGTCGCAACGCAGCCACTGCCCGCTGACCGGGAAGCCGCCAAAACCTTTGCTCTCTTCGATACCCGAGGCTTGCAGCAGGGGCAGGGCCGCACCACCGGCGCCGAGGAACACGAACTTGGCGTCCACATCACGGCTGTTGCCGCTGTTGACGTCCTTGATGCTCACAGTCCAGCCCGCGCCGTTGCGCTTGAGGCCGGTCACGCGCTTGCAGTACTTGACCTGGGCGTCCGCCGAGCTGGTCAGGTGGCTGAGCAGTTGGTTGGTGAGGGCGCCGAAGTTGACGTCGGTGCCGTTCACGACACGGGTTGCCGCGATTTTTTCGTCCAGCGGGCGGCCTGGCATCATCAGCGGCATCCACTCGGCCATCTCGCTGCGGTCTTCGGTGTAGTGCATATCCGAGAACGCGTGGTGCTGGCTGAGGGTTTCAAAGCGCTTCTTGAGGAAAGACACGCCTTTTTCGCCCTGAACGAAGCTCAGGTGCGGCACCGGGCTGATAAAGGACTTGGACGAGCCAAAGGTGCCTTTTTTGGTCAGGTACGCCCAGAACTGCTTCGACACCTCGAACTGGGTGTTGATGTGCACGGCTTTCTTGATGTCGATGGAACCATCGGCGGCCTGGGGGGTGTAGTTGAGCTCACACAGGCCAGCATGACCGGTACCGGCGTTGTTCCACGGGTTGGAACTTTCCGCGGCACCCGAATCCATCAGCTCAACGACTTCCAGCTTGAGGCCGGGGTCGAGCTCTTTGAGCAGTACGGCCAGGGTGGCACTCATGATGCCGGCCCCTACCAGTACTACGTCGACTGCTTCGTTATGCGCCATTTAACGCGTCTCCAAAATCTGCAGCACCAAATTGACGGCATGGCTGCCAGGAGTGACGGGGCGGTTCACGTGTTGCCCCAGGTTACCCATGGCCAGGATCGCCATGTCCGATTCGCAATTCTTTGCAACTTCAGCGCACGCTTCCTGCCGGGCTAATCTGCCTATGAACGCATTCATGGGCGCCTGTGGCAATTCGACTTATGGTCAAAGCGTGCGATTCGTGCAACCAATCCGTAGCGGACAGGATCAAGCCAGCGTTTTTGAGGCGTGCTCGTTCCTGTGTGGTTGGGCTGTTCCAGACGCTGATGGTGCTTGTACAAACGCCAAACTATTCATTTGCTCGCCACACTCTTGTGAAGTTGTGAAAACCCGTTTTTTCACGCTCTTTTGAAGACGTGAACCTCAAAAAAGGGCTGCCCAGTCTGGCACCTGGCCCGCGACACCTCTGCCGATATGCGGCAAAACGGGCAAACAACTCAAGTGGCCGAGCGCAATGGCAGCTCTGGCAGATTCGGTAAAGAAGGGTGGTTTGCAAGGAAAACAGCAAGCGCGCCAGCTTCACTCGATCTGTGTGGGCGGCTCTCTGTGGGCGATTCTTGGGGGTTAATACCGAGGCATTAACGATGCTGCGAGGCCCGATCAGGAGACGTCCTTATAATCGGGGGGAGATTGTAGCGAAGAACGCTAAGGAAATGGGCGTGTTTTATGACTTTTATTAGGTGTTCGGTCAGGCGGCCAACGGCTGGTGACTTGGTGCCTGCGCAGGGCGCTGGCTGATGCGCGCGCGCGCTGGCAAGGGGTGGTGCATCCAGCTCAAGCGAATTTCGTCGATTTCTACCCAACCTTCGCCGACCGGCGGCAGGCTGCACTCTTTGAAGGCCTGGCAGCGGCCTTGGGCATCGAGCAGGGCAAACTGGCGAAGGGCGGGCTTGCGAGAGAACAGTGACCAGAGAAAATGCATGGGATCGACCTCCTTGGATTGAAACCAAGCATGCGCGCCCACGATGACGCACTCGTGTATCAGCGGTGACATATCTGTGACACCGAACCGCTACATCGCCAGCGGGTCATAGGTTGTAACTGGCGCTAGTTCCCGGCAATGGCCGCCCGCTATACTGCCGCGCTGTCGGTACTCGATTTCTGGAGAGAAGAGCATGTTGCAACGCCTGTTGTTCGGTTTGATCACTGTGACCAGTTTGACCCTGGTTGGCTGCGCCAACAGCCCGCAACAACTCAGCCCGCAGCCGATAATCACCACGCAGTTGGCGCCCGTGGGGCACGGCCAGCCGGTTTCGGTGCGTGTAGTGGACGGTCGTCCATCACCCACCCTGGGCTCCCGTGGCGGCTTGTACCCGGAGACCGCACTGGTGTCGGTGAACGCTGCCGACGTGCTGCCCAAGCTGCAAGCCCAGGCCGAAGCCGCCGTGCGCCTGCTGGGTTTTACCCCGGCCAATTCGCCGGGCGCCCCTCAGTTGACCATCACCCTGGCCGAGCTGAAGTACCAGTCGCCCAAGGACGGCCTGTATGTGACCGAAGCCTCTATTGGCGCGACGTTCAAGTCTGACGTCACTGCCGGCACCCGTCGCTACAGCGGCCGTTATGGTGCGTCCCTCAATCAGCGCTTTGGCATGGCGCCGAACCAGGAGACCAATACCAAGCTGGTCAGCGATGTGCTCAGCGACGCCCTGACCCGTCTGTTCAAGGACCCAAGCATCGGCTCCTTGCTCAGCTCGCAATAACCGCTCAATAAAAAACCGGGCCCAGCGATGGGCCCGGTTTTTTTATGCCTTCGGTTTCAGGCTGCGGTGTCGATACAAAAGTCCAGCAGGCTCACCCCCGTCAGCAAATCAGCCTCCGGCAAGTCTGCATGTTGATGCCCGCCAAGGGCGCAATACACCAGCCAGTGGCGGTCCTGGACGTTGAATGCCAGGCCGTCGACCAGCGCCTCCTGCTCATCGCTTTGGGCGATCAGATACAGCCGATCCTGGTTCTGCGCGTGCAACATGACAAGCTCCCGAGCGTTCGAAGGGCAACAGAGTGGCCTGTTAAGGTGACGTTCAGGTGACGCCGTAAATTACTGGATACATTAGCCGTCAATGGAGGAAGGAGTTGGACGGCGCAGGAGGTGACTATCCTTCAGGTTTGTATCTGAATGGATACCAGAATACTGATTCACCGAGGTGTGTGATGGCACTGCCCGCACTGCTGATCAATGCTGTTGCCTTATTAGTGGCCTGCCCGGGTGCAGTGCTGCTGTTCATTACCCGCTTTCGCGAGCAGCGTGCGATGGCCGACCTGGCTGCGCAGAGCGAAGAGCGCGCAATCGACCAACCGATGCTGTTTCTGGATGTGCGCACCGAACGGGCGCATCGCCTGGCCTATCGCATTGGCTTTGCCTGCCTGGGACTGTCGCTGGCCATGTCCTGGCTCAGCACCCACCTGTAAAAACACCACAAAACACCAGTGGGAGGGGGCTTGCCCCCTCCCACCTTTTTGTTTCGGTGTTTACAGGGGGATTCCGGCTTTAACGCGGTACTGGTTGCGAACGGGCGTTGCATATTGCACCACCAGGAACGGCCGGTGCTCGGCCGGGCATTCATTCAAGCGCCGTTCCCACTCGGCTTTTGCCTTGGCCAGTTCGTCCGCCGGGAAGACATCTGCCGCCGTGGGCACCTGCAATTGTGGGTCGGCATCGCTCCACTGGGCGTACGCCAGGTAGTGCACCGGGAACAAGCGATAACCCCCGAGGATCTGCCGGTCCATTTCCGCCGCGAGCAGCTTGGTATCTTCGAAACGCTCGGTGATCGGCGCCGCGAAGTTCACATGCACACGACCCTTGTAGCCGGTGATGCCAAGCGCAATGCTCACATCGTCCTCGCCCGGCGCCTTGCAGTAGGTGCCGGTGGTGGCGCGGATGTACAGTTCGCGGGCCTTGGCAGCATCGCAGGGGTCGTATTCATAGCTGATCGACACCGGCGTCAGGTTCAACGACTGGATCACCTCGGCAAACGGCTCGTCCTTGCGGCTGACGTGGAACATCTTCAGGATCGCCGATTCGGTGCGGTCATCCCCATCCTTGGCGCGGCCTTCGGCCTGGGCGATCCAGATCGACTGGCAGTCGTTGCGGATCGAATGGTTGATGTACGCCGACAGCAGCTGATAGGCCGCCATTTTTTCTTTTCGCCCAGTGATCGAGCGGTGCACGATAAAGCTCTTGTTCAAGCGCATCAGGTCGCTGACAAATGGCTTTTGCAGCAGGTTGTCGCCGATGGCGATGCGCGGTGTCGGCAGGCCGGCGTGGTACACGGCGTAGTTGACGAAGGCCGGGTCCATCACGATATCGCGGTGGTTGGCCAGGAATACGTAGGCGGTGCCCGACTTGAGTTGCTCGACGCCGGTGTAGGTCACGCCGTCGGTCGCCCGGTCAATGGTGTGGTCGACGTAGTACTCGACTTTGTCCTGCAGCGTGGCCACGGTGGTCACACCGGCGAATTCGCGGCGCAGCTTGCGGGCGATCATCGGCTTGAGCAGCCAGCCCAGGGCGCCGGCAAAGCGCGGGAAGCGGAAGTGGGTCAGGATGTCCAGAAAGGCCTTGTCACTGAACAGCCGGTCCAGTACTGCCGGGACTTCGCTGTCATTGTAAGGTCGGATGGTATCGAATTCGCCCATCATGCTCTCTTGTTAGAAACGGCTAGGGTAAGTAGAGGAAATACCAGGGTGCGGCCGCAATATTGGCTCTGCCGTGAATAGCCCTGTAAATAGACCGGCGATTATACGCACAAGTCACTTGGGAGACCGCGATGCTGGAAGATGCGACGTACGATTGTCCTTATTGTGGTGAAGAGGTCGAGACAACGGTGGATCTGTCGGGGGGTGATCAGACCTATATCGAAGACTGCCAGGTGTGCTGCCGCCCGGTCACTTTCAATCTGCAGGTCCATGGTGACGAATGGATGCTGGAAACGCGCAGCGAAAACGAATAACGGGGGGGCGCCCATGCAGCGAATCTACGAACCGGAAAACCTGATGGAAGGCGAGCTGCTGCAACAGATGCTCGCCAGCGAGGGCGTCGAGGCGCACCTGGTGGGGCGGCATTTGCTCGGCGGCACCGGCGAATTGCCGATTTTCGGGCTGTTGGGTTTGGAAGTGGATAATGACCAGGCCGCGTATGCTCGCGAGCTGATCACCGCTTATAACGGCGCGCAACCGCTGCCCGGCGATGAACCCGACAGCTTCCCCGACGTGTTGGTCTGTTAGGCTGTCGGTCGGTTTACCCCAAGAGTCGTGTTGCCCCATGTGTGGACGTTATGCCCTGTTTCGCTGGAACCCCTCATTTGCTGCCTTGCCGGGTTTTCCGGCAGACCAGCAGGCCCAGTGGAACATCTCCCCGAATGATTCGGTGCTGATCCAGCGCGCCACCGACGGCCAGCGCACCCTGGCCCGCGCCCGCTGGGGCCTGACCCCAGCGTGGCTGACCGACCTTTCCCGCACCCCGGCCCATGCCCGTGCCGAAACCCTGGCCGAGCAACCGATGTTTCGCGAGGCCTTTCGCCAGCGTCGTTGCCTGCTGCCGGCCAACGGTTTCTACGAATGGCGCGGCACCCAGCGCAAGCGTCCGTACTGGCTGACACCGGGCGAGGGTTCGACGCTGTTTTTTGCGGCGATCTGGGAAGCCTATCCGGTGCAGGAACAGGTGTGGCTGAGCACGGCAGTGGTGACCCAGGCGGCGCAGAGCCAGCGCCGGCCGTTGATTCTGGATGCGGCGGGGCAGGAGGCCTGGCTCGATCCTGAAACACCGTTGCATGTGTTGCAGGGCTTGTTGGCCAGTGAGCCGACCGCGTTGCGCGAGCGGGTACTGGCCAATATGGTGAACGATCCGAAGCTCAATGGCCCGGAGTGCCTGACGCCGGGTTGAGCCTGTGAGTGATCTGCGGCCTCATCGCGAGCAATGCCCGCGATAGGCCGCTCAAGATCGCCGAAAAGCTTAAACCTTGAACTGATTGATCAAGCGCCGCTGCTGCTCCGCCAGTTTGGTCAAATCCGCACTGGCCGCACTCGACTCATCCGCACCGCCCGCCACTTCATTGGCCACTTGGCCAATATTGATCACATTGCGATTGATGTCCTCGGCCACCGCGCTCTGCTCTTCGGCAGCGCTGGCGATCTGGGTGTTCATGTCGTTGATCACCGACACCGCCTGGGTAATGGTCTCCAGTGCTTCGGCGGCCTTGGCGGCGTGCTGCACGCTTTCGTCGGTACGGTTCTGGCTGTCTTCCATCACGCGCACCACTTCTCGCGTACCTTGCTGCAACTGCTGGATCATGGCCTGGATTTCTTCGGTGGCCTTCTGGGTCTTTTGCGCCAGGTTACGCACTTCATCTGCCACGACGGCAAACCCACGGCCTTGCTCGCCGGCCCGTGCCGCTTCAATCGCCGCATTGAGCGCCAGCAGGTTGGTCTGTTCGGCAATCCCACGAATGGCTGTGAGGATCGCGTTGATGTTCTCGCTGTCCTTGGCCAGGGTTTGCACCACGCCCACGGCCTTGCCGATTTCTTGGGCGAGTGCGCCGATCGAGCTCGAGGTGTCGCGCACAATGCGCATGCCTTGGCTCGCGGCCTGGTCAGCGTGGTTGGCCGCTTGCGCAGCCTGGGTCGCGTTACGCGCTACGTCCTGGGCGGTGGCGGTCATTTCGTGCACCGCGGTGGCGACCTGGTCGATCTCGACCATCTGTTTATGCACGCCCTGGTTGGTGCGAATCGCGATGTCGGCAGTGTGTTCCGAAGAGTCGCTGACCTTCTGCACCGAACTCACCACCTGGGTGATCATGCCCTGCAGCTTGATCAGGAAAGTATTGAAGCCGGTGGCAATCGCGCCCAGTTCATCGGCGCGATCACTGGTCAGGCGCCGCGTGAGGTCGCCTTCGCCCTGGGCGATGTCGTTGAGCATCGCCACCATTTGCTTGAGTGGGCGAGCGATGCCGTGACCTACCAGCCAGATCACCAGCAAGCCAATGCCAGCAATCAACAGGCCGACCATGGTCATGCCGAAGATATCGGTCTTGCGCTGGGTATCCAGGTCGCTTTGCAGTGTTTGCAGTTCGGCCATGACGGCGCTCAGGGGTAACTGCATCATCAGGGTCCAGCGCGCGTCGGTCTGACCGATGTTGAACGGCAGGAACAGTTCGATATGCCCGTGCTCATGGTCGATGTCGTACCGCACTTCGCCGACTTTCAGTTGATTGAGATTGGCCAGTTCGTTGCCGTCGAGCAGGTCGGAGGCTTTTTCACCGAGCTTGCTGGGGTCCTTGGTAGACGCCACCAGGCGTCCGTTGCTGGAGATCAGTGCCAGTTCACCGGCTCCGTTGTAGAGTTTTTGATCCGCGCTGGTGAGCATGTCCTGGATGAAGTTCACCGACAGGTCGGCACCGACGATGCCCTGGAAGGCGCCGTCAATCATGATCGGTTCGATAAACGAAGCCAGCATCACCATGGCGTTGCCGACCTTGTAAGGTGCGGGGTCGATGGCGCAGGGCTTTTTGCTTTCCTTGGAGCACAGGTAGTACTCGCTGGCGCGCACGCCCGTGGACAGCATCTTCTGATCGGCGACATCGGCGAGCTTGTCCAGGCCGAGGCTGCCATCCGCGTTGCGATACCACCAAGGAATGAAGCGGCCGTCGACACCCATGCCGACGATGGGGCTTTTCACGTAGGCAGCGTCGTTGTGATCGATCGCATTGGGTTCCCAGCCGATATAGGCGCCGAGGATTTTCGGGTTGCGCACCACGGTTTCGTGCAGCAGGTTGATCAGTTGTTCGCGGCCAATTTGCAAGGCGGCATCGCCTTTGGCGTCTTTCATGCCGAGCAGGGCGTTGGTGGTGGCCAGGCTTCTTGCTGTCACCAGGGGCGCCTCCAGTTCTCGCTGGATCAATGTGGCCTGGGTTTGCGCCAATGCAGTGAGGCGCTGTTCGATGATCTGCTCGAACTGTGCCTGGGTGCGGGCCTGCACCATCTCCTGTGTGCGGGCGCCGGCAAACAAGGCGTAGAGCACCAGCACGGCGACCACACTCAGCACAATGGCCCCGGCCAGTGCGGCGACGGAAAACTGAATCGACTTGAACTTCATGAAGGCTCCAGGCGCAGGGGGGGAAGGGCTGCTTGTTTATATCGGCCATGGACGCGGGAGGCATGAGGGTTTGCTCCACGAATTAATGCGAGCTGTCGCAAATGGAATGCTTGCCGCCGTTGTCGGGGTGTGGGATGTATCTGAAATTTAGCGGCTACACGTCTGGTGTATCTGGCGTCGATACAATTCACCGCCTACGATACGCGCCATGTTTTCAGGGCTTTTTTTCAGGGAGAGTATGTTGATGAAGAAATCATTGGCCGTAAGTGTGTTGGCAGCAGCGGTACTGCTGGCCGGGTGTCAATCGGTCAACACCACCAGCGGTGGCGCCGTTGGGGTTGAGCGCAAGCAATATATGTTCAGCATGCTGTCGAGCCAGGAAGTCGACCAGATGTATGCGCAGTCCTATCAGCAGACCCTGGGCGAAGCCAGTAGCAAAGGCCAGTTGGACAAGACCAGCGCCAACGCCAAGCGCGTGCAGGCTATCGCCAACCGCTTGATCGCCCAGGCGCCCACCTTCCGCCCGGATGCGGCGCAGTGGAAGTGGGAAGTCAACCTGATCAAGAGCGATGAAATGAACGCCAACTGCGGGCCTGGCGGCAAGATCTTCGTGTACAGCGCCTTGATCGACAACCTCAAGCTCACCGATGACGAGTTGGCCGCAGTGATGGGCCATGAAATCGCCCACGCCTTGCGCGAGCATGGACGTGAAGCCATGTCCAAGGCCTACGGCATCGAAATGGCCAAGCAGGGCGCCGGTGCGTTGTTCGGCCTGGGCCAGGACAGCCTGGCGCTGGCCGACACCGTGGCCAACTACGGCATGACCTTGCCTAACAGCCGCAGCAATGAGAACGAAGCAGACCTGATCGGCCTGGAACTGGCGGCCCGCGCGGGCTACAACCCGAATGCGGCCATCACGCTATGGAACAAGATGGCCAAGGCTTCGGAAGGCGCGCCACCGGAATTCATGAGCACTCACCCGGCCTCCGACAGCCGGATCGCCTCGTTGCAGGCAGCGATTCCGAAGGTGATGCCGCTCTACCAGCAGGCCAAAAAATCTTGATCCTGTGAAGGTCTAAATGTGGGAGGGGGCTTGCCCCCGATAGCGGTGTAAAGCCAGTGGAGATATCGACTGGCGCACCGCAATGGTGGGCAAGCCCTAACACCTGTCAGTTAAGAGATAGAACGGGCAAACAGCAACCTGTGGCAAGCCCGCTCGCCACAGTTACAGTGTTTCTCCTTCACTGGCAGGCATTAGGGCAAGCCCCTTTTCACAGTGGATCGCTTAAATCCAGCCGCTGCTCTGCATGGCCTTGTACACCGCCACAATCGCCAGGACAAAGAACGCCGTAGCCGCCAGTCGACGAATCAACGTCAGCGGCAGTTTCTCCGCTGCGAAATTCCCCGCCAGAACCACCGGGACGTTGGCAATCAACATGCCCAGGGTGGTGCCGATGATCACCAGCCACAACTCCGGATACTGGGCCGCCAGCATCACTGTGGCGATCTGTGTCTTGTCGCCGATTTCTGCAAGGAAAAACGCAATCAGCGTGGTCAGGAATGGCCCGAATTTGCGCGTGGTACTGGCTTCGTCATCATCGAGTTTGTCCGGCACCAGGGTCCACAGCGCCGTGGCACAGAAGCTTGCCGCCAGGATCCAGTGCAACACCGCATCCGAGAAGAAACTGCCAAACCAGGCACCCACGGCACCCGCAGCCGCATGGTTGGCCAGGGTCGCGGCGACGATGCCGGCGATGATCGGCCAGGGTTTGCGAAAGCGCGCGGCAAGGATGAGTGCGAGCAGTTGCGTCTTGTCGCCGATTTCGGCCAAGGCAACGATTGCGGTAGGAACGAGTAGTGAATCCAGCATCAGGTAGTTTCCAGGGGGCGGGTCGACACGGCTATGACACGTACAGCCTTCCCGCCCCGGGTAAGGTGTGCGTGTCATAGGTCTTGTCAAACCCCGGTCCGTCTGTGCGGACTCCTGGGTCGCATACGCCATGGCCTGTTGACCAAGTATGTTGACGTATGCCGGACGAGCGTGGCGCTCGTGGGAGACTACTCCCCTAGGACGGAGCGGATTCTGCCTAGGCAAAATCCATTCGGCAAGCCTTCTTTTTCAAATGCCCATCAGGGGCGCTTGGCGCGGTAGATGCGAAAACCATTGCCCTCGGCCTTGACCGCACACACGCCCAGGTGCTCTTCGATCAACGGTTGGTACTTCAGGAAGCTATTCGCAACCAGGCGAAGTTCGCCACCTTTTGCCAGGTGTTTTGCCGCTTTTCGCAGCAGGTTTTCAGTGGCGAAATAATCGGTGTGCACCCCGACATGGAACGGCGGGTTGCTCAAGATGGCGTTCAACCCCATCGGTGCGGCGTCGATGCCATCACCGGTCAACACCTCGGCCTCCAACCCATTGGCGGCCAGGGTGAGGCGACTGCTGGCGGCGGCGAAGGCGTCCACATCCAGCATCGTTACGGTGTTGTGTGGGTAGCGACGCTTTACCGCCGCCCCTAACACACCGGCGCCGCAACCGAAGTCCAGCAAATGGCCGCTGGGCAGCTTGTCCAGATGCTCCAGCAACAGCTCGGTGCCACGATCCAGACGGCCGTGGCTGAACACACCCGGCAGGCTCACCACCTTGAGCGGCCCTTCGGCCAGCGGTACTTCGAACACCTGTGCCAGGCTCTCCAGCTCGAGCGCCTGGGGCGCATTGGCCACGGTGACTTGCCACAGCTGGCAATGCCGTGCGTTGTCGAGCTTGCGCGGTTTGCCAAAGGGCGCCATCTGCTTGGCGGCGCTTTCGATACCGGCTTTTTTCTCGCCCACCAGAAACAGCTCGGCGCCGGGCAGGCGTGCGGCCACGGCATTGAGCAGGTAGTCGGTGAGGTCCTTGGACTTGGGCAGGAAGATCACCGCGGCATCGAACCCGCGCTCGGGCGCATTCACGCCAAACTGGCTGCGCTCCGGGAAGCGTGCGTCGAGCGCCGCCTGGTCGCCGGCATGCCAGCACCAGCCGTGGGCGTTGGGCAGGCGACCGAGCAGGTCATCGGCGGGCAAGCCCACCAGCAACAGGTTGCCTTGAAAAAGTTCGGCCTGACGAAGCAGTACTTCACTGCGCGGATCCATGGTCTGCTCCTTGAAAAGGGGCGCAGTTTATCAACTGACGACGCGCAGCGGGGCGCCGCTGAAAAAGCCCCTGGCGTTTTCCGCCAATTGGCCAACGATGCGCTGCCGCGCCTCGCGACTGCCCCAGGCGTTATGCGGCGTGACGATCAAGCGTGGGATATCACTGGCCAGCAGCGGGTTGCCGGCGACCGGTGGCTCGACACTCAGCACGTCGGTCGCCGCGCCACCCAGGTGGCCGCTGCGCAAGGCATCGGCCAGGGCCTGTTCGTTGATCAAGCCACCGCGTGCGGTATTGACCACAAACGCTCCGGGCTTGAGCAGCGCCAGTTCGCGGGTGCCGATAAAGTCGCGGGTATGTTCATTGAGCGGGCAGTGCAAGGTCAGCGCATCGACCTGCGCCAGCAATTCATCCAACGGCACGCGATCAGCACGGGCAGGGCGCCCGGGAATCGCGCCGAGTAGCACGCGCATGCCAAAGGCTTCGGCCAGGCGCGCCACGGCACTGCCCAGTTCGCCATGGCCCAGCAGGCCAAGGGTTTTGCCTTCCAGTTCGACGATAGGGTGGTCCAGCAGGCAGAACTGCTTGGCGTGCTGCCATTTGCCCGCGCTCACATCCTGCTGATAGTCCTTCAAGCGCGTCGCCAGGTTGAGCAGCAGCATGATCGTGTGCTGCGCCACCGACGGAGTGCCGTAGCCCTGGCAGTTGCTCACGGTGACGCCATGGGCGCGGGCGGCCTCCAGGTCAACGTTGTTGGTGCCGGTGGCCGACACCAGGATCAACTTGAGCTCCGGGCAGGCCGCGAGGGTTTCGCTGTTGAGCGGGATTTTGTTGCTGATGGCGACTTGAGCGCCTTGCAGGCGTTCGATCACATTTTGCGGCGTAGTGCCCGTCAACAGCTGCAAGTCGCTGAAACGACTGCGCAGCTCACTGAGGTCAAGATCTCCCAGGTCCAGGGAGGGGTGATCAAGGAAGACGGCGCGGCGATTGTTCGTCATCAACTGTACCTTTTGCGACAGGGTTCGAAGGCGTAATCTGCCGAGCCTATCAGATGAAATAATCCGTTACTTAATGGAGTGAGTATGTACGCCGCCGAGTTCTTGACCGTAGCCCTGATTCACTTGCTGGCGGTGGCCAGCCCCGGCCCGGATTTTGCGGTGGTGGTACGTGAGAGCGTGACCCACGGCCGTCGCGCCGGGACTTGGACCGCGCTGGGCGTGGGCTCGGCGATTTTCCTGCATGTGGGTTACTCGTTGCTCGGCATCGGCCTGATCGTGTCCCAGTCCATCGTGTTGTTCAACGCACTGAAATGGGCCGCGGCCGCGTACCTGCTGTACATCGGCTTCAAGGCCCTGCGCGCGCAGCCGGCCAAGCCTGCCGCCGAGGGCGAGTTGCACCGCGAAGCGGGCGAGCGCACGCCGCGTGGCGCATTTACCGCAGGCTTCGTCACCAACGGCTTGAACCCCAAGGCCACGCTGTTCTTCCTGTCGCTGTTCACCGTAGTGATCAACCCGCACACGCCGCTGGCGATCCAGGCCGGTTACGGCGTGTACCTGGCGGTGGCGACGGCGTTGTGGTTCTGCCTGGTGGCGATGTTGTTCAGCCAGCAGCGTGTGCGCGCCGGGTTTGCGCGGATGGGGCATTGGTTTGATCGGACGATGGGGGCGGTGTTGATTGCGATTGGGGTAAAACTGGCGTTCACCAGCGCGAAATAAACGCTGTACTCGAGTAAACACCATCCAGTGTGGGAGCAATCCCCCTCCCACATTGGACCTCCATCGCTCCTGAATAATGGCTCAAAGCTAGCATTCCCCTGCCTCTACAAATCATTCCTTTGGCTGATTTGGCTGAAACATAACCTCTCTACAGTGCAGGTCTTCAAGCCAAGACCGTGCAGTCATAAAAAGGGATTCGTATGTTGCAGACCCGTGTTATCCCGCCCGCCGAAGGCGCCTACCAATACCCGCTGTTGATCAAGCGCCTGTTGATGTCCGGTACCCGCTACGAGAAGACCCGGGAAATCATCTACCGCGACAAACTGCGCTACACCTACCCCACGCTGATCGAACGCGTCGCGCGCTTGGCCAATGTGCTCACGGAAGCCGGGGTCAAGGCCGGTGACACCGTGGCGGTGATGGATTGGGACAGTCACCGTTACCTGGAGTGCATGTTCGCCATCCCGATGATCGGCGCGGTGATCCACACCATCAACGTGCGCCTGTCGCCGGAGCAGATTCTCTACACCATGAACCACGCCGAGGACCGCTTCGTGCTGGTCAACAGCGAGTTCGTGGGGCTCTACCAGGCCATTGCCGGGCAGCTCACCACGGTCGACAAGACGTTGCTGCTGACTGACGCGGCCGAAAAAACCGCCGAGCTGCCCAACCTGGTGGGCGAGTACGAAACCCTGTTGGCCGCTGCCAGCCCGAAGTACGACTTCCAGGATTTCGACGAACATTCCGTCGCCACCACCTTCTACACCACCGGTACCACCGGCAATCCCAAGGGTGTGTACTTCACCCATCGCCAACTGGTGCTGCACACCATCGGCGTGGCGACCATCATGGGCTGTGTCGACAGCGTGCGTCTGCTGGGCACCAACGATGTGTATATGCCGATCACGCCGATGTTCCATGTGCATGCCTGGGGCCTGCCGTATGTGGCGACCATGCTCGGCCTGAAGCAGGTCTACCCCGGCCGCTATGACCCGGAATACCTGGTGGAGCTGTGGCGCAAGGAGAAGGTCACCTTTTCCCACTGTGTGCCGACCATCCTGCAAATGGTGCTCAACGCCAAGGCGGCCCAGGGCGTTGATTTTGGCGGCTGGAAAATCGTCATCGGCGGCAGTGCCCTCAACCGCACGCTGTATGAAGCGGCCAAGGCCCGTGGGATTCAACTGACCGCTGCGTACGGCATGTCCGAGACCGGGCCGTTGGTGTCCTGTGCCCACCTCAATGACGAGCTGATGGCCGGCACCGAGGACGAGCGCACTACCTACCGCATCAAGGCCGGCGTGCCCGGGCCATTGGTGGAAGCGGCGATCATGGACGCTGAGGGTCATTTCCTGCCCGCCGACGGCGAGTCCCAGGGCGAACTGGTGCTGCGCGCGCCGTGGCTGACCGAGGGTTATTACAACGAACCGCAAAAGGGCGCCGAGCTGTGGGGCGGTGGCTGGATGCACACCGGCGACGTAGCCACCCTCGACGCGTTTGGCGTGATCGACATCCGCGACCGCATCAAGGATGTGATCAAGACGGGCGGCGAGTGGATCTCCTCCCTGGCGCTCGAAGACCTGGTCAGCCGCCACCCGGCGGTACGCGAAGTAGCGGTGGTGGGCATCGCCGACCCGCAGTGGGGCGAGCGCCCGTTTGCCCTGTTGGTGGTGCGTGATGGCCATGTGATAGGGGCCCGCGAGCTCAAGGAACACCTCAAGCCTTTTGTCGAATTGGGCCATTTGAGCAAGTGGGCGATTCCGAGCCAGATCGCCGTTGTTACGGAAATTCCCAAGACCAGTGTCGGCAAGCTCGACAAAAAACGTATCCGCATTGACATCATCGAATGGCAAGCCAACAACAGTACGTTCCTATCCACCCTCTGAGGTGATTTGCCGTGCCCTCGGGGCACGGCAGCGCTCTATCTCAACGCTTCACTTGTGATTTGCCCATTTTCAGCCATCCTTTCCGCGCCGGCCTTCGTCGGCGTGGCGAAAGGGCTGTGGTAGACGGGTTGGTGGTGCAAATCACACTTTAGAGGGATCAAGCGGTACCCCCTGCTGGCTATAGTCCCCTTCAGAGTTTTTCAAGGATGTTGCGCTTCGGGCCATGGGGGCCCGGTTGCCGGGCGGCATTGGAATCGTTGTATTCCGGCCGTTACATGCATCACAGAAAGAACTCACTGCCATAACAATAATGCACATGGAGTAGCGTCGATGACCTCAGTAAACCAGTTCTGGCGCCGGGCGCGACTGCCCCTGGCCGTCAGTCTCGCCTCTACGCTCGCCGGGCCCGCATTCGGCGTCAGTTTCAATATCGGTGAAATCGAAGGGAGCTTTGACTCGTCGCTGTCGGTGGGGGCGAGTTGGTCGACAGCCAAGCCCAACCGCGATCTGATCGGCGTCAACAACGGCGGCAAGGGCTTGTCCCAGACCTCCGATGACGGCCACTTGAACTTCAAGCGCGGCGAGACGTTCTCGAAAATCTTCAAGGGCATTCATGACCTGGAACTGAAGTACGGCGATACCGGTGTGTTTGTGCGTGGCAAGTACTGGTATGACTTTGAACTCAAGGATGAAAGCCGGGAGTTCAAGGACATCAGCGACAACAACCGCAAAGAGGGGGCCAAGTCTTCTGGCGGCCAGATTCTCGATGCGTTCGTTTATCACAACTATTCGATTGCAGATCAGCCAGGGGCGGTGCGCTTCGGTAAGCAGGTGGTGAGCTGGGGGGAAAGCACCTTCATCGGCGGTGGCATCAACTCCATCAACCCGATCGATGTGTCTGCATTCCGTCGTCCGGGCGCCGAAATCAAGGAAGGCTTGATTCCGGTCAACATGTTCTATGTGTCGCAAACCTTGACCGATAACCTGTCGGCGGAAGCGTTCTATCAGTTGGAGTGGGACCAGACTGTCACGGACAACTGCGGTACGTTCTTTTCGCAGCCGGACGTCGTTTCCGATGGCTGCAGTGACAACCTGCGGGTACTCAACAGTCGACGCTTCTTGCCGGGGGCTGTCCTTCCAGGTCTTGCCGCCAATGGTGTGGATGTCAATAACGAGGGCGTCCTCGTTCGTCGTGGTGCCGATCGTGACGCGCGCGATAGCGGCCAATTCGGTGTTGCCTTCCATTACAACTTCGAGCCGCTGGACACGGAGTTCGGTGCGTACTTCATGAACTACCACAGCCGTGCGCCGATTTTCAGTGCGCAGGGCGCGCCACAGTCTGCTTACACGGGGCCTATCGGGCTTCCAGGCACGTTGCGTCCGCTGGTTGTCGCGGGTAATTCCAACTATTTCATCGAGTACCCTGAAGACATTCGCCTTTATGGTTTGAGCTTCTCCACCACCTTGCCGACAGGCACAGCATGGAGCGGTGAGTTGAGCTATCGCCCTAATGCCCCTGTGCAATTGAGCACCACCGACATTCTCTACGCCGGTGTCACGCCGCTGCCAGGCTACGGGAATGCTTCTGTGTTGAAAGGCAGTCCAGGCCAGGATCTGCATGGCTACAACCGTAAGGAGGTCACCCAGTTCCAGACCACGTTCACGCACTTCTTCGACCAAGTGATGGGCGCCAGCCGCTTGACCACCGTCGCTGAAATCGGTGTGACACACGTGGGGGGATTGGAAAGCAAATCCGAGGCTCGTTACGGGCGTGATCCGGTCTTCGGCCCTGGTACGTTGCCTGGCGGTTTCTGTACTACGCTGAACAACTCGACTGCTCAGGGTGGGGGGCTGGCTAACGCCTCCAGCCTCAATACCAACTGCAATAACGATGGCTTCACCACTGCCACGTCCTGGGGCTACCGCGCACGTGCCATCTGGGAATACCCGGACGTCTTCGCAGGCGTGAACCTCAAGCCAAACGTGGCGTGGTCCCATGACGTCAAGGGTTACTCCCCTGGTCCGGGCGCCAACTTCGAAGAGGGCCGCAAAGCCGTCAGCTTGGGCCTGGATGCCGAATACCAGAACACCTACACCGCCAGCCTGAACTACACCAACTTCTTCGGCGGTGATTTCTCAACGGTGAATGATCGCGACTTCGTTGCTCTGAGCCTCGGCGTGAACTTCTAAGCACACTGCATTTCAGGAAGACCAGAACATGAAAATAACTAAAAGTCTGTTGCACGTCGGTGTGCTCGGGCTGTCGATCCTGGCGAGCAACGTCATGGCGGCAGTCTCGGCGGATGAAGCTGCCAAGCTGGGCACGACCCTGACCCCGATGGGCGCCGAAATGGCCGGTAACGCGGCAGGCACCATTCCTAAGTGGTCGCCGCTGCCGACCAATGCCGGCGCGGTCGATGCCCGTGGTTTCCTGGCCAACCCGTACGCCAGTGAACAACCGCAATTCACCATCACCGCGCAGAACGTCGAGCAGTACAAAGACAAGCTGGCCCCTGGGCAGTACGCGATGTTCAAGCGCTACCCGGACACCTTCAAGATGCCGGTCTACCCGACCCATCGCGGCGCCACCGTGCCGGCCGATGTGTTTGCCGCCATCAAGAGGAACGCCACCAACACCAACCTGGTGTCTGGCGGCAATGGCCTGGAAAACTTTGAAACCGCCGTGCCGTTCCCGATCCCGAAAAGCGGCGTCGAGGTGATCTGGAACCACATCACCCGTTATCGCGGCGGCAGCGTGACCCGCCTGGTGACCCAGGCCACGCCGCAAACCAACGGTTCGTACAGCCTGGTGTATTTCAGAGACCAGTTCGTGTTCCGCGACAAGATGAAGGACTTCGACCCGAAAAACCCAGGCAACGTGCTGTTCTACTTCAAGCAGCAAGTGACCGCGCCGGCCCGACTGGCCGGGGGTGTGCTGTTGGTGCACGAAACCCTGGACCAGGTGAAGGAGCCGCGCTCGGCGTGGGTCTACAACGCCGGCCAGCGTCGTGTGCGCCGCGCACCGCAGGTGTCGTATGACGGGCCGGGTACCGCTGCCGATGGCCTGCGTACCTCCGACAACCTCGATATGTACAACGGTGCACCGGACCGCTACGACTGGAAGCTGGAAGGCAAGAAAGAAATCTACATCGCCTCCAACAGCTACAAGATCGACGATCCTAAGCTCAAGTACGCCGACATCATCAAGGCCGGCCACATCAACCAGGACCTCGCACGTTATGAGCTGCGCCGCGTCTGGCACGTGGTCGCGACCCTGAAGGAAGGCCAACGCCACATCTATGCCAAGCGTGACTTCTTCATCGACGAAGACACCTGGCAAGCGGCCGTGATCGATCACTATGACGGTCGTGGCCAACTGTGGCGTGTCGCCGAAGCCCATGCCGAGAACTACTACGACAAGCAAGTGCCGTGGTACGCCCTGGAAACGCTCTACGACCTGCAGTCCGGCCGCTACCTGGCCCTGGGCATGAAGAACGAAGAGAAGCAGGCCTATGATTTCGGCTTCACCGCCACCACCAGCGACTTCACCCCCGCGGCCCTGCGCCAGGACGGTGTTCGCTAAATTGCACTAGTGCCTCAATGTGGGAGGGGGCTTGCTCCCGATAGCGGTGTGACAGTCAGCGCATGCATTGACTGGTCCGCCGCTATCGGGAGCAAGCCCCCTCTCACTTTTGGGTTGTGCCGATATTTCTTGTCGCAGTTATTTTCAGTCAATTGTTGCAAAGATCTACAAACCCTCCGCTTTTACCGCTAGTCTGCGGACATCTGCAATGCCGATAACAGCCTTCTACAAGAGCCCGGCGATGACTGATCTGTCTCGAATCCAGGGGCCTTCCAGCGCGGTCGTCCCGTCCCTGGAAGGTCGCTTCTACAGACCGCCGCTGCCTGACGGCTACGTGCTGCGCCCCCGTCTGTGCGAACGGCTGAGTGCAGGGCTGGACGGGCGACTGTTGCTGGTCAGTGCACCCGCGGGGTTCGGCAAGAGCTCATTGGCGGTGGAGTTCTGCCAGGGCTTGCCGGCCCATTGGCAAAGCCTGTGGCTGGGCCTGAGCCCCCGGGACAACGACCCTGGCCGTTTCCTCGAGCGCCTGCTCGACGGGCTGCAACAATACTTCCCGCAAATCGGCGCCCAGTCCCTGGGGCTGCTGAAAATGCGCCAGCGTCATCAACCCTTTGCCTTTGAAGAATGGCTCGATGGCCTGCTCGATGAGCTGACCGTGCATTTGTCCACGCGCACGCCGCTGTTACTGGTACTGGATGACTACCATCTGGCCCAGGGCCCGGTACTGGATCGCTGCCTGCAATTTTTCCTCAATCATTTGCCCGATGGCCTGGTGGTGCTGGTCACCAGCCGCCAGCGCCCGGACTGGCACCTGGCGCGCCTGCGCTTGTCACGCCATCTACTGGAGCTACATGAGCAGGATCTGCGCCTGACTCACGACGAATCCCTGGCCGTGCTGGATCGCCACAGCAGTTCATTGCGTGGCGAGGCGCTGGATAACCTGATCCGCCGCAGCGAGGGTTGGGTCGCCGGGCTGCGTTTCTGGCTGCTCGCCGCCTCCGAGGCCGGTAACGAAGGCTCTTTGCCGCAAAGCCTGCACGGCGGCGAAGGGCTGATCCGTGATTACCTGCTCGAAGAGGTGATCGATTGCCTGCCGCCCGACGTGCAGGCCTTTCTGTTCGATACTGCCCCTCAGGAACGCTTTTGCAGCGAACTGTGCGACGCCGTGCGCGAAGCCCATGACAGCGCGGAAATCCTGCGCTACCTGCAAGCCCACCAGGTTTTTCTGGTACCTCTGGACGAGCAGGGTCACTGGTACCGTTACCACCATCTGTTTTCGGACCTGCTGCGCACGCGCCGCGCCACCAGCACCGCGCTGTTACCGGCGGCCAGCCTGCACCTGCGGGCCTGCCGCTGGTTCAATGCGCAAGGCTTGATCGATGAGGCGGTGGAACAGGCATTGCGTGCCGGCCATCTGGATGTGGCCGCCAACCTGGTACAGAACCTGTCCGAAGAGCAACTGCTGGCCGAACAGAACGTCGGCATGCTGTTGCGCTGGAAAATGGACTTGCCCGATAGCCTGCTGATCAGTACACCCCGGTTGATCGTGCTCTATAGCTGGGCCCTGGGGCTGGCGTGCCAGTTGGATGCGGCGGAAGAGTTGTCCAGTTACCTCAGTCGCTTCCTGCCGGCACCGTCGGCCACGGCGCAGAAGTCGATGCTGGCCCAGTGGCTGGCGCTCAGCGGGATTATCGCCCGTGGCCGCGGTGACCGCGAATTGACCCAGCGTTATTGCAGCGAAGCCTTGGAAAGTTTGCCGCAGCGTCGCTATGGCCAGCGTCTGATGTGCCTGTCGACCTTGTCCAACCTGGCCATTGTCGACGCCGACCTGTGGCGCGCCCGCGGCCTGAACCGCGAGTCCCTGGAATTGGCGCAGCGGGTCGGAAACCCGCTGTTCGAAGCGCTGGCCCATTACGACCGTGCGCGAGTGTTGCAGGCGCGCGGCGAAATCCTGCGTTCCCTCGATGAGGTTCGCCAGGGCCTGCAACGCCTGCAGGGCCTGGCGCCGCAGCGGTTGTACGCCGTGCGTGCGCGATTGTCGCTCTATGAAGGTTATTTGCTGCTGGCGCGCTATCAGCCTGAGGCCGGCCTTGCTCGTCTGCGGGCCGGGCTGGTTGAAGCGCGCGCCTGTCGCGACATCAGCGTACTAATCGGCCATTGTGTGATCGCCAACTTCGAAGGGCGCCGCAACGACTTCCCCAAAGCCTTCGCCGAACTGGCCGAGGCCGAGCGCTTGATGCACATCTGGGACGTGCCGCCGATCTACTACCTGGCGATGATCACCCTGATCAAATGCGAATTGTGGCTGGCCCAGGGCCGCACCGACCTGGCTGATGCCTGGCTGACGCGGCTGGGGCAAACCTACAATGGTCAACACGCGGCTGCCGCGCCGGAGTTTCATCCGCACCTGCCGCAACATATCGGGCTGCAACAGGCCGCCCTCGATGCGATTCGCCATCAAGCGGATGCGGCGTTGGAGCGTCTCGAAGACCTGGCGCAACAGGCGCACAACAGTGGGCGACAAATGATTGCGCTGATGGCGCTGACCCAGCAGGCGCAACTGCTGCTGGAAAACGGCCAGGAAGCCAAGGCGCGGCCGGTGTTGGCGCGGGCGCTGGAGGCCGGCTCGGGAGGGGCATTGCAGCCGTTCCAGCGTTTGCTCGAAGGTTACCCGCAGTGGATGCGCGAACAGCTTGGCAAGGACCCTCACGGCTTGCTGAACCAGAGCCTCTTGGCGCTGCTGCCGGCCGTTGCGGTCGCGGAGCCGTCGCCTGGTCATGAAGTCCTGAGCGCCCGTGAATTGGCGGTGCTGCAATTGATCGCCCAGGGGTGCTCGAACCAGGAAATCAGCAACCGCCTGTTCATCTCCCTGCATACGGTCAAGACCCACGCCAGCCATATCAACAGCAAGTTGGGGGTGGAGCGACGAACCCAGGCGGTGGCGCGGGCGCAAGAGTTGAGGTTGATTGGCTGAAACGTAAACCTTACGGCGGGCGAGCTTGCCCGCGTTGGGCTGCGAAGCGCACCCAGTCTGGTTTAATAGTGCAATTATTTTGGCGATGCTCGCCGGAAAACGATAATTCATTTGCACTGGAGGACCGCCCATGACCACCGCCAAGCCGACTCTCATCCGTGAAACCTTCCCCGTCGGCCCGTTGCAGTGCAACTGCACCATCATCGGTGACCCCATCACTAAAAAAGCCATCGTGGTCGACCCCGGTGGCAACCACGAATTGATCCTGGCGCGCCTCGATGCACTGGGCTTGAAGGTGGTGAGCATCATCCACACCCATGCCCATCTCGATCACTTCCTCGCCTCCGGCCAGTTGAAGGAGAAAACCGGTGCCACCCTGCACCTGCACAAGGATGATCAGTTTCTCTGGGACAACCTGGAAATGCAGTGCCAGATGTTCGGTGTGCCCTACACTCCGGTGCCTTCGCCAGACCAATGGCTGGTCGATGATGAAGCGTTGGCCTGCGGCTGTGGCGTGGCGCTGCATACGCCGGGGCACACACCCGGTTCGATGAGTTTCTGGTTTGCCGATGCCAAGCTCCTGATTGCTGGCGACACCTTGTTTCGACGTGGCGTAGGGCGAACGGATTTGTGGGGCGGTGACCAGGCGGCGATCGTGCGTTCGATCAAGCAGCGGCTCTATACGTTGGATGAGGGCGCGACGGTGGTAACCGGTCACGGCCCGGATACGCGGTTGGGGGATGAGATGCGTGAGAATCCCTTTGTGCGCGCGTAATGGGGCAGGGGACGTCGGTAGTCCAGCTTTCGGCGCTGTGGTGTCTGGAGAATTGCTGTAGCAAAAACACAGGTCGCGTTCAGCCTGCTTCTGCTACGGTTTCTGTAGCGGTAATCCTGGCCAGTTTTTTGTTACAGCTCTGGATGCGGTTGCGGAATTTTTACCGTTTGTCGCGTTCCAAACTCGGCACAGGTCCATTGCCTATGTCCTCTGCACCACAGAATGCAAAAGTAGGAGCTTCCTTCATGTTCACTCCGCGTCGTCTGCTTGTTGTCGCTACCGCCGTAGCCCTGTTGTCTGGCTGCGCTTCACCTAATCCATATGACGGCAGCCAGGGACAGGCAAATAATGGATCGCAAGGCGGCATGAGTAAAACCGCCAAGTACGGCGGCCTTGGTGCCCTGGCCGGCGCACTGGCCGGTGCGGCCATCGACCATAACAACCGTGGCAAGGGCGCGCTGATCGGCGCGGTGGTTGCCGGTGCAGGTGCGGCTGGCTATGGCTACTATGCCGACCAGCAGGAAAAGAAACTGCGCGAAAGCATGGCCAATACCGGGGTTGAAGTTCAGCGCCAGGGCGACCAGATCAAGCTGATCATGCCGGGCAATATCACATTTGCCACCAACTCGGACGCGATCTCCAGCAGCTTCTACCAGCCGCTGAACAACCTGGCCAACTCCCTCAAGCAATTCAATCAGAACACCATCCAGATTGTCGGTTACACCGACAGTACCGGCAGCCGTCAGCTGAATATGGACCTGTCCCAGCGTCGCGCGCAGAGCGTGGCCAACTACCTGACCTCGCAAGGCGTCAACGGTGCCAACCTGAGCGCGCGCGGTGCCGGTCCGGATAATCCGATTGCCAGCAACGCCGACGTTAACGGCCGTGCGCAGAACCGTCGTGTCGAAGTGAACCTCGGTCCGATCCCTGGCCAGCAGTACGGCCAGCCTGCAGGCCAGCAACAAGCGCCCCAGCAGAACAATCAATTCCAGGGCAATCCGTACCAGCAGTACCAATAAACGCCGGCCACTAAAAAGGGCGCTGTGCAGTCAATGCACAGCGCCCTTTCTATTGCGTTCAGATCAGTCGATGTATTCAAACACCTTCACAATTTTCTGCACGCCGGACACACCCTGTACCAGGTTGGCCGCACGGGTCGCTTCCGCCTGGGTCAGCAAGCCCATCAGGTAAACGATACCGTTGTCGGTCACGACTTTGATGCGCGAGCCAGGAATCGCGTTATCGGTCAGCATCTGCGCCTTGATCTTGGTGGTCAGCAAGGCATCGTTGCTGATAGCCAGCAGGGTGATCGGGTCCATCACCTGCAATTCGTTGTGGACCTTCTTGACCCGTTGAACAGTCGAGGCCGCTTGTTCGGCCTGGGCTTTCAGGTCGGCGCGCGGTGTTTGCCCGGCAAGCAGTACCACGCCGTTGAAGCTGGTCACGACGATACGCGACGCGCCGTTGCCCAGGTCTGGCGCGGCCTTGGCGATGTTGACTTCGACCTTTGTTTCGATCAACGAGTCGTCGATCTTGCTGCCAAAGGTACGGGTGCCCTTGTCGTCCTGGATGGGGGTGTCACGTGTCGCAGTGATTGCCGTGCTGCACCCGCTGATGCTGAGGCATAGCGTGATGGCCAATAGGCTGAGGCGTTTAACGGTCATTCTTCACTCCCGAACAGTTGGCTGTCGATCAGATCGCACAGGCAGTGGATCGCCAGCAGATGGACTTCCTGAATACGTGCGGTGACAGTGGCCGGGACGCGAATCTCCACATCCTCGGGCAACAGCAGCGACGCCATGCCGCCGCCATCGCGTCCGGTCAATGCTACGACAATCATTTCACGATCATGTGCGGCCTGGATCGCCTGAATAATATTCGCCGAGTTGCCGCTGGTGGAAATCGCCAGCAACACATCACCCGGTTGGCCCAGGGCACGGATTTGCTTGGAGAAGATTTCGTTGTAGCTGTAGTCGTTGGCGATCGAGGTGATCGTCGACGAATCTGTGGTCAAGGCAATGGCCGGCAGGCTCGGCCGCTCGCGCTCGAAGCGGTTGAGCAGTTCGGACGAGAAGTGCTGGGCATCGCCGGCCGAACCGCCGTTGCCGCACGAAAGCATTTTGCCCTCGTTGAGCAAGGCATTGACCATGACCTGACTGGCTTGCTCGATGTGCGGTGCAAGTACGTCCATCGCCTGTTGCTTGGTGTCGATGCTGGCCTGGAAAAGCTGGCGAATTCGGGATTGCATGTCCATCTGTGTGACCTTAAGTAGCGCGGCTGTTTGGCACAGGTATGTGCAGCCCGCAAAGCAAAGAGCAAAAGTGTGTGGTGAAAATGTCCGGCGAATCAGCTGTCGAAGGCGTCTTTGAGCCAGGTCAGATCAGCAAGGCCTGCCGGTGTGCTTTCCATGGCAACCACATCGAAACGGCAGGGGGAGTCAGACCAGCGGTGCTCCTTGAGTAGGAAGTACTGCGCGGCGAGTATCAGCTTCTGACGCTTGCGCCCGTCAATACTGGCGAGCGCGCCACCCCATTGTGCGTGTTTTCTGTAGCGGACTTCGACGAATACTACTGTATCGCCGTCAAGCATGACCAGATCAAGCTCGCCGCGTTTACACAACCAGTTCTGCGCCAGAAGGCGCAGACCCTGTTGTTGCAGGTATTTCAGAGCTTGAAGTTCGGCATCCTTGCCGCTTTTTGCGCTGGACCGCTCAGGCATCAGCGTGGGGTATCAGGCAGGCGCTGGATCTCGCCGCCGACGAATTTCGCCCATGGCATCTGGCGGTCGACGCGCTGGTTGGGGCTGATACCCAGGCTGCCCGAAAGGCCATCAACCCGTGTATCCGGCAGGGCCTTGAGCTGACCCAGGCGTGGCGCCAGGCGGTAGGCATCGACACCCATTGCATACAGGCGGCCGAGGCTGCCATTGGCTTGTGGCCATTGCGCGGCGACCTGGTTGCGCAGCGGGTCGGTGGTGTTGAGCAGCCAAGGGGTTTCGCAGAACATCACGTTGGTCATGTCCAGGTACTGGTTCTTGTCGCCGCTGGCACTGAATACGTGGGACGTGGCGTACACCGGTACATCACCGGCGTATTGGAAGTTAAGGGTCGGCTTGATCTGCTGGGCCAGTTGCGGGGTCACGGCCAGGAAGATGAACTCGATGTCCTGGCGACGCGAAGGTTGCGCGGCCACGTCGGTGCCGACGGTGCTTTGCAGGCTCTTGGCGCGGCCTTCGCTTTTGCGCAGTTGGAACAAGTCGGCGATCTGCTGTGCAAGGGCGACCGGCTGGTCGACGTACTCGACGCCTACGACGGTGCCGCCATTGGCTTCCCAATCCTGACGGAAGGCTTTGTAGACGCGCTCGCCCCATTCGCCACGCGGCACCATGGCAGCGGCGCGGTGCAGGCCATCGGCACGGGCGCGACGTGAGACTTCGCGGGCTTCGTCTTCAGCGGCCAGGCCGAACTGGAACAGCTGGGCCGGGCTTTGATCGGTCTCGCTGTAGTTCAGTGCCAGGGTGGTGATCGGTAATTGCGGACGTGCGCTGAGCTGTTTGACCAGTGGTTTTTCCAGCGGACCGACGACCAGTTGCACGCCGGCAGCCTGGGCCTTGGCGTAGAAGTCGTCGAGGGAGGTCAGGCGCGAGCTATCGTAGAACTCGATCACCGGCGGTCGCTGGCCGGCTTGCTCGGCCTGGTAATGCGCGGCCATGAAACCTTCACGCAGCGCCTTGCCGACGGACGCCAGCGGGCCCTCCTGTGGCAGCAGCAGGGCGATCTTGTTCAGGGGCTGGCTGGCGAGTTCCTTGAGCTTGGTCAGCGGGGTTGGCAGTTGCACGGCCGCCGGGTGCCCTGGGTTCTGCGCGCGCCAGGTGTCGATCGCCGCCTGTTGTTGCTCCAGGGTGCCAGCGCCCTTGACGGCCTGGGCCAGGGTGATCCAGCCGTCCATTGTCGGGTTGCCGCTGGCTTGCAGTTGCTCGGCCGGGAGTGCGGCAATCAACGTCCAGATGGCTTCGTGGTTGCTCTTGGCGACATCACCGCTGAGCAATGGCGCCATGGCCACACGCTCGCGAGCCGCGGCCAGGGTCTGGCCATCGGCTTCATAGGCGCGAGCGTGCACGGTGCCGGTGCGGATCTGCTGCTCGGGCGGCAGGTCCTTCAGGCTTTGCAGGCTAGGGTGGTTCAGGGCGGTCAACGCAGCCTTGGGCTGGTTGCGCGTCATCGCCAGTTCGGCGGCCAGGGTGCTGGCAAAGATTTGTGCGGCGGGTTTGAGAACATCCAGCGGCACCTGCGCAAGGATCTGCGACGAGCGGCCGGGGTTGTTCTGGCGGTAGGCCATGTCAGCCGCACTCAGGCGCAGCAAGGCCGCCTTTTCTGGCGTCTTGGCGGTGGTCGCCTGTTCGAGCAGTTGCTCGATACTGGCATCCGGGGTCCGTGGAAGGTCGCCAAGGCTGGACGAGGGCGAGCTGGCGCAAGCGGCCAACAAGGCAGCGAGGCAAAGGGCGGAGAGCAGCCGCAGGCAAGCGATCATGTAAGTGTCCTGATACCGATCAAATTAGCGTGGAATTGTACCCAAGCACTGGCCCAGGCGCGATGTTACTGGCGTGAAACTGTCGATTTAGGTCGTGTAAATGTTGCGATTGGCTGTGCACGGCTGAAAAGGCATCGGCTTCGATGGCATATTTTCAAGGCGTCTACGCGCTACAATGTGGCTTTTGCCAACCATCGAGGTGTGCGTTTTGACTGCTCCAGGTCCTTTGAATTCCACTGCAGGCTCGCTTTTTGTCGTGGCGACGCCCATTGGCAACCTGGACGATATCAGTGCGCGGGCGCTGAAAGTGTTGCGCGACGTTAAATTGATCGCAGCGGAAGACACCCGGCACTCCCAGCGTCTGATGCAGCATTTTGGTATCAGCACGCCATTGGCTGCGTGCCATGAGCATAACGAGCGCGAAGAAGGCAGTCGTTTTATCACGCGCCTGCTGGCAGGTGATGACGTGGCGCTGATCTCCGATGCCGGTACCCCGCTGATCTCTGATCCGGGTTATCACCTGGTTCGCCAGGCGCGTGCTGCGGGTATCAATGTAGTGCCTGTTCCGGGCGCATGCGCGCTGATTGCCGCTTTATCGGCAGCTGGATTGCCCTCCGATCGTTTTATTTTCGAGGGCTTCCTGCCGGCCAAGGCGGTCGGGCGTCGTGCTCGGCTCCAAGCGTTAAAGGAAGAGCCGCGTACATTGATCTTCTATGAGGCTCCCCACCGTATTCTGGAATGTCTGCAGGATATGGAGCTGGTGTTCGGTGGTGAACGCCTTGCACTGTTGGCGCGGGAGATTACCAAGACCTTCGAGACCCTCAAGGGCCTGCCGCTGGAAGCGTTGCGCGCGTTTGTCGAGGGTGACAGCAATCAGCAACGAGGCGAATGCGTGGTGCTGGTGGCGGGCTGGAGTGCGCCAGAGTCCGAAGACGCGGTGGGCAGCGAAGCCATGCGCATCCTTGATCTGTTACTCAAGGAAATGCCCCTTAAGCGCGCGGCAGCCCTGGCGGCGGAAATTACCGGGGTGCGCAAGAATGTGTTGTATCAAGTTGCGCTGGATAAACAGAAAACCGAATAGTTCCGGGGGTAAGCCGGTATTTCGTCTGAAGGTGATGGCACTGCTATGCTTTTAGTACTTGTCCTAAGTCCCTCGTGCCGTTAACCTGCGCGGCGGAGAGTCGATTGGACAGTCGCTGCCTTCTATGAAAATTAGGAGGGGGAGGAAAGTCCGGGCTCCATAGGGCGAAGTGCCAGGTAATGCCTGGGAGGCGTGAGCCTACGGAAAGTGCCACAGAAAATAACCGCCTAAGCACTTCGGTGCCGGTAAGGGTGAAAAGGTGCGGTAAGAGCGCACCGCACGACTGGCAACAGTTCGTGGCTAGGTAAACCCCACTTGGAGCAAGACCAAATAGGGTCCCAAGGCGTGGCCCGCGCTGGGACCGGGTAGGTTGCTAAAGATGTCCAGTGATGGCCATCGTAGACGAATGACTGTTCAAGACAGAACCCGGCTTATAGATCGACTCTCCACCTTTTTCCTTCTGTCCGAATCTCGGGCAGAAAACCGGTAGTAACGCAAGAATCCCTCCCTGCTGAATCATTGGCAGATGCATCTTCGTAATACCAAAAAAATCTTACTCTTAATAAATTACATTAACTATGAGCCATAGCTCTTTGAGCTATTTGTGCTTGTTGGGCCCAAAACATCGCTGAACTCTGGTTTCTCCTCCCTTTACGCTCCTAAATCTCCGTTCTGTAAGGCTTTTCCTTGAATCCGCGCCTTGACGGTGTGGTGGCCGCATTCCTATAGTGTGCGCAAGTGGCGGAAAGTGGCACAAAGTGGGTTTTTTGAACGTAAAACGCTAAAATTTGGAGAAACGCATCTGTGTTTCGCGGAGCTAACGCTATCAGTCTCGATGCAAAAGGCCGTCTCGCCATGCCGAGCCGGTATCGTGACGAGCTCATTTCGCGAAGTTCCGGGCAGTTGATTATCACCATCGATGCTGTTGACCCTTGTTTGTGTGTTTACCCGCTCGATGAGTGGGAGTTGATTGAAACCAAGTTGCGCGCTTTGCCTTCATTGCGTGAAGAGAACCGCCGCCTGCAGCGTTTGCTGATTGGTAATGCCGTCGACCTCGAGCTCGATGGCAGCGGTCGTTTCCTGGTGCCTCCGCGTCTGCGCGAGTACGCCAAGCTGGATAAGCGCGCAATGCTGGTGGGCCAACTGAACAAGTTCCAATTGTGGGACGAAGATGCCTGGGACGCTGTTTCTGCAGCGGACCTGGCTGCTATTCAACAACCGGGCGCCATGCCTGATGAACTGCGTGATTTGATCCTGTGACTATTGATAGCGGCTTTAACCACATCACCGTACTGCTTGACGAAGCCGTTGAGGCTCTCGCCGTACGCGCGGATGGCTGCTATTTGGATGGCACCTTCGGCAGAGGCGGGCACAGCCGGTTGATACTCAGCCAGCTCGGGCCCGACGGCAAGCTCCTCGGATTCGATAAAGACCCCCAAGCGATTGCCACCGGGCAAGCGCTAGCGGCCGAAGACGGCCGCTTTGTCGTTGTGCAGCGCAGCTTTGCCGAGCTGGGCGCGGAAGTTGCCGAGCGCGGCATGGCGGGCAAGGTGGCCGGGGTTTTGCTCGACCTGGGCGTGTCTTCGCCGCAGCTCGATGATCCGGAGCGCGGCTTCAGTTTCATGAACGACGGCCCGCTCGACATGCGCATGGACCCGACCCGTGGTGTCAGTGCTGCCCAGTTCATCGCCACCGCGCCGGTGGAAGAAATCGCCCGCGTGTTCAAGGAATACGGTGAAGAGCGCTTCGCCGGGCGCATGGCCCGTGCCGTGGTCGAGCGTCGGGAAATCCAGCCGTTCGAGCGCACCGCCGATCTGGCCGAAGTGCTGAAAGTCGCCAATCCTGCCTGGGAAAAGGGCAAGAACCCGGCTACCCGTGCATTCCAGGGCCTGCGTATTCACGTCAACAACGAATTGGGCGATCTGGAAGCCGGCCTCGAAGCCGCGCTGGAAGCCTTGGAAGTGGGGGGGCGCCTGGTGGTGATCAGCTTCCACTCCCTGGAAGACCGTATCGTCAAACTGTTCATGCGCCGCCTGGTCAAGGGCGAGTCCGACAACCTGCCGCGCAACCTGCCGGTGCGTTTCGAAGCCTTCGTGCCAAAAATCAAAATCCATGGCAAAGCGCAGTTCGCTTCCGAAGCCGAACTCAAGGCCAACCCACGTTCCCGTAGCGCTGTCATGCGTGTCGCGGAGAAGTTGCGGTGAGCAAGCTTTTCGCCAAGCCCCTCCCGGGCGGCAGCTTTTTTATGCTGCTGCTGTTTATCGGCGTGCTGGTGTCCGCGATTGCGGTGTCCTACAGCGCCCATTGGAATCGTCAACTGCTCAACACCCTGTACGGGGAATTGAGTGTGCGTGATAAAGCCCAGGCGGAGTGGGGCCGGCTGATTCTGGAGCAGAGCACCTGGACGGCCCACAGCCGTATTGAAGTGCTGGCGACCGAGCAACTGAAAATGCACATCCCGGGCGCGGCCGAAGTTCGCATGGTGGCGCCATGATGAAGCTCGAAGGTGCACTTTACCCGTGGCGCTTCCGTCTGGTGCTGGGCTTGTTGGCCCTGATGGTCGGCGCGATCGCCTGGCGCATCATCGACCTGCAAGTGGTTGACCGCGACTTCCTGATTGGCCAGGGCGATGCCCGCAGCCTGCGGCATATTCCGATTCCTGCGCACCGTGGCCTGATCACTGACCGTAACGGCGAACCACTGGCTGTCAGTACCCCGGTGACTACCCTGTGGGCCAACGCCAAGGAACTGCAGGTGGCCAAGGACAAATGGCCGCAACTCGCCGCCGCCCTGGGCCAGGACCCGAAGGCCTTGGCCGAGCGCCTGGAAGCCCAGGCCAATAAAGAGTTCATCTACCTGGTGCGCGGCCTGACCCCCGAGCAGGGCCAGCAGGTGCTCGACCTTAAAGTCCCCGGTGTCTACGGCATCGAGGAATTCCGTCGTTTCTATCCGGCCGGTGAAACCACCGCCCATATGGTGGGTTTTACCGACATCGATGACCATGGCCGCGAAGGTGTGGAGCTGGCCTACGATGAATGGCTGGCCGGGGTCCCCGGCAAACGACAGGTCATCAAGGATCGGCGCGGCAGACTGATCAAGGATGTCCAGGTCACCAAAAACGCCAAGGCCGGTAAGCCCTTGGCGTTGTCGATTGACCTGCGCCTGCAATACCTGGCCAACCGCGAGCTGCGCAACGCGATCATCGAGAACGGCGCCAAGGCCGGCAGCCTGGTGATCATGGACGTGAAGACCGGCGAGATCCTCGCCATGGTCAACCAGCCGACCTACAACCCGAACAACCGTCGCAACCTGCAACCGGCGATGATGCGCAATCGTGCAATGATCGACGTGTTCGAGCCAGGTTCGACCATGAAAGCCATCTCCATGAGTGCTGCCCTGGAAACCGGCCGCTGGAAGCCCAGCGACAAGGTCGAGGTGTATCCAGGCACCCTGCAGTTGGGCAAATACACCATTCGTGACGTGTCCCGCACTGAAGGGCCGGTGCTGGATTTGACAGGTATCCTGATCAACTCCAGTAACGTGGGCATGAGTAAGGTGGCCTTCGATATTGGTGGCGAAACCATCTACCACCTGGCGCAAAAAATCGGCCTGGGCCAACCCACCGGCCTCGACTTCCCGGGTGAGCGCGTCGGCAACCTGCCGAACTATCGCGACTGGAAAAAAGCCGAGACGGCCACGCTTTCCTACGGCTACGGCCTGTCCGTCACCGCCATCCAACTGGCCCACGCCTTCTCGGTGCTGGCCAACAATGGCCGCATGGTGCCGCTGAGCCTGATCCACGTTGACGAAGCGCCGAAAGCCACCCAGGTGATCCCGGAAAACGTCGCCAAGACCATGCAAGGCATGCTGCAACAAGTGATCGAAGCGCCGCGCGGTGTCTTCCGCGCCCAGGTGCCGGCGTATCACGTGGCAGGCAAGTCCGGTACGGCACGTAAGACGTCGGTGGGTACCAAGGGTTACGCCGAGAACTCCTACCGCTCGCTGTTCGCCGGCTTCGGCCCGATGAGCGACCCGCGCTACGCCATCGTGGTTGTGATCGATGAACCAAGCAAAGCCGGTTACTTCGGTGGCCTGGTATCGGCGCCGGTGTTCAGCAAAGTGATGTCGGGCACCCTGCGCCTGATGAACATCACGCCGGATAACCTGCCGCCGACCCAACAAGCGAACGCCGGACCACCGGCCGCTGCTGCCAAAGCCAATGGAGGGCGCGGCTGATGTCCTTGAGCCTGAACAAGATTTTTGCCCACGCCGGTCGCGATCTGCTGATTCGCGAGTTGAGCCTGGACAGCCGCAACGTACGCGCCGGGGACCTGTTCCTGGCGGTGCCGGGCGGCAAGTACGATGGCCGTGCGCATATCGCCGATGCCTTGCAACGCGGTGCGGCGGCCGTGGCCTATGAAGTGGAAGGCGCGACCGTGCTGCCGATCACCGACGTGCCGTTGATTCCGGTCAAGGGCCTGGCCGCGCAGCTGTCGGACATCGCCGGGCGTTTCTATGGTGACCCGAGCCGCCACCTGAACCTGATTGGCGTGACCGGTACCAACGGCAAGACCAGCGTGACCCAATTGGTCGCCCAGGCCCTCGACCTGTTGGGCCAGCATTGCGGCATCGTCGGCACCCTCGGCACGGGCTTCTATGGCGCGCTGCAAAGCGGCCTGCACACCACGCCAAACCCGATTGCCGTGCAAGCGACCCTGGCTGACCTGAAAAAGGCCGGAGCCAAGGCGGTCGCCATGGAAGTCTCGTCCCACGGCCTGCATCAGGGGCGTGTGACGGCCCTGGCCTTTGATGTGGCAGTGATGACCAACCTGTCCCGCGATCACCTGGACTACCACGGCACCATGGAGGCCTACGCCGCCGAGAAGGCCAGGCTGTTTGCCTGGAATGACCTCAAGTGCCGGGTGGTCAACCTGGACGATGCCTTTGGCCGCCGACTGGCTGCCGAGGACCACGAAGCTCGCCTGATCAGCTACAGCCTGGAAGACGCCAGCGCGTATCTGTATTGCCGCGAAGCCCAGTTCAATGACGAAGGCGTGCGTGCCACGCTGGTGACGCCACAAGGCGAACACCATTTGCGCAGCACCTTGCTCGGGCGCTTCAACCTGAGCAATCTCCTCGCCGCTGTCGGCGCATTGCTTGGCCTGGATTACGCCCTGGATGAAATCCTGCGCGTGCTGCCGAAGCTGGAAGGCCCCGCTGGGCGCATGCAGCGTCTGGGTGGGGGCACGCAACCGCTGGTGGTGGTCGATTACGCTCACACCCCGGATGCGCTGGAAAAGGTCCTGCTGGCCCTGCGCCCCCACGCCAAGGGCAAGTTGCTCTGCCTGTTTGGCTGTGGCGGTGACCGTGACCGTGGCAAACGCCCGTTGATGGCTGAAATCGTCGAGCGTCTGGCCGATGGTGTGCTCGTCACCGACGACAATCCGCGCAGTGAAGACCCGAGCCAGATTTTCGCTGACATCCGCGCAGGCTTCCAGGACGTGTCCAAGGTTGCCTTCGTCGCCGGTCGTGGCGCGGCCATTGCCCAATTGATCGCCAGCGCCAGCGCTGACGACGTGGTGGTCCTGGCCGGTAAAGGCCACGAGGATTACCAGGAAATCAACGGCCAACGCCATGCCTTCTCCGATCTGGTCGAGGCTGATCACGCCTTGACTGCCTGGGAGGTCGCCCATGCTTAAAGCCATGAAGTTCAGCGAACTGACCCAGCCCCTGTCGGGCCGTGTGCTGTCCGGTGATTGCAGTTTCAATGGTGTCAGCATCGACAGCCGCGTAATCAAGCCGGGCCAATTGTTCGTCGCCCTGGCCGGGCCGCGTTTCGACGGTCACGACTACCTGAATGAAGTCGCCGCCAAAGGCGCCGTCGGTGCTTTGGTGCAGCGCGAAGTGGCGGATTCGACCTTGCCGCAATTGCTGGTGGCCGATACACGCCTGGCCCTGGGCCAGCTCGGGGCGCTGAACCGTGCTGCCTTCGATAAACCCGTGGCCGCCATCACCGGTTCCAGCGGCAAGACCACGGTCAAGGAGCTGCTCGCCGGTGTCCTGCGTACGCGCGGGCCGGTGCTCGCTACACGTGGCAACCTGAACAATGATTTCGGCGCACCGTTGACCCTGCTCGAACTGGCCCCGGAACACACGGCGGCGGTGATCGAACTGGGCGCTTCGCGCATCGGCGAAATCGCCTACACCGTGGCGCTGACCAAACCCCACGTCGCGATCATCAACAACGCCGGAACTGCCCATGTTGGCGAGTTCGGCGGCCCGGAGAAAATCGTCGAGGCCAAGGGGGAAATCCTCGAAGGCCTGGATGCCTCGGGCACCGCTGTATTGAATCTGGACGACAAGGCCTTCGAGACCTGGCGTGTACGTGCCGCCGGTCGCAAGGTCCTGACGTTTGCCGTGCTGAACGCCACGGCCGATTTCCATGCATCCGACATCACCGTCGATGCCCGTGGCTGCCCGTCCTTTACCTTGCACACTCCGCAAGGGCGTGAGCATGTGCAGTTGAATCTGCTGGGCAACCACAACGTCGCCAACGCCTTGGCTGCCGCCGCTGCTGCTTACGCCCTGGGCGTTTCGCTGTTCGGTATCGCCACCGGCCTGGGCGCGGTACAGCCGGTCAAGGGCCGCACGGTGGCGCAACTGGTGACCAACGGCATGCGCGTGATCGATGACACCTATAACGCCAACCAGTCCTCGGTCTGCGCCGCCATTGACCTGCTCAAGGGCTTCGACGGGCGCAAGGTGCTGGTGCTGGGCGACATCGCCGAACTGGGCGATTGGGCCGAACAGTCCCATCGCGAAGTCGGTGTCTACGCCAGCGATAAAGTCGACGCCCTCTACGCCGTTGGCCCGCACATGGCTCACGCCGTCGCGGCCTTCGGCCCTGGCGCGCGGCATTTCGCGACCCAGGCCGAGTTGATCCAGGCGCTGGGCGTGGCTGAACACGACAAACACACAACCATTTTGATCAAGGGATCGCGCAGCGCGGTGATGGAAAACGTCGTCGCGGCCTTGTGTGGCTCAAGTACGGAGAAACATTAATGCTGCTGCTGCTGGCTGAGTATCTGCAACAGTTCCACAAAGGCTTCGCGGTCTTTCAGTACCTGACCCTGCGCGGGATCCTGGGTGTGCTGACTGCGCTGTCTTTGTCGCTGTTCCTGGGGCCGTGGATGATCCGCACCCTGCAGAACCTGCAAATTGGTCAATCGGTTCGTAATGACGGCCCGCAGTCGCACCTGTCCAAATCTGGCACCCCGACCATGGGCGGTGCATTGATCCTGTCGTCCATCGGCATCAGCACCTTGCTCTGGGCTGACCTGCACAACCGCTACGTGTGGGTGGTGTTGCTGGTGACCCTGTTGTTCGGCGCTATCGGCTGGGTCGATGACTACCGCAAAGTCATCGAGAAAAACTCCAAAGGGCTGCCAAGCCGCTGGAAGTATTTCTGGCAGTCGGTGTTCGGCCTTGCCGCTGCGATCTTCCTCTACACCACCGCGCCAAGCGCCGTGGAAACCACCTTGATCATCCCGATGCTCAAGGACGCCAGCATTCCACTGGGCATTGGCTTTGTCGTACTGACGTACTTCGTCATCGTCGGCTCCAGCAACGCGGTGAACCTGACCGACGGCCTCGATGGCCTGGCGATCATGCCGACGGTGATGGTCGGCGGTGCGCTCGGCATCTTCTGCTACCTGTCGGGTAACGTGAAATTCGCCGAATACCTGCTGATCCCCTATGTGCCGGGTGCCGGTGAACTGATTGTGTTCTGCGGCGCATTGATTGGTGCGGGCCTGGGCTTCCTGTGGTTCAACACCTATCCCGCACAAGTCTTCATGGGTGACGTTGGCGCATTGGCGCTGGGCGCGGCCCTGGGCACCATCGCGGTGATCGTTCGCCAGGAAATCGTGCTGTTCATCATGGGCGGTGTGTTCGTAATGGAAACCCTGTCGGTGGTCATCCAGGTGGCCTCCTTCAAATTGACCGGGCGCCGCGTGTTCCGCATGGCGCCGATTCACCACCACTTTGAACTCAAGGGCTGGCCTGAGCCGCGCGTGATTGTCCGTTTCTGGATCATCACCGTGATTCTGGTCCTGGTCGGCCTTGCCACCCTGAAACTGAGGTAGAAACGAGTGTCCCTGATCGCTTCAGACCACTTCCGCATCGTTGTCGGCCTCGGCAAGAGCGGCATGTCCCTGGTTCGCTTCCTGGCGAACCGGGGCAAGCCGTTTGCCGTGGCCGATACGCGGGAAAATCCACCGGAGCTGGTCACGCTGCGCCGTGACTACCCGCACGTGGAAGTGCGTTGTGGCGAGTTGGATGTGGAGTTTCTGTGCCGTGCCGATGAGCTCTACGTAAGCCCCGGCCTGGCCTTGGCGACACCGGCCCTGCAAGCTGCAGCCGCGCGTGGCGTGAAGCTGTCCGGTGACATCGACCTGTTCGCGCGTCACGCCAAGGCGCCGATCGTGGCCATCAGCGGCTCCAACGCGAAAAGCACCGTGACTACCCTGGTCGGCGAAATGGCGGCTGCGGCCGGCAAGCACGTGGCGGTGGGCGGCAACCTCGGGACACCGGCGCTGGACCTGCTCAGCGACGACGTCGAGCTGTACGTCATGGAGCTGTCGAGCTTCCAGCTGGAGACCACCCACGACCTGGGTGCCGAAGTCGCCACCGTATTGAATGTCAGCGAAGACCACATGGACCGCTACAGCGGCCTGCCGGCCTATCACCTGGCCAAGCACCGGATTTTCCGCGGTGCCAGGCAAGTGGTGGTCAACCGCCAGGATGCCCTGAGCCGTCCGCTGATGGGCGAGGGCTTGCCGTGCTGGACCTTCGGCCTGGGCAAACCCGACTTCAAGGCCTTTGGCATCCGCGAAGAGAACGGCGAGAAATACCTGGCCTTCGAATTCCAGAACCTGATGCCCGTGCGCGAACTGAAAATCCGTGGTGCGCATAACCAGTCCAATGCCCTCGCGGCCTTGGCGCTCGGGCATGCCGTTGGCCTGCCGTTCGACGCCATGCTGTCGAGCCTGCGTTCCTTTGCCGGCCTTGAGCATCGCTGCCAATGGGTGCGTGACCTCGATGGCGTCAGCTATTACAACGATTCCAAGGCCACCAACGTCGGCGCTGCACTGGCCGCCATCGAAGGCCTGGGGGCCGATATCAAGGGCAAGCTGGTGCTGATTGCCGGTGGTGACGGCAAGGGCGCCGACTTCAAGGACCTTAAAGGTCCGGTGGCCGCCCATTGCCGTGCCGTGGTGCTGATGGGCCGCGACGCCGACCTGATCGCCGCCGCCCTGGGGGACGCCGTGCCGCAAGTGCGCGCCACCTCCCTGGACGACGCTATCGCCCAGTGCAAGGCCTTGGCCCAGCCGGGCGATGCGGTGTTGCTGTCGCCGGCCTGTGCGAGTCTCGACATGTTCAAGAACTACGAAGAGCGCGGCCAGTTGTTCGCTCGCGCCGTGGAGGCCTTGGCATGAATATCAACTTGCGCAACATCATCAAGCCGTACCCTTCGCCGATTATTACCGGGCGCGGTATCGACCTGGATTTCCCGATGCTCGCCGGTTGCCTGGCGCTGCTCGGACTGGGCCTGGTGATGATCACCTCGGCGTCTTCCGAAGTGGCCGCCGTGCAGTCGGGCAACACCCTGTACATGATGATCCGTCACCTGGTGTACCTGGTGATCGGCCTCGGGGCGTGCATCGTCACCATGATGATCCCCATCGCCACCTGGCAGCGCCTGGGTTGGCTGATGCTGATCGGTGCCTTCGGCTTGCTGGTCATGGTGATCCTGCCCGGCATTGGCCGTGAGGTGAACGGTTCGATGCGCTGGATCGGCTTCGGTGCATTCAACGTGCAGCCGTCCGAGATCGCCAAGGTGTTCGTGGTGATCTACCTCGCCGGTTACCTGGTGCGTCGCCAGAAAGAAGTGCGCGAAAGCTGGATGGGCTTCTTCAAGCCATTCATCGTGCTGCTGCCCATGGCCGGCCTGTTGCTGATGGAACCTGACTTCGGTGCCACCGTCGTGATGATGGGGGCCGCGGCGGCCATGCTGTTCCTCGGCGGCGTGGGCCTGTTCCGCTTCACCTTGATGGTGGTGCTGGCGGTCGCTGCGGTGACCGTGCTGGTACAAGCGCAACCTTACCGGATGGCGCGCCTGATCACCTTCACCGACCCATGGTCCGACCAGTTCGGTTCCGGCTACCAGTTGACCCAGGCGCTGATCGCCTTCGGGCGCGGCGAGTGGCTGGGCGTGGGCCTGGGCAACAGCGTGCAGAAGCAGTTCTACCTGCCGGAAGCGCACACCGACTTCGTGTTCTCGGTGCTTGCCGAAGAGCTTGGCGTGGTCGGTTCGCTGTGTACCGTCGCGCTGTTCGTGTTCGTGTGTGTGCGCGGCATGTACATCGGCCTGTGGGCCGAGAAGGCCAAACAGTATTTTGCCGCTTATGTGGCATATGGCTTGTCGTTCCTGTGGATCGGCCAGTTCCTGATCAATATCGGTGTGAACGTCGGCCTGTTGCCGACCAAGGGCCTGACCTTGCCGTTCCTCAGTTATGGCGGCAGTTCGTTGGTGATTTGCTGCGCCTGCCTGGGGTTATTGCTGCGCATCGAGTGGGAGAGTCGAACCCACCTGGGCAGCGAAGAGATGGAGTTCAGCGAAAGCGACTTCGCCGAGGAGCCGACCCATGGGCGCTAACGTGCTGATCATGGCAGGCGGCACCGGGGGCCACGTGTTCCCGGCCCTGGCTTGTGCCCGCGAATTCCAGAACCGTGGCTACACCGTGCACTGGCTGGGGACGCCGCGTGGCATTGAAAACGAACTGGTGCCGAATGCCGGGCTGCCGCTGCACTTGATCAACGTCAGCGGCCTGCGTGGCAAGGGCAAGTTGTCTTTGCTCAAGGCGCCGTTCGTGTTGCTCAAGGCGGTGTGGCAGGCGCGCAAGGTCATTCGTGAATTGAAGCCGGTGTGTGTGCTTGGCTTTGGCGGCTATGTGACAGGCCCTGGCGGTGTTGCCGCGAAGCTCGCGGGAGTGCCGGTGATCGTGCATGAGCAGAACGCCGTGGCCGGCACGGCCAACCGTTTGCTCGTGCCTTTGGCGGCGCGGGTGTGTGAAGCGTTCCCCAACACCTTCAGTGCCTCGGACAAACGTCGCACCACCGGTAACCCGGTGCGCACCGAGCTGTTCATGGCCATCGCCCGTGAAGCATTGGCCGGGCGCAAGGCGCACCTGCTGGTCCTGGGCGGAAGCCTGGGTGCCGAGCCGCTGAACAAATTGCTGCCGGAAGCGGTGGCGCAATTGCCTGTGCAATTGCGCCCGGAAATCTTCCACCAGGCGGGCAAGCATCACGATGAAGTGACCGCCGCGCGTTATCGGGAGGCAGGTGTGGAGGCCAATGTGCAGCCCTTCATCAAAGACATGGCCCATGCCTATGGCTGGGCCGACCTGGTGGTCTGTCGCGCTGGTGCGCTGACCGTCAGTGAACTGGCCGCTGCCGGACTGCCGTCGTTACTGGTGCCTTTGCCCCATGCGATCGACGATCACCAGACCCGCAACGCCGAATATTTGGCCGGGGAGGGCGCTGCCTTCCTGCTGCCGCAAAGAACGACTGGCGCCGCCGATTTGGCCGCACGCCTGACCGAGGTTTTGATGCAACCGGAACGACTCAACAGCATGGCGAGCACCGCAAGCCGCCTGGCCAAGCCTGACGCAACCCGCACCGTGGTCGATATCTGCCTGGAGGTGGCCCATGGTTGAGAATCAGAAAGCCATGCCGCAACCAGAGATGCGCCGCATCCGCCGCATCCACTTCGTCGGTATCGGCGGCGTGGGCATGTGCGGTATTGCCGAGGTGTTGCTGAACCTCGGCTACCAGGTGTCGGGCTCCGACTTGAAAGAGTCGCCGGTCACCGATCGCCTGAAGTCCTTTGGCGCACAGATTTTTATCGGCCACCGCGCCGAGAACGCCACCGAGGCTGACGTGCTGGTAGTGTCCAGCGCTGTGAACACGTCCAACCCGGAAGTGGCCACCGCCCTTGAGCGCCGCATTCCCGTGGTGCCACGCGCCGAGATGCTGGCCGAGCTGATGCGCTATCGCCACGGCATCGCCGTTGCCGGCACCCACGGCAAGACCACCACCACCAGCCTCATTGCCTCGGTGTTCGCGGCCGGTGGCCTGGACCCGACCTTCGTCATCGGTGGCCGCCTGAATGCAGCCGGCACCAATGCCCAGCTCGGCACCAGCCGCTACCTGATCGCCGAAGCCGACGAAAGCGATGCCAGCTTCCTGCACCTGCAACCGCTGGTGGCCGTGGTCACCAATATCGACGCCGACCACATGGCGACCTACGACGGTGACTTCAACAAGTTGAAGAAAACCTTCGTCGAGTTCCTGCACAACCTGCCGTTCTATGGGCTGGCGGTGGTGTGCCTGGATGATCCGGTGGTGCGTGAAATCCTGCCTCTGGTCAAGCGCCCGACCGTGACCTACGGCTTCAGCGAAGACGCCGACGTGCGCGCGATCAATGTGCGCCAGGAAGGCATGCAAACCTTCTTTACCGTGCTGCGTCCCGACCGCGAGCCACTGGACGTGTCGGTGAACATGCCGGGCAACCACAACGTGCTCAATTCCCTGGCGACCATCTGCATCGCTTCTGACGAGGGCGTCAGCGATGAGGCCATTGTCGAGGGCCTGTCGTGCTTTGCCGGCGTGGGCCGTCGCTTCCAGGTCTACGGCCAGTTGCCGGTGGAAGGTGGCGACGTGATGCTGGTGGACGACTACGGCCACCACCCGACCGAAGTCGCCGCGGTGATCAAGGCCGTGCGTGGTGGCTGGCCGGAGCGTCGCCTGGTGATGGTCTACCAGCCGCACCGCTACAGCCGTACCCGCGACCTGTACGACGATTTCGTCAATGTATTGGCCGATGCCAACGTGCTGCTCTTGATGGAAGTCTACCCAGCCGGTGAAGAGCCGATCCCGGGTGCCGACAGCCGCAAGCTGTGCAACAGCATCCGTCAGCGTGGCCAGTTGGACCCGATCTACATCGAGCGCGGCGTGGACCTGGCGCCGATCGTCAAGCCGCTGCTGCGTGCCGGCGATATCCTGCTGTGCCAGGGTGCCGGTGATATTGGCGGCCTTGCGCCGAAATTGCTCGCCAGCCCGCTGTTTGCAGCCGCGCAGGGGAAGTCGAAATGACCGTGAATTACGACGCCCTGTTCTCTACCATCGCGCCTGCCGACTTCGGCCGCGTGGCGGTATTGTTCGGCGGCAAGAGCGCCGAGCGCGAAGTGTCGCTCAAGTCCGGCAATGCCGTGCTTGAAGCCCTGCAAAGCGCTGGCGTGAATGCGTTCGGGATCGACGTGGGCGATGACTTCCTCGCCCGCCTGCAGGCCGAGAAGATCGACCGCGCCTTTATCATCCTGCACGGTCGTGGCGGTGAAGATGGCAGCATGCAGGGCCTGCTGGAGTGCGCAGGCATTCCTTACACCGGCAGCGGTATCCTGGCTTCCGCGCTGGCGATGGACAAGTTGCGCACCAAGCAGGTGTGGCACAGCCTGGGTATTCCAACCCCGCGCCACAGTGTCCTGTGCAGCGAAGACGATTGTATTTCCGCAGCCAAGGAACTGGGCCTGCCTTTGATCGTCAAACCAGCCCATGAAGGCTCCAGTATCGGCATGGCCAAAGTGAACTCGGCCGCCGAATTGATCGACGCATGGAAAGCGGCAAGTACCTACGATTCGCAAGTGTTGGTGGAACAGTGGATCCAGGGTCCCGAGTTCACCATCGCCACCCTGCGTGGCCAGGTATTGCCGCCCATCGCATTGGGCACGCCCCACACCTTTTACGACTACGACGCCAAGTACCTGGCTTCCGATACCCAGTACCGGATCCCGTGCGGCCTTGACGCAACCAAAGAACAGGAATTGATGGACCTCACGGCGAAAGCCTGTGAGGCGCTGGGTATCGCCGGTTGGGCGCGGGCAGACGTGATGCAGGATGACCAAGGGAATTTCTGGTTCCTGGAAGTCAACACCGCACCGGGTATGACCGACCACAGCCTGGTCCCTATGGCCGCTCGCGCCGCCGGTCTGGATTTCCAGCAGTTGGTGCTGGCCATTCTCGCAGCAAGCATTGAGGCTCGAGGCTAAGACATGAAAGGCGCATCGCTTCGTCATCAGCCCCCCGCACCCGGCCGCAAGCCGGTGCCACGGGGTGCCAGTCGAATGGTGGCTAAAGAGCCGATGTCGGCGCGCCTGCCGAAAGCCAACTTTGGTTTTATCAAGGCGCTGTTCTGGCCGGTGCTGCTGGTGGTGCTGGGCTTCGGCACTTACGAAGGCGCACAGCGTCTATTGCCGTATGCCGACCGGCCGATCACCAAGATCAGCGTGCAGGGCGACTTGAGCTACATCAGCCAGCAAGCGGTGCAGCAGCGCATCGGGCCGTTCCTCGCCGCGAGCTTCTTCACCATCGACCTGGCCGGCATGCGCCGGGAGCTGGAACAGATGCCGTGGATCGCCCATGCCGAAGTCCGTCGCGTCTGGCCGGACCAGGTGACGATCCGCCTGGAAGAACAACTGCCCGTGGCCCGTTGGGGTGACGAAGCGCTGTTGAACAACCAGGGCCAGGCGTTCACGCCGCGTGAGCTGGCCAACTACGAACACCTGCCGCAGTTGTTCGGGCCGCAGCGGGCGCAACAGCAAGTGATGCAGCAGTACCAGGCCTTGAGCCAGATGCTGCGGCCACTGGGCTTCTCCATTGCACGCCTGGAACTGCGTGAGCGGGGCAGCTGGTTTTTGACGACCGGGGCAGGCAGTTCCGGCCCGGGCATCGAGTTGTTGCTGGGACGCGACCACCTGGTGGAAAAGATGCGCCGCTTCATCGCCATCTATGACAAGACCTTGAAAGAACAGATTACGAACATTGCGAGCGTCGACCTGCGTTACGCCAACGGCCTTGCCGTCGGCTGGCGTGAACCGGCTGCGCCCACGGCAGCGCAACCCGCTGTCGCGAAGAATTAAGAAGAGGCAGGACCCATGGCAAACGTGCAAAGCGGCAAAATGATCGTCGGTCTCGATATCGGCACCTCCAAGGTGGTGGCGCTGGTGGGCGAGGTCGGGGAAGACGGCACGATCGAAATCGTCGGTATTGGCACGCATCCGTCCCGGGGCCTGAAGAAGGGCGTGGTGGTGAACATCGAGTCCACCGTGCAATCGATCCAGCGCGCCATTGAAGAAGCGCAGCTGATGGCCGGTTGCCGGATTCACTCGGCGTTCGTCGGCGTGGCCGGCAACCATATCCGCAGCCTGAACTCCCACGGCATCGTGGCGATCCGCGACCGTGAAGTCAGCTCGGCCGACCTCGAGCGCGTGCTCGACGCCGCCCAGGCCGTGGCGATCCCGGCTGACCAGCGCGTGTTGCACACCCTGCCGCAGGACTACGTGATCGACAACCAGGAAGGCGTGCGCGAGCCCCTGGGCATGTCGGGCGTACGCCTGGAGGCCAAGGTCCACGTGGTGACCTGCGCCGTCAACGCCGCGCAGAACATTGAGAAGTGCGTGCGCCGCTGCGGCCTGGAAATCGACGACATCATCCTTGAGCAACTGGCTTCGGCCTACTCGGTACTGACCGACGACGAAAAAGAACTGGGCGTATGCCTGGTGGACATCGGCGGCGGCACCACCGACATCGCGATCTTCACCGAGGGTGCGATCCGTCACACCGCTGTGATCCCGATTGCTGGCGACCAGGTCACCAACGACATCGCCATGGCGCTGCGTACACCGACCCAGTACGCCGAAGAAATCAAGATTCGCTACGCCTGCGCCCTGGCCAAGCTGGCGGGTGCCGGTGAGACCATCAAGGTGCCAAGCGTGGGCGACCGTCCACCGCGCGAACTGTCGCGCCAGGCCTTGGCCGAAGTGGTCGAACCACGCTACGACGAGCTCTTCACCCTGATCCAGGCTGAACTGCGCCGCAGCGGCTACGAAGATTTGATCCCGGCCGGCATCGTGCTGACCGGTGGTACCTCGAAGATGGAAGGCGCGGTCGAACTGGCCGAGGAAATCTTCCATATGCCGGTGCGCCTGGGCGTGCCCCATGGCGTCAAGGGCTTGGGCGATGTTGTGCGCAACCCGATTTATTCCACCGGTGTGGGCTTGCTGTTGTACGGGCTGCAAAAGCAGACCGATGGCATTTCCCTGTCGGGCCCGAGCAACCGAGACAGCTACCGCAGCGACGACGAAGCCAAAGCGCCGTTGTTCGAGCGGTTGCAGGCTTGGATCAAAGGCAATTTCTAACGAATTACCGCAACACCGCAACACGGCAAAAAAGCAGTAGGCGAAAAAACTAGAGAAAACGAAAGGAGAGGGAACATGTTCGAACTCGTAGACAACATCCCCGCCAGCCCGGTCATCAAAGTGATCGGTGTCGGCGGTGGCGGCGGCAACGCTGTCAACCATATGGTCAAGAGCAACATTGAAGGCGTTGAATTCATCTGCGCCAACACTGATGCCCAGGCGCTGAAAAGCATCGGCGCGCGGACCATCCTGCAATTGGGCACAGCCGTGACCAAGGGCCTCGGCGCTGGCGCCAATCCGGAAGTCGGCCGTCAAGCCGCCCTGGAAGACCGCGAGCGTATTGCTGAAGTGCTGCAAGGCACCAACATGGTGTTCATCACCACTGGCATGGGCGGCGGTACCGGTACCGGTGCGGCGCCAATCATTGCCGAAGTGGCCAAGGAAATGGGGATCCTGACGGTTGCCGTCGTGACCCGTCCGTTCCCGTTCGAAGGCCGCAAGCGCATGCAGATCGCCGACGAAGGTATCCGTCTGCTGTCTGAAAGTGTTGACTCGTTGATCACCATCCCCAACGAGAAATTGCTGACCATCCTGGGCAAGGACGCGAGCCTGCTGTCCGCGTTTGCCAAGGCTGACGATGTACTGGCCGGTGCCGTTCGCGGTATTTCCGACATCATCAAGCGCCCGGGCATGATCAACGTCGACTTTGCCGACGTACGTACTGTCATGAGCGAAATGGGTATGGCGATGATGGGCACTGGCTGCGCCAGCGGTCCGAACCGTGCACGCGAAGCCACTGAAGCGGCCATCCGCAACCCGCTGCTGGAAGACGTGAACCTGCAAGGCGCACGCGGCATCCTGGTGAACATCACCGCCGGTCCTGACCTGTCCCTGGGTGAGTACTCCGACGTAGGTAGCATCATCGAAGCCTTCGCTTCCGAGCACGCAATGGTCAAGGTCGGTACCGTTATCGATCCGGACATGCGCGATGAACTGCACGTGACCGTGGTTGCAACTGGCCTGGGCGCGAAAATCGAGAAGCCTGTGAAGGTCATCGACAATACCGTTCATACCAGCCACGCCAGCCAGTCGGCTGCCGCTCCTGCGCCTTCGCGCCAGGAACTGCCGTCGGTGAACTACCGTGACCTGGATCGTCCGACCGTGATGCGCAACCAGGCTCAGGCCGGTGCTGCGGCGTCCCGTAGCCCGAATCCGCAAGATGACCTGGACTACCTGGACATCCCGGCTTTCCTGCGTCGTCAGGCCGATTAATGGAATGTATCAGGGCTATGAAGGTGATTGGTGTTCAGCAAAGGTCTGGTCTGCTATTATCGCCAGCCTTTGTTGATACCAGTTCGCAATTTGCGCTGAAGCGGTCCAAGCCATGATTAAACAACGCACCCTGAAGAATATTATTCGTGCCACAGGTGTAGGTCTGCACTCCGGGGAGAAGGTATACCTGACCCTCAAGCCTGCACCTGTCGACACCGGCATCGTGTTTGTGCGTGCCGACCTGGACCCTGTGGTGCAGATTCCTGCTCGCGCGGAAAATGTTGGCGAAACCACGATGTCGACCACGTTGGTCAACGGTGACGTCAAAGTGGACACGGTGGAGCACTTGCTCTCGGCCATGGCCGGTTTGGGCATCGATAACGCCTACGTCGAGCTCTCCGCGTCCGAAGTCCCGATCATGGATGGCAGCGCTGGACCCTTCGTATTCTTGATTCAATCTGCCGGCCTGGAAGAACAGGACGCAGCCAAGAAGTTCATACGCATTCTGCGGGAAGTGACAGTAGAAGACGGCGACAAGCGCGCCACCTTCGTCCCGTTCGAAGGCTTTAAAGTGAGCTTTGAGATCGATTTCGACCACCCGGTATTCCGTGACCGCACCCAAAGTGCAAGCGTGGATTTTTCCAGCACTTCGTTCGTAAAAGAAGTCAGCCGCGCCCGTACCTTTGGTTTCATGAGTGACATCGAGTACCTGCGCAAGCACAACCTCGCACTCGGCGGCAGCGTTGAAAACGCCATTGTGGTCGACGCGGATGGTGTACTGAACGAAGACGGCCTTCGCTATGAAGACGAATTCGTGAAGCACAAGATCCTCGATGCAATCGGTGACCTCTACCTGCTGGGCAATAGCCTGATAGGCGAGTTCAAAGGCTTCAAGTCGGGCCACGCCCTTAACAACCAGCTGCTGCGCAAGTTGATTGAGCAGACAGACGCTTGGGAAGTCGTGACCTTCGAAGATGCCAGCACCGCACCGATCTCTTACATGCGTCCCGTTGCGGCGGTGTAAGTAACAACTCTCTTTCTTTAGTTTTGAAAGGCTGCCTTCGGGTGGCCTTTTTTTATGTCCGTTGCAACAGCGCCGCCCCCTGTAGGAGCGAGCTTGCTCGCGAAAAACCTGAGTGCGCCGCAATAAACCTGGTGCCCGCGTTATCGTTGACGTTCTTCGCGAGCAAGCTCGCTCCTACAGGGGCTAGGTTGCGGCATCGACAATGCAGTTTCGGCCACTGTGCTTGGCTTCATACAGCGCCTGGTCCGCACTCAGCATCAACGCCTCCAATGACATGCGGCTGCGTTTGTCCCAGGTGCTCATGCCGATGCTGACGGTAATCGGCCGTTCATCTTCCGCCACCCGTGGCAAGTGCTCGACGCTGCTGCGGATATGCTCGGCGATCAGCCAGGCGCCCTTGGCGTCGGTGTCGGGCAGCACCACCGCGAATTCCTCCCCGCCATAGCGCGCCGCCAGGTCAGCCGGTCGGCGGATATTGTTGCCGATCACCTGGGCCACGGTGCGCAACGCTTCGTCGCCGCCACTGTGGCCATGGCGGTCGTTGAACGCCTTGAAGTGGTCCACGTCGATCATCAGCAGTGTCAGCGGTTCTGTGGAGCGTTGGGCGCGATCCCATTCCAGACGCAGGCGCTCGTCAAGGACGCGGCGGTTGGGCAGGCCCGTCAGGGCATCGGTGGCTGCTTGTTCTGACAGCACTCTCTCCGCACGATAGCGCCGGCGCAGTTCCCGGCGCAGCATCCAGGTGAGCCACAACAGGCCGATACACAGGATGCCCGTGGCGCCGCTGGTGAGCAGCGCGACACGTTTCCAGGGGGCGAATACGTCTTCACTGGGGAGCGCCACCACCACGATCAGCGGCAGTTCGCCGACATTGGTGAACGTGAACAGGCGCTCCTTGCCGCTGATGGCGGAGATGGCCTGGAAGCTGCCGCTTCCATCGCGCAGCATGCGTTTGAAGTTCGGTCGCTCGCTCAGGTCTTTGTCGATCATGTCGCGTTCAAGCAAAGGTTGCTGGGCCAGCAGGATGCCTTTGTTGTTCAGCAGGTTGACGCTGCTGCCGTTGCCGATCGTCAGGGTGCTGAACAACTGGTCGAAATACGCCAGGCGCATGGTGGCGACCGCGACGCCGGCGAACTCACCATTGGGCCCCGACACGCGCCGGCTGAATGCGATGCGCCAGACCTGGTCGCAGTCGCAATGGATCTTGAACGGTCGGCTGATAAACAAGCCCGCCTGGGCGTCCTTGGCATGCACCTGGAAATAATCACGATTGGCAAAATTGCGCGGAGTGGGCTGCAGGGTCGAGGAGTCGGCGATCACCGCTCCGGTGGCATCCAACAACAGCACCTCACCCTTGAAAGGTGCCGCCATGGACAAGTCAAACTGCACCAGGTGGCGGATATTCGCGGCAACCTGTGACAGGTCCTCACGTTGCGTGGCGGTAATCAGTCCCTTGAGGGCCAGGTCGTACAACTCGACGTTTCGCAGTACATCGGCATTGATCAGTTGGGCAATGTTGGTGGTTGAACGCTTGGCCGCCTGCAAGGTGCTGGCGTGTTCGCGGATCAACAGTGCGGCGACGATGATCACAATCAGGGCGACGGTGAGGCCGCTGCCCAGCATCAGCAATAGTTCGGGGTGTGCAGGTGAGGTGCGAGTAGGGCGTGGGCTCATCGGGCAGACTTCAGCGGTGACGATGCTGGCAGTTTAGTTCTACCCGATGAAAATTAAATACTTGGTTAAAAAGAAACTGTGCGCGTCAAAACACGTTGATCGGATAGTCGACGATCACCCGGTACTCATCCACATCCCGATCCACCGCCGAGTAACCCCGGCCGCCACGGTTGGTCGCCCATTGCAGGCGCACCGCCAGGTCCTTGGCCTTGCCGCCTTGCACCACATACTTCAGGTCGACATCCCGTTCCCAGTGCCTGGCGTCTTTGCCGTCTGCGCTGTACCAGGCGCTGTAGCCACGACTTTGCGGGTCGACCTTGGTCAGGTCGGTCTTGCCGCTGATGTAGGACACCGCCGAGGTCAGGCCCGGCATGCCGAGGCCGACGAAGTCATAGGCGTACTTGAGCTTCCACGAGCGTTCGTTGGGGCCGTTGAAGTCCGAGTACTGCTGGGAGTTGTCCAGGTACACGCTGTCGCCCTGGGTGATGTAGTCGAACGGCGTGTTGCCGTTGACCCGCTGGTAGGCGGCGGTGACGCTGTGGTTGCCCACGCCCACGGTGAAATGCAGGCTGTAGGTGTTGTTGTCGATGGCACCGAGCAGCGACTGGCCGGTGTCCTGGGTGTGGTAATAGTGCAGACCCGGGTTGAGGCTGACCTGCTCGTTCAGCGCGTAGGTGTAGTCCAGGTCGTAGTAGTACTGGTGCCACACGTCCTTGAGTTCAGAGGCGTAGAGATTGCTGGTCAGACCCGGGATGGCGCTGAACGACACACCGGCCCAATCCAGGTGCTGGTTGTCGGCATGGTCCGGCAGTGCGCCGTAGCTGGTGCCGATGCGCTGATGGCCGCTCTGGTTGTAGAGCTTGGTGAAACTGGCCTGGCCGCCTTCGAGCATCCAGCCGTCGAAGCTGTGGTTGACCAGGCTCACGCCACGGAAGGTCTGCGGCAGCATGCGGGTCATGCCGCCGGCAATCACCGGGTTGTTGAGGAACAGGTCGCCCGCTTTCACCTCGGTGTCGAACGCCCGTATCTTCAAGGTACCGCCCGCCGTGGAGAACGAGCCGGGTGCCTTGCCGTTGCCGCTGCCATACGGAAGGATGCTGGAACCGTCGGTGCCGCCACCCCCGTCGAGCTTGAGGCCGAGCATGGCGTGGGCGTCCAGGCCGAAACCAACGGTGCCCTGGGTGTAGCCGGATTCGAAGGTGCCGAGAAAGCCCTGGCCCCACTCCTTGCTGTCATCGGTATGAATATCGCGACGGTCGCGGTTCATGTAGTAGTTGCGGGTGTTGATATTGAGGTGGGCGCCTTCGACAAAACCGTCGGCGGGAGGCGCGTCTGCTGCATGGGCAAGAGGGACGATCGTTGCGGTAATCGCGAGAAATAACGGGGTGAACGTCAGCGAGTTCTTCACCGGTGGAGCTCCTTGGGTCAATCGGAAACGGCCAATGTCGTGGGGGTGTGCCTGGCCTTTTTTTACGGCAAAAAAAAGCCGCTGAAGTCAGCGGCTTTAAGACAGATTCCCAGTGTAGAGCCCTGGAAATATGTCGAGGGAAATTCGGGTAAGCGGGTCAGCTGTCTTTGCCGTCGCGCTCATCGATGCGTCAAATTAACGCAGGCGAGCGGTACGATACAGAGTGTAACAAGATAATGACTGTTGCCGAAATCGCAACAGTAGTAGTGAGGGCCAAGCCCTAATACTTGTCAGTTAAAAGATAGAACGAGCAAACAGTCACCTGTGGCGAGCGGGCTTGCCCTAATGCCACAGTTACAGTGTTCCTCCTTGACTGACTGGCATTAGGGCAAGCCCCCTCCCACATGTGACCGAGGTGTTTTCAAGATTTAGATTGGCAGGGTGATGCCAAAGGTATTGCCACCGGGCTCGCTGCGTACGAACACATCGCCGCCATGCATCAGCGCAATCGCCTTGACGATGGCCAGGCCCAACCCGTGATTCGCCCCGCTGTTGCTGCGCGACGCGTCCACCCGATAGAAGCGTTCGAACAGCCGTGGCAGGTGTTCGCTGGCAATCACTTCGCCGGGGTTGGTCACGCCGATCGTCACCTGATGTTCCAGCACTTCGATGTTCACGTCGATCACCTGCCCAGGCGCGGTGTGCTGCACTGCATTGCTCAGCAGGTTGATCAGCGCTCGGCGCAGGTGGGCTTTTTCGATCTGCACCTGGGCGTCGCCGTGGACCTGCACCTGGACCTGAGCGTCTTCGAGGATGAAGTCCAGGTAGTCGAGGGTGGTGGCAACCTCGTCGGCCAATGAGCTTTCAATCAGCTTGGTGGCCTTGCTGCCCTGGTCGGCGCTGGCGAGGAACAGCATGTCGTTGATGATCGAACGCAGGCGTTCCAATTCTTCGAGGTTGGATTGCAGTACCTCGAAATAATGTTCGGCCGAACGTCCGCGTGTCAGGGCAACCTGGGTCTGGCCGATCAGGTTGGTCAACGGCGAACGCAGCTCGTGGGCGACGTCGGCGTTGAACGACTCCAGGCGTGAGTACGCTTGCTCTACGCGGTCGAGGGTGGCGTTGAACGAGTTGACGAACTGACTCAGTTCCGGCGGCAGCGGCGACAGTTGCAGGCGCCCGGAGAGCTTCGGCGGTGCCAGCTTCTGTGCTTCATCCGAGAGTTTGCTCAGCGGCTTGAGGCCAATGCGCGACACCCAGAACCCCAGCAGCGACGCCAGTACCACGCCGACCAGTGCCAGGCTCACCAACGCCACCAGCAGATGGTGCTGGGTGGCACGGAAGTTATCGGTGTCGATGGCGATCATGAAACGCAGCGGCGGGCGTTGGTCCTTGGCCGGGAACTGGCTCACCAGTACCTTGAACGGGTATTCGCGCCCCGGCAGGCGCAGATCGCGCTTACCCGTCGGGCCTTCGGCGAAGGCGCGGATCAGCGCATCGGGGTTGCCATACTCGTAGTTCGGATCGCTGCTGACGACCCAAAAACGGATACGTTTGTCTTCCTCACCCAATAATTTGAGCTTGGCTTGAATCTTCGCCCAATGGTCCGGTGTACCGAAGCGGTTCACAGAGGATTCCAACACGCTGTAGCGCGCGTCCAGCTCCGCCCCGGGTAGCAGGCCCAGGCTGCGGTCCACCTGCTGATACAGCGCGCCGCCGATCAACAGGAAGATCAGCGCCGCCACGAGGGTGAACAGGCTGCTCAGACGCAGGGCAATGGAGTTAGCCGACACTGCGATTCTCCAGCACATAGCCCATGCCGCGAATGGTGTGCAGCAGCTTGTGTTCGAACGGCCCGTCGAGTTTGGCGCGCAGGCGCTTGATCGCCACTTCCACCACGTTGGCGTCGCTGTCGAAATTGATGTCCCAGACCATTTCTGCAATCGATGTCTTGGAGAGGATCTCGCCCTGGCGCCGCGCTAACACACTGAGCAGCGAGAACTCCTTGGCGGTCAGGTCCAGGCGCACGCCGTTGCGGCTGGCCTTGCGGCTGATCAGGTCGATCCACAGGTCGGCGACCGTCACCTGCACCGGCTCGTGGCCGCCGCTGCGGCGGGTCAGGGCTTGCAGGCGCGCCACCAGTTCGAGGAATGAAAACGGTTTGCCGAGGTAATCGTCGGCACCTTCGCGTAGCCCGCGGATACGGTCTTCCACGCGTTCACGGGCGGTCAGCATGATCACCGGTGTCTGCTTGCGCGCGCGCAACGCCCGCAACACGCCAAAGCCGTCGAGGCCAGGCAGCATCACGTCGAGCACGATCACCGCGTAATCGTTTTCCAGCGCCAGGTGCAAACCCTCGACGCCTTCGCGGGCCACGTCGACGGTGTAGCCTTGCTCCGTCAGGCCGCGGTGCAGGTAGTCGGCGGTTTTTTCTTCATCTTCAACAATCAATACGCGCATGAGCCTTTTGCTCCAGGGCGGTGCCTTGGCCTCAGTGTGTGGTCGCCAGCTCGGCAGCTGGTTTGGGCCGGTGGAAAAACTTTTCGAGGTACAAGTATATGACCGGTGTGGTGAACAACGTCAGCGCCTGGCTCACCAGCAACCCGCCGACCACCGCGATGCCCAGCGGTTGGCGCATTTCCGCGCCAGGGCCGGCACCGAGCATCAACGGCACGGCGCCGAGCAGGGCGGCGAGGGTGGTCATGATGATGGGCCGGAACCGTGTGACACAGGCTTCATAGATCGCCTCCTCCGGCGCTAGCCCGCGTACGCGCTGGGCTTCCAGGGCGAAGTCGATCATCAGGATGCCGTTCTTCTTCACGATCCCGATCAGCAGTACCAGGCCGATCAGGGCCATGATCGAAAAGTCCTGGCCCATCAGCGACAGCATGATCAGTGCGCCCAACCCCGCCGACGGCAAGGTCGAGATAATCGTCAGCGGATGCACGAAGCTCTCGTACAGCACGCCGAGAATGATGTAGACCGCCACCAGTGCCGCCAGGATCAGCCACGGTTGGCTGGCCAGCGAACTCTGGAACGCCTGGGCCGCGCCCTGGAAGTTACCAATGATGGTGGCCGGCATGCCGATTTCATTCTTGGCCTGGTTGAGCATGATCACCGCATCCCCCAGCGCCACGCCGGGGGCGAGGTTGAACGACAGGTTGGCGGCCGGGAACATGCCGTCGTGGCTTATGGACAAGGGCCCTACGGTCGGCGGGTCGACCTTGGCCACTGCCGCCAACGGCACCATCTCATTGGTCAGCGGCGAGCGCAGGTAGAAGTAGTTCAGGCTTTCGGCCTTGCCGCGTTGCTGGGTGTCCAACTCCAGCACCACCTGGTACTGGTTGATCTCGGTCTGGAACTCTTTGATCTGACGTTGGCCGAAGGCGTCGTACAGCGCCTGGTCGACATCGGTGGCGGTCAGTCCGAACCGTGCGGCGGCCTGACGGTCGATGCTGATGTGGGTAATGCTGCCACCCAGTTGCAGGTCGTTGGACAGGTCGCGAAACGCCGGGTTGGCGCGCAGTTTTTCGGTGAGGCGTTGGGTCCAGGTATTCAGCGTCGGGCCGTCGTTGCTCTTGAGCACGTACTGGTATTGGGCGCGGCTCGGGCCGGAGCTGAGGTTGATGTCCTGGCCGGCGCGCAGGTACAGCACGATGCCGGGCACCTTGGCCAGTTTCGGGCGGATGCGGTCGATGAACTGGCTGGCGGACACATCGCGATCACCGCGGTCTTTCAAGGCGATCCAGAACCGCCCGTTGGCAATGGTCTGGTTGCTGCCGGTCACCCCCACCGAGTGGGAAAACGCCTCGACCGCCGGGTCGTCCTTGACGATCTCGGCCAGGGCCTTGTGCTTGGCGACCATGTCCGGGTACGACACGTCGGCTGCCGCTTCGCTGGTGCCGAGCACGAAGCCGGTGTCTTGCACCGGAAAGAAGCCCTTGGGAATAAACACATAGCCGACCACGGCCAGGGCCAGGGTCACCACGAAAATGACGCCCATCGTGCGTTGATGGGCCAGGGCGCGGCGCAGGGTGCGTGCATAGCCGGCCAGCAGGCGTTCACTGAAGCTGGGTTTGTCGTGGGCAGGATGGGTTGGGGCGCGCATGAACAGCGCCGCCAGGGTAGGCGCCAGCGTCAACGAGACCACCACCGAAATCAGGATGGTCGAGGTCGCCGTCAGCGCGAACTCCTTGAACAACCGTCCGACCACGCCGCCCATGAACAGCAGCGGGATAAACGCCGCCACCAGCGAGAAGCTGATGGACACCACGGTAAAGCCAATCTCGCCGGCGCCCTTGATCGCTGCTTCGCGCTTGTCCAGCCCGGCTTCGAGGTGGCGGTGAATGTTTTCCACCACCACGATGGCATCGTCCACCACAAAGCCCACGGCGATCACGATCGCCACCAGGGTCAGGTTGTTCAGGCTGAAGCCCATCAGGTACATCAGCGCAAAACTGGCGATCAGTGACACGCCGAGCACGCTGGACACAATCATTGTGGCGGACAACTGGCGCAGGAACAGCGCCATCACCGCCACCACCAGCAAGATGGCGATCAACAGGGTGACTTCCACCTCATGCAAGGACGCACGGATGGTCTTGGTGCGGTCGCTCAATACACTGACCTGCACGGATGCCGGCAACATGGCTTGCAGGCGCGGCAGTTCCGATTGGATGCGGTCGACGGTCTCGACGATATTCGCGCCAGGCTGGCGCGAGATCACCAGGTTGACCCCCGGCGTGTCGCCGGACCAGGCCTGCACGTAGGCGTTTTCCGAACCGTTGATGACTTTGGCGATATCGCGCAGTTGTACCGGCGCGCCGTCCTTGTAGGACACGATCAGTTGGGCGTAGTCCTCGGGGTGGAACAACTGGTCGTTGGCCGACAGGGTCGACACGCTGTTTTTCCCGTAGATCGCGCCTTTGGCCAGGTTCAGGCTCGATTGCTGGATGGCCACGCGGATGTCGGCCAGGGTCAGGCCAATCGCGGCCAGTTTATCCGGTGAGGCCTGCACGCGAATTGCCGGACGTTGTTGGCCGGTGATGTTGATCTGGCCGACGCCGTCGATCTGGCTGATCTGGCGCGCCAGCAGGGTTTCCACGTAGTCGCTCAGCTCGGTGCTGGGCATGCTGTCGGAGCTGACGCTGAGGATCAGCACCGGGCTGTCGGCCGGGTTGACCTTTTTCCAGGTCGGCAGGCTCGGCATATCGCTGGGCAGTTTGCCGGACGCGGTATTGATCGCCGCCTGCACTTCCTGGGCGGCGGTGTCGATGCTCTTGTTGAGCGTGAATTGCAGGGTCAGGAGGCTGGAGCCCAGGGCACTGCTGGAGGTCATCTGGGTCATGCCGGGGATGGCGCTGAATTGCACCTCCAAGGGCGTGGCCACGGACGAGGCCATGGTGTCCGGGCTGGCGCCGGGCAGTTGCGCGGTGACTTGGATCGTCGGGAATTCCGCTTCCGGCAACGGCGCGATGGCCAGGCGCGGGAAGGCTATGATCCCGAGCAGCACCAGGGCAAACGTCAGCAGCAGGGTGGCGACGGGGTGATCGACGCACCAGGCCGAAGGTGAACGGCTGCCGTTCATGGCTGCACCTTGGCGTCGACGGTCTGGATCGTTTGTGGCGGGTCTTTGAGCACCTCCACCTGGGCGCCGGCCTTGAGGCGCGACTGGCCATCACTGACCAGCACATCACCGGCCTGCACGCCCGTGATGAGGTTGACGTCGCTGTTCTGGTAGGTCACTTGCACCGGCACGATCTCGACCTTGTCGCCGTTGACCCGGTACACGAAGTGCGAGTCCAGGCCGCGTTGCACCACGGTGGGCGGCACCACCAGCGCGTTCTTGTCGAGGGCGGTCTGGATCTTGATGGTCACCAGTTGCCCGGGCCACAAGCGTTGCGAGGGGTTGTTGAACTCGGCCTTGGCCCGCAGGGTGCCGGTGGTGGAGCTGATCTGGTTGTCGATCAGGCTCAAGTGGCCTTCGCCGAGCAGGTCGCCGGTCTGGCCGTCGGTGTCGGCGCCCAGGTAGGCGTCGACGCTGGCCTGGGTCGGCGCGGCGATCAGGCCTTGCAGGGTGGGCAGCATCTGTTGCGGCAGGGAAAACTCGACGGCGATCGGGTCGATCTGAGTGACCGAGAACAAGCCCTGGGCATCGCTTGTGCGCAGGAAGTTACCTTCATCTACCGTGCGGATACCCACGCGACCGCTGACTGGCGAGCGGATCTGGGTGTAGGAAAGCTGAACTTTCGCCGCGTCAATTGCAGCCTGGTTTCCCTGCGCGGTGGCCTTGAGCTGGTTGACCAGGGCTTGTTGCTGGTCGTAGGTCTGCTTGGACACGCCGTCGTCGATGCTCAGTTCCTTGTAGCGCTTGAGGTTGATCAGCGCCACTTGCAGTTGCGCCTGGTTTTCCCCCAACTGCGCCTTGGCCTGGTCGAGGCTGGCACGGATCGAGCGGTCATCAATGGTGGCGAGCAGATCACCGGCCTTCACCGGTTGGCCTTCCTTGACCAGTAATTGGGTGAGGATGCCGTCGACCTGGGGACGGATCACCACACTGTGCAATGACAATACCGTGCCGATCCCACTGACAAAGCGCGGGACGTCCTGTTGCACCACCTTCACCACCCGCACCGGGATCGCCGTCGGCGCAGCCAGCCTGGTCTTGGCCGGCCGGCCCAGGGCCCAGGCGACAATGGCCAGCACCACCAGGACACCGACGATCAGGGCAGTTTTACGTTGAATTTGCATGGAGTGGCGCGCCAGGGCAAAGAGTGGGAAGAGTGTAGGGGCTTTATAGCGCGCCAACCCGGTCAGCAAGGTGACTGCTAACTGACAGCGCTGTCAGTAAACTCCGACCATTCGTACAGGTGGTGGTTAAAGATCCGAAGGGCGCAGGTATACTGCGCGCCAGTGTGGCTCGCAAGTCGGCCCCACATCATTTTTTGCACGCTCCGGAGCTTCCATGAATTCCCCGACACAACCCCCTGTTGAAGCGGCCGACATCGTCGATCCGGCCAGCGCCGAAAGCGTTGAGAAGACCGAGATCCCGGCGTTCAAGTTTCCGTTCAAGCCGGGTGAACTGGCCGGGGCGAAAAATGCGGCCCAGCCTTGGTACAAGAACGGCGCCAAGAACGGCCACACCAAGTCGCCGGGCATGGCGCCACCGGGGACGCGTCGTTCAATGGGTAAACGCTGAGACTAACAAGTCGCACGCTGTGTCGACTATTGCCTACAGCGCGTGCTGATATTTCTGCTTGTAGGTCCGCGTCTATTTCTTGAAAGCTTGCACGACATTTGCTCCACCCCGGTCGGCTTTTACCGGGGGGCGGGGCGTGGTGAGGCTGGTTTTCCGGAAAAGGACGTCCCCGTGACCCTGATACACCGCTGTGTGGCGCATACCTTATGGCTGTTGAGTGTGGTGTTCTGCACGGCAGCGGCGGGTGACCCACCCCGTCATGAAATTCGCTTCGCCGTCGCCGCACAATTTCCCCCGTTCCAAAGCCGCAATCAGCAAGGCCAACTGGTCGGGCTGAATATCGAACTGGGCAACGCTTTATGCCTGCAACTGAATGTGCGCTGTACCTGGGTCGACCAGGTGCTTGTGGAGAACTTTCCGGCCCTGGATGCCCACCAATTCGATGCGATCATGGGCATAGCCCAGACGTCGAAGCGGCGGCAATGGGCGAACTTCACCGAAGACCTCTATCCGTTCACCACACGCCTGGTGGCCCGAAAATCATCGGGCCTGCTGCCCAGCGTGCGGTCCTTGAAAGGCAAGTGTGTCGGCGTATTGGTGGGGAGCAACCGCGAAGCCTTTGCCCTGGCGCAGTGGGCGCCGAAAGGCGTTATCGTCAAGGGCTTCTGGCGCAATGATGAGCTGGTACGCAGCCTGGTGGCAGGCGATATCGATGCCACGCTGCAAGGCACCGTGGAAATTCGCGAAGCCTTGCTCGACAGCGCCGAGGGCCAGGATTTCGATTTCCTCGGGCCCGCGGTTTCCGGGGAATTGCTGGGCAGCGGTGTGGCGATCGCCGTGCGCAAGCCTGACACCGCGTTGCGCAATGAGCTTAACGGCGCGTTGGAGCAACTGATGCACAACGGCGAATACCAGCGGATCATCCAGCCTTACCGCCTGGACGCCCCATTCCCCTCGCCGTGATGGCTAATAATTGCGCGGAACATGCGCTGGGAATGTCGCCCGCTATCGTGAGCGGGCCTGAAAGGCTAAGCCGCTCGTAACGGGATGAACGCATAATTGGCCGGCACCTCGGTGGCAATCTGCGCCCCGGCGTCGAGCAGCTGTTCGGCGATGTCCATCCCCGACACATGAAACACCCACTCATTGGCCACGCTCGGCTGGTCCGCCGCCCGCTCGATCGCCTGGGCAAACGCGCCCATGTCCGGCAGGTATGCGGTAAACCCATCGCCCTTGAGCGCCGTGGTCCGAATACCCAGCAAGGCGCACACCGCCTCCTTGGTCTGCACATCGTCACGGTCGGCCTGGCGCGAGCGGCGGATCAGTTCCGCCAGTTCCAGGTCCATCAACTCACCGCCGACGATCAGCGCCGGGCCCTGTTCCCAGGATTCCGGCGGGCAATCCTTGGCAGCCGGGTTCAGCGGGATATGCGGGTTGATCTCCATCGGGTAGATGCGGCACACCAGTGGCCGGCGCTCATAGATGCGACACAGGTTGTCTTCGTCAAGATTCCGGCAGCGTCCAGCGTTGTAGGCGGCAAATGTGATGGCCACGAACGCTTCGGTAGTGCCGCTGGGTACCACCACTGATCGGCGTTCTGCGTGTTCACGTTGTGGCTGGGGCAGGCCCAGGCCATTGCCGAGAAAACCCTCCACCAGAACGATGACATTACCGCCGTCAGCCGCCCACTGTCGGGCTTCTTCGAGGGTCAGGGGGACATGGTGGTCGGTGCAGCATTTACCGCAACCGACGCAGGAAAAATGAGTGTTCATGGCGGAACTGTCACCAGGCAAGGTCAGAAGGCACGCTCGAACGGCGACGGGTTATGACCTCTTTCCACCATTCAATGACTCTGGAAGCAAGTTATGCGCCAGCCTCTGTCAGTCCTCGACGACCACATCCCGCAGTACGAAGACCATGCCCGTACTTTCATACAGCTTGCGCGCGCGCAGGTTGCGTTCCAGTACCTTGAGATCCACATAGGGTTCACCGCGCTGCTTGAACACTTGGAAGGCATGCAGCAACAGGGCCCGGCCCAGCCCTTGGCCCTGGGCGCAAGGGTGAACTGAAAGGTTCTTGATGAAGGCGCTGGTCCAGCATTGGGCCACGCCGAGAACGCCTTCGCCGTTACTGGCGACCAGGCAGAGCGTGGGGTCGAATTCGGCATCGGTAATGAATTGGTGCCGCCAGGTTTCCAGCTGGGCGACGCGGCCACCGCCCTGGGCCTGGGTCATGCGCAATACCGCATGAATGGCCGGAGCCAGGTCGTCGCGATAATGATCCAACACCGTCCCGGCCGGCCATTGCGGCGCGGGCAGGCTGCCGGTGAGGTCGCGGCGCAGCAGTTGGAAATACTCGGCCACCGCCTACAGGCCTTTTTCGGCCACGGCCTTGGCGGCGACGACCAGGCACTTGGTCAGTTCCGGCGAGGAGAATTTGGTCAGCACTGCGTTGGCTCCGGCCAGGCGGGCTTTTTCGCTGTTCATCGCACTGTCCAGGGAGGTGTGCAACAGCACATAGAGGTCCTGGAAGTCCGGGGTTTCGCGCAACGTGCGGGTGAGGGCGTAGCCGTCCATCTCGGACATCTCGATGTCCGAGACCACCACATTGATCTGTTCGACCGTGCCTTGCAGCTCCAGCAACACGTCGATGGCTTCCTTGGCACTGCGTGCGGTATGGCAGGTCAGGCCGAGGTTGCGCAGGGTGTGCACCGATTGTTGCAATGCCACTTGGCTGTCATCGACCACCAGAATCCGCGCGTTGCCGAGCACTTCGGCCTCTTCCATGGTCAAGTCGGTCGGCGCCACTTCAATCGGCGCCGGCGCGATGGCGTGGATGACTTTTTCGATGTCCAGCACCTGCACCAGCCCGCCTTCCACCTGCGTGACCCCGGTGATAAACGAGCGGTTGCCGCCCGAACCGTAGGGTGGCGGGCGAATATCGGTGGTCAGGCAATGCACGATCTTGCTCACCGCCTGCACATGCAGGCCCTGTTTGGAGCGGCTGACGTCAGTAACGATCAGGCAACCACCGTCCGGGTCGGCCAGGGGCATTTCCCCCAGGGCACGGCTCAGGTCGATCACCGACAGCGAGGCCCCGCGCAAGGTGGCGATACCCTTCACATGGGGGTGGGACTCCGGCAGCTTGGTCAGCGGCGGGCAGGGGATGATTTCACTGACTTTCAGCAGGTTGATAGCCATCAGCTTGCCGCTACGCAAGGTAAAGAGCAGAAGCGAGAGTGAGTCTGCGCGGGCTTTAGTGGTGGACATAAAAACCTTCTGTGAATCAAGGATGACGAACTTCTATTGAGGGTTATCGACTTGGGAGGGCCAGGCTTTAACCGGATTTTGTGCTGGGGTGAATTCATGTGGGCGGGTCAACCCTAATGTCAGTCAGTCAAGCGTACATTGCTTTCTCTTCTGTAGGAGCGAGCTTGCTCGCGAAAAACCTCAACGATAACGCGTGCTTCCTGAATGAACGCGGCGCCTGTGAGTTTTTCGCGAGCAAGCTCGCTCCTACAAAAAAAGCCTTAACTGACTGGCGTTAGGTAAGCCCCCCGCCCACATCGGATTCCTGTCAGCCTTTCCAGACGTGTGGGTTAACCAGGTCCTGCGGGCGTTGGCCCAGCAGGGCCGCGCGCAGGTTGTCCAGCGCGCGGTTGGCCATGGCTTCGCGGGTTTCGTCGGTGGCCGAGCCGATATGCGGCAGGGTCACCGCGTTGCTCAGTTGAAACAGCGGCGATTCGCTCAGCGGTTCCTTCTCGTACACATCCAGGCCGGCGCCGCGAATGGTGTGGTTTTGCAGGGCCTGGATCAGTGCCGGTTCATCCACCACCGGGCCACGGGAAATGTTGATCAGGATGGCGCTGGATTTCATCAGCCCCAGTTCGCGGGTGCTGATCAGGTGACGGGTCTTGTCGCTCAACGGCACGACCAGGCAGACGAAATCCGCCTCGGCCAGCAATTGGTCCAGGCTGCGAAACTGTGCGCCCAGTTCCTGTTCCAACGCGGTCTTGCGGCTGTTGCCGCTGTACAGGATCGGCATGTTGAACCCCAGGCGCCCGCGACGGGCCACGGCCGCGCCGATATTGCCCATGCCGACGATACCGAGGGTCTTGCCATGCACATCGCAGCCAAACAGCGGTGCGCCAACACTGGCTTTCCACTGGCCGGCCTTGGTCCACGCATCCAGTTCGGCCACGCGGCGCGCGCTGCTCATCAGCAGGGCGAAGGCCAGGTCGGCGGTGCTTTCGGTAAGTACGTCAGGGGTGTTGGTGAGCATGATCCCGCGCTCGTTGAAGTACGGCACGTCATAGTTGTCGTAGCCCACCGACACGCTGGAGACCACTTCCAGCCTGCTCGCCCCTTCGAGCTGTTCGCGGCCCAGCTTGCGGCCTACGCCGATCAGGCCATGGGCATGGGGCAGGGCTTCGTTGAACTGTGCATTGATGTCACCCAGCTTGGGGTTGGGCGCGATCACCTCGAAATCCTGTTGCAGGCGTTCGATCATGGGCGGGGTGATACGGCTGAAGGCGAGGACAGTCTTTTTCATTGCAGGCGGGCTCATCGACTACGGAAGAATGCCAAGCACGCTAACATTCCTGGTTACGATTGTCAGGACATGCACCGCTGTGGGGGAACCCGCTGAATCTCCGACTCAGCGCTGCCGCACAGCAACGCCTGTGGCGAGCGGGCTGTTGTGGCAAGCCCTAATGCCGTTCAGTTAAGGCTTTTTTGTAGGAGCGAGCTTGCTCGCGAAGAACTCACAGGCGCCGACACGCGTGATCGTTGACGTTTTTCGCGAGCAAGCTCGCTCCTACAGAAGGCGATGTACGCTTAACTGAACGGCATTATGGCAAACCCGCTCGCCACAACAGCTCGCTCACTACACAAGTGGGGTCGTTTAATATCAGTTCGCCATCCGCACGCTGCCCAGGCTGCCGCTCACCTCATACGCCACCAGTTCCGCCTGGTGCGCCGCCAGAATCTCCGGCAGCGAGCCGCGCAGGTATTCCACCCACGTCTTGATCTTCGCATCCAGGTACTGGCGCGACGGGTAGATGGCGTACAGGTTCAATTCCTGGGACCGGTAGTTGGGCATGACCCGCACCAGCGTGCCGTTGCGCAAGCCTTCGATGGCGGCGTACACCGGCAGCAGGCCGACGCCCATGCCGCTGGTGATCGCGGTTTTCATCGCGTCGGCCGAGTTCACCAGGAACGGCGAGGTGTTGATCGCTACGCTTTCCTGGCCTTCGGGGCCGTTGAAGGTCCATTTGTCCAGTTGGATCACCGGGCTGACCAGGCGCAGGCACGCGTGGTTGAGCAAGTCATGGGGGCGTTGCGCGCAGCCCTTGGCCTTGACGTAATCCGGCGAGGCACAGGCGATGCTGTAGGTAATGCCCAGGCGCTGGGACACGAAACCCGAATCCGGCAGCTCGCTGGCCAGCACGATGGACACGTCGTAGCCCTCGTCGAGCAGGTCTGGCACGCGGTTGGCCAGGGTCAGGTCGAAGGTCACGTCGGGATGAGTCCGGCGGTAGCGCGCAATCGCATCGATGACGAAATGCTGGCCGATACCGGTCATGGTATGCACTTTCAACTGCCCGGCCGGGCGTGCATGGGCGTCACTGGCCTCGGCCTCGGCCTCCTCGACATAGGCCAGGATCTGTTCGCAGCGCAGCAAATAACGTTTGCCGGCTTCTGTCAGTGCGATGCGTCGGGTGGTGCGGTTGAGCAAGCGGGTTTGCAGATGGGCCTCCAGGTTGGAGACTGCGCGCGAGACGTTGGCAGTGGTGGTGTCCAGTTGGGCGGCGGCGGCGGTGAAGCTGCCGGCTTCGGCCACGCAACTGAAAGCGCGCATGTTTTGCAAAGTGTCCATGGAGTGTTCTCAGGGGAGATAACAAATTGTGACAGAAAGTTACGCCGTCCAGTGATCCCTACCAACGGATTATCGCCTGAACGGTAACAAAGATTCACAGGAATACCAGCTTATCGCCATTCCCCTGGCCGCCTAGAATTGCGCCACCTTCCCCGCAACACCCACCTCAGGAATTCGTTCGCCGTGCCGCGTCGCATCAGCAGAGAGCTGAAGACTCTCATTTACAGGGAGCTGAAGGCTCTCAGTGTTTGCGCCTTATCGTTAGCAATCAGCGGCTGCATCGGAACCGGAGGAATCGCCCCCCAAGGCCAGGCCCTCGACGCCAATCAATTGGCCACCGACGAGGCGATCCAGAGCGCCGCGCGCGACGCCCACTGGCCCACCGCCCAATGGTGGCAAGCCTACGGCGACCCGCAATTGAACCGCTGGGTCGACCTCGCTACGCGCGACAGCCCAAGCATGGCCATCGCCGCTGCTCGGGTGCGCGAAGCGCGGGCCATGGCCGGGATTGCCGAGTCGGCCGAGTCGTTGCAGATCAACAGTGACACCACCCTCAAACGCCACAACTGGCCGAACGATCAGTTCTACGGCCCGGGTGCATTGAGCGGTTCCAACACCTGGGACAACAATACGTCCCTGGGCTTCAGCTACGCACTCGACCTGTGGGGCCGCGAAAGCAACGCCACCGAACGTGCCGTCGACCTGGCGCACATGAGCGCGGCCGAAGCCCGCCAGGCTCAGCTGGAATTGCAGAACAACGTGGTACGCGCCTATATCCAGCTGTCGTTGCACTACGCCAACCGCGATATCGTCGCGGCGACGTTGGCCCAGCAACAGCAGATTCTCGATCTGGCCAATAAGCGCCTGAACGCCGGGATCGGCACCCATTTCGATGTCAGCCAGGCCGAAACCCCGCTGCCGGAAACCCACCGTCAATTGGATGCGCTGGACGAAGAAATCGCCCTGAGCCGTAACCAGTTGGCCGCGTTGGCGGGCAAGGGGCCGGGGGAGGGCGCGCAGTTGCAACGCCCCACGTTGTCCCTTGCGGCACCCCTGAAGTTGCCATCGAGCCTGCCGGTGCAACTGCTTGGCCAGCGTCCCGACGTGGTCGCCAGCCGTTGGCAGGTCGCGGCGCAAGCCCGTGGCATCGATGTGGCGCATGCCGGTTTCTATCCCAATGTCGACCTGGTCGGCAGCCTCGGCTACATGGCCACCGGCGGTGGCCTGCTGGGCTTTCTCGCCGGCAAGAAATTCAATTACAACGTCGGCCCGGCGATCACCTTGCCCATTTTCGACGGCGGCCGCCTGCGGGCAGAGTTGGGCGAGGCCAGCGCCGGCTATGACATCGCCGTGGCGCGCTACAACCAGACCCTGGTCAATGCGCTCAAGGGCATCAGCGACCAGTTGATCCGCCGCGAATCCATGGACAAGCAGGCGGGTTTTGCCGCGCAGTCGGTGGCCTCGGCGCAGAAAACCTACGACATCGCGATGATCGCCTACCAGCGTGGCCTTACCGACTACCTCAATGTGCTGAACGCCCAGACCCTGTTGTTCCGCCAGCAGCAAGTCGAGCAGCAAGTGCAGGCGGCCCGCTTGAGCGCGCATGCCGAACTGGTGACCGCCCTGGGCGGCGGCGTCAGAGCCGGCGACGACGTACCGCAGGACACCAGGACCCTCCCGAGCAAAACCCCTGCGGCGCTTGCCGTGTTTGATCACTGAGTAGGCGTTCATGACTCCCTTGCCTGCACCGCTGCGCTGGTTGCACTCCCTTGAGTGGCGCCGTGGCTTTTTCGACTGGGCACGCAGTGATGGCGTGACTTGGGTGTACATCTTCAAGGTACTGATCGCTGCCTTCCTCACGCTGTGGCTGGCCATGCGTCTGGAACTGCCGCAACCGCGCACCGCGATGATCACCGTGTTTATCGTGATGCAACCGCAGAGCGGGCAGGTGTTCGCCAAGAGCTTCTATCGTTTCCTCGGCACCCTCGCGGGGTCGGCGGTGATGGTGTTGTTGATTGCGTTGTTTGCGCAGAACACCGAGTTGTTCCTGGGGGCGCTGGCGATCTGGGTCGGCATTTGCACCGCTGGCGCGACACGCAATCGCAACTTTCGCGCCTACGGGTTTGTGCTCGCGGGCTATACAGCGGCGATGGTCGGCTTGCCGGCCCTGGCCCATCCCGATGGCGCCTTTATGGCGGCGGTATGGCGGGTGTTGGAAATCTCCTTGGGGATTCTCTGTTCCACGCTGGTCAGCGCCGCGATCCTGCCGCAGACCTCCAGCGCCGCGATGCGCAATGCGTTGTACCAACGCTTCGGCGTGTTCGCGCTGTTCGTCACCGATGGCCTGCGCGGGCGCAGCCAGCGTGAAGGGTTCGAGGCCACCAATGTGCGCTTTATCGCCGAAGCCGTGGGCCTGGAAGGGTTGCGCAGCCTCACCGTATTCGAAGACCCGCACATGCGTCGACGCAACGGCCGGCTCAGTCGTCTCAACAGCGAGTTCATGAGCATCACCACGCGCTTCAATGCCTTGCACCAGTTGCTCGAACGCCTGCGCGCCGACGCTGCCGATCACGTTGTCGCGGCGATCAAGCCGGGGTTGCAGGACCTTGCCGAAGTGCTCGACGGTTTCTCCGGGCGTGCCCTGACCAGCCCCGACGCCGCGCGCCTGGTCAACCAGCTGAGCGCCTACAAGGATGGCCTGCCCGCCAAGGTGCGCAGCTTGCGCGCGATCTTCCAGGAGGGGCACCCGAGCGAGGCCGAGCAGCTGGATTTCCATACTGCCTACGAGCTGCTCTACCGCTTTGTCGACGACCTGCACAACTACGCGCAGACCCACGCCTCCCTGGCCGACCACAGCCATGCGCGCGAACAGTGGGACGAAACCTTCAGCCCGAAAACCAACTGGCTGGCCTGCGCCGCCTCGGGCATTCGCGCATCGTTCATCCTGATCGTGCTCGGCAGTTACTGGGTTGCCACCGCCTGGCCCAGCGGCGCCACCATGACCATGATCGCCGCCGCCACCGTCGGCCTGTCCGCCGCCACGCCCAACCCCAAGCGCATGGCGTTCCAGATGGCCTGCGGCACGTTCATCGGCGCGCTGGTCGGCTTTGTCGAAATGTTCTTCGTGTTCCCCTGGATCGATGGCTTCCCGTTGCTGTGCGTGATGCTCGCGCCGGTGATCATCCTCGGCGCCTTCCTCGCTTCACGCCCGCAATACGCCGGGGTGGGCGTGGGCCTGCTGATCTTTTTCAGCACCGGTTCGGTGCCGGATAACCTCACGGTCTACAACCCCTACAGCTTTATCAATGACTACATCGCCATGATCCTCGGCATGCTGGTGTGCGCGGCGGCGGGGGCGATCATCCTGCCGCCCAACAGCCGCTGGCTGTGGCGCCGCCTGGAGCAGGACCTGCGCGAGCAAGTGGTGTATGCGATCAGCGGCAAGCTCAAGGGCCTGGCGTCGAGTTTCGAAAGCCGTACCCGCGACCTGCTGCACCAGGCCTATGGCCTCGCCGTCGGCCAGCCGCAGGTGCAGCGCGATTTGCTGCGCTGGATGTTCGTGGTGCTGGAAGTCGGCCACGCGATCATCGAGTTGCGCAAGGAACAGGCGATCCTGCCGGTGCACCCGGCCTATGCCGAATCCCAGCCGTGGCGCCAGGCGATCCGGGTAATGGGGCGCTCGCTGGTGCGACTGTTCCTGCAACCCAGCGCGAGCAACCTGGAGCGCGGGCTGATTGCCGTCGACCACGCGATCAGCCGTGTACAGGCCACCGACGAACCCTTCGCCCCGCACTTCGACACATCCGCCCTGCGCCGGGTGAAGAGCTACCTGCACTTTATCCGCACCTCGTTGCTGGACCCGCAATCGCCGTTGGCGGCCCTCAAAGGATCCCCGCATGCCTCGTGAAATCGCCTTCCACGGCGTCTATATGCCGACCATGACCCTGATGTTCTTGATCGCGGCGGGCCTGGCCTGGGCGCTTGATCGCTTCCTGGCCGGGTTCGACCTGTACCGTTTTTTCTGGCACCCGGCGTTGCTGCGCCTGAGCCTGTTCGTTTGCCTGTTCGGCGCCCTGGCGCTGACCGTCTACCGTTGAGAATGCCCCGATGAAAAAGTTTTTCAGCCTGCTTGCGACCTTGCTGGTACTGGCTTTGGCAATCTGGATTGGCCGCACGCTGTGGGTGCATTACATGGAGACACCCTGGACCCGCGACGGCCGTGTGCGCGCCGACATCATCAACGTCGCGGCCGACGTCACCGGCGAAGTGGTCGACGTGCCGGTGCGCGACAACCAGTTGGTGAAAAAGGGCGACCTGCTGATGCAGATCGACCCCGAGCACTACCGCATCGCCGTCAAGCAGGCGCAGTCCCTGGTGGCGTCCCGCAAAGCCACCTGGGAAATGCGCAAGGTCAACGCCCACCGCCGTGCCGACCTCGACGCCCTGGTGATCTCCAAGGAAAACCGCGACGACGCCAGCAACATCGCCGACTCGGCCCTGGCCGACTACCAGCATGCGCTGGCGCAACTGGAAGCCGCCGAACTGAACTTGAAGCGCACGCAAGTGGTGGCGGCCGTCGACGGTTACGTCACCAACCTCAATGTGCATCGCGGCGACTACGCGCGCATCGGCGAAGCGAAGATGGCCGTGGTCGATATGAATTCGTTCTGGGTCTACGGCTTCTTCGAAGAAACCAAGCTGCCCCACGTGAAAGTCGGTGACAAAGCCGATATGCAACTGATGAGCGGCGAGACGTTGAAGGGCCACGTAGAAAGCATCTCGCGCGGCATCTACGACCGCGACAACCCGGAGAGTCGCGAGTTGATCGCCGATGTGAACCCGACCTTCAACTGGGTGCGCCTGGCCCAGCGCGTGCCGGTGCGGATTCATATCGATGAAGTGCCCGAAGGCGTGTTGTTGGCGGCGGGGATCACCTGCACGGTGATTGTCGACCCTCTCCAGCACTGAACGTGACCATTACCTACGGCCCAAACCTTACCAGCATGCGTTGTCCCACCCGCAGCGACTGCGGCGCCGGTTGATCGAACGCCAATATGCATTCAACCGTACGTGTATTGGCCCTGACCAAGGCGTCGTCTTCCAGGGTGCTGTTGCCCAGTACCGCGCTGATCCGCACCACATGGGCGGACAGCACAACGGAGCCTGCGGCGCTGTCATCGGTGACTTCGGCCTTCATCCCGGGGAGCACCACGCCGGTGAAGGACTCATTGAGCTCGGCCCTGACGATACGCGCCTGGTTCGGCAACAACACGAAGGCCGGCCCGGACTGTGCGGAGACCGCGGCGCCGGGTTGAATCAGGCGACGAACCACTTCGGCGTCGACCGGCGCACGCAGACTGTGTTTCGCCAGTTCGTAGCGTGCCGCAGTCAGCTTGTTCGCCGCGACTTCAGCGTCTGTCTGGGTCTTTTCAATCTCGTCGCGCAAGCGCTCGGCGGCCTCGTGGGCCTCATCGGCACTCTGGCTGTCGCCGGCGCCTGCCTTGGCGGCGGCGGTCAGGCGGCTGGCCTGCTGCTCGGCAAACTTAAGCTGCCTTGCCAACTGTTTGGCTTGAGTCTGCACCTGTCGTTGCTCGGTCAGCGCGGCGCTGACCGCCAGCTGTGCCAGTTCGCTGTCCAACGTGGCGAGCAATTGGCCTTTCTTGACCTGCTCGCCCTCCGCCACCTTGATCTCGGCGACCACGCCGTCGCGGCTCACGCCGAGCTTGAGCAAACCGCCTTCCACATCGATACGGCCGCGAGCGACGGCCAGGTAGGCGGGGGCCGATGACGTCGGCTGAGGGGGCGCATCTTCACGGGAGCAGGCGCTCAGCAATACAAGTGCGGTATTCAGAAGCAGCCAAGAGCGAAGCGAACGCGCGTTCATACAGAATGTTCCTGGGTACCGACCGTAGCGGCCGGTGGGAAGGGAAGGGATTGATCGTTCAAAATGCGGCCGTCCTCGATGGTCAACACGCGGTCGGAGTTACTGATCAGGCGCGGATCGTGGCTGACGCACAGCACCGTGGTCCCGCGTGTGCGAGCGATGCGGTGCAAAATATCGATCACGATTTGACCGTTGGCCGCATCGAGGGCGCTGGTCGGTTCGTCGGCGAACAACAACTCGGGGGCCTTCGCCACGGCGCGTGCAATGGCTACGCGCTGCTTTTCGCCGCCGGACAATTCGGCCGGGCGCAGTTTCATGCGCGGGCCCAGCCCGACATCCTCCAGCGCCTCGATGGCGCGTGCTCGGACTTCCGTGCTCGGCAGCCCCAGGTAGCTCAAGGGCAGTTCGACCTGTTGCTGCGCCGTCAAGGCTGGAAACAGGTTGAACCCCTGGAATATGAAGCCGGTGTGCCGCAGGCGAAAATACTCCAGGGCCCGCGTGTCGAGGCTTGAAAGGTCGTGCCCCAGGGCCGATGCGCTGCCACGGTCGGGCTGCTGCAAGCCGCTGAGAATCGCCAGTAGCGTGCTTTTGCCACAACCGGACGGACCTGAGATCAGGGTCAGCTCGCCGGGTCGTATCGCCAAGCTAATGTCATGCAGCACTGGGGTTACGACCCGCCCCGAGGTGAATGATTTACTGATATTGCTGGCTTGCAGGGTGAAGGGTGGGGCGGATGTCAGGAGGCTCATGGCAGTGCTATCTCAGAAGGCTGGCCGGGTCGGCATGGCGTAAGGTGCGGATGGCCGCCAGGCCCGACACAAGTGCCAGGAGCATGCTCAGGAACAGGCAGGCTACGGCCGCGACGGGCGAGAGCTGCACCGGCACGTTGTAGTGCGCCGCCAGGGCGAAGAACAGGCCGGCGAGCACCGAACTGCCCAGCAGCCCCAGTGCCCCGACCCAGAAAGCCTGCTCCATGACCACTTTGCGCAGGGCGTTCACGCCGACGCCAAGGGCGTTCAAGGTGGCGTACTCGCGGATGGAACCCACGACGGCGGCGACCAGCGTCTGGCTGGTGATGACCGCGCCCACCAGGAACACAATCGCGGCCAGAAACAGCACGCCGGCCCCGGCACCGGTGTCGAACATCCAATACATCTGCGAGCGTTGGGCGAACTGTTTTGCGGTCCATACCGCGTAGTTGCCGAACGCGCGGCCGTCGCTCAGGCGCGCGGCAACAGCGCCTGCCTGAGCCGGATCGCGCACTTTGGCCACCAGGTAGGTAATGCGGTCCGCTGCCGTGGTGGTGTCGAGCTGTCGGGCAGTGGCCAGCGACGCCAGCACGTTGACCCCGCCCAGCGCGCGCAGGCCGCTGGTGACGCCCACCACGCGCACACGTTGCCCGTTGATGGTCGCGGCGTCCCCCAGGTTCACGCCGAGGGTGCTCAGGTCGGCGCGGTCAACGATCACCGCGCCGGGCTCGGCCAGGCGGGCGCGCAGTGCCGTCGGCAGGGCGCGCGCAAACATCAGGCCGTCTGGCCCGGCGTCGATGCCGCTGACAAACACCGACACGCCACCGGTATCTCGCGCACCGCGCCAATCGGCGTCGACCCAGCGAAACGACTCGACGCGCAGTACGTCGGCGTCCATGCGCAGGCGCATTTCCACGCCCGCATCGATCGGTCTCCCGAGGTTGACGCTTTGCGTGCCGGGGTAACCGACCCAGAGGTCAGCCGTAGAGCCGGTGATATAGACGCTGGCACTGCCGAAAATACCCAGCACCAGCGCGGCCTGGAGCAACTGCAGCAACCCCGCGAAGCCCACGGCAATCATCGCGGGCAGGAAGCGCCGCCATTCGTGGACCAGTGTCAGACGGGCAAGCGCCACCATCAGTCAGCATCCTTCAAGGTCGGGTTCGGTAACGGCGCGCCGCCCAGGGCTTTATAAAGCGCGATGTAGGCGATGTCCCGTTCGGTGCTTGCGCTGTCGGCCTGTTGCATGGTTTGGAGCGCCTGCACGTTGGCGGTCGTCAGCTCCAGTGGGCTCATGAGCCCCAGGCGTGCCCGGTGTTGCAAGGCCTCCAGGTGGGTCTGTGTCGCCCTCTGGGCCTGGCGCGAGGCGTGCTCGCGCAGGCGCGTTTGTTCGAGGTCACTCAGGGCGATTTCGGCTTCGGCGACGCCTTGCAACACCGCCTGGCGATAAGCCAGAACCGCGGCCTGCAACAGGTGGCCTTTGGCGCGCGCGGTGGCGACACGTTGGCCCCAGTCGAACAACGGGATACTGATCCCCGGCCCTGCGGAGAAAATGCTGTTGCCGTTGGGCGTGTGCTTGCGGTTGCTGGCAATGTTCAGCGACCACTGCAATGAGGCGCCCAGGCTGAGGTGCGGGTAGATATCGGCACGGCTCATCCCCAACTCCCCGGCGGCCACGAGCACCTCGGCCTCGGCGTTGGTAATTTCCGGGCGTGTGCGCAGCAGGTCCGCCGGCACGCTGTTGAGTTGCCATTGGCCGAGTGCGGGCTGTGGTCCGGGCTTCAGCCAGCGAGGGTCGGGCCCGGGGCGACCGGCCAACAGCGCCAACTGCTGCACATGGCGTTGGATCTGTTGTTGTGGCGCGCTCAGTTGCCTCTCGGCCCGCGCCAGTTCAGCCTCGGCGTCCGCCACGTCAGCGTGCGGCGCCAGGCCAAGCTGCTCGCGCACACGCAGCAGCGCCAGTTTTTCCTGCTGCGCGTCACGAATGGCCGTCAGCGCGCGTTCGGCTTGTTGCGCCGAACGCAGCTCAACCCACTGCCGGGTGACCTCGGCGACCAGCGACACCTGGACGCTGCGCAAGTCGGCGGCCACCAGCGCCTGGTTACCCTCAGCGATGCGATCCGCGCTCTGCCTGGCCCCGAACAGTGGCAGTTCCCACTGCGCATCGAAGCCGATCAAGAAGTACGAACTGCTGGTGTCCGGGCTTATCGCGTCGTGGGTCTTGACCCCGAGCGAGGGCAGATAGGGGGCTTGCGCATGTTGGCTCAACACACGCGCAGCCCGCAGGCGCTCGACTGCGGCGGCGACGTCGAGGTTGTTTTGCAGTGCCTGATCCACCAGGGTATCGAGTTCAGGATCATTGAATGCCTGCCACCACCGATTGAGGTCGGGCCTGGCCGGCGCCAGAGGGGACGGTGCGTTGCGCCATGCCTCGGGCGCGGGCGGTTTCAACGCGGGCAGAGGCGCGACCGAACAGCCTGTCACCGCAGTTAACCCCAGTGACAGTGTGAGCAGCGTCCGACAGGCGCGCGATGTGTTTGAAGGCTTGATAGGGGTCACCCAAGAGGTACCGGAACGGCTGTGCTGAATCGATGCGGACAGCGATCAACGACAAGCAGGCATGAGGTCTGAGCGCGTTGCGTCAGAAGTCAGCGCGTGACTCTATCGAGAGTGTCCGTTCAGTTCTGTAGCGAAATTGTATTGACACCCATGAGGGGGGCTCAGGGCGATGGGCTGCGCGCGCAAGCGTGGGGGGAGCTTGCGCGCGTATTGGCGGGGTGTTGCCTGTGGGTTCAGGCCTGGCAGTACGTCTCGTGCAAATGACGCCACAACAGCGCGCCGCTGGCCTGTTTCTCGAATACCACCGTGGCCCGGCGATCGGTCTGGGTGCCGCTGTCGTCGATCTGATGTTCGCGGTAACTGACGACGGCGCCGCGTGCATGCCGGTCAATGCCGATCAGTTCGCTCAAGGTTATCTTCAACCCTGGCCGCTGCCCGCCCAGGCGGGTGAACAGGTACTTGACCCCTGCCGCGTTCATGCGTGTGCCGGTGGAGGGCGCAATCATGCTGAACTCCGGCGAGAAGCGCGCGAGCAGCCTCTGCAGGGTGTCTTCAGGTGCCACGCCGGCAAACCACTGTTCGATCTCGACGTGGGTCTGGATCACTTCCTCGAAAAAGTCGCTGTAGTCGATCATTTACAAACTCCTATTCAAACCAAAGCGTTTTTTCAACACGGTTTCCAATAATCCTTTGGGCAACAACGCCGCCATCAACGGCAACGCCCGACTGCCATTGCCCGCGCGCAACAGGCGCGGCGGCTGTGGTTGTTGCACGGCCTTGAGCACATCCGCTGCAAACACGCTGGCCGGGGTGGGCTTGTCCTGGGAGGCCTGGCTGCGTGCCCGGATACCCTCGCGCAACGGCCACCACGGCGATTGTTCGTTGATCAACAGCTCAGCCTGGGCCCCGGCGTTTTTTGCAAAGCTTGTATTAATGGCGCCGGGCTGCACTTCCATCACGCGGATGCCAAACGGCGCCAGTTCCATGCGCAATGCATCGCTCAGCGCATGCACCGCCGCCTTGGAGGCGCAGTAGGCGCCAGCGAACGGCGTGACCAATACGCCGGAAACGCTGCCGATATTCACCACCAGGCCTTTGCTGCGGCGCAGGGCCGGGAACAGCGCCTGGGTCACGCCGACGAGGGCAAATACATTGGTCTCGAACTGGCGCTGCATCGCCTCGGTACCACCGTCGAGCAGCGGGCCCATGGCGCCGTAGCCGGCGTTGTTGACCAGCACATCCAGCTCGCCCAGTTGTTCGGCCAGGCGCTGCAATGCGGCGCTGTCGTTGACGTCGAGTTCGACGGCATTGAAACCCGCGGCGGCGAGGGCGGTGACGTCTTCCGGGCGGCGGGCGCTGGCCCACACGTTGAAGCCGGCGGATTTGAAGGCATCGGCCAGGGCGCGGCCAATACCGCTGGAGCAACCGGTGATCAGTACGTTGGGCATGGATCAGTCCTTTGTCAGTCCGAGAAACTGCCTTGCAGGTGCTCGGCGCGAAATTCCAGGGTTTGCGGGCGATAGCCGGGGCGCAGGGGCGGGGTGGGCAGGCAGTCGTCCCAGGTGGCGCCGGCCTGCAACTCGCCGGGGCCACGATAGCGGGGGGCCGCGTAGACGTTATCGGCCAGGTTGACCGTGTCACCCGGCGCATAGGCGGCGACGCGCCAGCGCAGTTCGGTCAGCGGTACGTCGTTGCCGTTGTTCAGGGTCAGTTTCAGTGGGCGGTCGGCGGGGCATTCCTGCGGCGCGTAGCTGATGCGCAACTCCAGGCGCGCCAGTTGCGAGGCTTCGCGGTTGTCCAGCCAGACCACCCAGACCGCGACAAGGCCCAGGCCGGCAGCGGCGGCAAGCGATACCGGCAGCGCCTTGGCCGGGTAGCGCAGCAGGAGGATCAACCAGGTGATGATCAGGAGAACGCCGAAGAACATGGAGACCACCTCGAATAGGGAACGAGCATCCTAACTTAAGCGTAGGTGGGATTGGCTACCTTGAGTGCTGTGGTGGCCGGGTGGGCCTCATCGGGGGCAAGCCCCCTCCCACACTTGAATGTATTCACAGATCAAAGGTGGGAGGGGGCTTGCCCCCGATGAGGCCCTCACAGCCAGCACAAATCCCAAACAAAAAGCCCCCACCCAACCCACTGCGGATAGGGGACGCAATGGGTTGGGCGAGGGCTTCTTGTACGACTGTTTTACTGCGCGATAGTTTTCACCGACACGCCACGTTCAACCGGCGTCGAGCGACCGTAGATATCTTCAAACCGCTCGATATCGTCTTCGCCCAGATAGCTGCCCGATTGCACTTCGATGATCTCCAGCGGGATCTTGCCCGGGTTGCGCAGGCGGTGCACCGAGGCGATCGGGATGTAGGTGGATTGGTTCTCGGTGAGCAGGAACACGTTCTCGTCACAGGTCACTTCCGCCGTGCCGCTGACCACGATCCAGTGTTCGGCGCGGTGGTGGTGCATCTGCAGCGACAGGCATGCGCCCGGCTTGACCGAGATGTGCTTGACCTGGAAGCGCCCGCCCATGTCCACAGAGTCGTAGGAGCCCCACGGACGGTAGACTTCGCAGTGGTTCTGGGTTTCGCTGCGGCCCTGTTCGTTGAGGGTCGCGACCATCTGCTTGACGCCCTGGACCTTGTCCTTGTGGGCAATCATCATCGCGTCCTTGGTTTCCACTACCACGATGTTGTCCAGGCCGATCACCGATACCAGCTTGCCGTTGCCATGGATCATGCAGTTCTTGCTGTCCTGGATCACGACGTCGCCCTTGGTAACGTTGCCGTTGATGTCTTTATCGTTGACCGCCCACAGCGAGGCCCAGCAACCCACGTCGCTCCAGCCGGCACTCAGCGGTACCACGCAGGCGCGTTGGGTTTTTTCCATCACGGCGTAGTCGATGGAGTTGTCCGGGCAGCAGGCGAAGGTGGCTTCGTCGAAGGTCACGGTATCGGCGGTCTGCTCGCTGCGTTCCAGGGTCAGCACGCAGGTGTCGTAGATGTCCGGATCGTGTTTTTTCAGCTCTTCGAGGAAACGGCTGGCGCGGAACAGGAACATGCCGCTGTTCCAGAAGTAACCGCCGCTTTTGACGAACTCGATGGCGCGTTTTTCATCGGGTTTTTCCACGAACTGTTGCACGCGGCTCACGCCTTCGGGCAGCAGCGAATCGTTGGTGGACTTGATGTAGCCATAGCCGGTTTCCGGGCGGGTCGCCGGCACGCCGAACAGCACCATCTCGCCTCGCTCGGCAGCCACGGTGGCCAGGGCCAGGGCGCGTTGCAGGGCTTTCTGGTCGTCGATCACGTGGTCGGCGGGCAGGACCAGCATCAATTCGTCGCGGCCTTCGTTGACCAGCATCATCGCGGTCAGGGCCACGGCCGGCGCGGTGTTGCGGCCGAAGGGTTCCATCAGGATGCGCTGGCTTTCCAGCTTGCGCGCGCTCAGTTGCTCGTTGACGATGAAACGGTGGTCTTTGTTGCAGACCACGATCGGCGCGTCCATGCCTTCGAATACCAGGCGTTCCAGGGTTTGCTGGAACAGCGTGTGCTCGCCGGTCAGAGCCAGGAATTGTTTCGGGAACTGTTTACGGGAAAGCGGCCAAAGACGTGAGCCGCTACCACCGGAAAGGATTACTGGGATCATGTGTTTCTCCTTGAATCAATTTGGGTCAGAGCTACGAAGGTTTGTCGTTTCACTCTTGTTTTTGTCTCGGTCCGAACTGACGCCTCTGTCCTCTGTAGGAGCGAGCTTGCTCGCGAAGAACTCCCAGACACCGCGTACATCCAGAATTTCCGCGTCATCATTGGCGATTTTCGCGAGCAAGCTCGCTCCTACAGTGGGGGGGCGTCAGTCCGGGAAATAGTTAGCGGGTCGACACGGGGCGTTTCACCCACACTGGCGACAGGCTGCTGCCGGAGCCGGTGACGTACAGCACCGCTGCCTCACCGCGCTCCAACGCAACCGGCTTCACATCGCCGACTTTCTTGTCACCGTCATACAACGCCAGGCTCACCTTCACCGGGTTGATTTCACGCTCGCCACGGCCCTTGGCCGCCACGGACTTGACCACTTCGGTCTTGCCGTCAGCGGTTTTCAGGGTCAGGGCCTTGTCGCTGAGGTTCTGTACGCGCACCAGGGATTTCTGCTTGTTCTTGAACGGCGGTTCTTCGATCAGCTGAGGCTGGCCGCTGCTGTTGTTGACCAGGGTGTAGTAGTGATCGGCGGCGAGCTTGACCGGTACGGTCTGGCTGCCGACCTTGGCGCTGTAGTCGCCGCCGGGCATGAAGCTGAAGTCGCTGCTGGCCAGTGGGGCCACTTCGTTGAGGTTGGTGCTGCCAACTGTCGCGCTGACTTCCTGGTTGGAGGCGTTATAGACGCGCACGAAGCTGGAGCCTTTCGGTGCGACAGGGCCGTACAGGGCGGCGTCACCACCGGCGAAGGCAGACATCGATACAACGCTCATGCCGGCAACCAGTGCCAGGGTCTTGGCGAGACGACGCGGAGTAGTAGTGAAAGTCATGTGAGTTACCTCTCTTTCAGTTTTGCGCCCGGTCGGGCGTCTCGGATTTTTGGTGTTTAACTGGGGTGTTCAGTGCCATGTTTTGTTGGCGCGAACCGGCTTGTTTAAGTTGCGCAACCCACGATGGGTCGGCATCACCGATTTCGTTGTTCACGGGCAGATAACGTTCAGGAAACTCCCAGATCAGCACTTGTGGCGGGCTGTTCTTGAAGTCGTCACTTTTCAGGTAGCTGAGCATCGGCAGGATCGGGCCGTGGCCGTCTTCGGCGTAGCTGACCACGTCGCTGCCCAGGGCTTGCTTGAGCGCACCGACGAAGTTCCAGTTGGGGTTGGCGCTGTAGCTGGTGCCCACCAGTGCTACCGGGGTTTCGCTGTCGGTGAACAGTGCGTCGTCGCCCTTGGTTTCGGCCAGGTGCGTCACGCGTTTTTCCAACGGCTCCTTCGGTGGCATCAGGTTTTCGAACAGTGGGTCCAGGGGCAGGAACAGACGCAGGTCGCCTTTATGCGGTTCGGTCTTTTCGGCTTCGGTGACAAAGCGCTGCGGTTCGCCGTTCAGTGGGGTTTTGTCGGCAATGGTTTTAGCCAACTGCTTGGCGGCGATTTCGGCGCCGTCCGGGGTCCAGTGGGTGTCGGTACGCAGGAACACTTGCTTGCCGCCCAGCTTGGCCTGTTGCAGCGGGCCCAGCAGGTCGGGGGCGATGATGTGGTCGGCGGCGACACGGGCGTGGAAGTCCTGGTACAGGTTGGCGTGGATACTTGCCGGTTTCACTTCGCCCAGGTGTTCCGGGTACAGGCGTACCTTGGCCGGAATGATCGCCATCACCAGCTCAATGCCTTGGGCCTTGAGTTTCTGGCGCACGCCTTCGACCAGGGCGTAGTTGCCTTCCAGGTTCTGGTCTTCGTTGACGGCGGGGTTGAACTCCTCGTCGCTGTACAGCCAGTGATCGCGACCCAGCACCACGCCAGGGCGGCCTTCATTGAACAGCTTGTAGTCCAGCGCGGCCCAGAGGTTGGTGCCGATGCGCTTGATCGGGAACTGGTCGTCGTAGTGCGTCTCGACGGCCTTGGTCCAGCGACCGTTGAGCACGGTCGCATCAGCGTTGGTGCTGAAGCCGAAGAAACTGCGCATCGACCAGGCGCCCAGGGCCAGCAGCACCAGCAGGAACAGTGCGATATAGAGGACGCGGAATGAACGGGTCATGGTCGGCTCCCTCAGAATTGGAAGTAAAGGAACGGCGAGAAGCTCTGCGCCGATAGTTTCAGGATCGATGCCACGAACAGCAGCAGCACCGCGGCGCGCATGGCGTAGCGTGGCCAGTCAGCGGTCCAGTAGGCCGGTTGCACAGCGGCGTCTTTACCCACGGTGAAACCAGGCTGGTGGATGCTGCCCGGGTCATCGCCAGGCACGGCCTTGATCAGGCTTGGGTCTGCCGGCTTGGTTTTTTCGGCGGGGCGGTTGGTGTAGAAGTCGCGCAGGCCGAAGAACGCCAGGGTTGCGTACGCCACCACCAGGGTTGCCACTTGCAGGCCCGTGAGGTTGGCGCGGTTGAGTTCCGAGAGCGACCACTCGCCAAAGCTGAACATCGCGCCGTACATACGGCCGGCCACATGCAGGTTTTCGGAGCGGAAGATGACCCAGCCCATCACCACCAGCAGGAAGGTGAAGGCCCAACGGACAACATTGAAACTGCGTGGTGCGGTGTTGAGGCCGATGGCTTTCTCAATCGCCAGCCACATGCCGTGCCAGGCACCCCACACGATGTAGGTGATGTTCGCACCGTGCCACAGGCCACCGAGCAGCATGGTCAGGAACAGGTTGCGGTAAGTGGTCAGCGTGCCTTTGCGGTTGCCGCCCAGGGTGATGTACAGGTAGTCACGCAGCCAGGTCGACAGGCTGATGTGCCAGCGCCGCCAGAACTCGGTGATCGACTGGCTGATGTACGGCTGCTTGAAGTTTTCCATGAAGCGGAAACCCATCATCAAGCCCAGGCCGATGGCCATGTCGCTGTAGCCGGAGAAGTCGAAGTACAGCTGCGCGGTATAGGCCAGCGCGCCAAGCCAGGCGTCGCCGGTGGTGGGGTTTTGCAGGGCAAAGCAATGGTCCGCCACCACCGCCAGGGTGTCGGCGATAAACACCTTCTTGATGAAACCCTGCATGAACCGCGTGCAGCCCTCGGAGAACTTGTCGAGGGTATGGGTGCGGTTATTGAACTGGTCGGCCAGGTCGCGGAAACGCAACACCGGGCCGGCGATCAGGTGCGGGAAGATCGCCACGAACGCCGCAAAGTCGATGAGGTTGCGCGTCGCCGGGGTATCGCCACGGTACACGTCGATGATGTAGCTGATGGACTCGAAGATGTAGAACGAGATCCCGATCGGCAGCAGCACGTGGGTGAGGATGAACGGCTCGAGACCCACCGACTTCATCATCACGTTGATGCTGTCGACACCGAAGTTGGCGTACTTGAAGTAGCCGAGGATGCACAGGTCGACGGCCACGCCAAGCAGCAGCCAACGTTGGGCCGGCTTGGTACGCACGCCGGCTGCACCAACCTTGAGGCCGATCCAGTAGTTCCACAGCGTGACGGCCGCGAACAGCGCCAGGAAGTCCACTCGCCACCAGGCGTAGAACACGTAGCTGGCAATCAGCAGCAGCAGATTGCGATAGCGTTGCCCGCTCAAGTAGTACAAGCCGAGAAAGATCGGCAAGAACAGAAACAGGAACACATTGGACGAGAAAACCATCCCGATCTCTCCATGTTTAACCAACAGTCAAGGGCCAGAGCCCCCCCAAACCCCCCACGATGTCGGGGGAGGTTGTATTGCATTCGCGCCCCCCTGTAGGAGCGAGCTTGCTCGCGAAGGTCGTTAACGATGACGCGTGGCACCTGAAGAGACGCGGTGCCTGTGAGTCCTTCGCGAGCAAGCTCGCTCCTACAGGTGAGTTGTGTTTCGCTCAGGAACCTTTGTTGCCTTTTTCGTGTGCTGGGTCGTAGACCTTGGTCAGGTCGCCGCCGAGGCGGAAGGTCTTGAACGGTTGCATCCCGTGCTTGCGTTCGAGTACATCCGGCGCGCAGGTGTAGAGGGTGCAGAAGGGTTCGAGCCAGGCGAATTTCATGTCTTCCTTGAGATCCTTCATGTCCTGTTCCTTGCCGTTCTTCTGTTCGAAGATCTCTGGATCCTTGACCCCGGCCAGCACCTTGTCGCCCAGGCGCTTGAGCGCGCCGTTGTTTTCCTGGCGCAGGTCAACCCCGTTGACCAGGGCAAAACTGGCGATCATCGACAGCGGCGGCAGCGCGTAGTTGTGGTACGACAGGGCGCGTTGCTGACGCTTCAACTCGTTGGGCAAAAAGCCCTGGTCATCGACCTGGTTGACGCCGACCTTGTATTCCTTCACGGCCCAATCAAACAGGTCGCGACGGTTGGTGGCGATGGAGGTTGCCATCACCGACCAGGCGGCCCAGTAGGAGTGGTTGTTGGTTTTTTCCAGCGGCAGGTTGTCCCAGTCGCTGACCACCTGGTCCGCCAGCTTGTTGAACCAGGCTTCGATCAGTTGCGATTCCTGCTGGTGGTTGGCCAGCGGATGCGAGTCGGAGAACTTCAGGCGGACATAGGCCGAGGCCATGCTGCCCAGTGCCCATTTGCGCATGGACTTGCCGGTGTGGTTGAAGTCCTTGGACATCAACGCGTCAGCCTTGGCCCAGCTGGTCAACCAGTTGAGCGTGCATTCCAACTGCTCCGGACGACCGTCGCGCATGAACTGCATCACGCGCTTGCTGGTGTCTTTTTCCAGCTTGGTGATGTCGGCGGTGCTGTCGCGAAAGGCTTTTTCCGACTGCACATTCAGCGTGGAGCGGGCCTTGTCGGAGCCTTCGTACTTGCTGCGAAATTGCAGCGGGCCGGTGTACGGCGTGGGCATGGCATCGCAGTCATTCTTGAAATCGCCGGTCTTGAACGCTTCAATCGGTGCGAAGTAGCCCTGGGGTGGACGCAGTGGCGCGGCGGCGCTGGCCGCGCCGGCGAAGATCGCCAGGCCCAGTAACGATGGAATCAGTAACTTCTGCATAGGTAACCTCATTGCCCGAGTGAGGCAGTCTTCTGACCGCCGCTTGGGAATACGTTGCGTGTGCAAATTTTCGCTTCGACCTTCTGCGCGGCAGCGCCCGCTTCGGGGCCCTGCACTTCCACGGCCAGCAAGTTCTGCGAGGCCCAGTCTTCATCGGTGCGCAGTTCAAAGGCGAAACGCCCGTCTGTATCGGATGTTTCGGGTTTCTCGATCTTGATGTCCTCGTGGCGCCCGTTCATGTACCAGAGGGTGGCTTGCAAGGTTTTCACCGAGGGATCGGCGAAGCGGATATCGACCTGATGGTTGGCATTGCGCAGGTCTTTGTTCGAACTGTTAACCAGCAATTCGTTCTTGCCGGGTTTCAAGGTGGTGCTGGCGCTCATCTGCGCGGTCTTGCCTTCACAGCCGTTGTCCAGCAGCGCCATCATCTGGCGGTAGATGGTTTCCTGGTCGAGGCGATACAGCGGCGAGAATTCCCAGATCAAGATTTTCGGTGGGGTTTTCTGGAATTCATCGCTGCCCAGGTACTGGATCATCGAACCTTCCAAACCACCGCCGGGGAAGGCGACGTTGAGGATGTCGGCACCGATTTCCTCTTCGAGGAAGCCGGCGAAGTTGTAGTTCTTGCCGCTGTGGCTGGTGCCGACCAGGGTGATCTGCGGGTTGCCCGAATCGCTGAACAGGTCGCCGTCGCCCGCTTCGCCCTTGGGCTCGGTGGTGAACTGGTCCATGTACTGGATCGCGTAGCTGGTGCCGCACAGTTGCCCGGCCATGTTGTGCAGGGTACCGGTCTTGCCCATGCGTCCGGAGCGCTTGGTCTCGAACTCACGCTTGGGAATATCGGCGAACTCCGGCATCGCGCGCACTTTGGCACCGACGATTTTCGCGGTGCGCTGGGCGCCATAGGGGGTCCAGTGCTGGTCGCCACGGAAGTAGAAATCGTGGGCCGGCAATTCGTCCGGCAGTTGCTCGTTGGTCAACGGCGACAAGTCCGGCACCACGTAGCCCATCTTGGCGAAGCGGCCGAGCATGGTCTTGTAGTTGCTCAGGGCCTTGTCGAAATCGAACGAGGCTTTTTCTGCCGGGTTGAGCTTGTTGCGGTTCACCAGGCCACGGGTCGGCTGGTAGACCACCACCAGTTCCACGCCTTTGGCCTTGAACGCATCGTGCAGTTGTTGCATGCGTTTGTAGCCGGCGGGGCTGGTGTCGAATTCGGTGCGCAGGTCTTCCTGGGTACGGAACAGCCAGTCGCCCTGGGCTTGTACCAGGGTGGTGAAGTTCTGCTGGTAGCGCGTGGTGTAGTTCTTCGCGTCATGGGCGGCCGGGCACAGGCTGCAGCACGGTTCGGCGGTAAAGGTCGGCGCCTTGATTTCATCGGCGCGTACGCCCTGGCTGGCCGCGAGCAGGCCGAGGGTCAGACCCGAGAGGCTCAGCAGTTTGATCATGTGTGGGTGCATAAGGGTCATCCTCAGTCCTGCATTTCGGTCTGGCGTTCGACAGGGTCGATCAGCACGGCTTTCTGCTGGCGCACCAGCAGGTCGAGAATTTCTTCCTGACGATCGCCCAGCACGCCGGAGAAGCTGATGCCGCTGGATTTGGTCGGCGCCAGCATCGACACGCGATACAGCTCGATACTCAACGGCGAGTCGATCGACAGCGGTCCGCTGCCGTTACCGGCCAGCTCACCGCCGACCACGATCAGCGAGACCTTGGCATCGAACGGGTCGAGGGCGATGTCGCGGTCGGTGTCGGTCAAATCCTTGATGTGGCCGTACACGCCGGTCAGGCCGTTGGCCATCGAGGTGTTTTCGTACAGCTTGATGTTCACGCTGTTACGGACCCGGATGCCGTGACGACGGTTGCTGATCACCTTGTTGCCCCACAGCAGGTTGTCGCCGCTCTCATAGAGGGTGATGCCGTCGGTGTGGTTGCGGTAGATCTCGTTGTCGGCGATCAGGTTGTTCACGCTGTTACGGTCGATCACCAGCCCCGACAGCTTGTTGTCGTAGCTGCGGTTATTGAAGATGAAGCTGTCGTTCACTTCCCGGGAAATGATGATGCCGTGCTTCTTCTTGGTGCCGTAGACGGTGTTGTCCGCGATGATCAGGCCGTGGGAACGGTCATGGGGGTCAATGCCGTAGACGATGTTGTCTTTATAGGTGTTGCCTTTGAGCACAAAGCCCGTGGTCTCGTAGCAGTAGAAGCCGTACCACATGTCCGAGAACTCGGAGTCGATGATCCAGCCGGTCGGCTCAGGACGCTTGAGTACCTTGGCCATGTTCGGCGTGTATTGGGAAATACTCACCCCGTACGACTTACTGTTGGCGTAGCCGAAGCTGGCCATCTTGGTGTTGGAGATGTAGGTCTCGGTGCCGCCCCAGGACAGCAGGAACGGGCGGAACGCCTTGGGCGACGTGAACAGCGCCGGGCCATTGGCTTTTTCGCTCCAGCCGGTGACCTTGGTATCGCGCACAAACAGTTGGCCGTCGTTGATCAGGAACGAGCCGGCTTCCTGGGACAGGCGCAGCTCCTGGGTCTTCTTGTCGATTTCCAGGATGCCCTTGCGCCCGACCACGATCGGCAGCTTGGCCAGGAACACGCCCGGCGAGGTTTCGCTCAGGTACTGCTTGGGCACTTTACCCAGCAGGTCCTTGAGGTTCATGTAGCCGTCGTCGACAAAAATGGCCTGGGGAATGCCGTGCTGGCGCACCACCCATTCGGCCATCTTGTTGTCGCCGCCGATGAAGTCCTTCAGGGCGTCTTCCTGCATCATGCGGCGGATGCTGATCTTGCCCGGCTTGGTTCTGACGATTTTCTTTTCCATCGCCGCGGCGGTGTAGCCCGACAGGTCCGGCAGGGCAGGCTTGGCCATTTCCAGCGGCGCGGTCGGCGGGCTGGAGATGGTGTAGGTCTTGGCCTGTTGCAGTTCTTTGGCGATGGTCGGCGCCTTGACCGGCTGCGCGGTATCGGCGAACGCTGTGGCACTGGCCATCAGCATCGCGGTCACCAGCAGGCATCTGCCTGTGAAGGGGTGAGCAATCATTGCGCGGGCTCCCATCAGAACTTCCAAATCACGTCGACAAAGGCGCGATGCATGTACGAGTCGACTTGGCTGCCATAGGCGTCGCCCGGTTTGAACACACCTGCACGCAAGCGCACCAGGGTCGACGGTTCGTCGATCGAATGGCTGAGCCCAGCCGGCAGCAGGCCGGTCTTGAAGTACTTGGTGACCACCAGGTCCATCTCCTGGCCCAGGTCTTTCTTGCCGTCTTCCAGGGGCAGGGACGTGCTGGACAGGATCGCGCCGGTCACGTCATCGGTGTTGTTCTGCACGGCGTCGATGCCGTTGCTGCCGACCGGCTTGTTGCCGTCGACGCGCCAGAACTTGTGGTACACCAGGCTGGCGTCATAGTCCTCGCGCAGCTGCCAGGAACCGAACAGGCTCATGGACTGCATGTTGTTCATTTCGCCGCGGAATGCTTCGCCGAAACGGTGGACGCGGGACTGGGTACCGGTCCAGTTCGAACGGTTGCTTTGCAGGCCGTTCTGCTCGTATTCGGCACTGGCACGCGAATAGGCGGCGCCCACTTGCCACTGCGGGTCAAGGCGCAGGCGCACACCCAGGTCGGTGGCCCAGCCATTCAGGTCATCGCTGCGCTTGGCGTTGGTCGGGCGGGTGCCGTCGGCGTTCAAGGCATTGACCGTGTCGCGGTTGCCCTGCATGCCGGTGACGCTGGCCCAGTAGTTGACGGTGTTGGTGTTACGCCAGTTGTAGGCGTCGCTGTTGGCTTCGATGCCAAGCCAGGTCAGGTCGCCGTTTTCGCGCTTGTCCAACGAGTCGGTGGGCACGCCCGGCTCGGGATAGTCGAGCTTGCCGTCGTCATGGGTATGGTGACCGCGCAGGCCGATCCACTGCCCCGGCGTCCACTGGTAGGACGCGTCGGCGTAGAAGTGCTGGCGGTCCTTGTCCTCGGGCGACAGTTCCTTGAGGTCGGTGCGGTATTCGCTGAAGCGTTCGGCTGCGCCGACATTGGCCTTGAGCAAGGTGGTGTCGAAGGTCCAGTTCAGCGCTTCGATATTGGTGTCGCGCCATTGGCCGTCGTCATTGTGCAGGCGTTGGCGACCGAGCTTGAGGATCTCGCCAGGGTAGGGCGTGAAGCCGCTGTAGCCGACCCAGAATTCGCGCATGGCCAAGTAGTTTTTCTTGGTCTTGCGGTCGTCGTTGGTGGTTTGCTGGTTTTCGTCATCCGCCGACTGTTGCAGGGTGTCGGTCTCGATAATGTCGCTCGAAGCAACCGCCTGGCCCATGGCATAGGCGCTCCAGTTGCCGCTTTCGCCGTAGATCCACGGGCGCAGGTCGAGGCCGATGCCGTTGACGTCGCCGCCTTTCTGGGTGCCCAGGTCGCGGTCGTCTTCGGACTGGCCGGTGATTTTAACGTCCATGCCGAAATTCTTGGTTTCAGTCAGTGCGGCCAGGGTCGGGCACGACCACAGCAGGGCAAAGGTCAGGCCGATGCCGGCCTGCACGAATGGATTGAGCTTCATAGGGATTCCTCGCCGTCTTCTTCTTGCAGGGCGTGCAGTTGCAGCGTGCTTTGGGCCAGGGTGCCGCGCGCGGCCAGTTCCTGTTGCACCAGGCGTTGGCCTTCGGCGCGTTGTTCCGGCGTCAGCGGGGCTTCGAGCTGCGTCGCCAACTCATTGGCCTCTGGCGTGTCCTGGGCTTTAGCCAACTGGCTGAAGACATAGGCGTTCAGTGGGTCGGGCTTGGTGCCCTTGCCTTGGGAAAACAATTGGGCGATGGCGAAGTCGGCGCTGTTCTGGCCGTTACGCGCGGCGGTGAGCAAATGGTCCAGGGCTTTTTGCGAGTACACCTTGCCCAGGTAGCCACGGCGGTAGATCTGGCCGAGGTAGTAATCGGCGGCCACTTCCTTGCCTACGGCTTTTTCGAAATGCGCTTCGGCCGCCTTGGCGTCCGCCGGCACCCACTTGCCTTCGTAGTAGAGCTTGCCCAGCAACAGCTCGGCGCGCGGCTGGTCGGCGGCGCGGCCGTTGTTCAGGTACTTCATCATCTGGTCGACGTCGCCCAGTTCCGGGAAGTCGTAGAGCAGTTGCGCCAGGCTGACCCAGGAAGCGGGGTAGCCGGGGGCGATTTTTTCCAGCAGGGCCTGGGCGGTCTTCTCGTCGGTCTTGCCCAGGGTTGCATCGCCCAGCACGCGGGCGACGCTGTCGACGCGCTGTGCGGTGACGGTGCCACGGCTGTAGCCGGCTTCCATTTGCTTGAGCAGCTCGGCTTGTTTTTCCGGCTCGGCTTTTTTCTGGTAGACCGTGGCCAGTTCGACGTAGCAGATGTCGGTGGTGTTCAGCGCGGCTTTGCAGATGCGCTCTACGTCATCCAGGTGCTGGTCGTAGGTGTCCTGGGTGCGATACAGCAGCACCTGGGCCAGACCGGCTTCCGGGTAACCGGCCGCCTGCCATTTGTTGATCTGCTGCTGGGCATTCACGTTGGGGAAACTGTGCGGGTATTGCAGGTACAGCATCGCCAGCGGGATCAGGGTGTTGCCTTCGCCATTGGCAAAGGCTTTTTTCAACAGGCCTTCGGCTTCATGGTGTTCGGCCTCGGTAGAGCCTGGCTTGGCCACCAGCAGGCGACCGAGACGGGCCTGGGCACGCGGCGAGGTATCCGCCGCTGCGCGGTAGGTGGCTTCGGCCTGTTTGATTTGCGCCGGATCGCGGGTGCCTACCTGGATGTCGGCCAGGCCCACCTGGGCCTCGCTGTAACCCAGGTCTGCCAGTTGCTGGTAATTCTGCTGCGCGGTGACGGTATCGCCACGCTTGAGCGCTTCATTGGCCAGGCGTTGGTCGGGCAGGCCGGCGCAACCGGCGAGGGCGATGGCCAGCGCCAGGGGCACCGGTAGGGTTCGAAGGGCGCTCATGATTAAAGACCTGCTGCCATGGCTTTATCGATCAGCCAGTTCAGGGAGGGGCCACGGTCGCTGGTCACTTCTACCGGGCGGCCGGCGTAGGTGCTGTCCAGGGGAGCATCCGGCTTGATCTGCACACGAATGTCGGAGGACAGGTCGGCGCTGTTCAGGCTGGTGCTGCTGACGATGGTGCCGGTGCGGACCTGCTCTTCGTCGGCGACCTGGAAGCTCACCGGGGTACCAGGGCGTACGTCGGCGAACTGGCGATAGGTGAAGCGTGCTTCCACATTGGCCAGGCTGCCGCGTGGCACCAGTTGGAAGATCACATCGCCCTTGCTGGCGTACTGACCGTCGGCCACCAGTTGCTGGGCCACGACGCAGTCGCATGGGGAGGTCAGGGTGCCGGTCATTTGCTTGCCGAACAGTTCTTCGACCTTGGCCGGTTGCAGCTGGTCTTCGTCGAGGTGGCCCTTGAGTACGTCGAGCATGCTGGTGCTGAAGGTGGCCAGTGGTGCGCCCTTGGCCGCAACCGCATCACCTTTGAGCAGGCTTTGCACGGTACCGTCGCGCGGCATGGTCACGTTCATGCCGGGTACGCTGACCAGGCCCGCCTGGGCGTGGGTAACGAAGTACATGCCGTACAGCGACTTGAAGACAAACCCGAACGCCGCCAGGCCCACGAGGAAGATCGCCAGGCTGAACGTCACGGCGCGCAGGCGGCCGGAGGCGCTCATGTTGCTGCCGCCATCCTTGACCTTGCGGGCCTTGGTGAAGTTGTCGCGTTGCAGGGTGGCGAGCACATCACCCATGGTCACGATGTCGCCGGACAAGTGCGAGGTGATCAGGTGGCGCAGGGTGGAAATATCCTGGGCGTCGAGGTTCTGGAACTGGCAACCGGTACGGCCGCTCTGGCGGTCGTAGGAGCGAATCTGCAACTCCACATCCATGGCCAGGCCGAGGTTATCGATGACGAATTGCAGGCGGCCCTTGTGCACTTCACCCACGGTCAATGGCTGGGTGGCGGTGAACGCCAGGCCGCCGGCGGACAGGTCGATCACGCGTGCTTCGGTCTGGGTGCGGTCAGTGTTGAAGAAGCGCAGCTTGGCCGGGATTTTGACCCGGGCATGTTGGCGCTGGGCTTCGGATTCGTGGACAACGTTGGCGTTTACTTGGCTGTTCATCAGGGCAATTTCCTAGAGTTAATTCAGGCTTGGCAGGGTCAGACCATCATCAGCAACACGGCGACGAAGATGCTGCCGGCGGAGAAGGTCATGGTCCGAGACGACCAGGTGTTGAACCAACGTTGAAAGCTGGCCAAATCGCGGGTCAGTTTGGTGTCCTGGCGGGTCCAGGACTGTTGATCAAGGCGGAAGAACACGTAGATCTTCACCAGCGCGCCCATGATCTGGTTGTAATAGAGAATCACCGGGTAGGCCGGGCCGATCTTGTGGCCGGAGCACGACAGCAGCAGGGTGAGGATCAGGCGGGTGATGCCGATCCACAGCAGGTAGGCGAGGATGAACGCGCCGCCGTACTTGAAGGTGGCGATGATCGCCACGGTCAGGCCGAGCAGGGAGGTCCACATCGACACGCGCTGGTCGAACAGCACCACGCTGGTGAACAGGCCCAACCGACGTACGCCCAGGCCCAGGGCACGGGAGTTCTGGCGCAGGTTGTTGCCGTACCAGCGGAACATCAGCTTGCGGCTGGCCTTGATAAAGCTCTTTTCCGGCGGGTGTTCCACCGTATTGATCGCGGCGTCCGGCACGTAGAACGTGTCGTAGCCCAGGCGCATCAGGCTGAACCAGCTGGACTTGTCATCGCCGGTCAAAAACTTGAAGCGGCCCAGGCGCCAGTGTTGCAGCGAGTCGCTTTCCACATCGGCGATAAAGCCCGGGTCAGTGACGACGCTGGCACGGAACACCGACATGCGCCCGGTCATGGTCAGTACGCGCTTGGACAGGGCCATGGAGCACATGTTGATGTGACGTTGGGCGAAGCGCAGTTTGTGCCACTCGCTCATGATGTAGCCGCCACGGACTTCGCAGAACTCGTTGGTGGTCAGGCCGCCGACATTGTCGAACAGCTGGAACCACGGCACGGTCTTGCGCACGACGCCTTCGGCAAGCACGGTGTCGCCATCGATCACGGCGACCACGGCACGTTCGTCCGGCAGGTGGCGGGAGATCGCGCGAAAGCCGAAGGCCAGGCCGTCGCGCTTGCCGGTACCGGCGATGCGCACGAAGTCGAGCTTGACGTGGTCAGGCGGGTTCATGCGTTCCCACAGGCTCTTTACCAGCAGCTCATCGGACATTTCCACCAGCGAGCAGACCACGGTGGTGGGGAAGCCGCACTCGATGGCCTCGCGAATCACCGAGCTGTACACCTGGGCTGTGGTCAGCGCGTCGATACGGAAGCTGGTGACCATCAGGAACACATGGGACGGGTCTGCGGCTTTGCCCAGCTTGCGCACTTTGCGGCGCAGGTGGGGGTAGACCACGTACAGGAACAGCATGCCGCGAAAGAAATGCGTCGCACCCATCGAGTAGCGCCAGATACCGACGGCGCCAATCAGGAAAATAAAATTCTTCGACTCCGAGTCGAATGTACTCGCCGGCAGCAGCAGGGCGAGTCCCATCAGCAGGCTGAGGAACAGCAGCCAGCCGGCGGATTGCAGTAGTACATGTTTTAACTTGGACATAAGCGTCATCCGGAAGGGAAGGAGGTTCCCGGCTGCAAGCGCTGGGGATGAAGACGCTTGCAGCCCGGAACTTGCCGTCGCTGTTACCAGCAAATACCTTCGGTGCGGCCGCTCACACTGGTGGCTTTGGACATGAAGCCCACCAGGTCGACCACTTGCTTGCCATCCGGCGCGTTATGCGCCAAGGCACGGAACTTCTCGTCACGGTTGCCGAGGATGATCACGTCGGAGTTGTTGATCACGTCGTCGAAGTCCGAATTGAGCAGGGACGACACGTGCGGGATCTTGCCTTCGATGTAATCTTTGTTCGCACCGTGCACACGGGCGTATTCGACGTTGCTGTCGTAGATGCTCAGGTCGTAACCCTTGCCGATCAGCATCTCGGCCAGTTCTACCAGCGGGCTTTCGCGCAGGTCGTCGGTACCGGCCTTGAAGCTCAGGCCCAGCAGGGCGACTTTGCGTTTGTCGTGGCCGGCGACGATGTCGAAGGCGTTCTGTACCTGGGATTCGTTGCTGCGCATCAGCGAGTTGAGCAGTGGCGCGTCGACGTCCAGGGAGCTGGCGCGGTAAGTCAGGGCACGCACGTCTTTGGGCAGGCAGGAGCCGCCGAACGCGAAGCCTGGGCGCATGTAGTACTGGGACAGGTTGAGGGTCTTGTCCTGGCAGACCACTTCCATCACTTCGCGACCATCGACGCCGACGGCCTTGGCGATGTTGCCGATCTCGTTGGCGAAGGTCACCTTGGTGGCGTGCCACACGTTGCAGGTGTACTTGATCATCTCGGCGACGGCGATGTCCTTGCGGATGATCGGAGCGTCGAGTTCTTCGTACAGCGACTGCAGGACGTCGCCGGAAGCTTTGTCGAACTCGCCGATAACGGTCATCGGTGGCAGGTCGTAGTCGGCGATGGCGGTGGATTCACGCAGGAATTCCGGGTTGACCGCGACACCGAAGTCGATGCCGGCTTTCTTGCCGGAGCAGTCTTCGAGGATCGGGATCACCACGTTGGCGACGGTGCCCGGCAATACGGTGCTGCGCACCACGATGGTGTGGCGGGTGGTCTTGTCACGCAGGACAAAACCGATCTCGCGGCATACCGATTCGATGTAGTTGAGTTCCAGGTCGCCGTTTTTCTTGCTGGGCGTGCCGACGCAAATCATCGACAGGTCCGTATCGCGAATCGCTTCGGCGAAGTTGGTCGTACCGCGCAGGCGACCGTTTGCGATGCCTTGGCTCAACAGTTCGCCCAGACCCGGCTCAACGATCGGCGATTTACCGGCATTGATCAGGTCGATCTTTTCCTTGGAGATGTCTACGCCCACCACTTCGTGGCCACGGGCAGACAGGCAACCGGCACAGACTGCGCCGACGTAACCCAAACCAAATATGCTGATGCGCATCGCAATTACCTCTTTGTCATTGAAGACGGTATTTAAAACATGCCATTAGATGGCCGGAGTTCATGTTTGCAAGCGTCACAAATGCCGCGAAAGTTGGGCGAATAGACGCCGACTTGCCGCGTACAGGCATGTTGAATAACGAGTGACTAACTATTGCACTCAAGTTGTGCGCAACTTGGCCTTGTTATTGGGGCCTGCCCTCAAATGCAGCCAGCCTTCCTGGGAGAAGGGCCTGGCGTCAGTGCCGCAGGGCTTTGATAAAGGCTACAAGCCTTTAAATATCAATGCCTTGGGTTATCTCACTGACCCATTAGGGTAAGCACAGCCTTGGCCTATAGTGCGTGGCAATTCATCCTTGTCGCCGCTCTTAACTAATCGGTTGGTAAAGTGACCCCTGAGTCAAAGTTCAATGTGACAACTTCGCTACTTCCGTTGGTCGGCCATGTAAGTCATCTCTTACAGAAACAGAGAATTTCGTTACCGGTGGTATGAGCGGTGCTTTAGGACGAAGTTCCGGGCCACTCATCCTGTTTCCGGAAATTTCTTGAAATATTGGCAAAGATGGCACTGGTACTATATTGATAGCACTTGCTATTTGGGCCAGTAGTTACGGGGAGTTGGCGCGCGGGGATAGTTTTTTGCCACTAGTAATTAAAAAGTGGGGTGCCACTACGAAAAAAAATGACGAATGTCGAGTGAAAGAAATTTTAGAGAAGTGTCAGAATATTTTTTGACGCCAAAAAATTGGCTATTCCTGATCTGAAATGCACCCAAAATGTGTGAGGGGGCAAGCCCCTCCCACATGTGGATTTCATTGCCCGAAAGCCTTATTCCGGTGCGTGATCGCGCAAAAACACCAGCTTGTCCGGCTTGGACTGCTCTGCATTGAAGCGGTAGCCCTGCACCTCGAACTGCTTGAGCTGGGCCGGGTCATTGATACGCTCTTGGATCACGAAACGGCTCATCATGCCCCGGGCCTTTTTCGCGTAGAAGCTGATGATCTTGTACTGGCCGTTCTTCAGGTCCTTGAACTCGGTATTGATGATCCGCGCGTTCAGGGCGGTGCGCTTGACCGCCGAAAAATACTCGTTGGATGCCAGGTTGAGCAGCACGTCATCGCCTTGTTCGGCCAGCGCCTGGTTGAGCCACTCGCTGAGGCGCGTGCCCCAGAAGGCGTACAGGTCCTTGCCACGGGCGTTGGCGAGCTTGGTGCCCATCTCCAGGCGGTACGGCATCATCAGGTCCAGGGGGCGCAGCAGGCCGTACAGGCCCGAGAGCATGCGCAGGTGGTCCTGGGCGTAGCTGAAGTCGGCATCGCTGAAGGTGTCGGCGTTGAGGCCGGTGTACACGTCGCCCTTGAACGCCAATAAGGCCTGCTTGGCATTCTCTGGGGTGAAGGCCGGGATCCAGCTGCCGAAGCGGGCGGCGTTGAGGCCGCCGATCTTGTCGGACACGTGCATCAATTCGCTGATCTGCGCCGGGCTCAGCTGACGCAGTTGCTCGATCAGTTCCTGGGAATGGTCCAGGTATTGCGGCTGGGTGAAGCGCGCAGTGACCGGCTTTGACTCGAAGTCGAGGGTTTTGGCGGGGGAAATCACCATCAGCATGAAGTCGTCTCCTGTAATCGTGCGCGGATTCTAGGGGTTGCGGCGTTTTGACTCCACCTATGAAACCCATAGATGCCTCGATTTCTGTAGGAGCAAGCTTGCTCGCGAAAAACGAAAAGACACCGCGTTGATTCAGGATGCCCGCGTCAGCGTTAACGTATTTCGCGAGCAAGCTCGCTCCTGCAATGATCGGCTATAGTGCGCGACGACTCTGGAGAAGGAGACCCTGGTGCGAATTGCGCTTTTATTATCCGCTTGCCTGTTCTGCATGAGCGCCCAAGCGGCGCCGGTGGATGTAGCCAGCCTGGACCGTGGCACCTGGCCCGAAAAGCTCAGCAGCCCGGCGCTGTTCGATGTGGCTTCGCGTGCGGAAATCCTGATGTTTGCCCATAGCCTGATCGCCAGCGAAGCCCAGGATGACGCGGCGCTCAAGCAGCGCCTGGGGTTGAAGATCATCAACCTGGCGGCCATCGATGACCTGCGTCGCCAGCTCTGGCGGCGCTTGCTGGAGAACTACACCTTCGCCCAGCAGAGCTGTGAGGAAGATGCCTCGTTCTGCTACCTGGTGGAAAACATGGACGATCTGCGCGAGCAGGCGGGCAAGTTCGAAGTCGGCGAAAACTCCTTCTATATAGGCTGGGCCGGCCCGAGCCATGTTTTCCATGAGCGTTATCTGGACGAGCTGCTGCGCAAGGCCGCGCTGTTCCCGCAGATCAGCAGCGAAGTCGCGCGTTTCGGTGATCACGAGCGCAATGGCGATGAACTCAACGACCGCCTGTTCCTGTTGACCTTCGACGGCGGGCCGGCACCGGTCAGTGGCAATACCGACTGGCTTACCGAGTACCTGCGCAAGCAGAAGATGAATGCCACCTTCTTCGTGCTCGGCAGCAGCCTGCAAAACCGTGTGGAGCGTAGTTCGGCTGCCGATGTGCAGGCGCTGTACCAGGGCCAGTGCGTCGGCATCCAGGGGTGGCAGTACCGTTCCCACAGCCATTGGGTCGACTGGCAGAGTTCGATCACCCGCAGTGCATCGCTGGCGCAGAACCTGATGCCGGAAAACTACGTACCGCTGTTTCGCCCGCCCTACGCTCAGCGGCGTGCGGACAGCCAGGGCTTCTTCCAGGCCCAGGGCCTGCAGGTGGCGTTGTGGGACATCGACTCCCAGGACGAGCCGGGCAAACTCAAGGCCGATGAGTCGGCGCAACGGGTACTGACGCTGATGCTGTTGTGGCGCAAAGGGGTGATTGTGTTTCACGACACCCAGGACAAGGCGCGGGTGGCATTGCCGCTGTTGCTGCAGGCAACGGCGCAAAGTGGCCTGGGCTGGCAGGACTGCCACGAGGCGTTTCGCTGAAAAGATGAAGTGCCCGGCCCTGTTGGGGATGAGGCGTTTACGGGGAAATTTTGTGCGACATTTCGATGCAGGCGGACTTCCGACTTTAACGGGGTAGCTGGCACTCGGCTAGTGCTATTCGTCATCCTGAAAAATAAACTTCAAAAAACCGTCAAAGTGCTTTTTCCTGTCATGGGTTTTGCGGTATTACGAAGTCAGATCGCCGAAACCTGCAACACAGGTGGCGTCTTCCAAGACTCCTCATGTGGGCACTGCCCTTGATGTCACTCAAGGTGCGGTCGGTGGTCGAATCGAGGCGCAGCACTGTTGTGGTATTGCGTCGACTGGCTCCCACAAAGGTGACCGAGTATGGATGATCATGGACGTAACCCTTCTTCCGACCAGCCAATCCTTTATGTGCTTGATACCAATGTATTGATCCACGATCCAAACGCACTGCTCAACTTCGAAGAACACCACGTCGCCATCCCGATGATCGTGCTTGAGGAGCTCGACAAACTCAAAAGCGGGCACCACAGCGTGGCTGCCGAATGCCGCCAGGCCATCCGCCTGATCGACAAGACCCTGGGCGAAGCGTCACCCGAGGATGTTGAAGTCGGCGTGCCGATCCAGCGCGGCAAAAGCGGACCCAAGGGCTTGCTGTCGATCCTGATGAGCAAGCGCAGCGAGCCCAACAGCCTGCTGCCGGAAAACCTGAACGACAACAAGATCATCAACCAACTGATCGACCTGCACGCACGCGACAAGGACTTGCGCCTGGTGCTGGTGACCAAAGACATCAATATGCGCCTCAAGGCACGAGCGTGTGGGATCGCTGCCGAGGACTACAGTACCGACCAACTGGTCGACGACGTGTCGATGCTGTCCCGTGGTTATCACACCATGACCGGCTCGTTCTGGGACCGTGTCAGCAAGGTCGAAACCCGTCAGGACCATGGCCGCACCTGGCACCAGGTGCAACTGATCGACAACCTGCCGGCCGTGCACATCAATGAATTCATCATCGACGAACAGGGCTTCGTGGGCTGGATCAAAGAGATCCAGGTCGACAAGCTGCTGATCCTCGACCTGCATCAGGAGCCCCTGTTGCACCAGGAAGCCTGGGGCCTGAAACCGCGTGACATCTACCAGAGCCTGGCACTGTATGCGCTGCTCGATCCGGACATCCACCTGGTCAACCTGACCGGCGCCGCGGGCTCGGGCAAAACCATCCTTGCCCTGGCGGCCGCCATCGAGCAGACCATGGTGACCAAGCGCTATCGGCGCATCATCGCCACCCGCAGTGTGCAGGGCCTGGACCAGGAAATCGGCTTCCTGCCGGGCACCGAAGCGGAAAAAATGGAGCCATGGCTGGGGGCGATCACCGACAACCTCGAAGCCTTGCACATGGATGACGAAAACACCCATGGCAGCGTCGACTACATCCTCAGCAAAGTGCCGTTGCAGTTCAAATCCCTCAACTACATCCGAGGCCGCAGCTTCCAACAAAGCCTGATACTGATCGATGAATGCCAGAACCTTACGCCGCACCAGATGAAAACCATCATCACCCGTGCCGGCGCCGGTTCCAAAGTGGTGTGCCTGGGTAACCTGGCACAGATCGACACCCCCTACCTGTCCGCGACCAGCTCCGGGCTGACTTACCTGACGGAACGCTTCAAAGACTTCCCCAACGGCGTGCATATCGCGCTGCAAGGGGTGCCTCGCTCGATTCTGGCCGAATACGCCGAATCGCATTTGTAAACGTGGTCAGTGTGGGAGGGGGCTTGCTCCCTCCCACATTTGTTATGCATTGGGTTTACAATCGGTGCTCCTGATCAGGAGTATCCCTGTGCTGACTCATCTCGATTCCCAAGGTCGCGCCCATATGGTCGACGTCACTGACAAGTCCGTGACGTTCCGTGAAGCGGTGGCCGAAGCGCGGGTGCGCATGCTGCCCGAGACCCTGCAAATGATTGTCGACGGCGCCCATCCCAAGGGCGACGTGTTCGCCGTGGCCCGCATCGCCGGGATCCAGGCCGCGAAAAAAACCAGTGACTTGATCCCCCTGTGCCACCCTTTGATGTTGACTGGCGTCAAGGTCGAACTGAGCGCCGATGGCGCAGACTCGGTGCATATCGTGGCGCGCTGCAAACTCTCCGGGCAGACCGGCGTGGAGATGGAAGCGCTGACAGCCGCCAGTGTCGCCGCGCTGACGATCTACGACATGTGCAAGGCCGTGGACCGCGGCATGACCATCGAAAACATTCGCCTGCTGGAAAAACTTGGCGGTAAAAGCGGGCATTTCAAGGCGGATCAGGCATGAGCATCAACGTACTGTTTTTTGCGCGCTACAGCGAAGCGGTGGGCCTGGACTCGCTGGAGATGGAGGGCGACTTCGCCACCGTCGACGCTGTGCGCCAGGCGTTGGCCAGTGATCCGGGCTTTGAAGTGCTCAACGAAGCCAGCTTGATGTGTGCCCGTAACCAGGAGCTGTGCAATCTCGACGAACCGCTGCACGCCGGGGATGAAGTCGCGTTCTTCCCGCCCGTGACCGGAGGCTGAGCATGGCCATTCGTGTGCAGCCCGAGCCGTTTGATCCGGGTGCCGAAGTCAACGCGATGCATGCGGCGAATGTCGGCGTGGGCGCAGTGGTGAGTTTTGTCGGCTATGTACGCGACTTCAACGATGGGCGCGAGGTGGCGGGGATGTTCCTGGAGCATTATCCCGGCATGACCGAGAAAGCCCTGGCCAAGATCGCCGTCGAAGCCGAACAACGCTGGCCGCTGCTCAAGCTCGAAGTGCTGCACCGCATCGGCGCGCTGGAGCCGGGCGAACCGATTGTGTTTGTGGCGGCCGCCAGCGCCCACCGCCAGGCCGCGTTCGATGCCTGTGCGTTTGTGATGGATTACCTGAAGACCCGTGCGCCGTTCTGGAAGAAGGAAAGCACCCCTGAAGGCGCGCGCTGGGTGGAAGGGCGCAGCAGTGATCACGCTGCTGCCGATCGCTGGAAATAACCAGCCGAACACAGATGCAAATGTGGGAGGGGGCAAGCCCCCGCCCACATTTTTTTATTGCATTTCAGCTTAAGGGCGTTTGCGCTCTACAGCCCGCAGCAAGTGCGTCGGCGGTGTCTCACAGCTGATCTTGCGACCCAGCAGCGCCTCGATCGAGGGCAACTGATACGAGTCATCTTCGCCGGCAAAGCTGATCGACACACCCGCCGCGCCTGCGCGACCGGTACGGCCGATACGGTGCACGTAGTCGTCCGGCACTTCCGGCAGGGTGAAGTTGATCACGTGGCTGATGCCATCGATGTGAATCCCGCGCCCCGCCACGTCGGTGGCCACCAGCACGCGAATCTTGCCTTCGCGAAAGCCTTCCAGGGTCTTGATGCGCTTGTGCTGTGGCACATCGCCCGACAGTTGCGCGGCGTTGACACCATCGCGCACCAGGCGCTCTTCGATGCGGCGCACTTCGTCCTTGCGGTTGGCGAACACCATCACGCGCTCCCAGCCGTTGTCGTTGACCAGGTTATAGAGCAGCTTGTACTTGTCGGCACCGGCCACGGCATAGATGTGCTGTTCGACGTTTTCGCTGGCCACGTTCAGCGCTTCGATCTCGACGATGGACGGGTCGGTGGTCCACTGCTTGGCGAGGTTCATCACGTCTTCGGTGAAGGTCGCGGAGAACAGCAGGGTCTGGCGCTCGTTTTTCGGCGGGGTCTGGCGAATGATCTGGCGTACTTGCGGGATAAAACCCATGTCGAGCATGCGGTCGGCTTCGTCGAGCACCATCACTTCGACCATGTCCAGGTGCACGTCGCCGCGCTGGTTGAAGTCCAGCAGGCGGCCCGGAGTGGCGACCAGGATGTCGCAATGGCGGGCTTCGAGGTACTTGAGCTGCTTGTCGAAATCCATGCCACCGACGAACGTCATGACATTGAGGCCGGTGTACTTGGTCAGGTCGGCGGCGTCCTTGGCGATCTGCACCACCAGCTCCCGGGTCGGGGCGATGATCAGCGCGCGCGGTTCACCCATGTAGCGCTCTTTCGGCGGCGGGGTTTGCAGCAGCTGGGTGATGATCGAGATCAGGAACGCGGCGGTCTTGCCGGTACCGGTCTGGGCGCGACCGATGGCGTCTTTGCCCGCCAGGGTGAAGCCCAGCACCTCTGCCTGGATCGGCGTGCAGTACGGGAAACCCAGGTCCTGGATGGCGTGCATCAGTTCCGGGGCGAGTTTGAAATCGTGGAAGCGGGTCTTGCCTTCCTGGGGTTCGACGACGAAGTCTTCGAGTTTCCAAGGGGTGACAGGCGGTTTTGGCGCGCGTTCGCGGCGGGGTGCTTTTGGTTGGGGCGCCGGCTCGGGGGCGGCCTCGGCAGGTTTTGCCTGTTCAGGCGGCGTCACCGCTGGCTTTTTTTGCGAGGCGACAGGTGCGGGCCGGCCTGGCTGTTGACCGTCATGGCGGCTGCCGGGCGTGGGGACAGGAGCACTGGGAACAGGCGCGAGCGGCTCAGCCTCGCTTTTGCCGAACATCTTCTTAAGTGCTTTGAGCACGGTCATCTCATTAATTGGTTAAGGAATGTACGCCGGCCAGTGTAATGCAAGAATCGGGCGCGGCGTAGTGCGTCTGTCATACGGCTACATAAACGCTGGCTTTCAGCCCAGGCGAGCGGTCAACCAGGTGCCGATGTCGTGTATCTCCTCAGGTAACACTTCGTGGCCCATTGGGTATTCCTGCCATGTCACGGTGACACCACGGCTTTTCAAATGCTCATAAGCGCTGCGGCCCATGGCGTTCTGTACGACGTCGTCGTACTGGCCGTGCAGGCACAGGGTGGGAATGCGCTGCTGGCTGGCGGATAACTCCAGCTCATCCCCAAAGGTTGGAGCATAGGTGGAGAGTGCTATTACGCCGCCCAATGGCCCCTGCCATTGCTTGAACGCCGTGTGGAATACCACCGCACCGCCTTGGGAAAAACCTGCGAGGAAAACCCGCGAAGCGTCTATTCCGCTTCTCTTCTGCGTTTCGATCAAGCCCATGAGCATGTTGGCTGATTCGTCCAGCTCTTCCAGGCTGATCGAACGGGCCGGGCTCATGGCCTTGATGTCGTACCAGCTTGGCATTTCGTAACCACCGTTGATGGTCACCGGGCGAGTGGGCGCCTGGGGCAATACAAAGCGGGTCGACGACAAGGTTTCCTGGAGTGCCTCGGCCACCGGCAAAAAGTCGTAGCGATCGGCACCCAGGCCATGCAACCAGATTACGCAGGCGTCTGCGGGCTTGGCGGGCTGAATAATCAGGGGTTCGGTCATGGTTGCTCCATCTATGTGCGTGCGCTCCGATTGAGTGCATCGGAACGGTGCGCGACAGGTTGATCTGTTAAGAGAATGTCGCAAGGTTGAATGTTTTGCTATTGACCATGGGCTGAAACGACTCAGCCGGTACTCTGGTACGCGCCTTGCTATGTGTAGATCGATGTCAGAACTTTCCTAGGGCGGTAACACTATCAGTGACTGCCGCCTGTGGGATAGCAACTGGAATTACTGCGACAACTTCATGCTGCTTGGCCCCAAAAAAAGCCAACACGGGTCAATATCGCCTCACAAGGGTGCGCTGAAGTTTTAGCTCCGACACAACAAGAGCAACTGGAGGTTTGAATGAAGGTATTGAAATCCACCCTGGCCATCGTAACCGCGGCCGCTGTACTGGGTGTCAGTGGTTTTGCCCAAGCCGGCGCCACCCTGGACGCCGTACAGAAGAAAGGCTTTGTGCAATGTGGCGTGAGTGACGGCCTGCCGGGTTTCTCGGTACCGGATGCCAGCGGCAAGATCCTCGGGATCGATGCTGACTATTGCCGCGCTGTGGCCGCTGCCGTGTTTGGCGACGCCACCAAGGTCAAATTCAGCCAGTTGAACGCCAAGGAGCGTTTCACCGCGCTTCAGTCCGGCGAAGTCGACATCCTGTCGCGTAACACCACCATGACCAGCTCCCGCGATGCGGGCATGGGCCTGAAATTCCCAGGCTTCATCACCTACTACGATGGCATCGGCTTCCTGGTGAACAACAAGCTGGGCGTTAAAAGTGCCAAGGAACTGGACGGTGCAACCATCTGCATCCAGGCCGGTACCACCACTGAGCTGAACGTTTCCGACTACTTCCGTGGTAACAACCTGAAATACACCCCCATCACCTTCGACACCTCCGACGAAAGCGCCAAGTCGCTGGAATCGGGTCGTTGCGACGTGCTGACCTCCGACAAGTCCCAACTGTTCGCCCAGCGCAGCAAGCTGGCCTCGCCGAAGGACTACGTGGTTCTGCCGGAAACCATCTCCAAGGAACCGCTGGGCCCGGTCGTGCGTAACGGCGACGACGAGTGGCTGGCTATCGTGCGCTGGGTTGGCTACGCCATGCTCAACGCTGAAGAAGCCGGTATCACCTCGAAGAACGTCGAAGCTGAAGCCAAGTCCACCAAGAACCCGGACGTCGCGCGTCTGCTCGGTGCTGACGGCGAATACGGCAAAGACTTGAAAGTGAAGAAAGACTGGGTCGTACAGATCGTCAAGCAAGTTGGTAACTACGGCGAAGTGTTCGAGCGCAACCTGGGCAAGAGCACCCCGTTGGAAATCGACCGTGGCCTGAACGCGCTGTGGAACAACGGCGGCATTCAATACGCACCACCTGTGCGCTGATCGCTGATGGTTCTATCACCCGGTGGGCCAACCGCCGGGTGATGTTCTGTTCCATTATTTCCGGGGCACTCCATGCAAAATCAAATCGGCGCACACAAGCAGAAGCTCAGCTTCAGCGATCCCAAGGTGCGTGCGTGGCTATTCCAGATCGTCACGATTGTGGCGGTGGTCTCGCTGGGCTGGTACCTGTTCAACAATACCCAGACCAACCTTCAACACCGGGGCATTACCTCGGGTTTCGACTTTCTTGAGCGCAGTGCCGGCTTCGGCATCGCTCAGCACCTGATCGACTACACCGAATCGGACAGCTATGCCCGGGTGTTCGTCATCGGCCTGCTCAACACCTTGCTGGTGACCGTGATCGGTGTGGTCCTGGCGACCCTGCTCGGCTTCATCATCGGCGTGGCGCGTTTGTCGCCCAACTGGATGATCAACAAGCTGGCGACCGTGTACGTGGAAGTGTTCCGCAACATCCCGCCGCTGCTGCAGATCCTGTTCTGGTACTTCGCGGTGTTCCTGACCATGCCGGGGCCGCGTAACAGCCACAACTTCGGCGATACCTTCTTTGTCAGCAGCCGTGGCCTGAATATGCCGGCCGCGCTGACCGCTGATGGTTTCTGGCCGTTTGTGGCCAGTGTGGTGCTTGCCATCGTGGCGATCGTGCTGATGGCGCGTTGGGCCAACAAACGCTTTGAAGCCACCGGCGTACCGTTCCACAAGTTCTGGGCGGGCCTGGCGCTGTTCATCCTGATCCCGGCGTTGTGCACCTTGGTCTTCGGCGCGCCGCTGCACTGGGAAATGCCCAAGCTGCAGGGTTTCAACTTCGTCGGCGGCTGGGTACTGATCCCTGAACTGCTGGCGCTGACCCTGGCGTTGACGGTGTACACGGCGGCGTTTATCGCCGAGATCGTGCGCTCGGGCATCAAGTCCGTCAGCCACGGCCAGACCGAAGCCGCGCGCTCCCTGGGCCTGCGCCCAGGGCCGACGCTGCGCAAGGTCATCATCCCGCAAGCCTTGCGGGTGATCATTCCGCCGCTGACCAGCCAATACCTGAACCTGGCGAAAAACTCTTCGCTGGCCGCTGGTATCGGTTATCCGGAAATGGTTTCGCTGTTTGCCGGCACGGTGCTCAACCAGACCGGCCAGGCCATCGAAGTCATTGCCATCACCATGAGCGTGTACCTGGCGATCAGCATCAGCATTTCCCTGCTGATGAACTGGTACAACAAGCGCATTGCGCTGATCGAGCGGTGAGGAAACGCACATGAGTTCGCATACGTTCAAACCTGATATGCCGCCGCCGAGCAAAGTCTTCGGGCCGATGGCATGGATGCGCGCCAACCTGTTCTCCAGCTGGCTCAATACCCTGCTGACGCTGTTGGCGTTTTACCTGATCTACCTGGTGGTGCCGCCGATCCTGCACTGGGCCATCCTCGATGCCAACTGGGTCGGCACCACGCGCGCCGATTGCACGAAAGAGGGCGCGTGCTGGGTGTTTATCCAACAGCGCTTCGGGCAGTTCATGTACGGCTACTACCCCGGCGACCTGCGCTGGCGCGTGGACCTGACCGTGTGGCTGGCCATCGTCGGCGTGGCACCGTTGTTCATCTCGCGTTTCCCGCGCAAGGCGATCTATGGCCTGGGCTTCCTGGTGCTGTACCCGATCATTGCCTACTTCCTGCTGCACGGCGGCATCTTTGGCCTGAGCAACGTGGCGACCAGCCAATGGGGCGGCCTGATGCTGACTCTGGTCATCGCCACCGTCGGTATCGCCGGCGCGTTGCCGCTGGGCATTGTGCTGGCCTTGGGGCGGCGCTCGAACATGCCGGCGATCCGGGTGGTCTGCGTGACCTTCATCGAATTCTGGCGCGGCGTGCCGTTGATCACCGTGCTGTTCATGTCTTCGGTGATGTTGCCGTTGTTCCTGCCCGAAGGCATGGGCATCGACAAGCTGCTGCGGGCGTTGATCGGCGTGATCCTGTTCCAGTCGGCCTATGTGGCTGAAGTGGTGCGCGGTGGTTTGCAGGCGATTCCCAAGGGCCAGTACGAAGCGGCCGCGGCGATGGGCCTGGGCTACTGGCGCAGCATGGGCCTGGTGATTTTGCCGCAGGCCCTGAAGATGGTGATCCCTGGCATCGTCAACACGTTTATTGCGCTGTTCAAGGACACCAGCCTGGTGATCATCATTGGCCTGTTCGACCTGCTCAACAGCGTCAAGCAAGCCGCCGCCGACCCGAAATGGTTGGGCATGGCCACCGAAGGCTACGTGTTCGCCGCCCTGGTGTTCTGGATTTTCTGTTTTGGTATGTCGCGCTATTCCATTCATTTGGAACACAAGCTCGACACAGGCCACAAGCGTTAGGAGTTGTTGTTATGAGCGAAGCGATCAAACAGCCTGTGAGCCCTGAAGGCATTATCCAGATGCAGGGCGTCAACAAGTGGTACGGCCAGTTCCACGTGTTGAAAGACATCAACCTCAACGTCAAGCAGGGCGAGCGTATCGTGCTGTGCGGCCCGTCGGGTTCCGGCAAGTCCACCACCATCCGCTGCCTCAACCGCCTGGAAGAACACCAGCAGGGCCGCATCGTGGTCGACGGCGTGGAACTGACCAACGACCTCAAGCAGATCGAAGCGATCCGCCGTGAAGTCGGCATGGTGTTCCAGCATTTCAACCTGTTCCCGCACCTGACCATCCTGCAGAACTGCACGCTGGCGCCGATGTGGGTGCGCAAGATGCCCAAGCGCAAGGCTGAAGAAATTGCCATGCACTACCTGGAACGCGTGCGCATTCCAGAGCAGGCCCACAAGTTTCCGGGCCAACTCTCGGGCGGCCAGCAACAGCGGGTGGCCATCGCCCGTGCGCTGTGCATGAAGCCGAAAATCATGCTGTTCGACGAACCGACCTCGGCCCTCGACCCGGAAATGGTCAAGGAAGTGCTCGACACCATGATCGGCCTGGCCGAAGACGGTATGACCATGTTGTGCGTGACCCACGAAATGGGTTTCGCCCGCACTGTGGCCAACCGCGTGATCTTCATGGACAAGGGCGAGATCGTGGAGCAGGCGGCGCCGAATGACTTCTTCGACAACCCGCAGAATGACCGGACCAAGTTGTTCTTGAGCCAGATCCTGCATTGATCGATGTTTGAAAAAATAAACCCGGCCTGGCCGGGTTTATTTTTGTCTGTTCATGAGGCCTTGAGCGCCTCATCTTCTGTGTTCACGGTATGAGTGAACCCCCGCAGGTCAGCGCCTTCGGCCAATACCTTGGCGTCGGCGAGCAAATGAGGGTAACGGTCCAATAATCGCATCAACAGAACCAGTGGCTTCGGTGGCAGAAGCTCACCGCGTTCATAACGTGAAAAAGCGTTGTGGCCGCCACCCGACAAGAGTTGCACGGTTTCTTTTTGCGTAAGGTGCAGCTTGCGACGGATGCGTTTCATCTCGTTGCCGATCATTGTCCGTGCGGCATGGACGAGTTCATCCCCTGCTTTTGCGTGGCGTTCTGCACTATCCGGGTCATACATGCCGTCGCCGCATGCATGGCATTCCCAGCCAGAAAGGTCATCGACACGACGCTCCATCCCTTTGACGCTGATGGTCTCGCTACGGCCCTCGAACCGAGTCATGCCGTCGGGCGTACCGCATATAAAGCACTGTTGAGTCTTCATGAGTTGCACTCCTTGAAGGAGATTACCGGTGGGTTACCGCCTGAGCGGTAAGTGACCTTTATGTAAATCTCCATGCCGTGTGAACTGATGTGGTACACGTCCTGCCAGACCTTATGGTCTGCATAGGTAGTCATTGATTTGTACAACATCCTGGTTTGCAATTGAAAAACGACTTCTTGCATTTCATGGATCTCAAAGCCGAGTTTCCTTCCTGTGCTCTTCGCCGTTGAGGTAAATGCCTTTTCCTTAAGCCGCCTGACATCCGCCTTGATCACCGCCAGATCGTAATGAGGTGTGTACTTTTCCATAAGACACCTGAGCCGGATAATTACCCTCTAAGGGTAATTTTACTAATCGAAAATACTGCTCCTTTTCCTGCCTAAGAACCCTAGTGCGTTGCCTTTGTAGGTAACTCTGAATAGGCTGTAGGAAAATTCATCCTATGATTGGACGAAAGCCAACATTCCATGACAGACATCGCCCCCCTGATCAAACGCTCCCTGGTGGACCAGGCCCTGGAGCAGTTGCGCTGGCGAATTACCGAAGGCAAGTGGGCCATCGGCGAGCGCCTGCCCACCGAGCCGGAGCTGTCGGCCGAGTTGGGCATCAGCCGCAATACCGTGCGCGAAGCCATGCGCGTGCTGGCGTTCTGCGGGTTGATCGACATCCGCCAGGGCGACGGCAGTTACCTGCGTTCGATGACTGACCCGCTGGGGGCGATGCGGGCGTTATCCCATTGCACCCTGGGACAGGCGCAGGAGACGCGGCAGATTCTCGAAGTGGAGGCCGTCGGCCTCGCTGCCGCGCGCCGTACCGAGGACGATCTCAACGGCCTGCACGAGGCACTCAAGGCCAGCGCCGAGCTGTACCACGGTGACCTGGAGGCCTATATCAGTGCTGACCTGGTGTTCCACGCACGGCTGGTGGACGCCGCGCACAACCCGGCCTTGAGCGAGCTGTACCAGTATTTTTCGGCGGTCATCGGCGCCCAGTTGCGCCAGACCCTGAACATTTCGCCGCGCCGCCAGGCGGTGTTCGACCTGCATATCGCCCTGCTCGACGCCGTGGAACACCAGGACCCGGAACGCGCCAAATCCATCTGCCGGCAGTTGATTAATGAGCCTTGAAGCCAAACGCACGCCCGAACTCGAAGAACTGTTGATCGATGCCGAAGCCGACGACGAGGTGGTGCAACACCGCCGCCCGGTAGTGAATCGCCCGTGGCTGTTGCTGTTGGGCCTGATCCTGGTGGCCTTGAACTTGCGCCCGGCGCTGTCGAGCATGGCGCCGTTGCTGGCAGACGTTTCCAGCAGCCTGGGGTTGTCGGCGGCCAGGGCCGGTTTGCTTACCACCTTGCCGGTGCTGTGCCTGGGCCTGTTCGCACCCATGGCGCCGATCCTGGCCCGGCGTTTTGGCGCCGAGCGCGTGGTGCTGGGGATTTTGCTGACCTTGGCCGCCGGCATCCTCCTGCGCAGTGCTTTTGGCGAAGTGGGTCTGTTCGCCGGCAGCCTGGTCGCGGGCGCGAGTATCGGCATCATCGGCGTATTGCTGCCGGGCATCGTCAAGCGTGATTTCGCCAGGCAGGCCGGCGCCATGACCGGGGTCTACACCATGGCCCTGTGCCTGGGGGCAGCGCTGGCGGCAGGTGCAACGGTGCCCCTCAGTCATTATTTCGGCGATCGCTGGACCTTCGGCCTGGGCTTCTGGATTGTGCCGGCGTTGGTGGCGGCGTTGTTCTGGTGGCCCCAGGTCGGCCAGAAGCAGAGTGCCCACCAGGTCGCCTATCAGGTCAAAGGCTTGCTGCGCGACCCGTTGGCCTGGCAGGTGACCTTGTACATGGGCCTGCAATCGTCCCTGGCGTACATCGTGTTTGGCTGGCTGCCGTCGATCCTGATCGGCCGTGGCTTGAGTGCCACCGAAGCCGGGTTGGCGCTGTCCGGCTCCATCATCGTGCAATTGTTCAGTTCACTGGCCGCGCCCTGGCTGGCCACGCGCGGTAAGGATCAGCGCCTGGCCATTGTGGTGGTGATGCTGCTGACCCTCGGCGGCCTGTTCGGCTGCCTGTATGCGCCACTCGACGGGCTGTGGGGCTGGGCCATTCTGTTGGGGCTGGGCCAGGGCGGGACGTTCAGCCTGGCGTTGACCTTGATCGTGCTGCGCTCACGGGATTCCCATGTGGCCGCGAACCTGTCGAGCATGGCCCAGGGCGTCGGCTACACCCTGGCATCCGCCGGCCCGCTCGCGGTGGGGCTGATACACGATTGGACCGGCGGCTGGGCTGCCACCGGCTGGGTGTTCGCGGTCCTCGGCCTGGGCGCCGTCGTCGCCGGTCTCGGTGCGGGGCGGGCGAAATACGTGGGTGTCAGCAGCGAAGCCGTCTAGAGATACACCACCTCCAGGGTCGCGGAACCGTCCAGGGGGATGTCGGTGCTCAGGTCCAGGTTCTGCTTGGCATTGATCACCGCCTCCAGGGTCAGCGTGCTGGTCAGGGTTTGGATGGCGGCCGGGCCGTCGGTGCTGCCCTCGATGTCGGTGAACCCCAACAGGCTTCTGGCGCCGATGTCGATCGGGTTTTGATTGGCCGTGCGCCAGGCCGCGCCGCCGGTGGTGGATTCGGTGCCGAACACCTGTGGCAATGGGCTGGCCACGGTCTGCTTCGGGTCGAACTTGAGGGAGTAGACCCCGACCTTGTTGCCACTGTTGTCGTACCCCAGCCCGTAATAGATCTCGCTGTTGACGTGGGCCGAACCTTCGCGGTTGTCGCGCATGCGCAAGGCGTAGCGGCCGGGTGCATTGCAACTGACGGTCAGCGTCAGGGACTTGAGCGGCAGCCGGGTGCCTGTGGCCTGGTTGAGGTCTTGTTGGGATATCTTGCCGAATTCGACCAACCCACCGCCGGAAAACACCGGGGTGCAGGCCATGGGGGTGATCAGGCCTGTCACGCGCAAGTCGACGGTGGAGGCGGCCTGGGCCGTCGATACAGGGGCCAGCCACGCAACGGCGGTTAGGGCGAGCAGTAACGTTTTCATGGTTTAACTCCTATAAGTACTTCACGGTCAGGGTCACGGAGCCGTCTATAGGCGCTTCTTTTGTCAGCAACAACGTGTCGGTCGGGGCGATGATCGGCTGGATCGACAAGAGGGCGCTCAGTTGTTGTACCGGCGCCGGGACGGTCACGTTCCTGATGGGGGTGAACGCGCTCAGGGCGTGTGGTGACAGAATTGTCGACGGCGCCCATGTAGTAGGGCCGCTTGAGATGAGCGTGTACATCTCGACGCCGTCGGCCACGGCTGAATCGAGGCTCAAATTCAAGGCGCCCAGCCTTTGGTTGTCGTTGATCAAGCCCAGGCCGAACGAATGGCTTTGATCACCGGAATAACTGGAGCCCTGTCGGTTATCCCGGGGTTCCAGGGCCAGCAGGGTCGACGCCTGGCAGTCGATCGCCAATTTCAGGCTATGAGGCGGCAGCCGGGTGGGTTGATGGGCGTTCAGGTCCTTGGCGGCGATCTTGCCTACGTCATACACGCCACCATTGGACAGGCTGGGTTCACAGGCACTGGGGGTGAGCTGGCCGCTGACGCCCAGGTCAACAGTGGAGGCGGCCTGCGCCAGTGAGTTGAGCAATAGCGTCGTGAGGAGCAAATAGCGATTGAACATGAGGATTCCTGTGGCACTTAGAAGTAGATGATTTCCAGGGTGGCTGAACCGTCGAGTTCGATTTCGCCGCTGAGGTCCAGGTCTACGAGTGGCGCGATCACGGCGTTCAGGGTCAGCAGCGCGCTCAGGTTCTGCAGGGCGTTGGGCCCCTCCGTGCTGCCGGCGGTCGCGGTAAAGCCCAGCAAGCTGCGGGCACCCAAGGCGATGGGGGTGGCGCTGGCGCCGCTCCAGGCGTTGCCGCTGGTGGTGGAGTCGGTACGGTACATTTGGGGCAGGCTGTCGGCGGTGACCAGGGCCGGGTCGACGGTCAGCGCGTAACGGCCGATTTTCTGCCCGCGCGCGTCATGGCCCAGGCCGTAGGCGGTCTCGTCGACGCCGCCGGTGGCTGAGCCGCTTCGGTTGTCGTGCATCACCAAGGCAAAAGGCGTAGGCCCGTCACACGCGACGGTGAGGGTCAGCGGTCGGGAGGGCAGGGGCGTATCCCTGTCGTTGTTCAGGTCGCCGATCGATAACTTGCCAAAATCCACTGTCCCGCTGTTGGACAGGGTTGGCGTGCAGGCGGCCGGGGCGAAGCTGGCTTGCAGATGCAACGCCCGTGAACGGCCCGATGCGGGCGCGTCCACCAGCCCCTCCGTTTCCCAAGTGACGGCGTCGCGCACATGAGTGGCTGCATCGAGGGCCCAGGCGCTGACGTCCAGTTGCACGGAAAAACTGCTGCCGGTTGCGGGCTGGCCGTTGTACATCGGCACGATGCCGTGGTCAGCCCGCCACGTCAGCGTCGAGGCGACCGCCGCTGGCGCCTGGTCTTGCCCTGGCAGCAGGCCGAGTTCCACGGCCCGGCCATCCAGCACCCCGTCCCGCACCTGCACGCGGTAGCTGCCGCCTTCGGTGAAGCGCAAGCGCTCGGTACCGGCGGCCAGGGCGCGGTAAAACAGGCGCATGTCACTGGGTTGCGGGCAGTTCAAGGTCAGCGACAGACGGCGTTCGCCGAGCAATCGCTCTGGCGCAGATGCGGGGCCGCTGGCGCGTTTCATCAAGCCGAAATCCAGGCGCGACTGGCTGAGGTCCAGGCGGCAGTCGTCCTGTGCGTGGACGGTGCCGGCGAGGAGCGCCAAGGCGGCCAGGGCGTAGTGAAGGTTCATGATGGTGTCCTCAAGGAGTCTGGCAGCGCGCCGGGGCGGTTTCGTAGTACACGTGGGGGTCGGCCTTGGCGGGCAGTTCAAAGCGCAAGTGGCAGCGTGGCTGGCCGGGGGCCTTGATCCACAGCGTGCGGGTGTCGAGCACGTTGGGGATAAATACCTGGTTGTTTTCCTGGACCAGCGTGATGAACTCGCCGTCTTCGGTGGTCACCGCTGCGCCACGGGGCACGGGTCGGTCCAGGGTCAGCAGTGCGCGACGGGTCAGCGATACGCCGAATTCAACCCGGTCTACCGCGCCGCGCCCCGCCGATACCACGGCCAGTCCATTGCTGATGTCGGCATTGCGCGGCAATGAACGGGTTTGGACTTCCACCGGGCTACGGCCATAGGGGCTGAGCTGGGACGCCACGGCGTGGCCTTGCCAGTCGGTCCATACCGGGCCACTGGGGGTACTCACCTGCACGCCGGCCATCTCGCCCACCGACACCACGGCGAAGGTGTCGCGCACCGGATAGGGCGAGAACGTCACCCCACCGCCATGCATGACCACTGCGCCACGGGCACCGCCCTGGTAGCTTGAGCGCTCGGCATCGGAGCGGGTGTAGTTGAAATCCAGCTGGCTGTAGTACGGCAACGCAGAAAGGCCGAGGGACGACTCCACCTCGCGGTCGCGGGTGTCGTGTTCCACGGCGACCCGGTAAGCCAACTGCTCATTGATCTGTTCGTTGAGGCCCAGCCCGGTGCGGTGTTCACCCCCCGAGTTGCGCACCCATGCCCGGCCACGGCGACTGTCCCCAAGCGGCACGCTGAGATTCAGGTACAGGCTGTTGTCATTGTGCTGGCGGCCACTGACTTGCCATTCGGCCGTGGCGGAAACGGACACACCGCGTACCTGGGTGCCCCACGACGCCAGGGCACGGCTGCTGCTGTCGCCCTGGAACGAAGACGACCGGGACATGCCCGCACTGAACGCACCCCACCCTGGGTGGGACCAGGAAACCGTGGCGCTTTGCTGGTCGCGGTAGCGTGAGCGTTGCTGTGGCTCGGTGTCGGTGACGTACGTCGACTCGGTCAGGTCGCGGTACCCCTCAGTGCGCCAGGAGTTGGCGGCGCTGACCGCCCAGCGCTCGTTCAACTTCTGCGACCAGGACAGGTCGGTCTGCACACCGCGCTCGCGGATTCGGCGCGTCGCCTCTGCGCCCACCACGGTCACTTGCACCTGGCTGTCCTGCCAGGGCAACAACCCCAGGCTCAGGCCCGCCGAACGATAATCTTCGGCCGCCAGTACGCCGCTGCCGAAGCTGACTTGCGGATGGAGTGATGCACTCCAGCCGGCGCTCACCACCCACGGCTCGGCGGCCTGGCCATCGCCTATGCTACGTACCCGCCCGGCGGCCACCGAGTAGCCGGGCGCAGGCAGGTCCAGGCCAAGCATGGCCGCGGGTACGGTGAAGCGGCGTTCCTCGCCGGTGGCTTCCTTGACGGTCACTTCAACGTCAGAGCGCCCGTTCAGGCGCGGCACATTGCTCAACGAAAAGGGCCCGGCGGGCACCACGGTGGAGTGGATCAAGGTGCCGTTCTGGCGGACTTCGACCTGCGCCGGCCCATTGGCGATGCCGTTGATCGTCGCGCCCTGGTTCTGCTCTTGCAGGGCCTGTTCATTGAGCACTTGTACGCCGGTGATTTGCGCGCCGGCGAGTACCGGGTTGTAGAGGTTGATCTGCCCGGCCTGCAGCACCGCCTGTTGACTGGCGAAGGTGCGTTGGGCGTAGGCGTCCAGGTGGGTGGTGCGCGAGACACGGTCTTGCCAGGTTTGTACCTGGCGACTGCGTACGATCCAGTCGCCCGCATTGAAACCGACCTCGGTATTGGCCGAGGCAAAACGGCTGGTGTCGTCGCTGTATTGGCTGTATAGCCCGGTGATGTCGTAATTGATCAGCGCGGCAAAACCGCCGGTTGAATAACCGGAAATGTCCTGCGTCAGCGGACGCAGCGCCTGGGTCGGCACCACCAGGGCCAGGCTCAGGCTGGCCGGGTCGGCATCGATCACGGTTTGTGGGTAGTCCTGGAGGAAGCCGTAGCAGCTGCTTTCCTCTGCCGGGCCGGTTGACGGCATAACCAACTGGCCGGCGTCGAGCAACGGTGGGTCGAAGCACAGCGCGCCGTGCTGATCGAAGCTCACGTCCACGCGGCCACGGCGCTGGCCGTTGACGCTCAGGCTGAGCGCATGGCGCCCTGGGGCGAACCGCGGTGCCTGCATCAACAGGCTGGCAAGCTCGGGGTCGATTCCCCGCTGACGCAACGTCTGCGGGTCGAAGGCGCTGGCCGTTGATGGGGTGTCCGCCCAGGCGGCGTTCGACAGCAGTATCTGCCCCAGGAACAATGGGATAAATGCCCGGCGTGGTGAAATGCCGGGCACGGCTTTGCCGTCACGGATGTTCATGACTGTGTTCACACAAGTGCACTCATAGGATGGAAAAACCGCCACGATTTCCTATCGCTGCAGGTCGTTTCCTGGTGGCCTTAGGGGTGGCCACTTCGTTTTTATTGGCGCCGTTACGTCCCTGGGCGGCGCTGAGTTACAGGCTGATCGCGGCGTCGTGAGCCGGTACTGCAAAGCCATATACCGTGGCCGGTTGCAGGCGTACGGTGGTGGCTGCCGCGCCATTGGTCGTCACCGTCAGTGTTTCGCCTGGCAACACGTAGGTGCGCGGCAACATGGCCGAGCCGTTGCCAGGCAGCAATTGCAGCTCCTGGGCCAGGCGTACCACGTACGGCGTGGGGTTACGCACGCTCAGTTGGTCATTGTCCAAATGCCAGGTCAGGCCCAGCCAAGGCTCGCGGTTACGCGCCAGGCCTTTGGGGTGAATGATCACCGGCAGGTTCTGGCGCACGGTCACACCCACTTGGGCGCGCCCGGCCCGATTGGGGTCCTGCTGGGCAGGCATGCCTTCGAAAATCACCCGCTTGAGGCGCTGGGTCTTCAACGGCTCCTGGCTTTGCAGGATGAAACGCACCAACTGGCTTTTGGACGCTTCGACCCGGCTCAGGGGCGGGGTGACGAACAACAGGGTTTCGGGGTCCTCGGGGATGTTCTCGAGGGTCACGTGCATCAGGGCCACTTTGTTATCGGTGTTGCTCACTGACACAGAGGCTTCGCCATCTGCTTCATAGACGAGCACCACCGACGTGTCCGGCACCATGCCATCGGCCAGGCTGGCGGTGGCAACGCACAAGAGGCCAAGGGTAAGGCCGATCCAATGCCAGGTTGATAAAGAGCTGTACATCGTCATTACTCGCGAGGATTAGAGGTACTTGAGGTCCAGGGTGATTGAACCGTCGAGGGGGACTTCTTCTTTCAGGGTCAGGGTGTTGGCCGGGCTGATGGACGTGTCCACCCGCAGACTCGCCACCAGTTGGCGCAAGGGCCCGGGCAACAGCACGCCGGCCGGGGCGAATGCCATGAGTTTGCGTGGGTAGGCGTGGGGCTCGGGTGTCCAGGTGGCGCCATTGTCCGCCGAGGTCAGGGTCTGCAAGGTGGCGTTGTCCCCCACTGGGCCGCGCAGTGACAAACTGACGTGCCCCAGGCGTTCGCTCGGCGCATGGATGTTCATGCCCAAGCCGTAGAACACCTGCGGGTCCGGGGACGAATTGCCCTGGTTGTCGATGCCTGTGAGGGCAAACAGGGTTGGGCCTTCGCAACTGATGCTCAGCCCCATTTGCTGGTTGGGCAGCACGGTGAAGTCAGTCAGGTTCAGCGTGCGTGCCGGGATCTTGCCGTAATCGACCAGGCCGCTGTCAGACAGCGAAACCGAGCAGGCCTGGGGCGTGATGCGACCGGCTATATCCAAGTCCACGGCGGATCTGGCGAAGGAGGGCGTCAGGTGCAAGGCGAGCAAGGTAAGTGCCAAACAGTGGATAGGTCGATTCATCGGGCAAAATCCCTGTGGGGGTTTTAGAGGTAATGGACTTCAACGGTACCGCTGGCCCGGAAGGCGACTTCTTCTGTCAGGGTCAGGCCGTCGGCACGGGCAATCTCCGCATAGATCTTCAAGTCGGTCGCAAAGTGCGTGCTGGGGATAGGCTGTGTCGGGTCGGTCGGATTGCTGGGGGCATGCAGTGAGTCGCCGATGTAAAACCCTTGGCCATTGTTACGGCTCCAGGTTTTGCCACCGTCTTCCGACTCGCTGATGTGTACGGTTTGGTTATCGGTCGTGGAGTTTTCAAAGGTGATACGGACCAGGCCGATCTTCTCTTGGGCCGGTGTCAGGCCCAGCCCCAGATACCAATAATTACTGCTGGTATCCGGCTGATTGTCGATGAGCTTGAACGCCATGGCGGTCGGGCCCTCGCAGTCGATTTTCAGCAGTAACCGGTTCTCTGCCAGCTTTGTTGTTGAGGTCTGGTTCAGGTCTTTCGCCGCCACCTTGCCGTAATCGATCTGCCCACCCGCCGATAGGCTGGGTGTGCAGGAGCTGGGGGTGATCAACCCCTTGACGCTCAGGTCGACAGTGGAGGCGGCGAATGCAGGTGCAAGACTGCCGAGCAAGCAACAGCTGATCAGGCTTTTAAGTGTGGTCTTCATGATGAGGAATATTCTTGGTAGAAGGGATCAGGGTCAGGGAATTACAGGTACTTCACTTGAAGGGTGGCGCTGCCATCGATGGGCACTTCGTCCACCAGGGGCAGGTCCTTGGCCGGTACCAGGGTGGTGAAGGCGCTCAAGCGGGCGTTCAGCACCTTGATGGCGATGGGCGTATAGAGGTCTGCCGGGGCGGCAAAGGCTGTGATACCGGCGTGGCCCAGGTATGACGAGATCCGCCAACTGCTGCCGCCGTTGCTGGACATGATGGCGTGCACCGGTTGAGTGTCGGCCACCGCGTCGAACACGCTGAAGGCGGCGCTGCCCAGCATTTGGTCGTCGTTGATGGTGCCCAGGCCATGGCTGGCGGGGTGAATGGCCGACGTACCGGCGCGGTTGTCGACGGTGGTCAGGGTAAAGAAGGTGGCCGCCTCGCAATTGACTTCCAGCAGCAACTCGCCGGTTGGCAGGCGGGTGGGCTGCTCTGGGTTGAGGTCCTTTACCGTCAGCTTGCCGTGGTCGACGATGCCCCCGCTGGACAACGTCGGTGTGCAGGAACTGGGCGTGATGGTCCCGCCGACACTCAAACTGGTGCTGCTGGACGCGAAAGTCGCGGGTGCGCAGGCAATCAGCAGGCTGGCCACGAGGCCTGAGGTGAATCTATCCATGGGTAATCGTCCTGATTGAAGACGGGAACCATCTGCAAGCCGGCCGCTGGCAGTGTGGCGCAACCGTCGATAGGGGGGCTCCCATGCAGGGCAGGGAGGAGGGCGGTACGCTTCATGCCTGCGTGCTACAGGTACTTGACTTCAAGCGTGGCGAGGCCGTCGATTTCAACCTCTTCCTGGCCCATGTCCCAACTGTTTGTGGCGTTGATAAAGGTAGTGACCATCAGGTCTGCAGTGACGTTTTTGAGGGGGATAGGGCCCTCTCGACCGGTTGGCCTGTCACGAAACCCCAGCAGCTCCAAAGGACTGGTGGCGGCATCTTCATTGTTCATCCAAGTCAGGCCGCCATCCCTCGAGAGAATCGGGTAGAGGGGGCCGCCGTCGCCGTTGACAGGGTTCTCATACACCAGATCGTACTGGCCGAGTTTTTGCGTACCGTTGACGAAGCCCAGGCCGAAACCATTCGAGTAGGTGGCCGAGCCTGCCCGGTTATCGGTTGCCTGGACCGCGAACAGGGTATGGGCGTCGCAGCCGATGGTCAGTTTCAAGACGGATGTAGGGAGACGGGTCCAATTGGTCGGGCTGAGGTCCTTGGCCGAAATCTTGCCGTGATCGACGACGCCATTAGCGGACAAGGATGGCGTGCAAGCCGTCGGGGTGATCAGGCCAGTGACGGTCAGGTCCACACTGCTGGCGGCAACCGCAGCACCTGAGGTGGCGAGCATGACGAGAGTGGCGAGTGCTGCTAGGGGCTTTTTCATGTTTTGAAGTTCCGGTGCAAGGCTTGCTGACGGCAGGAAAACAGGAGATGCCGTCTGGTTTTCAGCGACCGGCGTGATGGCTGGTCGTCCCTCTCCGTGGGATGCGGCGCAATTTATCGGTCGTCGGTGTTGGCGCAAATACAACAATTACGAGAGTGAGTGGATCTTGCGCACGTGCAATAACTGATGTCGGAACGGGCTTGTCTATGTGTAGGTTTTATTAACTTTTCGTAGTTGTTGTATCGCCGGCACGCCTCGCTTCAAATATTTTCTTCCCTCTGATTAGTAAAAAAGATTCTCAACAGGATGGCTCGCCTTGCCGATATAGGCGTGCGGGCCACTGCCGCCGATCTATGCCTGTTTTGTAGGGGCGTTCCATCCAGGCCCGCGCATTGCGGTAAGTCGAGGTAGTCATGTCATCGGACATTCGCCCAGTCGACGGCGCTGGGGATGATCCGCTGCCGTCAAATGCCTCGCCTGCCCATTGGCAGGATTGCACAGTGCTGGTAGTCGACGACCATCCTGCCTATCGCATGATGATGAGCGCGATGCTGCAGCAGTTGGGGTTGGGCTGCGAGACCTGCGGTGATGGCCAGGCCGCGCTTGCCGCGCTCGATGGGCAACCGTTCGACCTGATCCTCACGGACTGCCAGATGCCGGTCATGAATGGTTATGCCTTGGCCCGTGAAGTGCGCCGTCGAGAGCGTGAGTCGATGGCCGAGCCCGTACCGATCGTTGCCTTGACCTCCAACCTTGGGCCGAATGAAGTCCACCAATGCCTGGACGCGGGCATCAATGCCTGGCTGATCAAGCCTCTGACGTTCGGTCAACTGCGCAATGTCTTGCTGTATTGGTTGGCGGACGGCACCCCACTGGTGACAGACGTGCCGCGCACCCGAGAAGAGGATTGGCCGACGCGCGCCAGGCTGGTGCAACTGTTTGGTAGTGCGCAAGTGCTGGATGGGATGCTGGCCAGCCTGGTGCAGGAGGTACGCCAGGATTTGCAAGCCTTGTCCCATGCCATGGCGCATGTGGATGCGGTCCAGACAGCACAGCACTTGCACCGCCTGATCGGAAGCGTGGCGTTCCTGGGGGGCACTCCGCTGGAGGCGCGCGGCATCCAGTTGATCAGCGCCGTGACGCGTGATGGGGTGGCGTTGCATGCCAGGGCGTTGTTTGGGTTACGGCAAGACTTGGTTCGTTATGTGGAATATCTGAAAGCTCTTTAGTGTTGATGTGTAGGACTTTTATTAAGGTTTGCGTAGGTTTTTTCTGTAGCCGTGTTCTTTTTGTTTTGTAGGTGAAAATCTTGCTCTCATAGATTGCTGGGCCACCTGCTGCTACTGCTGTTTTTGCCGGTTGTTGCGGTTTGCATCCGGCGCTATTTTTGCCCGAATCAAGTTGCCATCATGGTGGTTCTAATGCTTCGAGTAATTATTGCCGACGACCATCCGATTGTACGTATCGGCCAAAAAGTGGTGATTGAAGCCAACGGTCGCTGCAAAGTGGTGGGCGAGGCCGACGGGCCCGATCAATTGCTGGCGCTGATCGACAGCACACCCTGCGATATCGTGGTGACTGATTTCGCCATGCCGGGTAACCAGCAGGCCGATGGTTATAGCCTGCTGAGCCTGATGCATCGCAAGCACCCCGAGCTCCCGGTGATTCTGGTCACCATGTTCGCCAACGTCGCGACATTGCGCACGTCCTTCGCCCACGGCGCCCGGGCCATCATTGCTAAAAGTGCATCGGCCAGGGAGTTGCCTCAAGCCATTCAATCGATCAGCACCGGCAAGACGTTCATCAGCGAATGCCTGCGTCAGCAACTGGTGGAGGCGGGTACCGGGGATCAGCAAGCCGTGCCGCAATTGTCCGGCAAGGAGCGCGAGGTGGTGCGCATGCTCGCCAGCGGCATGACCGTCAGCCAGATCGCCGCGCGGGTCAACCGGAGTATCTCGACGATCAGCAAGCAGAAAAGCACCGCGATGAACCGGTTGTGTATTTCCACTGACGTGGATTTGTTCGCCTACGCCCGCAGCAGTGGGATGGTGCCCTGAGGTTGGCCAGGCAAGCGAGATAGAACGGACAAACAGTATCCCCTGGCGAGCGGGCTAGCTGTGGCGAGCGGGCTTGCCCCGCGTTGGGCTGCGAAGCAGCCCCACTAAGATCACCGCGCTGTTTCAGATGGACCGCGGCCTGAGGTTTTGGGGCTGCTGCGCAGCCCAACGCGGGGCAAGCCCTAATGCCGTTCAGTTAAGCGTACATCGCCTTCTTGTAGGAGCGAGCTTGCTCGCGGAAAACTCGTTGACGTTTTTCGCGAGCAAGAACTAGGCGTCCCCCTCGCTCCTACAGAAGGCGATGTACGCTTAACTGAATGGCATTAGGGCAAGCCCGCTCGCCACAACAAGCCAACTCGCCACAACAAGCCCGCTTGCCACAACAAGCCTGCTAGCCATAACAAGCCTGCTAACCCCAACAAACCCGCCAGGCTTTAGAACTCCAGGGTGCTGGACACCGACACCTGCCGCGCATCACCTATCGACACGAAGTAGCGGCTGGCCGCCGAGGTGTAGTAGGTGCGGTCGAACAGGTTCTTCACGTTGAACTGGAACTTGACCTTCTGCCCGTCGATCTTGGTGTCATAGGTGGCAAACGCGTCGGCCACGGTGTAGCCCGGCAAATCGAAGTCGTTGGCGGCATCGCCTGCGCGCTCGCCGACGTAGCGCGCGCCGGTCCCCACCCGCAACTGGTCGCCACCGAAAATAGTGCCGAAGTCATAGGCCACCGACAACGAACCGGTGTGCCTGGCCACGTTTTGCAGGCGGTTGCCTTGCAGCGTCGGGTCGTTGTCCTTGACGTCTTCGGCGTCGGTGAAGGCATAGCTGCCGATCAGGCTCCACTTGTCGGTCAACTGGCCGCTGGCGTCCAGTTCCAGGCCACGGGAACGCACTTGCCCGGCAATGCTGTAGATCGTGTTGGCACCGGAGCCCACCGACACCAGCACATTGCGCTTGTCGATGTTGAACAACGCCACGCTGGCGGTCACACGCCCAGGTATGTCGAGCTTGGCCCCCAGTTCCCAGGACTTGGATTCCTCCGGCGTGAGGTCGCCGGTCAACGTGCTGCCATCGGCCAAGGCGGCGATGGTGGAGTTGGGTTTGAACGACTCGGTGTAGCTGCCGTAGAACGACAGCTCATCAGTGTAGCGATACACCAGGCCGGCCCGCGGCACCCAGGCCTGGCCATTGCCATCGGTGTTGGCCTTGAACGGCACGCCCTTGCCGGCGTATTGGTCATACATCTGGTAGCGCACACCGCCCACCAGAATCCACTGGTCGGTCAGGTGAATGGCGTCCTGGAAGAACAGCGAGTCGCTGCGCAACAGGTCGGTCTGGGCACTGTCGGCGGCGCTGACGGTGGTGCCCGCGACTTCGTTGCCATACACCGGGTTGTTGTAGTTGAACGTGCCGCGCGAGTTCTGGCGGATCAGGTCGGCGCGGTAGATCTTGCGGTATTCGTCATCCAGGCCGAACACCAGGTCATGCTGCATGCCCAGCACGTTCACCTTGCCTTCCAGGCTGGCCGTGGTGAAACGGTCGGTGCTGATCGCGCCCCGGGTGCCGTCCATTCTGCGGGTCAGGGTGCCATTGTCATTCACCGCGCTGACGCGCACTTGGCTGGCGTCGTAGGTTTCACGGTTCCAGCTGTAGCCGAAGTGCGCCTTCCAGTCGTCGTTGAGGTCGTGGTCGGCCTCGAAACGGTACAGGTCGGAACGGCCCTCCATGTTGTTGAACGGTTCGTCCAGACGCCGCGTGGAGGGGATGTCCAGTGGGTGGTTGGACTTGTCGATCGCGGTGCCACGGTCGAACGGCGAGAGGAATTCACGGTGCTCGTAGGCGAACAGCAGCTTGGTAGTGTCGCCGTACCAGGCCAGGGACGGCGCCACCAGCGATTCGCGGTGGGTGCCGAAGTTGCGCCAGTAGTCTTCGTCTTCATGGTCGACGATCAAGCGATAAGCGAGGCCCGAATCACCGATGGGGCCGGTGGTATCGAGGTTGCCACCGCTGCCGTTCTTGCCATCGCCAAAGGTGGAACCGCGCACGGTCAGGGCCGTGGATTGGCTCAGCTCGGGCTTTTTGCTGACGATATTGACCACGCCGCCCGGGTCCTGGATGCCGTACAGCAGCGACGATGGCCCCTTGAGCACTTCAACGCGTTCTGCCGTGGCGTTCAGCGCGCGGCCCTGCACCACCGGCATGCCGTCTTGCATGATCGAGCCGTTACGGTTGTCGCCAAAGCCACGCAGCATTACCGCGTCCTGGGTGCTGGCCAGGGTGTTGGCCTGGGTGATGCCGCTGATATTGGCCAGGGCGTCATCCAGATTGCGCGGGGTCTGGTCGCGCAACACTTGAGCGGGTACGACGTTGACGGTCTGCGGGGTTTCCAGCAGCAAAGCATGGGAGCGCATCACCGAACTGGTGGGCGGAGGCTGGTAGCTGGTGCTGTCCTGGGCCTGGCCGACACCGCTGATGGTGGTCGCGCCGAGGTTCACCGCACCGTCGGTGGGCAGCGGTTCCAGGGCCAGGGTGCGCGCGTCGATCTGGCGGAAGGTCAAGCCGGAGCCGCCCAGCAAGCGTTGCAGGGCCTGGGTGGCGCTCATCGGCCCACTGACCGCCGGGGCGTTGAGACCATAGGGGGCTTCATCGGTGTAGATCACGCTGATGCCGGTCACCCGGCTGAAATCGCTCAGCGCCTGGGGCAGCGGCTTGGCGGCCTGGGCAAAGTTGAACTGGGCGCTTTGCTGCTCCTGCGCCTGCGCCACGCTCAAGGGCAGCAATGCCAGCCCAGACACCGTCAATACCGAGGCTCCCAGCCACTGTTTTACCCAACCGCCCGCCGTCGACTTCATGCTGTGAGAACCCGTGTAGAAAACGCTGTTAATGCGAATAGATCGCAGTTTCAAGCACTACACGGATGGGCTGTCGAAAAACCTCACATTTATTTGCAGATATTTTTTATTTATTGCGCCTGAATGCGGAAACCCATGCGTGGGAAATGCACATGCACGGTGCCAGCGCGTTCATCGGTACGCCGCAGGATCAGCTCTTCGCGCCCGACAAACCGCAGCTCGCCGGCCACCGGGTCAACGCCATAATCCGTAGCGCTGATCGTCACCGGCTGCCCGGCCTTGAAACCATTCAGGTCATCGAACAGTTCATCGGGCAACGCGGCTGGCGTGGCGTTTCGCGCCACCTCCAAGGCGTGCTCGGCAGTCATCTCACTGGCGGTGCCATGACCAACGCTCAGCACCCGCTCCAGCCAGGCCGCGACAGCGGGGTATGCGTCCACCAGCGGCGCCGTCACCGTCGAGCCTTTGAGGAACCACAGCGGATGGGCCAGGGCGAAGTCGGCAATCGAAGGCTCACCGAACAGGAAATCCCCCACCGAGTGCTGCAACTGCTGCTCAATGCGACCGGCCAGCGCCGGCCATTGATGCAAGGCCACCTCCAAGGACACCCGCGCCGCACTGCCACCGCTGAACAGTTTGCTGCGGTCGTCCACCAGCACCTGGAGCAGGTGCGGCGGCACCTTGGCAAACTTGACCGCCAGGGATTCAGGCTGGAACACCAGCGCCACGGCATGGGCAAATACCACCGAATCCGCCCAGGCCGCAAAGCCCTGGGTGACCAGTTCCAGGCCCTGGGGAAACAGCGTCGGTGCCGCTTTTTCCTGCTCCAGGCGGCGGGCGATCAAGGCGGTGTCGCAGTAAATATCGGCGCCGACCTGCAACACCGGCGTCTTGCGATAGCCCCCGGTCAAGGCGGTCAGATCAGGCTTGGGCATCACCGGCGAGATAAGCACCGAGCGCCACGACAACCCCTTGAACCCCAGGAGCAGGCGGGCTTTTTCAGCAAAGGGGGACTGCGGGTAGTGGTGCAGGATCAACTCAGACATGCCAGGCTCCGCTCAATGGAATGAACCGCTAGCTTAGCCCGCAAAACCGTACGTGGGGACGATGGGAACCCATCACTCAAATCAATGAACCACTCGCGGCCAGGCACTCCTTGGCACTTTTTTTCAGCTTCTTGATCAGCCGTTCCTGGCGCAGCGCCTCGCCCTTGCTCGCGCACTGCTCGGTGTAGACCAACGCCACGGCGGGGCTGGACAAAAAGAACCGCGCGCCCTTGCCGCTTTGATGAGAAGCAAAGCGGCGCACCGGGTCGTTGCTGATGCCGCAATAGAGTGAGCCATTGGCGGCACGCACCAGGTACACGAACCAGGGTTTGGCTTGAGTGGGAGTCATCACGAATCGATTTCGGCAAACCAGAAGAGCGCTGATCTTATCAACGACCGGCCTGGAATGCCTTCAAGCCTTTGAGCGCTTGGGCACGCACCGCGTTTTTCAATGCCGGCGACCAGCCCAGCAACAGCCCCTTGAGGCCCAGGGCCTGGCGCGACCAACGCCACAGGTCGAAATGGTCGTGGTGCTCGCAGATCTTGCCGTCGCGAAACACAAACCGCGCGCCGATGTCGTTGACCACGGTATTGCCGGTCGCGCTGAACAGGTAAGTCGCCACCCAATGCGCGCTGCCGGTGCGCTCATCGCTGCGCACATGGTCGAACGTCAGGGAAAAGTCCTTGGCCCGCGTGGTGAGCATGCGCCACATATCCCCGGCATCACGCCCGCGTAACTCGCCGAACGCCGGGTCGCTGAAGACCACATCGTCGGTGTAGCAGGCGGCCATGGCTTCGGCATCCAGGCGCTGGAAGGCGCTGTAGAACTCGGTGATCAGGGCGTTATGGGCATCACTCATGGGCGGGGTCCTTTGGCGTCAGAAGAGTTGACGCACGATAAGCCGGTCGCGCCGCCAAGGCTACTGTCATTCACTGTGCAAATGAGTGGGCTTGCTTAATGCCAGTCAGTCAAGGAGGAACACTGTAACTGTGGCAAGCGGGCTTGTCGTGGCGAGCGGGCTTGCCCTAATGCCGTTCAGTTAAGGCTTTTTTGTAGGAGCGAGCTTGCTCGCGAAGAACTCACAGGCGCCGCGCAGCAGCCCCAAAACACAGCCCCGGAGCTGACTGACACACTGCAGCGCTCTTATTGGGGCGGCTTCGCCACCCAACGCGGGGCAAGCCCGCTCGCCACAACAAGCCAACTCGCCACGACAGGCCCGCTCGCCACAGGAGTACGGAGCTGTTAGCGTTGCGGCCACTAATGGCTTTGCGGAACACAGTACTGATGCACTTTGGGCGATGGCTACACCTGCTGTACGTGAGTTTTTTACTGGGGGGCTGTGCGAGTGTTTCGCCGCCTTCCACACCATCAACACTCGATCACCTGCTGGCCGATCCTGCCCTGAACGGCTCCACGGTTTCCGTCATGGTGCGCGATGCCCGCAGCGGCACCACGCTCTACCAGCACAATCCGCGCACGCGCTTGGTTCCCGCGTCCAACCTCAAGCTGCTGACCACGGCGGCGGCGATGGACGTGCTCGGGCCGGACTACCGGTTTTCCACGCAACTGTTGAGCGACGGCCGCCGCCAGGGCGAGCGCCTGATCGGCAACCTGTACCTGCGTGGCCTGGGTGACCCGACAACGCAGTTCGCCGACTACCAGGCCCTGGCCGCGCAGTTGGCCAGCCAAGGTGTGCGTCAGGTATCGGGTGACTTGGTGTTCGATGACACCTGGTTCGATACCCAGCGCCTCGGCGTCGACTGGGCCCAGGACGACGAAAGCACCTATTATGGTGCGCAGATTTCGGCGCTGACGGTGTCACCCGATACGGATTTTGATGCCGGCACCTTGCTGGTCACCGCCAAGGCGCCGCTCAGTGCCGGCCAGCCGGTGAGTGTGTCGATCAGCCCGGCCACCGATTATGTGCAACTCAGCAATCGTGCGGTGAGCGGCGCGGGCAACAACTACGCCATCACTCGCCAGCACGGCACCAACCTGCTGCAACTCAGCGGTGCACTGGCGCCGGGAAAGCAAAGCCGGCAGTGGGTGAGTGTGTGGGAACCGACGCAACTGGTGGCCAATCTGTTTGAGCAGGCGCTGGCGCAGCAGGGTATCCAGGTGCTAGGCCGGCGTGTGTTCGGGGGCGCGAGCCCAGCGAAGGCGACGCTGTTGGCGGAGCATCGATCGGCGCCGTTGCAAGATTTGATCACGCCGCTGCTCAAGCTTTCGAACAACAACATGTCCGAAGCCCTGCTCAAGGCCATGGGCCGCAAAACCTCCAATGCGGGCACGGCGGTGGCGGGCGTGGCGGCAGTCGCGGCGTTTATGCAGCGCCAGGGCATGGACCCGGCGACGCTCAGCCAGGTGGATGGCTCCGGTTTGTCGCGGCGCAACCTGGTGTCGGCGCAAAATCTCACCGACCTGTTGCTGGCCGCTTCGAAACAATCCTGGTTCGACGCCTGGTACAACGCCTTGCCGATTGCCGGCAATGCCGAGCGCATGACCGGCGGCAGCCTGCGTTATCGCCTGCGGGGCACCGCCGCCGAAAACAACCTGCACGCCAAGACCGGCTCCATGGGCGGTGTGTCATCACTGAGCGGTTACATTACCGACAGTGAGGGACGGCGCCTGGTGTTTTCAATGATCAGCAATAACTACATCAGCGACGCAGCCCCCATCCGCGCCCTCGAGAACCGCCTGGCACTTGCCCTGGCCCAGTGGCACGACTAGCTCAGGGCTGGTAGCCCATCCGCCAACTCACGGCCCGGGTCGCCGCCAGCAAGCGCTGCGCCGCCGGGCCATCTTCGTCGGCGTGGAACAGTGAGGTGGGGCCGACCACGGTCATCACCGCAGCTACCTGGCCAACCGCGTTGAACACCGGCGCCGACAATGCATCCACCCCCGGCATCAGCAGGCCATGCACAAAGTGCAGGCCGCGCTGGCGGATCTGTTCGCAGGTGAGGGCATAAGCCTGGTCGTCGGCCAGGGCATGGGCGATGCCAGCCTCGATCTCGCGTTCACGCAATTCGACGGTTTCCCGCGACGGCAGGAAGGCACTGAACACCAGCCCGGTGGACGAGCTGAGCAGCGGCAGTACCGAGCCCAGTTGCGTCACCACCGTCACGGCGCGCACCGCCGGCTCGATCTGCACCACGGTCGCGCCCTGGTTGCCCCACACCGCCAGGAAGCAGGTTTCATTCAATTCGTCGCGCAGTTCGGCCAGGGGCAGGGCGCCGACTTTCAACACGTCCATACTGCCCAGGGCGGCCAGGCCCACGCGCAAGGCTTCGCGGCCCAGGCCGTAATGGTTGGTGGCGGTGTTCTGTTCGGCAAAACCGGAGGCGATCAACGCCTGGAGATAGCGGTGCACCTTGCTCGCCGGCATCTGCACATGTTCGGCCAGGCGCGACAGCGAGGTGGAGGGCGACAGTTCGGCCAGGGCCTTGAGGATATCGGTGCCCACTTCGGCCGAGCGGACTTTCTGTTTACCGGTGTCGCGGGGCTTTTCCATGGAGGGGCGGGAATCCGAGAGATGAGTGGGCGTCTTTATAGCTTGACGGTCGGCAGTGATCAAATTACGTTATGCGTAACTGGATTACGATAAAAACAACTTCCGCCAGAGGATGATCCATGAACCTCGAATACCTGTCGGGCTTCGGCAATGAATTCGCCAGCGAAGCCCTACCCGGCGCGCTGCCCGTCGGCCAGAACTCCCCGCAAAAAGCGCCCTACGGTCTCTACACCGAACTGTTTTCCGGCACGGCCTTCACCATGGTGCGCAGCGAAGCGCGCCGTACCTGGCTGTACCGCATCCAGCCGTCGGCCAACCACCCGGCGTTCGTCAAGCTGGAGCGGCAATTGGCCGGTGGCCCGCTGGGGGCGGTCACGCCCAATCGCCTGCGCTGGAACCCGCTGGAGCTGCCGAGCGAGCCGACGGACTTTATCGAGGGACTTGTCGGCATGGTCGCCAATTGCGCGTCGGAAAAACCGGCGGGCATCAGCATCTACCACTACCGCGCCAACCGATCGATGGAGCGCGTGTTCTTCAACGCCGATGGCGAGCTGTTGATCGTGCCTGAGCAGGGCCGCTTGCGTATCGCCACCGAACTGGGGGTGCTGGAGGTCGAGCCGCTGGAAATCGTCGTACTGCCGCGCGGCCTGAAGTTCCGCGTCGAATTGCTGGATGCGCAAGCGCGTGGCTACGTCGCCGAGAACCATGGCGCACCGCTGCGCCTGCCGGACCTGGGGCCGATTGGCAGCAATGGCCTGGCCAATCCCCGCGACTTCCTGAGCCCCGTCGCCCATTACGAAGACCTCAAGCAGCCCACCACCCTGGTGCAGAAATTCCTCGGTGAACTGTGGGCCTGCGAGCTGGACCACTCGCCGCTGAACGTGGTGGCCTGGCACGGTAACAATGTGCCGTACAAATACGATCTGCGTCGCTTCAACACGATCGGCACCGTGAGCTTCGATCACCCCGACCCGTCGATCTTCACCGTATTGACCTCGCCCACCAGTGTGCATGGCTTGGCCAACCTCGACTTTGTGATCTTCCCACCGCGCTGGATGGTGGCCGAGAACACCTTCCGGCCACCGTGGTTCCACCGCAACCTGATGAACGAATACATGGGCCTGATCCAGGGCGTCTACGATGCCAAGGCCGACGGTTTCCTGCCCGGCGGTGCATCGCTGCACAGCTGCATGAGCGCCCACGGCCCGGATGGCGAGACCTGCACCAAGGCCATCAATGTCGAGCTGGCGCCCCACAAGATCGATAACACCATGGCCTTTATGTTCGAGACCAGCCAAGTGCTGCGCCCGACCCAGTTCGCCCTGGAATGCCCGCAACTGCAACCCGCTTATGACGCGTGCTGGGCCTCGCTGCCCGCCACCTTCAACCCGAACCGGAGATAACCCATGACGCAACCAACGCTTGCCCGCAGCTGGGTCGCCAGTGCCAATGGTCACCGCGACTTCCCCCTGCAAAACCTGCCGCTGGGCGTGTTCAGTATCCATGGCTCGGCACCGCGCAGTGGCGTGGCGATTGGCGACTGTATTCTCGACCTGCTGGCCGTGCGCGATGCGTTTGACGGCGAAGCGCTTCGCGCCGTCGATGCCACCACCGGCGGACAGTTGAATGCCTTCTTCGAACTGGGCCGTGGCCCGCGCATGGCCCTGCGCGAGCGCCTGTTGGAATTACTGGGGGAGGGCAGCCCGCTGCAAGCGCGTGAGGCCCAAGTGCTGCACCGCGCCGCCGATTGCCAGATGCACTTGCCGGCGAAGATCAACGACTACACCGACTTCTACGTCGGCATCGAGCATGCGCAGAATGTCGGCAAATTGTTCCGCCCCGACAACCCCTTGCTGCCCAACTACAAGTACGTGCCGATTGGTTATCACGGCCGCGCCTCGACCATTCGCCCCTCCGGCACCGACGTGCGTCGTCCCAAAGGCCAGACCTTGCCAGCCGGCCAGGCCGAGCCGACATTCGGTCCCTGCGCGCGCCTGGATTATGAGTTGGAGCTGGGTATCTGGATCGGCCAGGGCAATGCGATGGGCGATTCGATTGCCATTGGCGATGCGGCAGACCACATCGCCGGTTTCTGCCTGCTCAACGACTGGTCGGCGCGGGATATCCAGGCCTGGGAATACCAGCCGCTGGGGCCGTTCCTGTCCAAGAGCTTTATCACCAGCATCTCGCCCTGGGTGATCACGGCCGAAGCCCTGGAGCCGTTCCGCAAGGCACAACCGGCGCGGCCTGAGGGTGACCCGCAACCGTTGCCGTACCTATTGGATCAACGCGACCAGGCGGCGGGCGCCTTCGATATCGAACTGGAAGTGCTGCTGACCACGGCCGCGATGCGCGAACACAACCTGCCAGCCCATCGCCTGGCCCTGAGCAACACCCTGCATATGTACTGGACCGTCGCGCAATTGGTGGCGCACCACAGCGTCAACGGCTGCCAGTTGCAGGCCGGTGACCTGTTCGGTTCGGGCACGTTGTCCGGGCCCGAAGCCGGGCAGTTCGGCAGCCTGCTGGAGATGACCGAGGGCGGTAAGAAAGGGGTCGAACTGCCTTCCGGCGAGGTGCGCCGATTCCTCGAGGACGGCGACGAAGTCATCCTGCGCGCCCGCTGCGGCCGCGAAGGCTTTGCGTCCATCGGGTTTGGCGAATGCCGTGGCACCGTGGTTGCGGCGCGCTAGGAGGGCAGGGCAATGGAACTTTATACCTACTACCGCTCCACCGCATCGTACCGGGTGCGTATTGCCCTGGCCCTCAAGGGCCTGGATTACAGCGCTGTACCGGTCAACCTGCTGGTGCCGCCTGGCGGTGCCAATCACCAGCCCGCGTACCTGGCGATCAACCCGCAAGGCCGTGTGCCGGCCTTGCGCACGGATGACGGCGAGCTGTTGATTCAATCCCTGGCGATCATCGAGTACCTGGAGGAACGTTATCCACAGGTGCCGCTGCTGGCGCAGGACCTGGCGACCCGTGCCCATGCGCGCGGGGTGGCTTCGATCATCGGCTGCGATATCCACCCGCTGCACAACTCCAGTACCCAGAACCTGCTGCGCCAGTGGGGGCATGACGAGGCTCAAGTGCTGGAATGGATCGGTCATTGGATCAGCCAGGGCCTGGCTGCCGTCGAGCAGTTGATTGGCGATCAGGGTTTTTGCTTTGGCGAGCAGCCGGGGCTGGCGGATGTGTTCTTGATCCCGCAGTTGTACGCGGCGCAGCGTTTCAAGGTCCCACTGGCGGCGTACCCGCGCATCGGGCGAGTGGCGGCGTTGGCGGAGCAACATCCGGCGTTTGTGCAGGCGCATCCGGCGAACCAACCTGATACCCCATGACGCTGGAGACTTGTATAGAGCACTGGTGGCCCCTAAATCACTGATAGCCAGCCCGATACTGCATTTACAGCGAGCAATATCGCTGTGGCGAGCGGGCTTGTTGTGGCCGATGTGTTTTTAACTGACACACCGCGGTGCCTGGTTTTGGGGCTGCTGCGCAGCCCAACGCGGGGCAAGCCCGCTCGCCACAACAAGTCCGCACGCCACAGGCCAGCCCGCTCGCCACAGTTACGGTGTTCTGCCTTAACTGAACGGCATTCGGGCTTGCCACAATCACTGTTACCGAATCGGAAATGATGCATCTTGCGATTTGCGCTTTCTCTCGGCGCGTCCTCCCATTATCCTTGCCGCAATAAACTGAAACGTTTCACTCTCCGGTCGACCCCATCTTGCCGAATTCCCCTCGCAACAGAGACAGCGCTGTCTTGCACCGACCTGCGCCTGGGTATAAATCGCCCGCCTGTGGATAACCCAGTTATCCACAGAAAAACCGAATGAACGCTGAACCAAGCCCGCGCCGAATCGTCATCTACAGTGAAGCACGGGGTTACATAATTCCAACGTAACGGAGAAACACAACTATGAGCACTGACGGTGCCTCAAGTCCAAGTCGCCTGCTGCCCAGGCTGCTTGGAGTCTTGCTGCTGATCATGGGCCTGGCCTTGCTGGCCGGGGGTATCAAGCTGACGATGCTCGGCGGGTCGCTGTACTACCTGCTGGCCGGTATCGGCATCACCTTGACCGGCCTCTTGCTGCTGGCCACCCGCCGCGCTGCGCTGGGCCTGTACGCACTGGTGCTGTTCGCCAGCACCGTGTGGGCACTTTGGGAAGTCGGCCTGGACTGGTGGCAACTGGTGCCGCGCCTGGCACTGCTGTTCGCCCTGGGTATCGTCATGTTGCTCCCATGGTTTCGCCGTCCGTTGCTGCGTGGCCAACCGGCCCCGCTGGGTACCGGCGCGCTGAGCGTGGCCGTGGTACTGGCGGGCGCCGCAGCCATCGCCAGCCAGTTCACCAACCCCGGTGAGATCAAAGGCCAGTTGGACCGCGACGCGGTACCGGGCATGGCCAGTGCGGCACCGGCCCAGGCCGATGGCGACTGGAACTCCTACGGTCGTTCCGCCTATGGCGATCGCTACTCGCCCCTGGCGCAGATCACAGCGGAAAACGCCCATAAGCTGGTCCCGGCGTGGACCTACCGCACCGGCGACATCCCCGGCCCGAACGACCCGGGTGAGACCACGGCGGAAAACACCCCGCTGAAAGTCAACGGCATGCTCTACGTATGCACCCCGCACAGCCAAGTCATCGCCCTCGACCCGGATACCGGCAAGGAAATCTGGCGTTTCGATCCGAAGATCAGCACCGAAGGTGCCGAGAACTTCAAGGGTTGGGCGCACATGACCTGCCGTGGCGTGTCGTATCACGATGACGCCGTCTACGCGTCCGAGCAGAGCCCCACCGGCAGCGCCAGCCCCGCCGTCGCGCCGAATGCCTGCCCGAAACGCATCTTCGTACCGACGGCCGACACACGCCTGATCGCCCTGAACGCCGACACCGGCAAGGTGTGCGAAGACTTCGGTGACAAAGGCCAGGTCGACCTGCGTGCCAATATCGGCAGCTTCGCCCCAGGCGGTTACTACTCCACGTCGCCACCGGCCGTGACCAAGAACCTGGTGGTGATCGGCGGCCACGTCACCGACAACGTCTCCACCGACGAACCCAGCGGCGTGATCCGCGCGTTCGACGTGCACACCGGCAAGCTGGTGTGGAACTGGGACAGCGGCAACCCCGACGACACCACGCCGCTGGCCGAGGGCAAGACCTACACCCGCAACTCGCCGAACATGTGGTCCATGTTCGCCGTGGATGAAAAGCTCGGCATGCTCTACCTGCCGATGGGCAACCAGATGCCTGACCAATACGGCGGCGACCGTACCGAAGACTCGGAAAAATACAGCGCCGGCCTGACAGCCCTGGACATCGACAGCGGCCATGTGAAGTGGACCTTCCAGTTCACCCACCATGACCTGTGGGACATGGACGTGGGCGGCCAGCCTTCGCTGATCGACATCAAGACCGCTGAAGGCGTGAAGCAAGCGGTGATGGCGTCGACCAAGCAAGGCAGCATCTACGTCCTGGACCGCGCAACCGGCCAGCCGGTGGTGCCGATCCACGAAGTGGCAGTGCCGCAAGGCGCAGTCGCTGGCGACCATACCTCGCCGACCCAACCGAAGTCCGACCTGAACTTCATGCCACCGCCGCTCAAAGAGCGCGACATGTGGGGCGTGACACCGTTCGACCAACTGCTGTGCCGTATCGACTTCAAGTCCCTGCGCTACGACGGGGCTTTCACTCCGCCATCGCTGCAAGGTTCGATCGTGTACCCAGGTAACTTCGGCGTGTTCGACTGGGGTGGCATTTCCGTCGACCCGGTACGCCAGATTGCCTTCGTGAACCCAAGCTACATGGCGTTCAAATCGAAACTGATCCCGGCCGCCGATATCGCCAAGCAAGGCCCGCGCATCAGCGAAACCCAAGGCGTACAGCCGAACAAAGGCGCGCCCTACGGCGTGATCCTCGAAGCCATGCTGTCGCCCATGGGCCTGCCGTGCCAGGCACCGGCGTGGGGATATGTGGCAGCGGTCGACCTGACCACCCACAAAACCATCTGGATGCACAAGAACGGTACCGTGCGCGACAGCTCGCCCGTGCCAATCCCCCTGACCATGGGCGTGCCTAGCCTGGGCGGCACCTTCACCACCGCCGGTGGCGTGGCGTTCCTCAGCGGTACCCTCGACCAGTACCTGCGTGCCTATGACGTGAAAAACGGCAAGCAACTGTGGGAAGGTCGCCTGCCAGCCGGCGCGCAAACCACCCCGATGACCTACACCGGCAAGGACGGCAAGCAATACGTGCTGGTCATGGCCGGCGGTCACGGTTCCCTGGGCACCAAGCAGGGTGACTACGTGATGGCGTTCAAACTGCCGGATTAAGCTGTATCGGCGGCAAACCAAGGCGGCTACCCTCACAGGTAGCCGCCTTTTTCATGAGCGAAGAAAATCAAAATATGGGAGAGGCGGTGGACTGCACCCGTCGTTATAGCGGTACCCGCTCGCGCCGCATCCACATCTCGAACGCCATGGCACTGAGCGGCCGGCTGATCAGATAGCCCTGGGCAGTGTCGCAATGCCACAGTTTGAGCAGCTTGAGGCTCGGCTCGAACTCCACCCCTTCGGCCACCACCTTGAGCCCCAGGTTGTGGCTCATTTCGATGGTGGAACGCACGATCACCCCATCGCCACTGGTGCTGTCGAGGTTGCGTACAAAGGACTGGTCGATTTTCAACTCCTGCACCGGCAAGCGCTGCAATTGCGCCAACGACGAATAACCGGTGCCGAAGTCATCCACCGACAGGCTGATGCCGCAACCACGCAACCGGTCCAGCACACTGAGGGCCTGTTGCGGGTTGTGCATGATCGCGCTTTCGGTGATCTCGAAAATCAACTGCTGGGCCAATACGCCGTATTGCAGCAGCAAGGTGGTGACTCGAGTGGCCAGGTCATCATCGCCCAGGTCATCCACCGAAATATTCACCGACAGCTGGATCGATATACCGCGCTGTGCCCATTCACCCACCTGGCGGATGGCTTCTTCGATCACCCACTGGGTCAGGCCGCGCATGCTGCCGGTGCGCTCGGCCAAGGGGATGAATTCGGCCGGAGACACCAGGCCCAGGCTCGGGTGCTGCCAACGCAGCAGGGCTTCGGCCTGGCGCACGTCGCCCTGTTTGAGATCGAGCTTGGGCTGGTAGCAGAGGAACAGTTCGCCTTCGACGGCGGCCCGGCGCAAGTCGCGGATCAAGGTGATCTGACGTTGGTGCGCAAGGTCGCGGTCCTGCTGGTAGATCTGCAGGTAGCCTGGCAGCGCTGCCGCATCGTGACGAGCGATGGCGGCGCGACCGATCAACTCTTCCACCTGCTGGCCATCGGCGGGGTACGCAGCGATACCGATACTTACTTCGTGACGCAGTTCGTCATTGCCAATGCGTTGGGGCTCGGTGAGCAGTGCATACAGCCGGTCGGCGCGGGCCACGGCGCGGTCGATCTCGGTGTTTTCCAGCAGCAGCAGAAATTCGCTGCCGGTGATGCGCGCGGCCGTGTCGCAGGCCAACAGGCTCATGGACAGACAGCGGCTGGCTTCGCGCAGCATTTCCTCGACGCCCTCGGGACCGAAGCCTTCGTTGATCACCCGGTAGTTCTCGATGCCCAGGTACAGCAACACCACCGGCCGCCTTGCACTGATCGCACTGCCCAGGCGCTCCATGGCCAGGGCGCGGTTGGGCAGGCCGGTCAGCGGGTCATGCAAGGCGTTATGCGCCAGTTGCCGCTCGCGCACGGCGATACCGCTTTGCATGGCGTTGAAGGCGCGGGCCAGCAGGCCGAACTCGTCGTGGCTACGCACCCGCACCGGCGTGCGGTAATCACCGGCACCAATGCGTCCGGCCGCCTCCACCAGCGCATTGAGCGGTCGTGACACACGGCGCGCCAGGAACAGCGCGCCGGCCAATGACACCAGCAGCACCGCCAGGGCAATCCCGAGGAACTGCCGGTCCAGCGGAGCAAAGGACTCCAGCGCATGGTCCAGCGGACTTTGCAGCAGCACGCGCACGTCATCGCCATCGCCATCGCCGTTATTGGCCAGCGGCAGCACTTGGCTGAGCACGCGTTGCCCGTAAAACAACGTGATCTGTGCGTCACGTTCGAGGTGTGTGTCGCGCAACAGGTTGAACACAGTGGCCTGGTAGGCGTCGGGCTGGGTGCTGAACAGCGTGCCGGGACGGCCGTCCTGCACACTGAGAAACGACACCTCAAGGTTGCTCATGGAGCGCAATTCATGGGCGAACCCTTTGTCCATGGGGAAGCCCATGACCACTCGGGCAATGGGCAACGGGTCGAGCACTTCATCCTGCACCAGCAGGTAGGGTCGCCCGTCCATGGCCACGATCAACATCTGCAAGCCACTGCGCCGTGCCTGGCGCAACGCCGCATCGTAGGGAAACAGCTGACCGCGACTCAGCAGCGGCAAGGTACTGGCGATCACCTTGCCGTCGAGCCCCAGCACAAACACCTGGCTGGAACGGATACCGCTGCCGTGGCGGCGCACGGCGGCCAGAATCGGTGTGGCCTGGCCCTCGGCCACGGCTTGCTTGAAGGGGCCATCGGCGGTCAGCCAATCCAGCCCGTATTGCAGGCGGCGACCCCGCAGTTCCAGCAGGCGTTCGAAGACCTGGCTGCCGGTCTTCAACTGGACCTGGGCCTGGTTTTCCACAGCCTGGGAGGTGGCGGCCTTGACGGCGAGGTAGGTGGCGCCGACCACCACCAGCAGCAGCAACACCAGCACTCCGGCGATACGAGTTTGAAACGTGTGGCGCCACGCCATTGCCGTGCCCTCTGGCAGCGTTCGTCGTTTTATGCCACTGCGTCCCTGTGTCATAGCGCGTCCCTCGCGAACTGCTGACCTGGCGTCAAAAAAATATCCATCGTCGATGGATATTCAGTTTTAGCAGATTAGCTGGGAGCAAGGACAAGTGCACCCAATAAAACCGGGGACTTCGCTGTCATTTTATTGGCGACAAACGTTGGGCGGGCCGTCAGCCACGGGCGCGCATAAAGTCCCCCCAACGACGCACCAGGTAGTTGTGCTCATCCATCACCGAGTTCCACACGGCGATATGCCCCATGCGTTGCTCATAGGAACCGCCGTCGCGCACTTCGCCGATATCAATCAGCGGCAAGCCATCGCTGCCGAGCAATTCCTCACGGGCAGGTTTGCCGGCATACCAGTAATCCCATTCGGCGCTGCTCAGGTGGTCGCGACTGCGCGCCGGGTTGCCGATGTAGTAACCCTGGCGCGCCATCACCGCGCCCGGCCAACCGGACAACCACCAATTGAGATACGCATATGCCGCATCCAGCACCGCCCCCTGGGCATGCCGCGACAGGGACAGGCCGCCGAACCAGGCGCGATAGCCTTCGCGGGGCACCGCCAGACGGTACTTCACCCCCGCCCGGTGCAAGCGCATCAACGTGGGCGACCACAGGCTCTGGATATCGATGCTCGGGCTGAGCATCAATTGCGCGGCTTCTTCATCGTCCGACCAGAACGCCGCGAAGTGCCCTTCCTTCTGCTTGCGCACCAGAATGTCAGCGAGTACATCGATCTCTTCGATGCTCATGTTGCCGATGTCCTTGAACGTCGCCAGCCCGGCGCCCTGCACCGCCAGCGCGGCGTCCAGGGCGCCGATGGCGGCGTCGCTTTGCAACGCGGTGCGCGCGCTCCAGGCGGGGTCGAGCAGCCAGCCCCAGCTTTCATTGCCGTGGCTGAACCCTTCGGGCAGGCGCTCGGGGCGGTAGGCAAAGCTGTCGGCATTGTGGGTCAGGGGCAACATGCTGATGCGTTCGGTGACGGTGCTGCCGAGGCTGCCGTCGTGCTGTACGAACAGGCGCTCGCTGGGCACGCTGCCGCTGCCCAGGCGGTCATGGGCCGAAAGGCGGCCACGCTTGGGCAGGTCGTTGATCTCGTGCCACAGGGCGATGCGCCGGGTGTCGATGGGCTGGATTGCCCGCGCCGGCCACACGAAGTCGACGTTGTGGAACCACTGGTCATACAGGTCGTAGCTATCGGGCTGCATCACTGCGATGCGCTGGGCCTGTTCGACATCGTGCACCTGGTACACCAGGCGAATGCCCAACTCCTGTTCGGCCCGCACACGCAGGCATTCGAGCAGCGTTACCGACGTACCGAGCACGCGCAATGTGATCATGCAGCGAACCGCCGTGAGAACACGTCGAACGAGCGACGCAACTGCGCCGGGTCCAGGCCGCGCAGGATGAACACCAGGCGCGATTGCCGCTCGGCACCTGGCCAAGCCGGCAGGTGGACCGGGGCATGCAGGCAGTGCTGCACACCATGAATAACGATGGGGGCCAAACTTGCGTTCACGTTGAGCAGTCCTTTGACGCGAAGGATTCGTTCGCCGTGGCATCTTAGCAGCATCGACAACCAGACCCCGAAGCCGACCCAATCCAATGGCTGGTCGAAGGTCAGGCAGCACACTTGCGCAGCGCCGTGGGTGGCGGCCGTGGGTTGGTGCAGTTGCCAGCGACTGACCTCCACGGCGGGTTCGGCACTGCGCAAGCCTTCGCCGAGCAGCAACTGGTCGCCGCTGTGGATGTCATGGGTATCGAGGATCGGCGTACCGGCATTGAGCGCCTGTAAATGCGCGCGCAGGGGCGCGCAGTCGCCTTCCAGGTCGGTCTTGCTCAGCAGCAAGCGATCCGCCGCCGCGACCTGGGCCAGCCATTCCGGGTGCAGGCGTTCTTGCAGGGCGGCGTGGCAGGCGTCGACCAGGGTGATCACCAGGCCAATGTGAAAGCGCCCACGCAGTTGCACGTCGTTGTTCAGGGTGGCCAGGATCGGCGCCGGGTCGGCCAGGCCAGTGGTTTCCAGGATCACCCGTTTGAAGGCCGGGATTTCGCCGCGCTCGCGGCGTTGCAACAGGCCGAGCAGCGCGTCTTTCAACTCGCCACGGATCGAACAGCATACGCAGCCGCTGGGCAGCAGCACGGTGTCCGGGGCCACCTCTTCGACCAGCAGATGGTCGATGCCGACGTCGCCGAATTCGTTGATCAGCAGCGCGGTGTCGCCGAGGCTTTCGCCGTGCAGCAGGCGCTTGAGCAAGGTGGTCTTGCCGCTGCCGAGGAAGCCGGTGATGACATTCAGTGCGATGCTCATATTTATCTCCGCACCCTGTAGGAGCGAGCTTGCTCGCGAAAAACTCACAGGCGCCGCGTTCATTCAGGAAACATGCGTTATCGTTGACGTTTTTCGCGAGCAAGCTCGCTCCTACAGGGGGCTGTTTTCCAAGTGATCGAGCAGTTGGGGGTCGAGGGGATCCAGCGGGCGACCGAGCATGGTTTCGGCCGCCTGCCAGAGTTGATCCAGCCCGCTGGCCAGTGCCTGTTTACCGGTAGCGCCCAGCAGCAGGTAGGACGCCCCCTGAAAGTCTTCGACCTTGAGCCGGAACGCCGCCAGTACCTGGTTGATCGCGGCGATCCGGCGCAGGCGTTCTCGGCGCCGGGGCAGCTCGTCGCCCAGGGGGTCGCTCCAGTGCAGGTCTTCGCCGAGCAGTCCGCAGAGTCCGCACATGGTTATCGCCCGCTCATGGCATCACGTCGCCGGAGTTCGGGCCCAGGGTCTGGCCGACGAACAGGTTGCCACCCGGTTCACTGGCCAGCAGCACGGCGGTGGGCGCCACTTCATCCGCCAGGCCGAAGCGCCCCAAGGGCAGTTCCTTGGCCTTGGCGCGCTTCCAATCGTCGCTGATACCGCCCACTAACGGCGTCTCGATCGGGCCGGGAGCGATGGCGTTGACCAGCACGTTGTCCTTGGCCACTTCCAGGGCCAGGGATTTGGTAAAGCCGATCACCCCGGCCTTGGCGGCGGCGTAGTGAGTCAGTTCGGCGCCACCCTTGATGCCCAGTTGTGAGGCGACGTTGATGATCCGCCCCCAACGCTGCGCCAGCATATGCGGCAAGGCACGCTGGCTGGCGACGAACACGCTGGTGAGGTCGACGCGCAGCATGTCGTTCCACATCTCGATCGAGAGATCGACGCAACGCGCCTGGGTGAGCATACCGGCGTTGTTGACCAGGATATCGATGCCGCCGAAGTGTTCGACACAACGGTCGACACTGGCCTGGGCGCCTTCGACAGTGCCGACATCGGCCAGGCATTCGAAGACCTCGGCACCGAGGTTACGGCAGGCAATGGCGGTTTCGGCAAGGCTGGCGGCATTACGGTCAGCCAGCAGCAGGCGCGCACCTTCAACCGCGTAGGCGCGGGCGATGGCGGCACCGATGCCGCTGCCGGCGCCGGTGATCACGGCGCGGCGATGGGTGAGTTGGGGCATAGGTAATTCTCCTGAATCAAACACAGTTTCAATGTGGGAGCTCCCACTACCTCTGTGGCGAGCGGGCTTGTCCCGCGTTGGGCCGCGAAGCGGCCCCAAAACCAGCCTCTGAGGCGTACCTGACACAGCGCAGGTGTCTTTGTCAGGGGCCGCTTCGCGGCCCAACGCGGGACAAGCCCGCTCGCCACAACAGCCCGATTGCCACAACAGCCTGCTCGCCACAAAAATTCGGTCGATTAATGAAAAGATTTAATCCTTATTTATGCTCGATCAGAGGGAGGCTTGCCCCCTCCCACCTTTGGATCGAGTACATCAGTCAGGCCAGCGCACAGTCAGGCCACCGTCGATGACGATGCTCTGTCCGGTCAGATAGCTCGACGCATCACTGGTCAAAAACTGCACCAGCGAGGCCACTTCATCCGCCCTCCCCACCCGACCCAACGGAATCGCGCGCGCCGCCTTGGCCAGGCCCTCCGGCCCCAGGGAGTTCTTCGCATCCAGCGACTGCGGCGTCTCGATCAACCCCGGAATCACCGCATTGCAACGAATGCCCAACGGCGCCAGCTCCACCGCCAGCGACCGGCACAACCCCGGCACACCGGCCTTGGCCGCCGCGTAATGGCTGTGCTCCTGCCAGCCATAGACGCCGCCGGCTATCGACGAAATCGCCACCAGCGCGCCGCCTTCCTTCATATGCCGCGTCGCCGCGCGAAAAGTGCGCATCACCCCCGTCAAGTCGACATTGAGCATCTCGTCCCACAGCGCATCCGTCATCTCCAGCAGCGGTGCGCGACGCAGCAAGCCGGCGTTGGCGACCGCGTAGTCGAGGCGACCAAAATGCTGCACCACCTGGGCGGCCAACGCGTCTACCGAGGCGCTATCGCCCACGTCCAGCGGCAGCATCAAGCATTCGCCAGCGGCGTTTTCCACGAGGGACACCGTGGTGTGCGGGTCATGGGGGTCGGCCGGGTAATACCCACCCACCACCGCCACGCCGCAGCGCGCATAGGCCACCGCGAGGGCTTGGCCGATGCCGCTGGCGGCACCGGTAATCAAGGCAACTTTACGGCTCATCAATCACTCCTTACTGAACGGTTTCCGGGCGCACATGGCGCGCGGCAAACATCAGGACGCCAGACAAAAAGCACGGCACGGCACCGAACCACAGCGCGGCGGTCTGCCAATCGCTGCCGGCGGACAACACCTGGGTGGCGCCAAACCCGGCGACCACGGCACCAATCGGGCCCATCGCATGGATGATCGCGCCACCGGTGGCACGGATGCTGGTGGGGAAACTTTCACTGATAAAGAACAACGCCGCCGAGTACGGCCCGATCAGGAAGAACAGGCCCAGGCTGTACAGCCCGACCACCATCGCCATGTTGCTCGGGCCAAACAGCATCCCGGCAAACGACAGGCCGCCGAGCATCCAGCCCAGGCCGATCACGTTACGGCGGCCGATCTTGTCGCCCATCCAGCCGTGGCTGAGGTAGCCGCAGTAACCCACCAGGTTCGACAGCACCAGGATGATCAGCGAGTTCTCGAACGAGATGTGGTGCACGCTGACGATCACCGACGTGCCGAGCACGCTGAACACCTGGATCGCCGCCCAGTTGAGCAACAGCGCGGCACCGATCACCAGGGTGGCGCGACGGGCCGGGCCACGGAATGCGGCCTTGAGGCCGGCCTTGCTGTGTTCGTCGTAATCCACGCCGTAGGTCACGGCGACGTTCTGTGCCTCGCTCACCGCGCCACTTCTGCGCAACTCGCTGATGCGCTGGTGGATCTGGAACTGCGGGCTCTCCTTGAGCTTGCGCGCCATGATCGCAATCACCACCGCCGGGATCGCGGCGAAGATAAAGCAGCCCTGCCAACCGATGACCGGCAGCAACAGCGCGGTCAAACCTGCGGCGATCAGTGCACCGACCGGCCAGCCGCCCTGCACCAGGCTGTAGATGAAGCCGCGGCGCTTGGTCAGTCGCGGGTCTTCTGACGCGCCATACAGTTCGGTCAAATAGGTGGCGTTGACGGTTTCCTCGGCATACCCCAGGCCGCCCAGCGAACGGATCAGGATCAGCGGCGACTTGCCCCATGCCCCACCGATGGCGGTCAGCGCCGAGCAGAGCGCGGAGCCGGCCACGGTGAAGATGATGCCTTTGCGGCGCCCCAGCTTGTCGACGATTGGCCCGATGGCCAGGGCGACCACGGCGGTCCCCACCGCCACCCAGGTCGCGATTTCAGCTTGTTCCACCTCACCCCAGCCAAAATGCCGGCCGATTTCCGGCAGCAAGGTGCCGAACAGGATGAAGTCGTACACCGCAAACACCCAGGCGAAAAACGCGATCCAGGTGGCGAAGCGCACTTCCTGGGACGTCAGTTGCCGGGGTTTCCAGCCAGTCAGGTCAAGCTTGTTGTAGATGGACATAATCGCGCCTCGGGAGGTGGAGTGGGCTTTCTGTAGGAGCGTGCTCGCGAAAATCGTCAACGATGACGCGGGCATCCTGAATGCACGCAGTGCTCTCAGGCTTTTCGCGAGCAAGCTCGCTCCTACAGGGTTGGGGTCAGGTACGCGGTTGGCGGCGGATAAAGTCGTCGGCGATTTCGTCGAAGGTGACGAAGCGCACGCCGGCATGGCTCTGGATGTGTTCGATCAAGCGCTCCAGCATCAACAGCACTTGCGGGCGGCCAGACACATCGGGGTGGATGGTCATGGTGAACACCGCGTGTTCGTGTTCGCGGTAGACCCAGTCGAACTGGTCGCGCCACATTTCTTCGAGGTGACGCGGGTTGACGAAGCCGTGGCTGTTGGGGGCTTTCTTGATGAACATCATCGGCGGCAGGTCATCGAGGTACCAGTTGGCCGGGATCTCCACCAGGTCGGTTTCTTCGCCACGCACCAAGGGTTTCATCCAGGTGTCGGGGTGCTGGCTGTAGTCGATCTTGGTCCAGGTATCCCCCTTGCGCACGTAGTAGGGATGGAAGTCGTTGTGCATCAGGCTGTGGTCGTACTTGATGCCTTTTTTCAGCAGCAGCTCGTTGGTGACCTTGCTGAATTCCCACCACGGAGCGACGTAGCCGGTAGGGCGTTTGCCGGTGACCTGGGTGATCAGTTCGATGGACTTGTCCAGCACGATTTCTTCCTGCTCGGCGGTCATCGCGATTGGGTTTTCATGGCTGTAGCCGTGCACGCCGATTTCATGCCCGGCGTCGGCCACGGCTTTCATCTGCTCAGGGAAGGTTTCCATCGAATGGCCTGGGATAAACCAGGTGGTGCGCAGGCCGTAGCGTTCAAACAGCTTGAGCAGGCGTGGCGCGCCGATTTCGCCAGCGAACAGGCCACGGGAGATATCGTCGGGCGAATCTTCGCCGCCGTAGGAACCGAGCCAGCCGGCGACGGCGTCAACGTCGACGCCAAATGCACAGAGGATGTCTTTAGCCATGGGGTGTCTCCTTAGATAGTCAGTTGGGATTCGACGGACAACGCCGCGCGCAACAGGCGTGCGTCTTCCCCCGCCGGGGCGCTGAGCAGCAACCCGGTGGGCAGGCCCTGGGCATCATGGCCGCTGGGCAAGGTCACGCCGGGCATGTCCAGCAAACTGCCGGGCATGGTCAGGCGCAGGGTGGCGAGGTTGGTGCTGACGAACAGGTCGTCATCGGCTTCCAGCGCTGCCAATGCCGGGGCGACATGGGCAACGGTGGGGGTGATCAGCAGGGCGCCGTCGAGGTCATCGATCAGTTGTTGTTGCAGGCGCTGACGGGCCTCGATCAGGTGGATCAACCGGCTGGCCGGCAGGGAACGCGCGGCTTCGAGGCGGCGGCGTACGCGCGGGTCGAGCTGTTCGGCGTCGGCGCTGTCGAGCAGGGTTTCATGCAGGGCGAAGGCTTCGAAGGCGCCAAGCCAGCCTTGCTGCTGGATCAATGCCAAGGTGGCCTGGAAGGTGGCGCAGGGGCGCATCTCGACCAACGCGCCCTCGGCCTTCAAGCGTTCCACCCCGCGCAGCAGGTTATTGCGCACGGCAGGTTCAACGTCGGCCAGCAGGCCCTGTTCCAGCACAAAGCGCTGGCCCTTGAGGCTGCGGACGCGGTGGTTGGAAATGCGACCATGGAGCAGGTCGTCGATGGCCAACGCATCGCGCACGCTGCGGGTCAACGGGCCCAGGCTGTCGAGGGTGCGCGCCAGGGGGAACACCCCGTCGCGGCTGTAGCGTCGGCTGCTGCTGCGGTACCCCACCAGGCCGTTGAGGGCCGCGGGGATGCGGATGGAACCCGCCGTGTCGGTGCCCATGGCGATCGGCACGATGCCGGCGGCGACAGCCACCGCCGACCCCGAAGACGAGCCACCGGGAATACGCGGCTGATCCCGCCCATGGGGGTTATGCGGGGTGCCGAAATGCGGGTTCAGGCCAAGCCCGGAATAGGCCAGCTCACTGAGGTTGGTCTTGCCCACACTGACCATGCCGGCGCGGCACAGCAGGCCCACGCTCGGCGCATCGAGCAAAGCGGCCGGCGCATGACGCCGGTACGCAGCACCGGCGGTGGTGATGCTGCCGGCCACGTCGAACAGGTCTTTCCAGGCCAGCGGCACGCCGTCGAATACACTCAAGGGCTGGCCGGCACGCCAGCGCGCGGCGGCGGCTTCGGCTTCGCGGCGGGCACGCTCGGCGGTCAGGCAGATAAACACAGCTGCCGACTGGCTCGCTTGATCGAGTGCCTGTTCGAGGGCTTGCACCGGGTCGCTGCGACCGCTGGCGAAATCCTCGGCCAGTGAAGTGGCGTCTGACATCAGCATGAACCTCATAAAACGTACATATTAATAAAATGTACATTTTACAAAGGCAGCTTTCGTGCCAGTCTGTCAGTGCGTGAGCGAGAGCGATTCGGTTTTTTCGTCCAGAGCTGCGGTATAGATGCTTTCGACACGGCAAAAAAAAGGGTTCACCTTTTAAGCGCGAACCCTTAACCCAATAACGTATATTTTATTAATAAGTACATTTTGGTGCAAAAAGTAACATTCCTACAGGCAAGGCCCCAAAAAAGTGCCCTTGATGTGGCGCAGAGTGACAGACCCATCTATGAGAGAATCCCCGGCCATCGTCCTACACGCCCTTGAGAAATCAATGAAAGCAGTGTCCGCCTCGGCCTCCCGGTACGCCATGATTCACCAGGTGTTGCGTGATGCAATCGTCAATGGCACCGCCCGTCATGGCCTGGTGCTGCTGGAAGCGCCGCTGGCCGAATTGTTCGGCACCAGCCGCGTGCCCGTGCGCAAGGCGCTGGACCTGCTGCATGCCGAGGGGCTGATCTGCCGCTTCAATGGCCGAGGCTACCTGATCAACCCCGAGGGGCTGGACCTGGAGCCGCTGCGCCTGCCCCTGAGCCATGCGCACCTGGGCCTGAACGGCGACGATGAGTTGGTGGACACGCGGCCGCTGGGCGAGCGCATCGTCGAGGAAATCGGCGCGGCACTCTCCACCTGCATCGCCTTCGGCCATTACCGCCTGGACGAACAGGCCGCCGCCGACCACTACGGCGTCAGCCGCGCAGTGGTGCGTGAAGCGCTGATGCGCCTGCGCGACCGTGGCCTGGTGGAAAAAGAGCCCTACTCGCAATGGCTGGCCGGGCCGCTGACCGCCCGCGAAGTCACCGAAGACTACGAACTGCGCGCCTGCCTGGAACCCGAAGCCCTGCGCCAGAGCGCGCCCAACCTCGACCGCGAGGTGCTCGAAGCCATGTTGCAACGCGTGCTGGACGCTCAGGACAGCCCGCAATGCAGCCTGGAAGCTATCGAGCAGATCGAAGAGGACCTGCACCAGCGCTGCCTCGCCGGCCTGCAAAACCGCAAGATCGCCGCGCTGATTCGCCAGGGCCAGAGCCCGATGATCATCAGCCGGATTTTCTATCGGTTGCTGGGGATCGGCGCAGATCCGGCAATGCTCGCCGAACATCGCTTGATTTTGGAGCTGCTGCTGCATGGCGCATTCGATGCGGCGGCGTTGAACCTGCGTGAGCATTTGCAACGGGCGCGGCAGCGGATGTTGCAGCGCTTGAAGGTGCTGTCGGTACTTCCCGAACAGCCACTCCCCGTCTACCTGCACAAAATCAGCTGACTCAACACGAACCCAATGTGGGAGGGGGCTTTCCCCTTCCCATTGACCAAGCCGCCGCAGTAATTTCATGCAATATGTTGCTATCTCGCCCCCGCCATTGAAACCACCACTGACCCGCCCCATCTAACCTGCATACTTACTTATGCAGGTGCCCCATGAGCGACCAGCAAGAATTGCCGGATATCGACCTCCAAGATTACGCCGACCCCGAAAACGCTGAATCCCATTCGACCAACACCGGCCTGGCGCTGCCTGGGCAAAACCTGCCGGACAAGGTCTACATCATCCCGATCCACAACCGCCCGTTCTTCCCCGCGCAAGTGCTGCCGGTGATCGTCAATGAAGAGCCGTGGGCCGAAACCCTGGAACTGGTGAGCAAATCCGATCACCACTCCCTGGCCCTGTTCTTCATGGACACCCCGCCGGAAGACCCACGGCACTTCGACACCTCCGCCCTGCCGCTGTACGGCACCCTGGTGAAGGTGCACCACGCCAGCCGTGAGAACGGCAAGTTGCAATTCGTCGCCCAGGGCCTGACCCGCGTGAGGATTCGCACCTGGCTCAAGCACCACCGCCCGCCGTACCTGGTGGAAGTCGAATACCCGCACCAGCCCACCGAGCCGACCGATGAGGTCAAGGCCTATGGCATGGCGCTGATCAATGCGATCAAGGAACTGTTGCCACTCAACCCGCTGTACAGCGAAGAGTTGAAGAACTACCTCAACCGCTTCAGCCCCAACGACCCGTCGCCGCTGACCGACTTCGCCGCCGCGCTGACCTCGGCCACCGGTAACGAGTTGCAGGAAGTGCTGGACTGCGTGCCCATGCTCAAGCGCATGGAAAAAGTGCTGCCGATGCTGCGCAAGGAAGTCGAAGTCGCGCGCCTGCAAAAGGAAATCTCCGCCGAGGTGAACCGCAAGATCGGCGAGCACCAGCGCGAGTTCTTCCTCAAGGAACAACTCAAGGTCATCCAGCAGGAACTGGGGCTGACCAAGGACGACCGCAGCGCGGACGTCGAACAATTCGAGCAACGGCTGGAAGGCAAGGTGCTGCCGGCCCAGGCGCAAAAGCGCATTGATGAAGAACTGAACAAACTGTCGATCCTCGAAACCGGTTCACCGGAGTACGCGGTCACACGCAACTACCTGGATTGGGCCACCTCGGTGCCGTGGGGCGTGTACGGCGAGGACAAGCTGGACCTGAAACACGCGCGCAAGGTGCTCGACAAGCACCACGCGGGGCTGGATGACATCAAGAGCCGTATCCTCGAGTTCCTCGCCGTGGGCGCCTACAAAGGCGAGGTCTCCGGCTCCATCGTGCTGCTGGTGGGCCCGCCGGGCGTGGGCAAGACCAGCGTGGGTAAATCCATCGCCGAGTCCCTGGGCCGGCCGTTCTATCGCTTCAGTGTCGGCGGCATGCGCGACGAGGCCGAGATCAAGGGCCATCGCCGCACCTACATCGGCGCCCTGCCGGGCAAGCTGGTGCAGGCGTTGAAAGACGTGGAAGTGATGAACCCGGTGATCATGCTCGACGAGATCGACAAGATGGGCCAAAGCTTCCAGGGCGACCCGGCCTCGGCGCTGCTGGAAACCCTCGACCCGGAGCAGAACGTCGAATTCCTCGACCATTACCTCGACCTGCGCCTGGACCTGTCCAAAGTGCTGTTCGTGTGTACCGCCAACACCCTGGACTCGATCCCCGGGCCGTTGCTGGACCGCATGGAAGTGATTCGCCTGTCGGGCTATATCACCGAAGAAAAAGTCGCCATCGCCAAGCGCCACCTGTGGCCCAAACAGCTGGAAAAAGCCGGTGTGGCGAAAACCAGCCTGTCCATCAGCGACGGCGCCCTGCGCGCCTTGATCGACGGATATGCCCGCGAGGCCGGCGTGCGCCAGCTGGAGAAGCAACTGGGCAAACTGGTGCGCAAGGCCGTGGTCAAGCTGCTGGATGAGCCAAACTCGGTGATCAAGATCGGCAACAAGGACCTGGAGGCCTCCCTGGGCATGCCGGTGTTCCGCAACGAGCAAGTGCTGTCCGGCACCGGCGTGATCACCGGCCTGGCCTGGACCAGCATGGGCGGCGCGACCCTGCCCATCGAGGCAACGCGCATCCACACGCTGAACCGCGGCTTCAAGCTCACCGGGCAGTTGGGTGATGTGATGAAGGAGTCCGCCGAAATCGCCTACAGCTACATCAGCTCCAACCTGAAGTCGTTTGGTGGCGACCCGAAATTCTTCGACGAAGCCTTCGTGCACCTGCACGTGCCGGAAGGTGCCACACCGAAGGACGGCCCAAGCGCTGGGGTAACCATGGCCAGTGCGCTGCTGTCGCTGGCGCGCAACCAGCCGCCGAAAAAAGGCGTGGCGATGACCGGTGAACTGACGCTGACCGGGCATGTGCTGCCGATTGGCGGGGTGCGCGAGAAGGTGATCGCGGCGCGGCGCCAGAAGATCCACGAGCTGATCCTGCCGGAGCCGAACCGTGGCAGTTTCGAGGAATTGCCGGAGTATCTGAAGGAAGGGATGACCGTGCACTTTGCCAAGCGTTTTGCGGATGTGGCGAAGGTGCTCTTCTGATAAACCTCTAGCCCCTGAGCTGGCCTCTGTGGCGAGCAGGCTTGCCCTGCGTTGGGCTGCGAAGCAGCCCCAAAACCAACGACCCCATTCTTTCAGGAAGAATGGGGTCTTTTTAAGAGGGGCTGCTTCGCAGCCCAACGCAGGGCAAGCCTGCTCGCCACAACAAGTCTGTTCACCACAATAAGTCTGCTCACCACAATAAGTCTGTACACCACAACAAGCGTGCTCACCACAAAGGGCACTCTGCTGCCTCTTGTCACACCTTGTCTCATCTTCGGTTATGCTCGCCCTTCGTCGTGAATGAACGGAGCCCCCATGACTGCTGCCCGCCTGCTTCTCCCCTTGAGCCTTGCCCTGCTGGCCGCGTGCGCCAGTGCCCCCAAGCAAAACGTCACCGTGGAAGAACAGAGCGCCTGCCCGCTCCAGCTTAAACCTGGGCAAAACCTGATCCTCACCCTGCCGAGCAACCCCACTACTGGCTACCGCTGGGCAATCCAGGATTCGGCGGGTGGCGTGCTGCGTGCCCTGAGCCCCGAGGTCTACAACAGCAAAGAGTCCGGCGTGATCGGCGGTGGCGGCCAGTCCACCTGGCGCTTCCAGGCCTTTGCCACCGGCCAGGGACGTTTGCGCCTGACCTCCCAGCAACCCTGGGAACCGGAAGCCGAACCCGCCGAGACCTTCGACTGCGCCATCACGGTGAACTGATATGCCATGGCTGATTCTTGCGCTGATGGGGGCCGGTACCTTTATCTATGGCCTGAGCACCCACGCCACCCTGCTTTGCTTGCTGGTCAAGCCATTGCCGGTACTGGCGCTGCTGGGCTGGTTACATGATGCACCGCCGACCGACTACCGACGCTGGATCAGCCTTGGGCTGATTTTTTCCCTGGTCGGCGATGTGCTGCTGGCATGGCCGGGCGATCTCTTTATCTTCGGCCTCGGCGCGTTTCTGTTTGCCCACCTGGCATACCTCAAGGCGTATTTCAGCGACTGCCGCCGCCTGGCACTGCTGCCGCTGGTACTGGCACTCGCTGTGGGCGCGATCTTGTTGAGCATTCTGATTGCCCACGGCCTCGGTGATTTGCTGATACCCGTGGTGATTTACGCGCTGGTAATCAGTGCCATGCTCTGGCGTGCGCTGGCCCGATTGGGCGGTGAGGTGCCGAAGCGTTCAGCCGCATTGGCGGCGGCAGGGGCCGCGTCGTTTGTGTTTTCCGACACCCTGATCGGTATCAATCGATTTGTGGTGTCATTCGAGGCCGCGCCCTATTTATTGATCGTGACTTACTGGCTGGGACAGTGGGGCATCACCGCATCGGCATTCACCCAGAAGCAGCGGTGGCCTTGATAGTCCGGGGCTGCTGCGCAGGCCGATGGGGGCGGTGCGACGATTCGACAAGCCCGCTCATTACCACAAATCAGACAACCCGCGCATCCGATGAGCAACTTGGCTAAAATGCCGGCCTTTCCCCCTCGTCGCCGGAACAACCGTGAGCAAAGAACCCGATCGCCTATTCGCCCAGCCCCTGCCCCAGGTGCCGGACTTCGCCTTTAACGAGGACGTGGTGCGGGTATTCCCCGACATGATCAAGCGTTCGGTGCCCGGTTACCCGACCATCGTCGAAAACCTCGGTGTACTCGCGGCGCAGTTTGCCCAGCCCCACAGCGTGCTCTACGACCTGGGTTCTTCGCTGGGCGCGGTGACCCAGGCCCTGCGTCGCCATGTGCGCACTGACGGCTGCCGGGTGATCGCGGTGGATAATTCGGCGGCGATGGTCGAGCGTTGCCGCGAATACCTCAATGGCCAGGACTCGATGTTCCAGGAGCTGCTGCCGGTGGAGGTGATCGAGGGCGATATCCTCGGGTTGCAATTCCAACCCGCCTCGGTGGTGGCCCTGAACTTCACCCTGCAATTCATCGCCCCCGAGCAGCGCCTGGCGTTGCTTGGGCGCATCCGCCAGGCACTGCTGCCGGGCGGTGCGTTGATCCTCTCGGAAAAGCTGCGTTTCAATGATCCTGAAGAGCACGCACTGCTCACCGACCTGCATATCGCGTTCAAGCGCGCCAACGGCTACAGCGAACTGGAAATCGCCCAGAAGCGCAGCGCCATCGAAAACGTCATGAAGCCCGACAGCCTTGAAGAACACCGCGAACGCCTGCTGGCGGCCGGGTTTTCGAAAGTCGTGCCGTGGTTCCAGTGTCTTAACTTTGCCTCGTTGATTGCCCTGCCATGATTGATTTGTCCCCCCTCGCCCGCCATCTGGTCGGCACTCCCTTGGCTGTCTGGGCCCAGGGCCTGCAAGCGCAGCTCGATAGCAAGATGGAAAAGGGTCATGGCGACCTGGAGCGCTGGCAGAGCGCACTGGATGCACTGCCGAAGATCCAGCCCACCGAGATCGACCTGCTCAATGGCCTGGTGTTGGACACCGCCTGCGACGACGCCACCCGCGCGCAAATGCACACCGCGCTGATGGGCCTGAGCCCGTGGCGCAAAGGCCCGTTTCATCTGTTCGGCGTGCATGTGGACACCGAATGGCGCTCGGACTGGAAATGGTCGCGCGTGGCGCCCCATCTGGACCTGAAAGGCAAGCGCATCCTCGATGTGGGCTGCGGCAACGGTTACTACATGTGGCGCATGCTCGGCGCAGGGGCCGACAGCGTGATCGGCGTCGACCCGAACTGGCTGTTCTTCTGCCAGTTCCAGGCCGTACAGCGTTACCTGTCCGAACCCAGGGCCTGGCACCTGCCATTCCCGTTCGAGGACCTGCCGGCGAACCTGGAAGGCTTCGACACGGTGTTTTCCATGGGGGTTTTCTATCACCGTCGCTCGCCGATCGAACACCTGCTGGCGCTGAAGGACACCTTGATCAAGGGCGGTGAACTGGTCCTGGAAACCTTGGTGGTGGAAGGCGATCAACAACAGGTGCTGGTACCGGAAGACCGTTATGCACAGATGCGTAACGTGTGGTTCCTGCCGTCGGTGCCGGCGCTGATGCTGTGGTTGCGCCGGGCCGGGTTCAGTGATGTGCGCTGCGTGGATGTGAGCGTGACCACGGTGCAGGAACAGCGCGGGACGGCGTGGATGAAGTATCAGTCGTTGAGTGACTTCCTCGATCCCGAGGACCACAGCAAGACCATTGAAGGGCTGCCGGCACCGATGCGGGCGGTGATCATCGCCAAGAAGTAACCACTGATCTTCCTGGAACAACAGAAATCCAAATGTGGGAGGGGGCAAGCCCCCTTCCACATTGGATTTTCAGTGTTGGTTAGATTTGGGGCTTGGCTCGGCGGGCCTTGAAGAACTCGCTCAACACCGTGCCGCACTCCTCGGCCAGCACACCGCCTTCAAACAACACCCGATGATTGAGAAACCCTTGGGTAAAAAACTGCCCCTGGCTCTGCACAATTCCCGCCTTGGGCTCCAGCGCGCCGTACACCACCCGCCCAATCCGCGAATGCACGATCAGGCCGGCGCACATGCTGCACGGTTCGAGGGTCACATACAGCGTGCTGCCGGGCAGGCGATAGTTGCTCACGGCCTGAGCGGCGGCGCGGATGGCGACCATTTCCGCATGGGCGCTGGGATCGTTGCCGCTGATCGGGCAGTTGAAACCGCGGCCGATGATTTCACCGTCTTGCACCAGCACCGCGCCCACCGGCACTTCGCCCAGCGCCGCGCCTTGGGCGGCCAGCGCCAGGGCTTCGCGCATGAAGTCCTGGTCGCGGCTGCGGTCGATGATCGCCGTGGGGCGAAACTGGCGCATCACACCACCTCGATCGCGGCCATCAGGCCGGTTTCCATGTGGTCGATCACGTGGCAATGGAACATCCACACCCCCGGGTTATCCGCCACCAACGCCACGCGGGCGCGTTCGTTCTTGCCCAGCAGGTAGGTGTCGGTGAAATACGGGATCACCTTGTGGCGGTTCGAGGCGATGACCTTGAAACTCATGCCGTGCAAGTGGATCGGGTGCTGGTACTGGGTCATGTTCTTCAATTCGAAAATGTAGCTCTTGCCCTTTTCCAGCTTGGCAATCGGGCGGTCGGCGCAGGTCTTGTCGGTGATGTCCCAGGCCTGACCGTTGATTTGCCACAGGCTCGGCGGCTTGCCGTTGTCGACGTTGACCGACACCGAACCGACCCACTCGAAATTGAAGTTGAGTTTCTCCGCATTGGCCAGGTCGGGCTCGGCAATCGGGTTGGCCGGCAACGCCGGTGGCCACTCGGTGGGCGCGTCGGTGTTGGCGACTGAGCGGAAAGTGCCCAGGCGTACGGGTCCGTTACGGATCGACAGCTCCTCGCCCGCCGGCGGTGCCTTGATCGCCAGGCAGATGCGCATGCCCGGGCCCAGCCAGTATTCCTTGCCCAATGGGCGCGGCTCGATGGGGTTGCCATCCAGCGCGTAGATCTGCGCTTCGACGTCGGGGATGTTGATGCGGTAGGTCAGGGTGTTGTCGAGGTTGAGCAAACGCACGCGGGTGATCTGCCCGGCCGGCAAGTCGATCACCGCCTGGGACACGCCATTGATGGTCGACAGGCGCCCCGCCGTACCGCCCCGCGCCGCCTCGCGTGGAATGCTGAAGGCGACAAACGCGCCCTCTTCGTCCACGTGCCAGCTTTTCAGGCTGAGGGTGCGCTCGTGCTTGAAACCCGTGGGTTCGCGCTCTTCAATGATCAGCGGGCCGACCAGGCCACGGCCGAGCTCTTCGCTGCTGTTCACATGGGGGTGGTACCAGTAGCTGCCGGCGTCCGGCACACGGAACTTGTAGTCGAAGTACTCGCCGGGCAGCACCGGCAATTGCGAGACGTAGGGTACGCCGTCCATTTCCAGCGGCAGGCGAATGCCGTGCCAGTGGATGGTGGTGGCGACCGGCAGGTGGTTGATAAAGCGCACTCGCAGCCACTCGCCCTGACGCACACGCAGTTCAGTACCCGGTGCTGACGGGCCGAAGGCCCAGGCTTGGGTTTTGTGCCCCGGCACCAGTTCCACATCGAGCGGCGCGGCGATCAGTTCGTAATCGTGCCCTGCTTCGGCTTCGGCGACCTTCCCCAGCCAGTAGCGGTAGGCGCCACCGGCACCGACGCCCACTACGGCCAGGCCTGCAAGACCACCCAGGATTTGTCGACGGGAAAAGGATCGGGACACAACAACCTCACGTATCTGCCGCAGGCGCAGGGCCTGCAAAGGGCAGATACGATACACCTGCAAAGGCTAAACAGTAAGACTTCTCATGTGGGAGGGGGCTTGCCCCCGATAGCGGTGGGTCAGGTACAGACTTGCTGACTGATACACCGCCATCGGGGGCAAGCCCCCTCCCACATTGGATTTTCGCTGTTTTTAGTGCTTGGCGGCCGCCAGGATCAGGGCTTTCATCTCGGCGACGGCGCCTTTGAAACCGACGAACAATGCGTGGGCCACCAGCGCATGGCCGATGTTCAGCTCGTTGATGCCCTTGATCGCGGCCACGGCTTCGACGTTGTGGTAGTGCAGGCCATGACCGGCGTTGACGATCAGGCCTTCAGTGAGGCCGCAGTTCACACCGTCAATGACGCGCTGCAGTTCATCCGCCACGTCGGTCGGTGTGGTGGCGTCGGCGTAACGGCCGGTGTGCAGTTCAATAGCCGGCGCGCCGACCCGACGGGAGGCTTCGATCTGGCGCTCATCGGCGTCGATGAACAATGACACTTCGCTGCCGATCTTCGACAGGCGCTCCACGGCGGCCTTGATCCGCGCTTCCTGGCCGGCCACGTCGAGGCCGCCTTCGGTGGTCAGTTCCTGGCGGGTTTCCGGTACCAGGCAGATATGCGCCGGGCGGATGCGTTCGGCGAACGCCATCATTTCCTCGGTGACGCCCATTTCGAAGTTCATGCGGGTTTGCAGCACGTCCTTGAGCAGCAACACGTCGCGCTCCTGGATGTGACGGCGGTCTTCGCGCAGGTGCACGGTGATGCCGTCGGCGCCCGCTTCTTCGGCGTCCAGCGCGGCCTTGACCGGGTCAGGGTAACGGGTGCCCCGGGCCTGGCGCAGGGTAGCGACGTGGTCGATGTTGACGCCAAGAAGAATGCGATTGCTGGTGGTCACGGAAGCGCTCCTGAAAAGGGAAAGAAACGGTGCACAGCATACACGGGGATGTCAGGGCTTTCGAAACAACTCGCGACTGACCAACGGCCGTCCACCCAGGTGGACCGCGAGGGCCTGGCGCATCAGGCGCTTGGCGGCGGACAAGGCGCCGGGGGCGCTCCAGTCGGCTTCGCTCATGGCCAGCAGTTCGGTGCCCTGGAACAGGCCCGGTTGCAACAGATACACGCGCTCCAGGCCGGCATCGACTTGCAGGCGGTACATGCCGTCGGCGGCGATGGGCTCGCCATGCAGGTCGTTGTTCAGCTCGAAACCGTAGCCCAGGTCATCGAGCAGGCGCCATTCGAATGCCCGCAGCAATGGCTCCAGGGGGCGACCCTCGGCCAGGGCCAGCAAGGTGGCAGCATAGTGATCGAAGACCGCCGGGTGCGGGTCTTCGGCAGGCAGCAGGCGGATCAGCAGTTCATTGAGGTAGAGGCCGCTGAACAGTGCATCGCCATTGAGCCAGGCTGAAGTGCCGACGCTTTCCAGGCGGCCGACGTTTTTCAACTCGCCCTTGCCACGAAACTCCACGTCCAACGCCACGAAGGGCCGTGCCAATGTGCCCGCCTTGCCCCGTGCGCTACGCAATACCGCACGCAGGCGACCTTGAGGCGTGAGGAAGTCCACCAGGGCGCTGGTCTCACGGTAGGCGCGGCTGTGCAGGACGTAGGCGAGTTGGCTGGGAGGTGGGGTTGAGGACATGGGGTTCTCACGGCTGACGGCAATCTTGAAAACAACATAAACCCAATGTGGGAGGGGGCCTGCCCCCGATGGCGGTGGTTCAGTCACTTATCTATCAACTGACCCACCGCTATCGGGGGCAAGCCCCCTCCCACACTTTCAGTCCTGCGGTGTACTCAAGACCTTACAGGTCGCCGTAACCCAGGGAGCGCAATGCGCGCTCATCATCGGACCAACCACCCTTCACCTTCACCCACAGGTTGAGCATGATCTTGGAATCGAACAGCAATTCCATGTCCTTGCGCGCTTCGGTACCGATACGCTTGATGCGCTCGCCCTTGTCGCCAATGATGATTTTCTTCTGGCCGTCACGCTCGACGAGGATCAGCGCATGGATATGCAAGGTCTTGCCCTGCTGCTTGAACTCTTCGATTTCAACGGTGATCTGGTACGGCAGCTCTGCGCCCATTTGGCGCATGATTTTCTCGCGCACCAGTTCAGCGGCGAGGAAACGGCTGCTGCGGTCGGTGATCTGGTCTTCCGGGAAGAAGTGCTCGTTCTCCGGCAGGTAGCCGGCGATCACGCGTTCCAGGGCTTCGAGGTTATGCCCGTGCTGGGCCGAGATCGGCATGATCTGGGCATTGGGCAGTTGTTCCTGCAGCCAGGTCAGGTGCGGCATCAGTTCGGATTTGTCTTCGATACGGTCGGTCTTGTTCAGCGCGACGATCAATGGGCCGGTGACGTACTGCACGCGTTCGAGGACCATCTGGTCTTCGTCGGTCCACTTGGTGCGGTCGACCACGAAGATCACCACGTCGACGTCTTTCAACGCGGCCGAGGCGGTCTTGTTCATGTAGCGGTTCAGGGCCTTCTCGCCGCCTTTGTGCATACCTGGAGTGTCGACGTAGACCGCCTGCACGGCGCCTTCGGTCTTGATGCCCAGCATGTTGTGGCGAGTGGTCTGCGGCTTGCGCGAGGTGATCGCGAGCTTTTGGCCGAGGATGTGGTTCAGCAGCGTGGACTTGCCCACGTTGGGGCGGCCGACGATGGCAACATAGCCACAGCGTGTTGCGGTTGAATCAGTCATGGCCATTCTCCACGCCCAGGGCAATCAGTGCTGCGGCGGCCGCTACCTGTTCGGCAATACGACGGCTCACACCCTGACCTCGGCTTTTTTCATTCAGTAAGGTGATTTCACATTCCACGAAGAACACGCGGCAATGGGGCTCACCTTGGATATCCACCACTTCGTAACGTGGCAGTTCGCACCCGCGGGACTGCAGGAATTCCTGCAGGCGGGTCTTGGGATCTTTGTTGGTGTCGACCAGGGTCAGGCTTTCGATTTCCGACGTCAGCCAGGCCGTCACCCGCTCCTTGGCCGCTTCCATGCCAGCATCCAGGTAGATCGCACCGATCAACGCCTCAAGGGCGTCGGCCAGGATCGACTCACGACGGAAACCGCCGCTCTTCAACTCACCGGACCCCAGGCGCAGGTACTCGCCAAGGCCGAAACCACGGGCCAGCACGGCCAGGGTCTCGCCTTTAACCAGGCGCGCGCGCAGGCGCGACAGCTGGCCTTCACGGGCTTGGGGGAAGCGCTCGAACAGGGCTTCACCGGCGACGAAATTGAGGATGGCATCACCGAGGAATTCCAGGCGTTCGTTATTACGCCCTGCAAAGCTGCGGTGTGTGAGGGCAAGGACCATCAATTCCTGATCCTTGAAGGTGTAGCCGAGCAGACGCTCGAGACGACTTAAAGAAACGCTCACGGTTTACCCATATCTGTTTGGTGGCACCGGCGGCCATCGACGATTGACGCAGTGTTCAAATTCAAATCCTGGTTGATGCTGCATGAGGCCGGAAATGTCCAAGCCCCAGAAAAGCATTCGGCGCTGTGATCACAGCGCCGCCTGTCTTACTTGATCAGCCCGACCCGCGAGAAGTTCGGCAGGTGGCTGAGCTTAGGTTCCGGCCAACTCATCCAGACCGCGAAGGCCTTGCCGACGATATTCTGGTCGGGAACCATGCCCAGCAGATCCTTGGGAATAGTAGGGTCATCCCAGTAGCGGCTGTCATTGGAGTTGTCGCGGTTGTCGCCCATCATGAAGTAGTGCCCGGCAGGCACTTTCCACTCGCCATCAGGCATTGCGCGGTAGCGGCTCATTTCCTTGCGGATTTCGTGCTCTACCGTACCGAGCTTTTCCCGGTACAGCTCGGCGCTGCCCAAGGTGTTCGGCTCGGTGCCGATCAATTTCTCCGCCACCGACTCGCCATTGACGAACAGGCGCTTGTCGCTGGTGTAGCGAATCACGTCACCCGGCAGGCCCACGACACGCTTGATGTAGTTGACGTTCGGATCGCTTGGGTAGCGGAACACCATCACGTCGCCGCGCTGCGGGTCACCGATCTCGATGACCTTCTTGTCGATCACCGGCAAGCGAATCCCGTAGGAAAACTTGTTCACCAGGATGAAGTCACCCACGTCCAGGGTCGGTTTCATCGACCCCGAAGGGATCTGAAACGGCTCCACCAGGAACGAGCGCAATACCAGCACGATGAATAGCACCGGAAAGAACGATTTGCCGTATTCAACCAGCAACGGTTCTTTGTTCAGCTTCTCGAGCACCACGACATCGGGCTGGCTGACGCTGCCCTGATAGGACGCGATAGCCGCCCGCCGACGCGGGGCGAAGAACACCAGATCGAGCAACGCCAGGAGACCGCAAACGGCAACGGCGATGACCAGCAACAGCGGGAAATTTAGCGACATAGGACCTAACTATCCAACCTGAGCACCGCAAGGAAGGCTTCTTGTGGAATTTCCACGTTGCCCACTTGCTTCATGCGTTTTTTACCGGCCTTTTGCTTCTCAAGCAGCTTGCGCTTACGGCTGACGTCGCCACCGTAGCATTTGGCCAGTACGTTCTTTCTGAGTGCCTTGACGGAAGTCCGTGCAATGATCTGCCCGCCAATGGCGGCCTGGATCGCGACGTCGAACATCTGGCGCGGAATCAGTTCTTTCATCTTCTCGGTCAACTGCCGACCTTTGTAGTGCGCGTTGTCCTTGTGCACGATCAGTGCCAGGGCATCGACCTTGTCGCCGTTGATCAGCACATCCAGTTTCACCAGATTAGCCGATTGGTAACGATCGAAATGGTAATCCAGCGAAGCATAGCCGCGACTGGTGGATTTGAGACGGTCGAAGAAGTCCAGGACCACTTCGTTCATCGGCAAATCGTAGGTCACTTGTACCTGGGTACCGAGGAACAGCATGTCGTGCTGTACGCCACGCTTTTCAATACACAGGGTAATGACGTTGCCCAGGTGTTCCTGCGGCACAAGAATATTGGCGCGCACGATCGGTTCGCGCATGTCTTCGATCGAAGACAGGTCTGGAAGCTTGGACGGGTTGTCGACGTAAATCGTTTCACCGTTTTTCAGCAGCAACTCAAAAATAACGGTTGGCGCGGTGGTGATCAGGTCCAGGTCGTATTCGCGCTCGAGGCGCTCCTGGATGATCTCCATGTGCAGCATGCCGAGGAAGCCGCAACGGAAGCCGAAACCCAGGGCGTCGGAGCTTTCCGGGGTGTACTGCAACGACGAATCGTTGAGGGTCAGTTTCTGCAGGGCTTCGCGGAAGTCTTCGAAGTCGTCGGAGCTGACCGGGAACAGGCCCGCGTAGACCTGCGGCTGGATGCGCTTGAAGCCTGGCAGCACGTCGACGTCAGGGGTGGAGCTCAAGGTCAGGGTGTCACCCACTGGGGCACCATGAATGTCCTTGATACCGGCGATGATGAAGCCCACTTCGCCGGCTTTCAGATCAACGGTGGCGGTGTGCTTGGGGTTGAATACACCGACGCTGTCCACCAGGTGGATCTTGCCGGTGGACTTGACCAGGATCTTGTCGCCCTTCTTCACACGGCCGTGGCGCACGCGTACCAGGGAGACAACCCCCAGGTAGTTGTCGAACCAGGAGTCGATGATCAACGCTTGCAGCGGATCTTCGATATTGCCGGTCGGCGCGGGAATGGTCTTGACCAGGCGCTCGAGCACTTCGTCGACGCCCAGGCCGGTCTTGGCGCTGCACTCGACGGCGTCAGTGGCGTCAATGCCGATGATTTTTTCGATTTCTTCCTTCACGCGGTCCGGATCGGCCTGGGGCAGGTCGATCTTGTTCAGCACCGGCATGACCTCCAGGCCCTGCTCGATGGCGGTGTAGCAGTTGGCCACGGACTGGGCTTCCACGCCCTGCCCCGCGTCCACCACCAGCAACGCGCCTTCGCAGGCCGCCAGGGACCGGCTGACTTCGTAGGTGAAGTCAACGTGGCCTGGGGTGTCAATGAAGTTCAGCTGGTACTTGATGCCGTCTCGGGCGGTGTAGTACAGGGTAACGCTGTGGGCCTTGATGGTGATCCCGCGCTCGCGTTCGAGGTCCATGGAGTCCAGAACCTGGGCTTCCATTTCACGCTCGGCAAGGCCGCCGCACATCTGGATGAATCGATCGGCCAGCGTCGACTTACCATGGTCAATGTGGGCGATGATGGAGAAATTGCGGATATGACTCAAATCACTCACGGATCAACACTCAAAAAGGCTGCAGGCAGATTGCCCGCTGAAAAATAGCCGGGAATTGTACCTGAAGCTCAGACCAAACGTCATCTTTGCTGACCAGAACAAAAATGCCCCGGTCTTGCGAACGGGGCATTTTTTGTTCATAAGCGCAGCATCAACCGGCGCGCCGCAACAGCCAGAACCCGGCCAGGGCGCAAATGGCGGTCGGCACCAGCACCGCAAACAGCGGCGAGAAACCGAACACCAGGCTGGAAGGGCCGAGCAAATCCTGGGCGATGCGGAAGGTGAAGCCCACCAGCACACCCGTAAACACCCGCTGGCCCAGGGTTACGGAGCGCAATGGACCGAAGATGAACGAAATCGCCATCAGTACCAGCGCAGCGGTGACCACTGGCTGCAACACCTTGACCCAAAATGCCAGCCAGTAACGGCCATTGTTCAGGCCCTGGTCCTTGAGGTAGTGGATATAGCCCCACAGCCCGGAGATCGGCAGGCTTTCCGGGATCATCACCACGGTATTGAGCAGTTCCGGCTTCAGGGCGATGTCCCACTGTTCGGACGGCACATTGATCACTTCCGTGGTGGCCTTGGTGCCCTGGCCGACATTGCGGAAATAGGTAGTGGTGACGTCGGTCAGTTGCCATTGTTCATTGGCGAACTGGGCGCGCTTGGCAAAGCTGGACGACAGGATGTGGCGTTCCTTGTCGAAGGTGTAGCGCGTCACCCCGATCAGCAGCCCACCTGGCTGCACGGCGTTGATGTGGATGAACTCATCCCCCTGGCGGTGCCACAGGCCGTGCTTGGAGCTTTGCGCATCCCCCGACCCCTGGGCCAGGGCGCGATTGGCCTGGGCGGTGGTTTCGGCCGGTGGCGCCACGTATTCGCCGATCAGCACGCTGCAGAGCATCAGCAGCAGCATGGGCTTCATCACCGCCCAGACGATACGGCCGATGGAAACCCCGGCGGCGCGCATGATGGTCAGCTCGCTGTTGCTGGCCAGGCTGCCCAGGCCAATCAGGCAACCGATCAGCGCGGCCATGGGCATCATGTCGTAGAGGCGACGGGGCGCGGTAAGGGCCACGTAGCTCAGCACGTCCCACACGGTGTAGGTGTCGCTGACGTTGCCCACTTCATCGATGAAGGCGAACAACGACGCCAAGCCCAGAATAATGCCCAATACCGCCAGGATGGCGATCAGTACGCTGCTACCAATGTAGCGATCGAGCTTAGCCACGAGCCAACTCCTTCTGGCCACTACGGCTCTTCATTTTCAGGCGTATAGGTTCCCAATAGAGCAACCCCAGGCCGATCATCAGGAACATCCCATGTACCCACCACAGGCCCAGGATCGGCGACAGCTTGCCTTTCTCCAGGGAGCCACGGGCGGAAATCAGGATGGTCAGGTAAGCCATGTACAGCAGGATCGCCGGCAACAGCTTGAGGAAGCGGCCCTGGCGCGGGTTGACGCGAGACAGCGGCACGGCCATCAGGGTCACGATAAACACCAGCAGCGGCAGGGAAATGCGCCATTGCAGCTCGGCGATGGAGCGCAACTCCTTGCTGCCGAGCAATTCCTGCGTAGGAATGGCATCGCGATCGGTGACCTCGTCGCTGACATCCGGACGGGCGAGCATCACGCCATAGGTGTCGTACTTGATGGCACGGTAATCAGCCTGCCCCGGGCTGCCATCATAGCGATAGCCGTTTTCCAGGATCAGGTAGCGGCTGCCGTCGGGACGCACTTCCTGGCGGCCCGAATCGGCGACCAATACGGAAATGCCACGGTCTTTCTTGTCCTGCCCCAGGCGCTTCTCTGAAATGAACACGCCTCCGAGGTTGGCGCGGTTGTCGCTCAGGGTCTCGGTGTAGGTCACCCTGGAACCGTCATTGAGCGCCTGGAAACGGCCCGGTTCGAGGGTGTCGAACTCGGTCATGGCGTCCTGCTTGTTCAGCACCAGCTGGAATTGCATGGCGCCCTGGGGAGCCAGGCTCAGGCTCAACCAGGCCACGATCAGGGCGACACCGGCAGCGGGGATCATGGTCATGCCCAGCAGGCGTTGCTGGCTCATGCCGGTGGCCGAGAGCACGGTCATTTCGCTTTCGAGGTACAGACGGCCATAGGCCAGCAGGATGCCGAGAAACAGGCCCAGGGGCAGGATCAGCTGCAAAAAGCCCGGCAGGCGAAAGCCCATGATCAGGAACAGCGAGCCTGGGTCGAGGGCGCCGGAGGCAGCCTGGGCCAGGTATTTGACGAAACGACCACTCATGATGATGACCAGCAGCACCGCACTCACGGCACTCAGGGTCAACAGGACTTCGCGGGACAGATAACGGAAGACGATCAAACCAGACACTCCAGGGTTGTCAGGCTAAGGCGGCCAAACAAGCAAGCTTACTGAGTCGGCCCGTTTGATGCAGGCCGGCTAAAAAGATGGCGCATTATCCTGTGATTGACCACGCCTGTCACGGAGCTTGCTCATACGCATGCACAAAGCGCGCTGCAAGGGTTGTCAGGCTCCGCCGGCGAGGTTCAAACTGCGGCCTTTGTCGCTGGCGGTCTACTGGCCGCCAAGCTTTAAAGCCTGGGTATACACGCCAGGCTCACCGACCTTTATAAGGGACCCGAAAAATGGAATTGGTTGTAAAAAGCGTTAGCCCCGAAACGTTGAAAACCGCCACCCTCGTGGTCGCCATCGGCGAAGGCCGCAAGCTCGGCGTCGCCGCCAAACAACTCGACGAACTGAGCGGGGGCGCCATCAGCGCCGTGCTCAAGCGCGGCGACCTGGCCGGCAAAGTCGGCCAGAGCCTGCTGCTGCAAAGCCTGCCCAACCTCAAGGCCGACCGCGTATTACTGGTCGGCGTGGGCAAGGACGCTGAGCTCGGCGACCGCCCGTTCCGCAAGATCATCAGCGGCATCCTCAACACCCTCAAGGGCCTGGGCGGCAGCGATGCGACCCTGGCACTCGATGAAATCATCGTCAAGGGCCGCGACAGCTACGGCAAGACCCGCCTGCTGGCCGAAAGCCTGGTGGACGGCAGCTACAGCTTCGAGCAGTTCAAGAGCCAGAAAGCCGAACCCCGTGCCCTGAAGAAAATCACCCTGCTGACAATCAAGGCCGCCCAGGCTGAAGTCGAACGCGCCGTGAGCCATGCCCAGGCCATCGCCAACGGCATGTCGTTCACCCGCGACCTGGGCAACCTGCCGCCGAACATCTGCCACCCGACTTACCTGGGCGAACAGGCCAAGGCATTGGGCAAAGAGTTCAAGGGCCTGAAAGTCGAAGTCCTGGATGAGAAGAAGATCAAGGAACTGGGCATGGGCTCGTTCTATGCCGTGGGCCAGGGCAGCGACCAGCCACCCCGCCTGATCATGATGCAATACAACGGCGGCAAGAAGTCCGAGAAGCCTTACGCCCTGGTAGGTAAAGGCATCACCTTCGACACCGGCGGTATCAGCCTCAAGCCGGGCCTGGGCATGGACGAGATGAAGTACGACATGGGCGGCGCCGCCAGCGTGTTCGGCACCCTGCGCGCCGTACTGGAACTCAAGCTGCCGATCAACCTGGTGTGCATCCTGGCCTGCGCCGAGAACATGCCGAGCGGCGGTGCCAGCCGTCCGGGCGATATCGTCACCACCCTCAGCGGCCAGACCGTGGAAATCCTCAACACCGACGCCGAAGGCCGCCTGGTGCTGTGCGATGCCCTGACCTACGCCGAGCGCTTCAAGCCACAGGCCGTGATCGACATCGCCACCCTGACCGGCGCCTGCGTCGTTGCCCTGGGTTCCCACACTTCGGGCCTGCTGGGTAACAACGAAGAGTTGATCGAGCAACTGCTCAGTGCTGGCAAGGCTGCCGACGACCGCGCCTGGCAATTGCCGCTGTTCGATGAATACCAGGAACAACTGGACAGCCCGTTCGCCGACATCGCCAACATCGGCGGGCCGAAAGCCGGCACCATCACCGCGGCCTGCTTCCTGTCGCGCTTCGCCAAGAACTTCAACTGGGCGCACCTGGACATCGCCGGCACCGCCTGGACCAGCGGCGGCAAGGACAAGGGCGCCACCGGCCGTCCGGTGCCGCTGCTGACCCAATACCTGCTGGATCGCGCCAAGGCCTGAAAACCGTGACCTCGGGGCGGCGCAATAGCCGCCTCGGGCTCCAGGAACCGCAATGACCCAAGTTGACTTCTATATATTGCCCAGCGCCGATCCGCTCGCGCGCCTGGACTTTGCCTGCAAGCTCACCGAAAAAGCCTGGCGCATGGGCCACCGCATCTACCTGCATTGCAGCGATGCCGGCCAACGCGACGAACTGGACGCCCGCCTGTGGCGCTTCAAGGGCGAGAGCTTCGTGCCCCATGGCCCCGCCGAATCAGAACCCGAAGGCCAGGTCGTCCTGGGTTTGGGGGATAGCTGCGGCGACCACCATGACCTGCTGGTCAACCTCGACCTGAAAGTACCGGTTTTTGCCAAGGCATTCGCCCGCGTGGCGGAAGTGGTGGTGGAAGACCCGGCTATTCGTCAGGCCGCGCGTGAGAGTTTCCGTTTCTATCGCGAACAGGGCTATCCTCTGCAAGATCACCGGCTACAACGACTTTGAGCACATGATGGACACTCCCAACCCTCTAAAAAAAGATGACCACCTGCTGGACGACCTGGAGTCGATCCGTCAGTTGCTGGGTGATGACAACCTCCAACCGCCGCTGTTAACCGAGACCGTCAGCGGCGAGCCCCAGATTCCGCTGCTGTTCGACATGGTCGGGGGCAATCCTGCCGCTGCGGAGCCTGTCGCCGTGGCCCCCGTGGTCGAGACCGCGCCCGCTGCGCCAGCGACCGAAAAGGCGCCTGATGCCCTGCTGTTGCACCTGGACAACGAACTGCGCGCCGCCGCGCAACTGATCATGCAGGACGTGATCGACGACTTCGCCCCGCACATCGAAACCGAGATCAAGCGCCGGCTGGATGCGCGGATGGAGCGGTTGCTCAGCCAATACCAGTCCTGAGCCCTACGCATCCCCCCTGTGGGAGGGGGCTTGCTTCCCGATAGCGCTGGGTCAATCAATACATGCAGCGACTGACACGCCCCCATCGGGAGCAAGCCCCCTCCCACACTTGATCGCATGCGCCTTAAGCCTGTCTTCGCCTCGCCCTGCGCCTTATCCCTCGTTATACTTGCCGGCTTTCCTGAATTAATGCCAACTAGGGTCCCGCCGCGCATGGATAAGACCTACCAGCCGCACGCTATTGAAACTTCCTGGTACCAGACCTGGGAGTCCGAGAATTATTTCGCTCCGCAAGGCGCGGGCGAGTCCTACACCATCATGATTCCGCCACCGAACGTCACTGGCAGCCTGCACATGGGCCATGGCTTCAACAATGCGATCATGGATGCGTTGATCCGTTTCCGCCGCATGCAGGGCCGCAACACTCTGTGGCAGCCGGGTACCGACCACGCCGGTATCGCCACCCAGATGTTGGTGGAACGCCAACTCGAAGCCACCGGCCAGAGCCGTCACGACCTGGGCCGCGAGAAGTTCCTGGAAAAAATCTGGGAGTGGAAAGACCAGTCCGGTGGCAATATCAGCCGCCAGATCCGTCGCCTGGGTTCGTCCGTCGACTGGAGCCGCGAGCGCTTCACCATGGACGACGGGCTGTCGGAAGCCGTGAAAGAAGCCTTCGTGCGCCTGCATGAAGACGGCCTGATCTACCGTGGCAAGCGCCTGGTCAACTGGGACACCAAGTTGCACACGGCGATCTCCGACCTCGAAGTGGAAAACCACGACGAGAAAGGCTTCCTGTGGAACCTCAAGTACCCGCTGGCCGACGGTGCCAAGACCGCTGAAGGCAACGACTACCTGATCGTCGCCACCACCCGTCCGGAAACCATGCTCGGCGACGCCGCCGTCGCGGTGAACCCGAACGACGAGCGCTACCAGGCGCTGATCGGCAAATTCGTCGAACTGCCATTGGTCGGCCGCCGCATCCCGATTATCGCCGACGATTACTGCGACCCGGAGTTCGGCACCGGCTGCGTGAAAATCACCCCGGCCCACGATTTCAACGACTACGAAGTCGGCAAGCGCCACAACCTGCCGCTGCTGAACATCTTCGACAAGAACGCCGCCGTATTGCCAGCCTGCCAGGTGTTCAACCTGGACGGCACGCTGAACGACAGCATCGACGGCAAGATCCCGGCTGAATACGCCGGCCTCGACCGTTTTGAAGCGCGCAAGCAGATCGTCGCCGCGTTCGACGCCGCCGGCCTGCTGGTCAGCGTTGACGACCACGCCCTGAAAGTGCCGAAGGGCGACCGCTCCGGCACCGTGATCGAGCCGTGGCTGACCGACCAGTGGTACGTGTCCACCAAACCGCTGGCCGAGCCGGCGATTGCCGCCGTGGAAGACGGCCGTATCCAGTTCGTGCCCAAGCAATACGAAAACATGTACTTCTCTTGGATGCGTGACATCCAGGATTGGTGCATCAGCCGCCAACTGTGGTGGGGCCACCGCATTCCGGCCTGGTACGACGAGTCAGGCAAGGTCTATGTCGGCCGCGACGAAGCCGAAGTACGCGCCAAGCACAACCTGGGCGCGGACGTTGCGCTGCAACAGGACAACGACGTACTGGACACCTGGTTCAGCTCCGGCCTGTGGACGTTCTCCACCCTGGGCTGGCCGCAACAGACCGAATTCCTGAAGAAATTCCACTCCACCGACGTGCTGGTCACCGGTTTCGACATCATTTTCTTCTGGGTTGCCCGGATGATCATGCTGACCATGCACCTGGTCAAGAACGAAGACGGCACCCCGCAGGTACCGTTCAAGACCGTGTACGTCCACGGCCTGGTGCGCGATGGCCAGGGCCAGAAGATGTCCAAGTCCAAGGGCAACGTCCTCGACCCGCTGGACATCATCGACGGCATCGACCTGGAAACCCTGGTACAGAAACGCACCTCGGGCCTCATGCAGCCAAAACTGGCGAAGAAGATCGAGAAACAGACCCGCGACGAATTCGCCGACGGCATTGCCAGCTACGGCACCGACGCCCTGCGCTTCACTTTCTGCTCACTGGCGTCCACCGGCCGCGACATCAAGTTCGACATGGGCCGCGTCGAAGGCTATCGCAACTTCTGTAACAAGATCTGGAACGCCGCGCGCTACGTGCTGGATAAAGGCGAAGACTGCGGTCAGAACGGCGAAGCCGTCGAACTGAGCCTGGCCGACCGCTGGATCATCTCGCAGTTGCAACGCACCGAAGCCGAAGTGACCCGCCAGCTCGACCAGTTCCGTTTCGACCTGGCTGCCCAGGCCTTGTACGAGTTCATCTGGAACCAGTATTGCGACTGGTACCTGGAACTGTCCAAGCCGGTACTGTGGGACGAGAATGCACCGATCGAACGCCAGCGCGGTACCCGCCGCACCCTGGTACGCGTGCTGGAAGTGGCGCTGCGCCTGGCGCATCCGTTCATGCCGTTCATCACCGAAGAAATCTGGCAGCGACTCGCGCCGCTGGCCGGTATCCAAGGCAAGACCATCATGCTGCAACCTTGGCCAGTGGCCAATGAAGCGCGCATCGATGAGGCTGCCGAAAGCGATATCGAATGGCTCAAGACCTTGATGCTCGGCACGCGCAACATCCGCGCCGAGATGAACATCGGGCCGGGCAAGCCACTGGCGGTGTTCGTGAAGAACGCCAGTGCCGAAGACCAGCGTCGCCTCAGCGAAAACGATGCGCTGCTCAAGAAGCTGGCGAAGCTGGAGTCGATCACCGTATTGGCTGAAGGTGCAGAAGCGCCGTTGTCCGCCACCGCGCTGGTCGGCGACATGGAAGTGCTGGTGCCGATGGCCGGCCTGATCGACAAGGGCGCGGAACTGGCCCGTCTCGACAAGGAAATCGCACGCCTGCAAGGCGAAGTGCAGCGGGTGGGCGGCAAGCTGTCCAACGCGGCGTTCGTCGACAAGGCCCCGGCTGAAGTGATCGAGAAAGAGCGCGCCAAGCTGGCCGAGGCTGAACAGGCCCTGGGCAAATTGGCGGAGCAACATGCGCGGATTTCCAGCCTGTAAGGTGTGAGCCGTGTAAAAAAGAGACCTTCGGGTCTCTTTTTTTTTGCCTGGAACGACCCAACCCCTGGCTGACAATACAGGCAATGCTAGAGGGGGCTTACCCTAATGCCAGTCAGTTAAGAGATAGAGCGAGCAAACAGCAACCTGTGGCGAGCGGGCTTGCCCCGCATTGGGCTGCGAAGCGGCCCCAATAAGGCCGCCGCGTTTATCCAGGCATATTAAATCGCCAGGTTTTGGGGCTGCTGCGCAGCCCAACGCGGGGCAAGCCCGCTCACCACAGTGACAGTGTTCCTCCTTAGCTGACAGGTTTTGGGGCAAGCCCCCTCCCACATTTGACCGAGGGCACCGCAAGAATGTGTGACAATGCCCACCACTTTGAGCCAACACCAGAATCATCATGACCGCCCCCAGCACGCCCAAACCTCCGCGCAAGAAGCCTAAAACCGCCGCCACGGCCAAGCCCGTGGTGCCGCGTAAAGAGGCCACCCTGCACCCGCGCAACCGCCACCAGGGTCGTTACGACTTCCCGGCGCTGATCAAGACCACGCCGGAACTGGCGCAATTCGTGATCATCAACCCCTACGGCAAGGAAAGCATCGATTTCGCCAGCCCCGACGCCGTGCGGGTGTTCAACCGGGCGCTGCTCAAAGCCTTCTATGGTATCCAGCACTGGGATATCCCGGCGGATTACTTGTGCCCCCCCGTACCGGGGCGTGCGGACTATGTGCATTTCCTCGCCGACCTGTTGGCCAGCGTCAACGAAGGTGTGATCCCACGTGGTGCGCCGGTCAAGGTGCTGGACATTGGCATGGGCGCCAACTGCGTCTACCCACTGATTGGCTACAGCGACTACCGCTGGCACTTCCTCGGTTCGGAGATTGATCCGACAGCCGTCGCAGCCGCCAAGGCCATCGTGCAGTCCAACGGGCTGAACAAGGTGATCCAACTGCGTCAGCAGACCAACCCCAAGCACATCCTGCTGGGCCTGCTGGAGCCGGGCGAGCGCTTTGACCTGACCATGTGCAACCCGCCGTTCCACGCGTCCATGGACGAGGCCACCAAGGGCAGTGAACGCAAATGGCGCGCCTTGGGCAAGGCCGATCCAAAACGCAAATTGCCGGTGTTGAACTTCGGCGGCCAATCGGCCGAGCTGTGGTGCGAAGGCGGCGAAGCGCGCTTTGTGACGCAACTGATCGCCGAAAGCGCGAATTTTGCCCACAAGGTATTGTGGTTCAGCACCCTGGTATCAAAAGCATCGAACTTGCCCGCGATCGAAACGGCACTGAAAAAAGCCGGCGTGCTGGAAAGCCGCGTAGTGGAAATGTCCCAAGGCCAGAAGACCAGCCGGTTTGTCGCCTGGACCTTCCAGACCAAGAACGAACAGCAGATCTGGCGCCAGCGCTGGGTGCGCTGACGCCAACCTGTAGGAGCGAGCTTGCTCGCGAAAAACGCCAAGACACCGCATTCATCCGGGATGGCCGCGTTATCGTTAACGGCCTTCGCGAGCAAGCTCGCTCCTACAGGTAAAAAATCGCAGGCAACAAAAAACCGTGCCCGGATCGCTCCGGAGCACGGTTTTTTTTTGCTGCGTCTTACTTGTTAACAGCGTCGGTCAGGCTTTTGGCCACAACCAGCTTGATAACTTTCTTGGCAGCGATTTCGATGGCAGCGCCAGTCGAAGGGTTACGGCCAGTACGGGCAGGACGCTCGGTCACTTTCAGCTTGCCGATACCTGGCAGAGTGATTTCGCCGCCGTTTTCCAGCTGATCAGCAACGATCTGGCCCAGTTGGTCCAGAGCTGCGCGCGCGGTGGTTTTTGGCGCGTCGATAGCTTCAGCGATATCAGCGATCAGTTGGTCTTTAGTCAAAGCCATTGTGGTGTTCCTTCCCTATCAAATTCATATGGATATTGCAGAGTGCAGTGTCAGCCGTCGAGCCCGACCGTCATGGCCTGGCACCCCCGGCTATAACCACGGAGATCGGGGTTATAGATGCTTGAAACGGGGATTGGTTCGACCTGACAGATGCTGAATGCACGCTTAACGCCGAGTCATGGCGTAAGACGGGGCAAAACTAGCACAGAGACGGGGAAATATCCGCTTCTACCTAGCCATTTGGTCAGCTTTATCGCTCTAAACCGTGAAAAAAAGGCATATACCCCGTCGGAGAGCATCCAAAACCCCTTCGACGCGTGTCTTGGCCAATGGGTGCGGTACACTGGGCAACTTTTCGGGGAGGCCAACCGCTCCCCGCTCAACCAGCCGAGAAGCCTATGCCGATCCGTCATTGCATCGTCCACCTGATCGACAAAAAACCCGACGGCACACCCGCAGTTCTCCACGCCCGCGACTCCGAGCTTGCCGAGTCGGCCGCTATCGAGAACATGCTTGCCGACCTCAACGAGAGCTACAACGCCAAACAAGGCAAGGCCTGGGGTTACTTCCATGCCGAGTCCGGCGCGCACCCGTTCAGTGGCTGGTTGAAGGACTATTTCGAAGGTGGCCAGGATTTCACTGCGTTCAGCCGCACCGCCGTCGAGCATCTGCAGAAGCTGATGGAAGAATCCAACCTCTCCACCGGTGGTCATGTGCTGTTTGCCCACTACCAGCAAGGCATGACCGACTACCTGGCCATCGCCCTGCTGCACCACAGCGAAGGCGTGGCGGTGACCGATGAGCTGGACGTGACCCCATCGCGCCACCTGGACCTGGGCCAGCTGCACCTGGCGGCGCGCATCAACGTCTCCGAGTGGCAGAACAACAAGCAATCCAAGCAGTACATCTCGTTTATCAAAGGCAAGAACGGCAAGAAGGTCTCGGAGTACTTCCGCGACTTTATCGGCTGCCAGGAAGGCGTCGACGGGCCGGGCGAAACCCGCACCCTGCTCAAGGCCTTCAGCGACTTCGTCGAAAGCGAAGACCTGCCGGACGAATCTGCCCGCGAAAAAACCAAGACCCTGGTGGATTACGCCAGCAGCCAGGCCAAGCTCGGCGAACCCATGGGCCTGGAAGAACTGTCGAGCTTGATCGATGAGGATCGGCCCAAGGCGTTCTACGACCATATCCGCAACAAGGATTACGGCCTGTCGCCGGAAATTCCCGCCGACAAGCGCACGCTCAACCAGTTCCGCCGCTTCACCGGCCGCGCCGAGGGCCTGTCCATCAGTTTTGAAGCGCACTTGCTGGGCGACAAGATCGAGTATGACGAAGCCGCCGGCACCTTGATCATCAAGGGCTTGCCGACCCAACTGACCGACCAGCTCAAGCGCCGTAACTGATGCTCGGCGGGGTCTTTAAAAAAGTCCTGCTGGTGTTGCTGGTGGTGGTCGTGATCCAGAACTGGGGCAAGGTCGAACGGCTGTTCAACCCGTCCCAGGTGGTCTCGGAGCAGACGCGGGCTTCGGCCCACGTTGTGCTGTATGCCACCCAATGGTGTGGCTACTGCAAGCAGATCCGCCGCTTCCTCGACCAGAAAGGCATTCCGTACCAGGCGCTCGATATCGAAAAGGACGCCCAGGCACGCCAGGCCTATGAAGCGTTGGGCGGCGGCGGGATTCCGTTCGTGGCGGTGAACGGCACGCTGATCCGCGAGTACAGCCCCGAGAAGATCATGGCCGCGCTGAAGTAATCAGCGCACCACGATCATTCGCCCCAGCAGGCTGTGCTGTTCGAAGCCCAATACCGCCTGCAACGCGTTCAGTACTGCCTGCGGGTCTTTGCTCGGGAAGCTGCCGCTGACCCGCTTGGCCCCCATCTCGTCGTTGAGCAGCACGATGCGGCCAGGGTAGTAACGGCCCAGGTCCTTGAGCACATCCGCCAGGGGCGCCTTGTAGTAGTTGAGCCAGCCGTCGCGCCAGGCCAGGCGCGATTCGCTGTCGACCGCGTGCAGGGGCTCAGCGACGCCTTCGGCGTAGGCCACTTGCTGCCCAGCCGTAAGAATTTGCTGCTGAGCCTGCCTGGAAGGTGTCACACCCACCCGTCCCGACAACACCGTGACCTGAGCCCCTGCCGCTTGCAGGCGCACTTCGAATTGCGTGCCCAGCACCCGCGCCTCACCACTGCCCGCCGCCACCACGAATGGCTCACCCGTGTGCGTCACGCTGAAAAAGCCCGCGCCGCGCCGCAGCTGGATATGCCGCTCGCCCTGGCTGAAATCCACGGCGATGGCGCTGTCGGCATCCAGGGTGACTTGGGACTGGTCGGCCAGGGTGACGGTCTTCACTTCCCCCGGCGCGCTCACATAATCGGCGCCAAAGTCATCGATCCAGCGCGACGGCTGCCAACCCGCGGCCATCGACACCATCACCAGCAGGCACGCGGCCGTGGCCAGCGCACCGGACCAGCGCACCACTCGCGAACGCCTGCTGGCGCTCATGGCATTGAGATAGCCCTGCAAGGCCAGGGCCTCTTCGTCGGCCAACAGGCGCGCCGGCACTTCGCTCAATTCCCACACCACCTGGGCCTGGGCATAGGCCTCCACATGCGCCGGGTCAGCCCGCAGCCAGCGGCTGAAGGTAGCCTGGTCGCCGCTGCTGGGCTGGTCGTGCAGCAGGCTCAGCCAGGCCAGTGCGGCGTGTTCCTGGTCGGGCGTGGGGGTGACGTTCACGGTGCTTTCCCTGGCGTGCGTGGAGGCGATGGCTCACGAAGGCTGGCTTTGCAGGCTTCGAGGGCACGCATCATATGTTTTTCCACCGCGCTTTGGGACAGCCCCATGGCCTTGGCGATGTCCGCGTACTTGCGGCCATGGATGCGGTTAAGCAGGAAAATATGCCGGGTGCGTTCCGGCAAACTGCGCAAGGCGGCCTCGACATGGCGCAGGTCGTTGCCCGCCTCCAATGCCGCCTGGGGTTCTGAACCCTGGTTATCCTGCTGCTCCGGCAGCCAGCCTTCGTTGCTGCGCACGCGGGCGCCTTCGCTGCGCAAGTGGTCGATGGCGATATTGCCGGCGCAGCGCAGCAAGTAGGTACTGAGCTCTTCAACCTGTACCAGGGGCCGGCGCCAGAAGCGCAGGAACAGGTCCTGCACCAGGTCGGCCGCCGTCGCGCGACAGCCCACGCGACGGCTGACCAGGGCTTCCATCTGCGAACGCTGGGACAGGAACACCTGTAGAAAATGTGCGCGCCCACCCGCCGCATCGGTGTGCGGGCTGTCCTGGGGTTCGGGTGGCGGGCTGATCATCATGGCGGGCTCAGAGCGTGGCGACGGCTGCAACGGGGCAGGCCAGCAGGCCGATGCCCGCCAGGTTCATGGCCAGCCTTGGCCGATACGGCAACAGCAACACCAGCAGTAATGCGCTGAGCATCAATACCGCGCACCACTGCACCAGGCCCTGGCCCCACCCCGCGATCACCACCGCAGGCCAAATCGACACCGTCAGCAGCAACCAGCCGGCGGCGCGTAACCCCAAGCGCCGACGCGGGGAGGGTTTGCTGTGCAGCAACTCGCCATGGTGACGATCGGTGGACAGGCACAACGCGGTGAACCCGGCGTAACACATCAGCAGAGCAACGAGCATTCAGTGCGCCTCCGGCTTGAGTTTGAGCGAAGGCACACCCTCGGCCTTGGATGGAAGCGCGGCACGGCGTTGCATCTTCCAGGCCGCCCAAGCCAGGAACACACCGCTGCCCAGGCACGTCAGGTCGAAGCCAGCCATGGCCCAATCGCCCCTGGCCAGGGACACCCCCAGGTGTTCGGAGGTGGTGATTGCGTTGAGCAAGGGTACGGCGACAAACAACAGCGCACCGACACTCAATTGCTCGACCCAGCCCTGGCGACCTCGACGCAACATGGCGTGCAACAGGCTCAGGCCCCAGGCAATAAAGAAGACCTGCACTTCCCAGGTGGAACGCTCGGCGACGCTCACCGGCAGCAAACGGTTAGCCCAGAAGAACGCGGCGATGGCGATCATCAGCCCGGACATGCTGGCGATGTTCAGCACCTCCACCAGTTTCAGCTCGAACGGCATCACGCCGCTTTTGACGTGCTTGAGCTGGCGTTTGCCCAGCCAGATCACCAGGCCGGAGCCAATCATGGCCGTGCCCGCCAGGCCGCAGATAAAGTACAACCAGCGCAGCACCGGGCCGGCGAAATGGCCCATGTGCAAGCCGTAGAAACTGCCGCCGATAACAGCGGGCAACGACGGCTCGCCACTGACACGCACCTGCTCTCCCGTGGTGCCGTTGAACGACACGATGCTGCCGAAGTCATGCACCACGCTGTCGGAACCGGCGCGGAACACATTCACCGACGCATTCACGTCGCCGGGATTATTCACCGCCACACGTCCGACATGACCACCCGCCCATTGCTGCCGCGCCTGGGCGTACATCGGCCCCAGGGGCAGCAACTTACCTGGCTGGCCAAGGGCCGGCGCATTGTCGGTGGCCGGGAACACTTCGCTGAAGAACGCCCGGGTGTCGTCGCCATAAGAGGCCACGATCGGCGCCGGCATCACCATGCTCATGAAAATCACCAGGCTGCTGTAGGTGATCATCAGGTGAAAGGGCAACACCAGCACGCCCACCGCGTTATGCCCATCGAGCCAGGAACGCTGGCCTTTGCGGGGGCGGAAGGTGAAGAAGTCCTTGAAGATTTTCTTGTGGGTGATGATGCCGGTGATCAAGGCGACAAACATCACCATCGCGGCAAAGGTCGACAGCCAGCGGCCCCACGGGTGAGGCATTTGCAACTGGAAGTGGAAGCGATAGAAGAATTCGCCGCCCATGCTTTCACGGACCTGCACCGGTTGACCGCTGACCGGGTCGAGGACTTTCTGGATAAAGTTGCCACGCTTGCCGGGGTCGACCTTGTCCTGCCACATCACCGACAAGCCGGGATCGCGGCTGTCGGGCAGGGTAATAAACCAGCGCGCAGCGGTAGGCGCCTGTCGCTCCAGATAGGCTTGCGCCACCGCGAGGCTGCGGGCGTCATCCACCCCATGCACCTGCACTTCAGGCTGCATCCAATGGGTGATCTCGTCTTTGAAATAGGACAAGGTGCCGGTCAGGAAAATCGCGAACAGCAGCCAGCCAAAGATCAACCCGACCCAGGTGTGCAACCAGGCCATGGCCTGGCGAAATCCCTCTTTCATGGGCGTGCCACCCACCAACCCACGCCCGCCAGGATGGCAAACAGGACGCAGGGCGCCATCACGCCCAGCCAGGCACGCCCGGCCGTGCGGCAGGCAAAGCACCACAGCACCGCCAGCAGATAGAACACAAACGAACTCATCATCCCCACGATCACCGCATCGGCACGGGACGTCGGCAGCCACAGCGCCAGGCAGATACTGGCCAGGGAAGCCATCAGATAACCGCCAACCACGGCGGCCAGCACCCGCGAGGTCACGGCGAGGCGATAGGAGACGGGCAGTGAGGTTTTGCTTTTCATGCGGGAGGCGCCAGGTTCGTCAGCGCGCAATATTAATGATAAATATTCTCATAAGCAAAACACAACGGATGAAACACCGGTGCGAGCGGATTGCCGAACCCCTTCCGGGGCCCTACAATGCGAACAATTCTTGTTCTCTAAAGCATGTCGATGCTTGCGGAGTGTTCACGTTGAGCCCGTCCCACACCGTCGAAGTCCTGTATCACGAGCATCATCACTGGCTCACCGGCTGGTTGCGACGCAAGCTCGGCTGCCCGCAAAGCGCGGCCGACCTGGCACAGGACACCTTTGTGCGCGTGCTGAGCGCGCGGGAAACCCCGACGCTGGTCGAACCGCGCGCCTTCCTCACCACCATCGCCAAGCGCGTGCTGTTCAACTTCTACCGCCGCCAGGACCTGGAGCGCGCCTACCTCGAGACGCTGGCACAGATGCCGGAACTGGTCGCGCCGTCGGAAGAAGAACGCGCCATCATCCTGCAAACCCTGTTGGAACTGGACCAACTGCTCGACGGCCTGCCCAACCGCGTCAAACGCGCATTCCTGCTGGCCCAGCTCGATGGCCTGACCTACGCGCAAATCGGCGCCGAACTGGGCATCTCCATCGCCACCGTCAAACGCCACCTGAATAAAGCCGCCATGCGCTGCTATTTCGCCCTATGAATTTCTCGACCCACATCGCCGAGCAAGCCGTGCACTGGTTGATGGAGATGCAGCAAGGCGCGCTCAGCCCGCGCCAGCAGGCGGCCTGGCAGCAATGGTTGAATGCCCACAGCGAACACCAACGGGCATGGGACCACATCCAGCGCGTCAACCAGCGCCTGCGCGACATGCCCTCGCCCCTGGCCCATGCGGCGTTGAACGCACCGAAATCCAGCAGCCGACGCCAGGCGCTGAAGCTGCTGTTGATCCTGGGTGCCGGCTCGGCTGCGGCCTGGAGCCTGCGCCAGCAACATATCCTGCCACCCCTGAGCGCCGACTACCGTAGCCCCGTCGGCCAACGCCGCAAGGTGCAATTGGCCGACGGCAGCCAGTTGCAGCTCAATACCGGCAGCGCGGTGGATGTGCATTTCGATGGCCAGCAACGGCTGATCCGTCTGCTCGAAGGCGAGATCCTGCTGAACGGTGTCGCCGGCAACACACCGTTGCAGGTGCTCACCGGCCAGGGCCTGCTCAGCAGCCAGGCTGCTCGCCTGAATGTGCGCCAGTACAACGACCATACCCACGTGGCGGTGTTCGCGGGCCGGGTCGAGGTGATGCCCAACCGCTACAGTGGCCTGCCGCTGACGGTCGAGGCCGCGCGCCAGGTGAATTTCACCCGCAAGGGCTGGGATACGCCACGCCCCACCGACGCCAACAGTGGTGCCTGGGCCGACGGCATGCTGGTGGCCGCGCATATGCGCCTGGAAGATTTCCTCGCCGAAGTGGGCCGTTACCGCCGAGGCCAGGTCAATTGCGATCCGCAAGTCGCCAACATGCTGCTGTCCGGCAGCTATCCGTTGGACGACAGTGAACGCATTCTCGATCTGCTGGAGGTCAGCCTGCCGGTCAAGGTGCGGCGCTTTACCCGCTACTGGGTGACCGTTCAGGCACGCGCTTGAATTATTGCGCGCAACCATGAGCCGTTTTCCGCACCTCGCGTGACAGAGAAGGAAAGCCCCCTTGATCCTTCCTTCTCAGGACCGCTCTTCATGCCCCAGCAACCGCCCCTTCTCACCCGCACCTTGCGCCAACTGCTGCTAGGCGCCAGCCTCAGTTTTACCGCCCTGCCATCGGCAATGGCGGACGACACCAAGACCTATCAGATCGCGCCCGCCTCGCTGGAGGCAGCGCTCAATCAATTTGGTCGCGAAGCCGGCGTGTTGATTTCCTTCGGTTCAGACGTCACAGCCGGCCTGCAGAGCCGTGGGCTGTCCGGCAACTACAGTGCCGCCGACGGGCTGCAAACACTGCTGGAAGGCACCGGCCTGCAAGCCCGCGCCGAAGGCGACAATGCCTACAGCCTGCAACCGGCCAATGCACCGACCACGTTGGAGCTCGGCACGTCCACCGTCGTCGGCGACTGGCTCGGCGACGCGGCGCAAGCCAATGTGTTCGAACACCCTGGCGCACGTGACGTGATCCGCCGTGAGGCATTCGAACGCCAGGGCGCGACCCAGGCCAGGGACGTGCTCAACCGCATCCCCGGCGTCAATGCTCCGGACAATAACGGCACCGGTAGCCACGACATGGCGATGAACTTCGGCATCCGCGGCCTCAACCCACGCCTGGCGTCGCGCTCTACGGTATTGATGGACGGCATCCCCGTGCCGTTCGCGCCGTATGGCCAGCCGCAACTGTCGTTCGCGCCGATCAGCCTGGGCAACATGGACGCCGTGGACGTCGTACGCGGCGGCGGTGCGGTACGCTACGGCCCGCAGAACGTCGGCGGCGTGGTCAACTTCGTGACCCGTGCGATCCCGGATGCGCCCACCGTCAAAGGCGGCTTGCAGACCGAAACCAGCCCCTCCTCCAGCCACGATGGCTTCAAGAGCACCGCCAACCTGCTGGCCGGCGGCACCGCCGACAACGGCCTGGGCGGCGCGCTGCTGTACTCCGGTACCCGTGGCGGCGACTGGCGCGAAAACAGCAACACACGCATCGACGACCTGATCCTCAAGGGCAAATACCAGCTCGACGACGCCAACAGCTTCAATGCCATGGCGCAGTACTACGAAGGCCAGGCCGACATGCCTGGGGGCTTGAACGTGGCGGACTACAAGGCCGACCCGTATCAGTCGACCCGCCCCTACGACAAATTCTGGGGCCGCCGTACGATGTTCAACGTCGGCTATCGCTACGAGCAGGACCGCCGCGAGTTCACCGTCAACAGCTTCTTCACCAAGACCCTGCGCAGCGGCTACCTGGACCAGGGCACGTTCCTTTCGCTGTCGCCGCGCGAATATTGGGTACGCGGCCTGGAAACCCGCCTCGCCCAAGGCTTTGACCTGGGCCCCACCAGCCATGAAGTGGGCGTGGGCTATCGCTACATCAACGAAGCCGGGCATGAGTTGCGCTACCGCACGCCGATTTCCGCCAACAACCAGCAAATCCCCACCACTGACAGCCGCAACGACCGCGACACACGCGGCGGTACCGAAGCCAATGCATTCTTCGTCGATGATCGGATTGATATCGGCCGGTGGACCATCACCCCGGGCATTCGCTACGAGATGATCAAGTCCCAGCAAAGCAACAACCTGACCAACGTCAAATACAAAGGCGACTACAACACCGCCCTGCCGGCGCTCAATGTGCTGTATCACCTGACGGACGACTGGAACCTCTACGCCAACACCGAGGGCTCGTTCGGCAGTGTGCAGTACAGCCAGATGCCTAACCGCGTGACCAGCGGCGAAGTGAAACCGGAAAAAGCCCGCACCTGGGAACTCGGCACACGTTATGACAATGGCAGCCTGCGCGCGGAAATCGGCGCGTTCCTGATCAACTTCGACAACCAGTACGAAAGCAACCAGACCAACGATTCCGTGATCGCCCGTGGCCAAACCCGTCACCAGGGTATCGAGACCAGCATCAACTATGCCCTCGACGGCTTGAGCCCGGCGCTGGCCGGCTTCGATGTGTACGCCAGCTACGCCTACGTCGATGCAACCATCCGTGAAGACGGGCCGAACAAAGGCAACCGCGTGCCCTTCTCGTCCAAGCACAAAGGCACCCTGGGCGTGGGTTACACCGAAGGCCCGTGGAAACTCAACGTGGACAGCAGCTACCAGAGCAGCCAGTTCGCCGACAACGCCAACACCGAGGCCGAAACCGCCGACGGTGCCAATGGGCGCATCCCCGGCTACATGCTGTTCAGCAGCCGCGCGGCCTATGATTTCGGCCCGCAGCTGTCGGATTTGAATGTGGCGGTGGGCGTGAAGAACATCTTCAACAAGCAGTACTACACGCGCTCGTTCGACGATAACAACAAGGGCAAATACATCGGTGAGCCGCGCACGGTGTACCTACAGACGTCTATCGCGTTCTGACTGCTCGAGCGACAAACAGCCTGTGGCAAGCGGGCTTTGTTGTGGCGAGCGGGCTTGCCCCGCGTTGGGTTGCGCAGCAGCCCCAATAAGAACGCTGCAGTGTGCCAGGTAGCTTCGGGGCTGTGTTTTGGGGCTGCTTCGCAGCCCAACGCGGGGCAAGCCCGCTCGCCACAACAAGCCCGCTCGCCACAGTAAACCCGCTCGCCACCCTGGTAATGCGCGCGCCTGATGGGCCGGCTCTAACTGCCCGCCAGGCAACTGGGCGTGCCTGCGACCAGGGCGTCGATGGCGCAGCGTGTTTTCGCCGGCATATGCGTGGCGGTCGGCCAAATCACATGGATCGGCGCGGGCTGGTCGCGGTAGCTCGGCAGGACCGCCTCCAGTTGCCCGCGCAGGACATAGTGCGCAATCAACCAACTCGGCAACCAGGCCAGGCCAACACCGGCGATAGCGGCATCGGCCACGGCCTGGAGGTCATCCATCATCAAGGGTGAAGCGACGCGCACACGGTGCGAGCGACCCTCGGCGTCATTCAACTCCCACTCCCGGCGCGGGGCACTGCAGCGGTAGGCGATACCGCGATGCCCGGCCAGGTCCTCGATGCGCTCTATTGCCCCCACGCGCTGCAAATACGCCGGCGAGGCGGCAAGGCCGATGGCCTGCTCACCCAGGCGGCGGGCGCTGAGGCGATCGGTGTCGGGCAGCGCGCCGATGCGCACAGCCAGGTCGAAGCCTTCCTGGGCCACGTCGATCAGCCGGTCGGAGAAAGAAATCTCGATGTCCAACTCGGCAAATCGGTCCATCAGGCCCCAGAGTGCCGGCGCCGCGTAGTGGTGCCCGAACGCCAGTGGCAGGCTCGCCCTCAAGCGGCCGCGCGGCTGTTGCCGGCCGCTTTCCAGTACCGATTCGGCGGCCTCCAGTTCGGCCAGCGCGCGCAGGCAATGTTCGTAGTAAGCCTGGCCATCCTCGGTCAGGCGCTGGCGGCGGGTAGAGCGTTGCAACAGACAGGTTCCCAGGCGGGCCTCGAGGCGCGCCAGGCCTTTGCCGACGGCCGAGCGCGTGAGGTTGAGCCGTTCGGCGGCCTCGGTGAGATTGCCGCTTTCGACAATCTGGAGAAACAGTTCAACGCCATCAAAACGCGGGGTGGCCATGGTGCAATTGTCGCCCTTGAGTCCCTTATAGAAAGAAAACTTATCACGAATAAAGAATCACATTCCCCTGAAAATAACGTGACACGTCATTCACAGGAGAATCCCATGCCACCCACCGCCACGTTAGCGGCCGTCAGCCCACCGCGCACCGCCAGGAATGGCCTGGCACTCACCGCCGTATGCCTGGTCGCGCTGATGTTCGGCCTGGAAATTTCCAGCGTGCCGGTCATCCTGCCCACCCTGGAACAACAACTGGGCACCGGCTTCCAGGATGCCCAATGGATCATGAACGCCTACACCCTGGCCTGCACCAGTGTGCTGATGGCCGCCGGCACCCTGGCTGACCGCTTTGGGCGCCGACGCATGCTGGTGCTGTGCCTGTGGTTGTTTGGCCTGGCGTCGTTGGCCTGTGGGCTGGCCGAGGATGCGTCGCTGCTGATCACCGCGCGGTTTGTCCAGGGCATCGGCGCCGGTGCGATGATGATTTGCCAGTTCGCCATCCTCTCGCACCTGTTCCGCGAACCCGCAGCGCGGGCACGGGCCTTTGCGATATGGGGGGTGATTGCCGGCGTGGGCCTGGGCTTCGGGCCGATGATCGGCGCATTGATCCTGGCTGTGGCGGATTGGCGTTGGGTGTTCCTCGTGCATGTGCCGCTCACCCTGTTCACCTTGGTGCTGCTGCGCATCAGCGTGCAGGAGTCCCGCGACCCGGCCGCCCATCGCCTGGACATCGCCGGCATGCTCACCTTGACCTTGTCGGTGTTTGCCCTGGTGTACTTCATCACCCAAGGCAGCGAGCACGGCTTCGGCACACCCGCCATGCTCGGCTGGGCGGCTTTGTCGGGGCTCGGTTTGCTGCTGTTCATCACGGTCGAGCTTCGCAGTGCGCACCCGATGTTCGACTTCTCGGTGTTCCGCATCCAGCGTTTCAACGGCGCGTTAATGGGCTCGATCGGCATGAACTTCAGCTTCTGGCCGTTCATGATCTACTTGCCGTTGTACTTCCAGGCGGGCCTGGGTTACGACACCTTGACCACCGGCGCCGCGCTGCTCGCCTACACCCTGCCGACCTTGCTGGTACCGCCGTTGGCCGAGCGCCTGGCCCTGCGTTATGGCGCCGAACGCATTATTCCGCTGGGCCTGGGCCTGATGGCCGCAGGCTTCCTGGCCATGGCCGCGGTCAACGCGGCCGAGCACCCACGTATCGGGCTGGTGCTGCTCAGTTGCGTGATCGCCGGCGTGGGCCTGGCGCTGACCAACTCGCCCACCACCAACACCACCACCGGTTCGGTGTCGGCCGACCGGGCGGGCATGGCCTCGGGCATCGACCTCAGTGCACGGCTGATCACCCTGGCCCTCAACATCGCGCTGATGGGGCTGGTGCTGTTGCTGGGGATCAGCCATCGACTGGCCGAGGTGTTGCCTGCAACCACGGCAATGGATTGGCCGGCTATCAGCCAACACATCGCCGCAGGAAAGTTGCAGTCGACGGGGCTGGCATTCAACGATGCCCAGGCGGCCCTGCGCCACGGCGCCGGTTGGGCGATGTTGTTTGCCGGGTTGGGGGCTGGTGGGTTGGCGATGCTGAGCCGGTATTTTTTCCGACGCGGCGGCTAAACGAAAACGGGCCTGCAGATGCAGGCCCGTTTGTAGGAGGATGAAAAAACGGTCAGCCGTTGATGACAGCGTTTTCGTTTTCCAGGAATTCCTGTTCCAGCGCGTCTTCATTCACTTTGTTGATTGGCTGGTTTTTAGCGGCAGCGCGGGGCTTGCCTTGCAGTTTGCCGAACAAATGTTCCAACGCATGATCCAGTTTGGTCGCTGCACCGTCGATCGCCTGCTCCAGGGTATCGGCCTTATGCAGTACCGAAAGCGGTTGATGGCCCTTTGGCCGTGCTTCCAGGCGGCAACTTAAATCGTGGGGACCGGGCTTGTCGCCGTTCTCATCCCGCAGGTAGACCTCAACGCGGGTCAGGTCCTCTTCATAACGTTCGAGCGTGCTTTCAATGGTATTACGTACCCACTCCTCCAGTCGGATGCTGCTTTCAATATGGTTATCGCTATTGACTTGGATTTGCATAGTTCTTCCCTTATTTCAGCTAGCTCGCGAGAGATCACAAACTGCAACACCGGGGTGGTGAAACCATGACCTCTTGATTACACAATTGAGCACTCAGAAGAACATTTCAAGCCCTTTGCAAAGATAAATCCTACATTACAAATTAACCCTGACTACGAGCAAAAACGCTGGTAGGGTGGGGAGTTAGTTACATCTTCTTACTTCCCCGCGATCGTTATAATTGCCCCTCTCCCCATGGGTGCAATCCGCGAAAAATCCCCCCCAGTATCGAACGTGTTCGTCGTGGTGATCGGGCTGATTGCGCTGTCTGCGATCATTTTCTCGGTATTGCCCTGAAACGACGCACAGCACGCCAGCACACCACAGCACAACGGCGGGAGGGGCTTGTTTGCGCTGACGGTGGTTCAGCCGAGTATTCATTGGCTGATCCACCGTCATCCGGAGCAAGCTCCCTCCCACATTCTGATTTCAACGCCTGGGAAGCCGCTGTACGGCACGCCCCTTGCTGTATGGCTGATGAGGCAAACGGATGTTGTGAAACCTCAGCGACGGAGTGGCCGGTGGTCAGGCAACGCGAACTAATCCAGACGCCGGTCGTCAATGACTGCATGTTCTTATCAGGCGGTAACGCACCATGGACAACCCTTTTCAGATCATCACAGACACGTTCACCCCTCAGTACCGGGTCAACCTGAGCATCCAGCGGCTGGATGGCAGCATCATGCTCACCCTCTCCAACGAGAAGGGGGTGGTGGCCAAGCGCATGATCAGCGCCGAACAACGCAACGACCCGCAACGGCTCAAACGCCTGGTGCAAAGCATCCAGTTCGGCATTGCCATCGAGCAGGGCCATAGCGCCATGGAAATCCTGGCGGTGATGACGGACGGGGACAGTCACAAACTATTGCAGCGACCGCCCACCCGTGCCCTGCCTTTCAGCATCGGGCTTTAAAGCTCGCCCTTCTCGGTTTCCAGGTTCGCCTCGCCCTTGCGACGCGGGCCTTCGACCTTCACCGAAGGGAACGCCGACGAGGCATAGCGCACCACCAGGATCGAGAACGCCAGCAGCAGAATCCCGCCGCACAGGTAGATGATGCCGATGTCCGGCGGGTTGTGGTGGGACACGTTGGAGATCAACAGACGCGTCAGCGCGGTGATCGCCACGTAGATCAGGAAACGCACCGGCATGTGGTTGGTCTTGAAATAAATCCCGACCATGGCCCCCAATTCCAGGTAGATGAACAGCAGCAAGATGTCATCGATCTTGATGTGCCCGTTCTCCAGCATCCCCAGGAACTCCATCACCGCCGCCCAGGCGGTCACCGCACCAATGGCGAACAACGCCAGGTAGTGGAACGACTCGACAAACAGATTACCCAGGGACTCGGCCAGCCCATGGACGTTCTGGCGCAGCTTTTCGGCCCAGTTGAATTTCACGATGATACTTCCTTAGGTCGGTTCGACCGGATAATGCAGGTTGGACATGACGGTTGTTCTGCATGCAGAAAAAAGGCCAGGGTAGGCATGAGATGATGGCGGGATGACATGAGACACGTCATCCGAAAAACGGATTTATCAAGGACACAGAGGACGGTAAACCCTGGGATGTTTCCAGCAAAATCCCGGCAGATAGTCAGAAATTTCCGTTGTAGCAATCTCCCACTTAGCAGCTACATTAAAAATCCTGCTATCCAAACCCGCGCGTTTGGCATATGCTTTTAGCTGTATATAGATACAGTAGTAGCAAAAGACAACTATCGTGAAGGCATGTGAGGTGGTGAATGGCCGTCGAAGTGGTATACCGCAGCAGCCGAGATCTGGAGCGTTTGTTCATGGATAAAGCCGAAGCTGACCGTCATGACAAGATGCTTGAACTCGCCGAGTTGCTAGCAGAAGTGTTGCAAAAAGCCGTGCCGTCCCTGAGTGAGCAGCAGGTTGAAGAGGCCGGGATCTACATGGCGAAGAACCGCGATGTATTTGCCAAGGCGTTCAAGAGCCAGCCGGACGCGTTGTCCGAGTTGCTCAACGCCGCGGCGGAATAAAGCCCGAATTGAACAGGCCCTGAATCATCGATTCAGGGCCTTTTTAATGCCTGGTTATTGGTAGAGCAGGCGCTCGGCCAATTCGTCCGCCACCCGTGCCGGGGAGCGTTTTTCGGCCTGGGCGTGGGCGAATATTTCGGTCAAGCGCGTGCCGATGTTCGACAGGTGTGCGGTGATGGTCGGCAGCTCCGCGCCGCTGTGCTTGAGGGCAACGTAGATCAGGCCGCCGGAGTTGATCACGTAGTCCGGGGCATAGAGGATGCCGCGCCCTTCCAGCTGGTCGGCCACTTGCAGGTTGGTCAGTTGTGCGCTGGCGGAGCCGGCCACGGCGGCGCAGCGCAGTTGGCCAACGCTGGTGCGGTTGAACACAGCGCCGAGCCCGCAGGGCGCGAGGATGTCGCAGGGCGTGCTGAGCAAGGCGTCGTTGGCAATGGGGTGCGCGCCGAGCTGCTCCATGGCCAGTTGCACCTTGCCGTGGTCGATGTCGCTGACCAGCAGTTCGGCGCCAGCGGCGTGCAGTTGTTCAGCCAGGGCGAACCCGACATTGCCCAGGCCCTGGATCGCCACGCGCAAGCCCTCAAGGTTGTCGCTGCCCAGGCGCGCCATGGCAGTGGTGCGAATGCCGGCGAACACCCCCATGGCAGCATGGGGCGCAGGGTCGCCGGCCGCCGTGGTGCTGGTGACGAAGCGGGTGTGTTGGGCAATGCAGTCCATGTCGGCCACCGACGTGCCGCTGTCGATGGCGGTGATGTAGCGGCCATTGAGTTGCTCGATGCACCGGCCGAAGGCTTCGAACAGCGCCGCCCGGCTTTCCACATGGGCGGGGCGCTGGATCACGGCCGTGCCGCCGCCCACCGGCAACCCGGCCAGGGCGGCCTTGTAGCTCATGCCTTGGGCCAGGCGCGCGGCATCGGCGACGGCCGTTTCGTCATCGGGGTAGGCAAGGTAGCGACAGCCGCCCAAAGCGGGTCCCAGGCGGCTGTTGTGGATGGCGATGACCGCCTTCAACCCCGTCACCGGGTCAATGCTCAGGTGCAGCGATTCAAGGCGGTAGCTGTGCATGAGAGCAAACATCGTCGAGCTCCCGAATCACGTCTGGTGTCGCCAAGTATAGGCTTGCGGTAGAAAACTGCCGAAGTGCACTGGAATAAGCCGCCCGGTTTTGCAGGCCCTGCGACATAAGCAGATAGGATCCTTCTCAAGCCACTGGACGAAAATTCACAGCAAGGCTAAAACGGAGGCATCCGTCGGAGAACGCAATGAAGCCGCGCCAAGCTTTTTTCGCCTGCCTGGAACGTTCACCCCCCGCGCTGTTTGAAGCAGCGCTGTGGATTGCTGCCGAACATGACCCGGCGGTGCAGCCGTTGGTGATCCTGCAGGACCTGATCTCGCTGGAACAACAGGTGAATGTGGGCATGCCCATGCTACCGGCGGATGAGCTCGGTCAACCGCTGCTGCGGCGCATGAATGACCTGGGGTTCGCCCAGGACGAATTCACCCCGCTGCGCCCCGCCGCTGCCTTGCTGGACAAGGTGCTGCAACGCAAGCGCGGGCAACCGTTGGCCATGGGCCTGATCGCGATGGAGCTGGCGCGGCGCCTGAATATTCCCATGGTCGGCGTCAACTTCCCCGGCCACTTCCTGCTGCGAGTCCCCGGCGCCGATCACCTGCTCGATCCGTGCGGCGGTCGGCGCCTCTACCCCAATGATTGCCGCGAGCTGCTGCAACGCCAATACGGCCCCAACCTCAAGTTGCAATCAGACCACCTGCACACCGCCGAACCCCGTTCGATCCTGCAACGCCTGTCGCGCAACCTGCGCCAACTGCACCTCTCCAATGACGAGCCGCTGGCGGCCCTGGTCGACGCCGAACGCGTGCTGGAACTGGGCAATGCCAGCGCCGCCGACTACCTGGCGCGCGCCAGCCTGTACCAACGCCTGGACTGCCCCAGCGCCGAACGCTTCGACCTGGAACATGCGCTGCTGCTCAGCGAAGACCCGATCCAGCGCCTGCGCCTGACCGAGCGGCTGGGGCACCTGCCACCCAACTCCGTGGTGCATTGAACACCCTCTTTCCAGGAAAACACCGTCCTGTGGCGAGCGGGCTTGCCCTAATGCCGTTCAGTTAAGGCTTTTTTGTAGGAGCGAGCTTGCTCGCGAAGAACTCGAGCGGGCTTGCCCCGCGTTGGGCTGCGCAGCAGCCCCAAAACCAGGCACCGCGGTGTGTCAGTTAAAAACACATCGTCTGTAATGGGGCCGCTTCGCGCCCCAACGCGGGGCAAGCCCACTCGCCACAACAAGTCCGCTCGCCACAACAAATCCGTTTGCCACACCAAGCCGGCTCGCCAGCTCCCACAGGTAGGATTCGCGGGTTTTTTTAGAAGGTGGTGCGTATGCCGAATTGCACGCTACGCCCCGGTGCCGGCGCGATGTCACGCAGGATCGAGCTGGCATACCGCACGGTCTGGTTGGTCAGGTTCTCACCGTTGACGAACGCCAGCCACTGGCTGCCTCCCACATTGAAGCGATACCCCGCGCTGGCGCCCAGGGTGGTGTAGCCATCGGTGCCGCTTTCGTTAGCTGGCACACGGCCTTGGCCTGCGGCATGTTCCACGTCGATGCGCGCCTGCCAGCGGTCCAGTTCCCATAGCAGGCCGCTGTTCAAGCGCAGCGGTGCAATACGCGGCAAGGCTTCGCCGGTGTCGAGGTTGGTGGCGCGGGTGTAGTCGCCCGACAGTTCCAGCGCGAACTTACCGTAGGCGCTTTCGCCGAGCTTCCAGTGATCCTGGGCTTCGAAGCCGGCGAAACGGGCGCGCACGCCGGAGTATTCATACTCAGGGATGCCGCTTGCGTCTTCTTCGCCTTCGTCGTTTAGCGTACGACCCGTTCCCAGCAGCCCGATGTAGTTGGAAAAGCGGCTGTAGAACACACCGAAGCTGCCCTTGTGGGTGCCATTGTCAAAGCGCAGCGCCAGGTCGCTGGACACCGCCTTTTCTTTCTTCAGGTTGGCGTCGCCCAGTTCGTAGGTGCCGGTGGCGACGTGGGCGCCGTTGGCGTACAGCTCATAGAATGTCGGTGCGCGTTCGGTGTAGCCCAGGGTCGCGGCCACGGACCAGACGGGTGTGAGGGTGTAGACCGCCCCGGACGACAGGCTGCCGGCGGTGAAGTCATTGGCCTTGTCGGCATTGGCGAAGCGCGCGTTGCCTTTGGCGTCCGGGTCCACACGGGTGTGTTCCAGGCGCCCGCCGAGGCTGAGTTTCAGGCGTTCGGTGGCCTGCATGTCCTCAAGGATAAACAGCGCGCCAGCGTTGGTGTCGGTTTGCGGCACGAAGGCTTCTTCACCCAGGGCCGAGAACTCATTGCGAGTCACTTGCGCGCCGACCACGCCGTCGAACGGGCCGATTGGCTGGTGGCGCGCTTCAACCCGCGCTTCATAGCCCTTGTTCTTGAAAATCGTGCCGGTTTCACCGCCTTCGATTTCGCGGTGTTCGTAGTCGGTGTAGCCGGCGTCGAGTTTCACCGAGGTAAACGGGCCTTGCAGGTTGCGCATCTCGGAGGCGAACGCGTAGTGATCCTGCTTCATGCGGATGCGCACGTCCTGCTCGGCGGGGGAGCCGTAGTTACTGTCATAGCTGCTGTAGGACAGCCCGGCGTAACCATCGTCCCAGGTGTAGGAGCCGCCGACTGCACCGCCGTCCTGGCGCCCGTCACTGTTGCCCAGGCGGCCATTTTTACCGGGGCCATCTTCGGCCTCAGGCGCATGGCGGCTGCGGGCAAAGCCTGGGATTTTCAGGTCGTTGAATTCCCGCGCGTTGGCGTCCAGGTGCAGGGCGAAGGTGCCATTGCCGGCTTCCAGTTTGCCGGCGCTGCTGCGCGTGGTGTCGGCGCCACCGTAGCGCAGTTCACCGGCACCGTGGATGCCTTCGATGGCTTCGGTGGGGATGCGGTTGTCAAAGGTATTGACCACGCCGCCGATGGCGCTGCCGCCATACAAGAGGGCGGCCGGGCCACGCACGATTTCAATGCGCTCGACATTGACCGGGTCCAGCGGCACCGCGTGGTCGTAGGACAGTGACGACGCGTCCAGCGCGCCGACGCCATTGCGCAGGAGGCGAATGCGGTCGCCGTCCTGGCCGCGAATGATCGGCCGGCTGGCACCGGGGCCAAAGTAGGACGACGACACACCCGGCTGCTTGTTCAGGGTTTCGCCGAGGCTGCCTTTTTGTTGCAGGGTCAGGTTATCGCCTTCGAGCACGGTGGTCGGCGACGCGAGTTGTTCGTTGCCCAGCGGGTTGCCGGTGATGACCTGGGAGGGCAGTTCCAGGGCGTGGGCTTCGGCGCTGATCAACAGGGCGGCGGCCAGGGGGGACAGGCGCCAGAGAGGGGAGCGGGACATCATACATTCCTTGGCAAAACAGCAAAAAAGAGAAGGCTGAAACGGTAGTGAAAGGCTGGATTTTGGTAATTATTGTTACAATATAACATCTCTTTTTTGGCTGAAAAGGGGAACTTTTTCCCAGGGGCTATATTCAATGCGGTGCTTCCACCTGTACGCCCCGTCGGCTAAGGTGCGCGGCTGTGTTTCCTCTTTTTGCAAAAGGCCCGGCATGACCGCGACAAGCAACGACCCCCTCCACGGCGTGACCCTTCAGCACGTCCTCACCACCCTGGTGGAACATTACGAATGGGCGGGCCTCGCCGAGCGCATTGATATCCGCTGCTTCAAGAGCGACCCGAGCATCAAGTCCAGCCTCACCTTCCTGCGCAAGACCCCCTGGGCGCGCGAAAAAGTCGAAGGGTTGTACGTCAAGTTGATGCGCACCAAACGCCCGCTGGACTGATGACATGAAGCGGTATGTGGCGGCAGCGGCGCTGGCCGGTTGGACAGGGTTGGCGATTCAGCAGTACCTGATTTTCTATTCGCGCTGGCAAGCCGGTGCCAGCCTGTTGGGCGGGTTGATCAACTTTTTCAGTTTCTTCACTGTGCTCACCAACACCCTGGTAGTCGTGGTGCTGAGCTATGCGCTGGTCAACCGCGAGTCTGCCGCGAAGCGGTTTTTCCATTCACCCAGGATCAGCAGCGCGATTGCCGCGAGCATCATCGTGGTAAGCCTGGCGTACAACCTGCTGCTGCGGCATTTGTGGAGCCCCACGGGCTTCCAATTCATCGCCGACGAATTGCTGCATGACGTGATGCCGGTGTTGTTTTTTATTTACTGGTGGCGCTGTGTGCCCAAGGGTAGCTTGCGCGTCAGGCACATCGGCGCATGGGTGGTCTACCCGTTGGTGTACTTCGCCTATGCGCTGCTGCGCGGTGACCTGCTCGGGCAATATCAGTACCCGTTCATCGATGTGAGCACCCTCGGTTATCCACAGGTCTTTGTGAACGCGGGGGGGATCCTGGCGGGGTTCGTGGCAATCGCCCTGGGCCTGGTGGGGCTGGACAAAGTCATCAAGCCCCGGTCCTGACTCATTCTTCTTCAGTGCCTTCGGCACGCCAGTAACCGACGGCCTTGAAGAACGCTTGCATCGCCCTGGATCAAATCGCTTTCCTCCAGAAAAGTCAGCGTCGGGTAGATCACGCCTGAGCTGGGGGTGTACGCGCCATCGAACAGGCTTTCGATCTGACAAATCAGCTCATAGCCATGACACGGCTTTTCGACGATCAATGCCGGCAGCAGCAGCTTAAGGTCGCCGGGCAAGCACCTCTGTGTGTATCAATATATAACTTGAGATATATCTTGTTATCTGTCCAAGGGCTACCCGCAGGTGGTCTTGGGAGGGGTGTTAATTATTTAACGCTTAAAGGCAATTAATACCGTCAACGCCCGTGTTTTTTTATCTTGGTGAGAACTTTCTTACATATTCGTTCTGCAAGTCATTCAGATTAATCTTCGAGTAGGCTGTTTCTTACAGTTTATTTTGATGATTTGATCGTGTTCGTTAATTTTCCTACTTCTCTTGGTGTTGCGGGGCTACGCAATGATGAGAAACGTACGGCTTACATAAATCCAATTGTAATAGAAGCTTTCCTGGCCTTGAGCGTGTCCTGATTTGCAATACAAATAATTGGAAAAGTAGTTTTGCGTGCTATTGCATGAATCGCACTTTTACCAAGAGGGAATCAGATACAGACACCTGTTCGGCGCTTGTTTGATAAGTCCTGCGCACTACTTCGGCAGGGTTTCCTTATGACGTTCATTGATGTGTGAGTATTGGCAAATGAAAACCAAAATGAAAACTGCGCTGTTGTCTATTGGCTTGTTGGTAGGGGCGACCTCCGTTGCTCACGCCGCAGATGGAACAGTGACGTTCATCGGTTCGGTCCACTCGGGCGCCTGTTCGATCAAACCTGACTCGGTGGATCAGACCGTTCAACTGGGGGCGATCGCAAAGCATCAGTTGCAGTCGGGAGGGAAATCTACTGCCCGGCCTGTGCGTATTGAACTTGAAGGCTGCGACTTGACCGGCCTTACGGATAAGACGGTGACCACCACCTTCACCGGGGCACCGTCCAGTGCCGTGCCGGGCGCAATCGGCACTGTGGGTGGCGCGGGCGGTGTGGGCGTCATGATGACCCATGGCGGCAAACTCATCGAACTGGGCGTCCCTACAACCCCGCAGGCCATTGGCGTCGGTGACAACACCCTGGAGTTCGGGGCCTACGTACAAGGCGCCGCTACGGATCCGATCATCCCGGGTAGTTTCAGTGCGGTAACCAACTTCACCTTGGCTTATCAGTAAGTTGTTCCCCCGCCACTCAGGTGGCGGGGGACACTGGCGGGAGATAACGGTGAAAACATTCATAAACCTCGCTATCACCTCTTCATTGGCGATGTTCATCAGCCCTTTGGTTTTCGCGCAGGCACCTGCACAAGGTGCTGGAGTCGTCACACTCGGTGGAGAGGTCATCGACTCAGCGTGCGGGCTGGAACTGGCCAGTGTCGATCAATCCATCGAGATGACGCCCGAGCCCATTGGCCGGCTCTTGCGGAACACGATAGGAGCCCCCCACCCCTTCCAGCTACGGCTGGTCAACTGCTCATTGACTCGACCTGACCCGTCGCGTCCGGGGGCAACGCTGCCTGATTGGCAGCACCTGCAAGTCACGTTCGACGGTCCTCGCGATAGAAACGGGCGCTCGTTTGCCGCCCTCGGTGATTCACAGGGGATTGCCATTCATATCTGGGATGCGGCTGGCCAAGAGAGTGTTCCGGGCGAGCCGATGGCTCTGCTTCCGTTGGCGGAAGGTGACATGACACTTCACTACACGCTTCGCCTGGTCGGAAACGGACTGCCGCTGATGCCTGGTGCTCACAGTGCCGCGGTGCGATTCAAGTTGGACTACTTTTGAACAGTGATGGGTTGCTTTCATGTTGAATGCGTCGAAGATCAAAAATAACCTCCGCCCGAGTCTGTTTGGCGGGTTGATGTCCCTGGCAGGCACTGTAGTAGCGGCCGGTGATATCGAGTTCAATACCGATGTTCTTGATCTCAGTGATCGCACCAATATTGACTTGTCTCAGTTTGCGCGTAGCGGGTTTATTCTGCCGGGCACCTACTCGATGGTTGTACAGGTCAATAGCCAGCCTATCGCTGAGCAGTCGGTGGCGTTTTATCCCCCTGACGATGATCCCAAGGGCAGCCAGGCGTGCTTATCGCCCGATCTGGTGGGGCAACTGGGCCTCAAAGAGTCTGGCGCCGCCCCGCTGACGTGGTGGAAAGGCGGCGAATGCCTGGATATTCAGGGGCTGCCGGGTATGGAAGTCAGTGGCGATCTGGCGAGCTCCACGCTGAATATCAACCTGCCCCAAGCTTACCTTGAGTACAGCGCCATCAACTGGGATCCGCCCTCGCGTTGGGATGACGGGGTGCCGGGGTTGCTGGTTGACTACAACGTGACCGCACAATCCAACCACGAGAAGAATGACAGGGTTCGCCATAACGTCAGCGGTAACGGAACATTGGGGGCCAATGCCGGGGCTTGGCGTCTGAGGGCGGATTGGCAGGGACGTGTCGACAAAGACCGCGAGCGCGCGTCCAGCCAACCGAAGCTGGAGTGGAGTCGTTACTACGCGTATCGCGCCATTCCCGAGTTGAAGGCACGACTGGTGGTGGGGGAGGACTACCTGTATTCGGACCTGTTCGACAGCTTCCGCTTTACCGGTGCCGCGCTCAATTCGGATGAAAGCCAGCTACCGCCGAACTTGCGAGGTTATGCGCCTGAAGTGGTCGGCGTGGCCAAAACCAATGCAAAGGTCATCATCAGCCAGCAGGGGCGTGTGCTGTATGAAACGCTGGTGGCGGCAGGACCGTTCCGTATCCAGGACCTTCACGACGCAGTCAGCGGCAGGTTGGATGTGCGCGTGGAAGAGCAGGACGGTTCGGTACATACCTTTCAACTTGATACGGCAGGCGTTCCTTACCTGACGCGTCCGGGACACATTCGTTATAAGTTGGCGAGTGGACGCCCGTCCAATCTTCAGTACGGGGCCGATGGCAATTTCTTCGGCAGCGGCGAGTTTTCCTGGGGGATCAGCAACGGCTGGTCTCTGTATGGCGGCGGTATCACCGATAACAACTACCATGCGGTATCGGGCGGGGTCGGTCGTGACCTGTTGGCGTTCGGCGCCATATCGCTGGATGCGACTCAGTCCCACGCCCGTGTGTGGAACGAGACACTCTCCGGCAAATCGTACCGACTTCAATACTCGAAGAACTTTGAGCAATACGACAGCCAGATCACCTTTGCCGGGTACCGCTTTTCCGAGAAAAACTATTTGAGCATGAGTGAATACCTTGATGCCCGTCATTACGGCAGGAATGGCGAGCGCGCGGGGCTCAATGAGTATGGGGAGTACAACGGAAGTTGGAAACCTATTGGCGGTAGCAAGGCACTTTATACCGCGACGATCAATAAGCAGTTTCGCGACTTGGGCGCGACTGTGTATGCCAGTTACAACAAACAGACTTATTGGTCGCGCCCGGCCACCCATCGCTGGAACTTGTCGGCGTCACGTTATTTTAATGTGGGGAGCGTCAAGAACATGAACATGTCCCTGAATATGTTCCGCACCCAGGAATATAACTATAAAGATAATGGCATGGCGCTGACGGTCAGCCTGCCATTGGGTCCCTCCGGCACGCTGTCGCTGGACGCTAACAGGATTGCCGGCAAGAACAACTTTTCAACGCGCTACAGTGATCGCCTCGATGAGCGTAACAGCTACCAGCTCAGCGCAAGCGACAACGCCGCCAGTGGCTACCTGAGCCATATTGGCGACCAGGCCGACATCGATCTCAGCGTCAGTACACAAGAAGGCAATAAAAGCAGCATCGGTATGTCCGCGCGCGGCGGCGGCACGCTCACGCCTTACGGTGCGGCCCTCCATCGTACCAACAGTACGGGAGGAACACGCCTGATGGTCGATACCGCCGGGGTACCCGATGTGCCTGTGCGGGGTTACGGCACGCCGACCCGTAGCAATGCGTTTGGCAAGGCGGTCATCTCCGATATCGGCAGCTATCAGCGTACGGCGGCCAGTATCGACCTGGAGCGTTTGCCCAACACGGTCGAAGCCACTCAGTCGGTCACGCAACTGACGCTCACCGAAGGAGCTATCGGTTATCGATCCCTGGACGTGATTTCCGGTGCAAAAGCCATGGCAGTGCTTCGCCTGCCTGATGGCAGTTCACCGCCCTTCGGCGCGACCGTGAAAAACACAAAGCAGCAAGACACCGGGATTGTGAACGACGGCGGCAATGTCTACCTCAGCGGTATTCAGGCCGGCGAGCAGATGACTGTCAGTTGGGCAGGGGCCGAGCGATGCGTCCTCACGCTCCCGGTCGTTCTACCGGCTGATGGCTTGACCGATGCCCTGCAACTGGGCTGCCGCATGGTCGCCGCTGATCAATCCTTGCCCGAACCCGCGGACCTGACCGGGAAGCACATCCATACGGAGAACACATCCTCATGATGCTGAATACGCGCCTCACACGCCAGGCTTTCACGCTGCTGGCCCTGGGCTTGAGCCAGAGCGCCCATGCCGCTGTCGGCCTGGATCGTACCCGAGTGATTTTTGATGGTGGCAAAGATGCCACCAGCGTGAACATCACCAATAACAACACGCAGCTGCCGTATCTGGCCCAGGGCTGGATCGAGGATGAAGAGGGCAAGAAAATCACCACGCCCCTGATCGTCCTGCCGCCGGTTCAACGTTTGGAGCCCGGCAAACAAAGCCAGGTGAAAGTTCAGGCGTTACCCGCGGCCAAGTCGCTGCCCCAGGATCGGGAGACGGTGTTCTACTTCAACCTGAGGGAGATTCCACCGCGCAGCGATAAAGCCAATACCCTGCAAATTGCGCTGCAGACCCGGATCAAACTGTTCTATCGACCGCAATCCATTGCGCCCAGCCAGCAAGACTTGTCCAACCCCTGGTAGGAAAAGCTGATCCTGACCCGCGCAGGCGAGCGTTATCAGGTCAACAACCCTACGCCTTACTACGTGACCCTCGTGGATGCACGCAGCACCAAGGACGGCAAAACCGTGCCGGGCTTCGAACCCGTGATGGTCCCGCCCAAAGGTTCGTTGGACCTGGGGCCAACGGCCCAGGTACTCGGCACGAGCCCTTACCTGGCCTACGTGAATGATTACGGTGGCCGTCCGCTACTGGCCTTCACCTGCAGTGGCGACACTTGCAAAGTGAACGCGCACGCTTCAACGCCCAATGAGTAGGGCCTGCTGCCGGAGAACGTCATGAAGTCGCACACTGTGAAGGCCTTGGGTGGCCTGTTGCTGGCCTTTGTGGGGGGCGTGCACGCCGCGGATGATGTCGAAGGCATGAATGGAATGCTGAACATCTCCGGGGCCATGCATGAAACGCCCTGCAGCCTGGAGATGACATCACTGCATCAAACGATTGATCTGGGCGCTGTGTCGACCAGCCGGTTGCAACGCCCCGGCGATCAGGCCACTCCCGTGGCATTTCAACTGCGTTTTACCGACTGCCACCGCACCGCCGGCAGCATCCGCAGTGAACGGACGGGGAACCTGACATGGAGTGCCTTTCAACCCGTACTGTCGGTGGCGTTCCTCGCGCCGGCCGATGCCGATGACCCCCGGCTGGTCAAGGTGCAAGGTATCACCGGGATGGGGCTGCGGCTGACCGATGCACTGGGGCGTGACGTGCAGCTGGGGTCAAGGGGCGAACCTTTGTTCCTGCCTCTGGGCGGTAACACCCAGACCTGGCATGTACAGCCCACCCGCACTCCCGCGCCGCTGAGCAGCGGGGCATTCAGGGCCGTGGTGGATTTCAGGCTCAATTATGAGTAGGGGGAGAACGATGGCAACCGCAACCGGCCCGTGGGCCATTCTTATCGGTGCTGGGCTGCTATGGGCGCTTGGCCAGGGTGTGCAAGCTGACACCAGTTTGACCATCCGCGCGACCATCATCGCGCCGCCACCGTGTGTGATCAACAGCGGCAGTACGCTCAATGTGCCGTTTGGCAATGACCTGCTGACGTCGAGGATCGACGGCGTGAACTATCGCCGGAATGTGCCTTACACCGTCAGGTGCGACTCGCCCTTCAGCAACGCGTTGACGCTGGAGCTCAAGGGCACCGGGGCTGCGTTCGACAATCGTGTGCTCGTGACCCGCAAGGCGGACCTGGGGGTCAAGCTGTTCGTCAACGGCGCTGACTGGCCGCTGAATACCGCCGTGAACTTTACCTACCCCAACGTTCCGGTCGTGCAGGCGGTCCCCGTCAAACGCGCGGGTAGCAAACTGACGGGAGGGGCATTCGATGCGGCTGCCACTCTTGTGGTCGATTACCAATGAAGAGAAACGATCAATGACATGTTGGCAGCAGCGAGCGTTGCTCGCCTTGTGGTCGCTCGGCCTTTGCAGTGGTGCATCGGCCAACCTGACGTTCAGCGGAACGCTGAATGAGCCCCCGCCGTGCACGATTGATGCGGGCAACACGATTGAAGTCGATTTTGGCGATGTCGGAATAAAGCGGGTCGACGGGGTGAAATACCGCAGAGGGGTGGGTTACACCATCAGCTGTGGCGCCGACACGCTTCCCTGGCAACTGAAGCTGAGTGTCAACGGTACGGCAACGGCTTATGACCGCTCAGCGGTGCAGACCAGTGTGCCGGCGTTGGGCATTCGGATTTATCAGAACAACCTGCCATTTCAACTCAATACGCCATTGGATATCAGCCTGTCGTCACCGCCGGTATTGGAAGTGGTGCCTGTCAAACAGCCCGGCGCGACCCTGCTTCCCGCAAGGTTTGCCGCGGTGGCCACGCTATTGGCTGAATACGAGTAGGAGCTGAGTCCATGGGACATGAACGCGTTCATAGGGCTTGGCCATGTGCCGGGCTGGTATTACTGCTGACCTTGGGCCTGATGCCCCAGGGGCATGCGGCGGACAACCTGAGGTTCAAGGGCAATCTGGTTGAAGAGGCCTGCACGATCCGTCCGGGTGATGAGGCCATCACGCTGGAACTCTGGGACGTTACCAGCAAGCACCTTTATATCAACACACGTACACAGGGCCGGGGGTTCAAGCTGCACCTGGAGGACTGCGACACCACGATTGGCAACACGGTCACCATCACATTTGGCGGCAGAGAAAACGCCGAGCTCCCCGGATTGTTCGCGCTGGATGGTGGAAGTGGTGCCTCCGGTATCGGGATCGGTTTAGAGACGCCGAGCAACAAGCCTTTGCCCCTGAACACCGTCAGTGACGAACACCGGCTGAGTAATGGCAGCAACGTGATTGAACTCAAGGCCTATGTGCAGGGAGAGCCTAAGGCCATCAGGGATCAAACCATCGGGCATGGTGCGTACCGGGTGACCTCGACTTTTACCCTGGACTATCCGTAGGTGTGAATCGTCATCCGTAGGCTGGAAATGACCTTAGCCAAACTTCAAATCCCTTCTGGACGGCCAAGGCATGGACCGATGTCCTGCGGGCAGCGTTTGGGTAGAGAAACGACGAGAGATCAACATGAAACGACTATATGGAGTCATGGGGCTTCTTATACTGATGGGTGTTGCGACGACCGTGAGAGCAACTGATTGCCGAGTGAACGGCGGGGTGTGGACATTTGTAGGGGCCGGCGGGACGCTAAACCTGCGAGTTCCCGTCACCGTCCGACTGGGGGCGGACAGAACCCGCATCGTGCTTGAAGGGGTGAGGCTGGAGTGCCGGTTCTCTGGCTTTGGTGGTAGCCAACCCTGGTATACGGATTACTGGGCAACGTCGGCAAGAGTCGGCCCCGCGTGGGTGCCCGGCCCAAAATTCACTCGCGAAGGCACCGGCTTGCGCATCAATGGGACCCACTATAACTCTCCGGTGCCGAACGGTATCCGCATGACGACCATGCCTAATAACGGCGTGGGTTACCCGGTCGATGTCACGCCCTATATTCTGGTACGCAACAGCCCAACGAACCCTATTGATGTTCGAATAGGCGATGTCCTCGGAGGGTTAAATCTTGAGCAGACAAACAATTATAATACCGGCAGCGCAGCGCTTGCCCTGACCTACACTGCCGCCAACAACTTCTCCATCTCCCCATCCACCTGCACGATCAACAATAACAATCCAATCGACATAGACTTCGGCAACGTCCACCAGCGCGCAATCGGCACCGACCCACTGACAACCACCATTCGCAGGGACCGCCGGCTCACCTACTCATGCCCGGATGGCGGCATCAACACACCGATCACCATCAGCTACAAAGGCACCCCATCGGCGTTTGATACACGGCTCCTCAGGATGAGCAATCCGGACGTGGGCACTGCCCTGGTTCGTGGCGGTTCTGCGGTGCAGGTCGGCGGTTCGTTCCTGACCCGTATTACCAACAGCGGGGGCGGTGACGATGTGACGTTTACGCTCGTTCGGCGAGCCGGGTCGCTGCCTGCCGCTGGAGCCATCAGTGGCACCGGCGTACTCGTGATGGGGGTGCCGTGAGCCACGAAGAGGTCAGGTGTTTTTACGCTGGACTCGCGCACTTGTGAGCCTTCATTCATAGGCTGAAAACAGCCTTCGTCAAACTTCAAATCCCTTCCGGGCTGCTTAAAGCCCGGACAGATGTTCCATGGACGGCGTTTGAGTATAGAAACAACGAGAGGTCAAAATGAAACGACTCTGTGGAACCACAGCGCTCCTTATGTTTATGGCGGGGGCTACGAGCGTGAAGGCTGCTGAATGCCGTGTGAATGGAGGCTCGTGGCGGGTGATAGTCGGGGAACTCCCCCTGCAGGTCCCGGTTACAGTTACCCTGGCCGCAGATCGTACGAGGATCATGTTGGAAGGTGCACGGCTTGAATGCAGATTTTCCCGAGGCTCACAAAGCCCGTCTTCACGACAGGACTACTGGTCAACAGGCAGTTCAACGGGGACGCCCTGGATACCGGGCATCAAATTCAGCGGCGAAGGGGCCGGTTTACGAATCAATGGAGCGTACCGAAATATCCCTATCCCGAGTGGAATACGGGTCACTACGCTGCCTGACAACATTACGGGTTATCCGATCGATATCACGCCTTATATTCTGGTGCGCAACAGTCCGTCCAATCCGCTCGATATTCGAATAGGCGATAATCTCGGACGCCTGCATCTCACTGTCACCAATAACTACAACTCAAGCACAGGCAGGATCAACATTACCTACAACGCTGCCAACAACTTCACCGTCTCCCCATCCACGTGCACGATCAACAATAACAATCCAATCGACATAGACTTCGGCAACGTCCACCAGCGCGCAATCGGCACCGACCCACTGACAACCACCATTCGCAGAGACCGTCGGCTCACCTATTCATGCCCGGATGGCGGCATCAACACACCGATCACCATCAGCTACAAAGGCAACCCATCGGCGTTTGATACACGGCTTCTCAGGATGACCAATACGGACGTGGGCACTGCCCTGGTTCGTGGCGGTTCTGCGGTGCAGGTCGGTGGTTCGTTCCTGACCCGTATTACCAACAGCGTGGGCGGGGACGATGTGACGTTTACGCTCGTTCGGCGGGCCGGGTCGCTGCCTGCCGCTGGAGCCATCAGTGGCAGCGGCGTACTCGTGATGGGGGTGCCGTGATCCACGGCAAGGCCAAAGCCACCGGTGACCCACGCCGGTAGCTTTGGCATTCCGTTCCGTGAATGCCGCAGGGGCACATCGACGGTGATGGGGCATGAAACGTTATCGAGCCTCACCCTTGCTTCACACTTCGTCGCTGCCGTCGGCGCGCCAATAACCGACCGCCTTGAGGTACGCCTCATCGACGTGATGCGTGTCCAGCAGCACCCGGCGTACCTGGCGCGACAGCTTGGTTTCGGTCGCGACAAAACTGTACAGCGAGCCGCCCGGCAGGGTCAGGTTGCGCACCGTATCGAGCAGGTCATCCTGGCCGCGTATCACCCAAATCACGTCCACATCGGCAGCACTGTGCAACGCTTGTTGTTCTGCAGTGTTTTCGATTTCGATTACCGCCAGCACCTTGCGGCCCGCCGGCAATTCTTCCAGGCGCCTTGCGATAGCCGGGATCGCGGTTTCATCACCGATCAACAAGTAGCTGTCGAAGATATCCGGCACGATCAACGAACCCCGTGGCCCGCCGATGTACAGGTGCTGGCCGACCTGTACCTGCTCGGCCCAAGTGGACGCCGGGCCATCGCCGTGCAGTACGAAGTCGATATCCAGCTCGCCGATGCTCGAGTCAAAACGCCGGGGCGTGTAGTCGCGCATGGCCGGTTGCGGGCCATCGCCCTTGACGTTGAAAGTGGGACTTTCCAGCGCGGCTTGTTCGGCGGCGTTCTGCGGGAACAGCAGCTTGATATGGTCATCGGCGCCCAGGCTCACAAAACCTGCCAGCTCAGGCCCGCCCAGGGTGATACGCCGCATGCGCGGGGTGATATCCACCACCCGCAACACTTGCAGGCGACGGCGTTTGATTTCGTGGCTGACGCGATGGATGGTTTGCGTATTCATTGGTTTTTCCCGTCTGCGATGGCTTGAGCGGTGCCGTTGAGCAGTGCCGCGACACGTACGATTTCTTCCGGGGTCCAGCGCCCGTGGTGCAGTTGCAAGGCGTGGCGCAGGTTGTGCACCGCTTCGTGGATCTGTGCCGGTCGATCATGGCCGCGCAGCGAACGCTTGCTCACATCAATGCGCATGCGCACGCCCTCCAGCGCCACGGCCTGCTCACTTAAAGAAAGACGACCGGCGTCGGTGATGGTGTAGCGTTTTTTTCCACCTTCGGCGTCGCCGCTGACCAGCTCGCTTTCTTCAAGGAAGGTCAAGGTCGGGTAGATCACGCCTGGGCTGGGGCTGTAGGCGCCGTCGAACATGGTTTCGATCTGGCGGATCAGGTCATAGCCATGGCACGGCTGCTCGGCGATCAGGGCCAGCAGCAGCAGTTTCAAGTCGCCGGGGGCGAAGACGCGGGGGCCACGTCCGCCGCGTTCGCGGCCGGGGCGTTTCTCGAAGCCGTCACCGTGCTCGTGGGGTTCGCGGTGGTGGGGGTGATGCTCTCTCATGGGGATACCCTCTGTTGTATTAAGATACAACGTAAGATATATCTTTAGCCCGTGCAAGCCTTCGCGACCGACGGTGCACGCTTGCACGGCCAGCGTTGGCATTCTGGGCTAAAAGTTATTATTAGAGTCATTATTCAGGTCGTTGATCCGGTTGAATAAGTTAATGCTTTTTGGCTTAATATCGTAATTCTTGTATTGTAAGTTTCTCCAGTTTGCCCACATGTACTTAGCAAGTAGTCTTGTTCCTACAGTTGAGTTTTAAGTTTTGGCTAAGTGCCATGTTTTTCTCTCGAGTGGCGTCTGGCTTGGGCTACGCCTTCATGGGAAGTAGACTGCTTACTTGTGTTTCAACTCCGTGGATGATCTTCTCTCCCCAACTAATGCTCTTGGGGAAATATGCCGATTTCAAAAAAACATTTGATGTTGGTAGTCCTAATTTGAATAACAGGTAACTTGCTATGTTCAAGAAGTTTGCACTTTCCGTTCCTCTGGCTGTTATGGCGATGAGTGCTTCAGTCACCTTCGCGGCGGGCGAGGCGAGCCATACCGTCACCCTCAAGGCCAACATCCCGACGACCGTGTTCCACGTTCAGCCACGTGACCCCAACTGGGGCCGCGACGAAACCATGAACTACAACCTGGTGAGCGGTGAGCTGGCACCGCTGAGCGCGATTTACGACATGCGTAATACCAACGGTTCCATCCATGCCTACATCGAAGGTGGCCCGGCCGTGCTGTTCAACGGTGATACCACCCAGAACATCCCGCTGACCACGACCCTGAACGGCGTCACCCTCACCGGCACCCCCCAGGAAGTGGTCAATGATGCCGACTCCACACCGGGCATCGGCGCTGAGTTGCGTATTGCAGCAGCCAAGCCTGGCGCCAGCCAGCGTGGTGCCTACACCAGCGTCATGCCATTGGTGTTTGACGCGGTACTGCCTGTAGGCCCTTGAAGGTGACGGGGCCTGCTGAGTTCCGTGCTCGCAGGTGATGGTTTACAGGTCGGCCGATATTCCCCGGTCTGGCCGGCCTGTTTTTGCCTTGCAATCTGGTAATTAGAGTATCCGTCCATGTTCCCGATGACACCCATCGCGGTTGCCCTTGCGCTATTGATTTGCACGGGCGCCTTGGCGGCGCCGGCCACGCCCGCCATGGTGCCCGGCAGTCTGGTCGCCCAGGCCCAAGGCTTGCCAGCGGGTTTTACCGAGCATTTTTTTGAGGTTCCGCTGGCGGTACGCGTGGAGCTTGATCAGCAACTGTTGGGCGAGGCGTTGATCGTTCTGTCTAAAGACGATCGCGTGACACTGCTTGAGTTTACCGACACGCAGGGCAGCCCGGTGGCCGCGGCAACTCGTGACACCTGGCAAGCGATTCTGGAACAAGGCATTGCCTTGGGCGCATGCACTCAGTCATGCCCGCAGCAACTGGTGTCGGCGTTCTACAGCCTGGAAAGCTCCCAGCTGTCGATCATTACCCAAAACGTGGAGCGCGATGGGACAGCCCCGCGCTTTTACGAACTGCCCGTGGATGGCAGTCGGGGTTTGATACTCAACAACCAGCTCAACCTCAATGGCGGGCAGAGCCAGGATCTCGGTGGGCGCTACGGCCTGCAGGCCAGTTCCAGCCTGGGCAACTGGACCCAGATGTTCAACCTGCAAGTGGCACGTCAGAGCGGCGACGAAGAGCACCTGCGCCATGCCATCCATGAGCTATATACCCAGCGTGAGCTGGAAGGGCGCTTCCTGCGCCTGGGCCACTTCACACCCAATTCCGATGGGCTTACCCGCCAGTTGCGCACCTTCGGCGCCAGTCCGGACACCGCGCTGGGCGTGATGTATGGCAGTTCCGACAGCCTGGCCATCAACAGCGCCAGGCCCAGCGTTTACCCGATCTACGTCACCGCGAACCGCCAGGCGGCCGTCGAGATTTATCGTAATGGCCTGTTGATCAATACCCAGGCGGTGGCCGCCGGTTTGCAGACGCTGGATACGCGGCCTTTACCGGGCGGGATATATGAGGTGGAGGTCCGCATGATCGAAGACGGCTTGACCGTCGGCACCACCCAAGAGCTGGTCTATAAGCCGAGTAATTGGCGCAACGTCGAAGACCGTTGGCGCTATAACGTCTTTGCCGGGCGCGAAACCAAACTGTTCAGCAATTGGGACGACCAGGCCTCGGGTGCGCTGACCACGGGCGCGTCGGTCAACTACCTGCTGCATCCACGGGTCATTCTCGGGTTGTCGGCTCGCGAGGTGCGTGAGCAATTGCAATACGGTGGTTCGATAGACTGGACCCTCTCCAACTACTCCAGCGTCTATGCGAACCTCTACAAAACCCAGGACCATGGCACGGGGCTGGACCTGCAGGGCCTGTATACCTTCGGCGCCACCAACCTGGTGTTCAGCCACAATCGCAGCTGGCTGGATACCCGCGATACCTTCGAAACCCTGCCGGACGGCACGCGTTTACGGCGCAACACCTTCGTCGGTGAGGCCAGTAATACGGCGCTGTCGGTGAACCACCGTGTCGATGAAAAAAACACGCTGAATGTGCGCCTGGCCTACAGCGAAGGCAACGTCGAAGGCGCCGGCCTGGACCTGGGCTGGAGTCGCCGCGACACACTGCTGGGCAGTGATGCCAACTGGCGCTTTGCGGTATTTGATCGTCCTGGTTCCAGTGCCACGAACGAACAGCGCAACCGGGGGGTGGATATCACCCTGAGCCTGGCGCTGGGCAGCGATGGCCGGCAGATTTCCGGCAGCGTCGGTACCCGCACGGCCCGCGACGGTGGGCGGGATAACAACGCGTCGGTCACCGTCCGGCAGGACCTCACCGATCATGTGCTGCAGAGCGTGTCCGCCACCGCCATCACCGACACCTATGGTGTGGGCCTTTCAGGCATGGCCAGTTTCAGTACCGAGTCAATCGGCGGCGATGGTTTTATCCAGCGCAGCTCCTTCAATGATGAGCTCACCGGTGGCCTGAACCTGAACAGCACCCTTGTGGCCGGTGCCGGCAAAATGGTGTTGAGCAATCAATACCAGGGCAACGGTGCGGGCATGATCGTCGATGTCGAAACCGACCTGGACGATATTGCCATACGGGCCGATGACCTGAACGGTGGCGGCACGCTTCTGCGTCCAGGGCGTAACTACATGCCGGTATCCGCCTACCGAAGCAGCAGCCTGAGTTTCGATTTCGAGGGCAACCACCCACCGGCGGCCAATATCCAACCGGCGCGCTCCGCTTATCACTTGAACAAGGGCGGCGTGGATTACCGCAAAGTCACGGTGATGAAAACCGTCAGCGTGTTGGGTCGCCTGTTGGACGCCCACGGCACGCCGCTCAAGGGGCATCAGGTGATCAACCACGCCAGCCGAGGCGTCAGCGAAGTGGACGGGTTTTTCTCCATGGAAATGACCACCAGCGCGCCGACCCTGGAAGTGCGTTACCAGAGCCAGTTGTTATGCCGGTTCCGCCTGGACCCGAATAACACTCCTGCCGAAAACGATGTGTTGATGATCGGTGACCTGCGTTGCACGCCCGATTCACTTGCCGACGCCACTCTTCAGGGCGCAACCGCCGGTTGATGGCGACCCAGACACTGCCAGTGGAATTTCTATGAGCCTATTCACAACCCTGAAAAAAACCTCAGCGCCGAGTGCATTGGCGCTGGCCCTGGTGTTTTCAAGCCCATTGGCGCTCGCCTTCGTCGAAGAGGTGACGGCGGTGTTTCGTCCGGATCCCTCCAACCCGATGAGCAACAAGTTTAAAAACACCACCCCGGAAGGCGGCGTGTGCGCCTGGCATCCCCCGGCTATTCCCAAATGCAGGGCGTTAAACATTTTCGGCATCCGCAATACTGGCTTTAGCGCCAGTTCCAGTGGGCCGATTCTGGCCAATCCCACCGATCCACGTCAGGGCGCCTATTTCAAAGTGCCTTCCGAATGGCGTGATCTGCAAGTGACCCATGTGGGTACCGGCGAGGTGGAAACCGTACAGATGCGTATCGCCGGTGTCGGCGCGCGCTGGAATCTGCCACGTCCGCCGGGTGTGTCCGCGTTTATGACGGCCGAGACGCCCGGTTGGTCCACTTACTGGTATGGCGCCCCGGAGCCGTGCCAGCCGATCAACTATTTGGCAGCAGGCAACAACTTTGCGTTGTTTTTCTGGATCGTGCCGGAGGGCGCGGGGGCTTGCAGCGTAAAAAACGGCACCGAAATTCCGTGGTTCACCTATTCGCACCTGGAGTACGCCTACGAACTCAAGACCCCCAACCCGCTGACGATGAATACGGGGGAGTACCGTGGTTCACTCACCTATTCCATGGGGCCGGGTGGGGATTTTGACTTCGGCGACATCATGAAACCCGGCGACACAGTCGCCACCTTCAACTTCACCCTGAGCGTTGAGCACCAACTCAAAGTCGATATTCCGCCGGGAGGCAACCGTATCGAACTGTTGCCCCAGGGCGGCTGGCAAGCCTGGCTCAATGCTGGCCGCCGGCCGGACAGGCTGTACCGGGACCAGACGTTCCGCCTGTCGGCGTCCTCGCGTTTCAAAATGCAGATGGAGTGCTCGCTGGTAATCGGCAACACCTGCGGCCTGCGTAACGGCAATGGCGATGAAGTGCCCTTGCAGGTTGCCGTGAGCCTGCCCTATGGCCTGCAGGATGGTCACGACCAAGCGGTGAACAAACGGCCATTGCGCCTGGATGGCAGCGGCACCGAACTGTTCCAGCCGCTGCAGTACGTCAACGATCGGCCCGCCACTCTGCATTTTGAAGTGGACCGGGCGAATGTGAGCCAGATGCTTGAACATCCCGGCACCACCTATTCGGGTGTCGTCACCGTGATTTGGGATTCCCAGGTGTAGGGCCGTTATTCCTACAGTCCATTTATGAGGCGTCGTTGAAATGAAGCATGCAGTGTTGTGGATCGGTGTGTTGCTGTTGTCCGTCAAGGCCCATGCGGGGCCGATGATCAATGTCGGGGTGGTGTATGACTATCTGGAGGCGGATCGCAGTTCCTTTCTCAAGCGGGTATTCAATGGGGGAACCAGCACCGCGTTCGTGAAGGTGGATGTGCTGGAAATCCTCTACAACGCCGATGGCACTTCCCAGGAAGTCGCCCTCCCGTCCCTGGCCGATGCTCGGGGCAACACCACTGGGCGCGATGGCTTGATGGCCAGCCCTGCGCGGTTGATCGTGCCCGCCGGTGGCCGCCAGGGCACCCGGCTGTTGTATCGGGGGGAGCGGGATAAGGAGCGTTACTTTCGGGTGCGGTTCATTCCGGTGGTCCCCCAAAAGGAAGACGATTTTGCTGTGACCGAGCAGGAACGCGACGACTATAAAAACAACCTGGCGGCGGGCGTGAACGTGATGGCGGGTTATGGCACGGTGTTTTTCGTGCGCCCCAAACAGACGCGTTTCGACACGCAGGTCGACGAGACCGCCAGCGAGTACCGGTTGCACAACGCAGGCAACAGCGTGGTGGTGCTGGACGAATTTCGCGACTGCGCCATCGCTCGGGCCAGCGATTGCGCGCCCACCACCAAGCACCACATTCTGCCTGGCCGGCGCTTGACGTTCGAAAAGAAACCCGATCGCCAATACAGCTTTCAAATGATTGAAGGGCAGCAGAAACGGTCGATGACGGTCAAGGTTAATGGGTGAATACGATGCTCAAGCAACTGACAACCCTTGTCCTTCTGACCTTGCCGGCAGTCCCCGTGGCGTGGGCGTCTTTTATTCAGGAACGCCATAGCTTCGACGTGTCGGTAACCATTCCGGTGCGCGACGCTTATGTGCTGCCCTCGGAGTCCAACTGGATGGGCCAGGAGCAAGAGCTGGCCTGGAACCTGGTCACCTCGCAGCTCAGTCGCTTGCGCAAGCACTTCGACGTCAAGAACCTCAGTGGCGGTGTGGCCGCACGGTTGCTGGATACGCCCTATCTGCACAGCGGGCGACACCGTATCGACCTGCAGGTGATGTTCAATCAGGTTCCGCTGACGCTGGACAGTACTGAAGTGGTCGGCGCCGAGGTGGCCAGGACAGGCACGCGCGCCGAGCTGGAGATCGCGGCGATACAGCCCGACGACGGTTACCAGGGCGGCAGCTATTACGGCACCGTACACCTGATGTTCGACTTCCTGGCGCCTTAGGGCGTGTGCCCACCCGGTTGCAAATAGGGCATCAGGATCGGCGCCATGCCCTTGAGCACCTGCACGGGCAGTGCCGAGGTAAACGTGAAGTGCTGCGCCGAAGCGCCGGGCACAAAGGCGGTGAGGGTGCCGAAGTGATGCTCACCGATGTAAAACACAAAGGTCGCGGTGCGGTTGATGGATTTTGAGCTCAGGATCCGGCCGCCGCTGCCCATGGCTTCGATACGGTTATCGCCGGTACCGGTCTTGCCGCCCATGGCCAGCGGCGTGCCGTCGGCCAGGGTGAAACTGCCGGCCACGCGCTTGGCCGTGCCGGCGTCCACCACTTGTGACAACGCGCCGCGCAAGGCGGTGGCCACTTCACTGGGCATTACGCGCTTGCCACGGTTCGGGTCGTTGACCACGTAGGTTTCATACGGCGTGCCCTCGGCAAAGCGCAGGCTGTCGATACGCAGCACCGGCAGGCGTACGCCGTCGTTGAGGATGATGCCCATCAGTTCGGCGAGGGCGGCGGGGCGGTCGCCGGAGCTGCCGATGGCGGTGGCCAGCGATGGCACCAGGTGGTCGAACGGATAGCCCACGGCTCGCCAGCGCTCATGTATCTCCAGGAACGCTTCGATTTCCAGCATGGTGCGGATGCGGCTGTCCCGCGCGCTTTGGTGCCGGCTCTTGAACAGCCAGCTATAGACTTCCTGGCGCTCGAATTCGCTGGCCTTGACGATCTCGCTGAAGGTCGCGTCCGGGTGGTTGAGCAGGTAGCCCAGCAGCCACAGGTCCAGCGGGTGCACCTTGGCGATGTAGCCTTGGTCCGGCAGATCGTAGGCGCCGGGGCCGTAGCTTTGGTAGAGCGTGGCCAGGCGTTCGTCGGTGAGCTTGTCGGTGGTCTTGATGCTTTTCAGGTGTGCGCGCACGAAGCTGTTGAAGCTTTCCTGGCTGGCCTGGGGCATCAGGTAGCGGTGCACGGCGGCCAGGCGGATCGCGGTGGGGTGCAGGCTGTCCATGAAGGTGTCGAGGCGCGACTGGGTGTCTTTGTTGCGGTACTTTTTCCAGAACTTGAGCAGGAACGCCGTACCTTCGTGGTCGGCGAACCTGGCCAGGTATTCCTGGCGGCGCGGGTCGTTGTCGTCTTTGAGCAAGCGCGCGCTGTTGTCTTCGCCGGAGTAGGTGGTGTAGCGCACCAGGTCGCGCATCAGGCGAATGAAGGGCAGGTTGATCGACTCGCGCAGGGCATCGCGCAGGGTCGGGGTGCGGCCGTTGTCTTCGTTGCGAAAGTTATGGAAACGGTGCAGGCCGCCGCCGGTGAAGAACGCCTCGCCGGGGTTGGCCGAGTAGGTGCGGTCGAGGGCGGCGTCGAGCATTTTCGACAGGTCGCGGTCAGTGTTGCGGATCAGGTAGTCCAGGGCCCAGCGGGAGAGTGGGTCTTGCTCGGGGACCGTGACTTTTTTCAACTCGGCGGGTGTCTGTGCGCGGTAGCGATCATGCAGTTCGGTGATAATTTGCAGGTAAGTGGTCAGCACCCGCAGCTTGGCGGTGGAGCCCAACTCCAGCTTGCTGCCTTCGTTGATGTCGAACGGTTGATCGGTGTTGTCGGTTTGCACCCGCACGCGCGCGCCATCGGGTGTCAGTTCGAACAGGGTGAAGCTGTAGCGCACCTGGGGCGTACTTTGCGGGGTGAGCAAACGCGGGCCGAGCAGGCCCGTTTGCCCGGCGAATACCGGGTCGGCCAAGTGCTTGAGGTAGTCGGTGGCCTGGGTTTGCAGGGCGTAGTCAAGGGTGCTGGAGGCGGCCAGGTCAAGGCGGTCGAGGTCATACAGCGGGCGGTTGAGCAAGGTGGCGAGACGGCTGCGAGCGACGTTGATCGCTTTGTTGGTCTCGACCGGTTGGATCGTCGGTTGCTGCTGCCAGTCGCGATAGGTGACGTGGCTGGCGAGGGCGGCCTTGGCCAGCGCCGGATCGATCACGTTGTTCTGCGCCAGCAGGCGGATATGGCTGTCGGTCAGTTGCGCCAGCTCCTCGCGGCCCTTGGTCAAATAATGCGAGGGTCGACGCTGGGCGATCATCAGCGACAGTACCTGGCGCAGCGCCAAGCCTTTTTTGGCCAGGTCTTGCGGTGCGTTGCCGGCCAGCAGGGCATTGACCTGGTTGAAGTCGGCGCCGTACCACACCCGCAGGCCTTCGGCCATGCCATGTACTTCGCCATGGCCCGGCACGGCCGACAGCGGCACGCTGTTGAGGTAGTCGCGCACGATATTCTGCCGGCTGCCCAGGGTGTTTGGCCCTGGCTGATAGGCGCGGACACTGGCGGAAATCATCTGGCGGATTTTTTCGCCGCCCGACAACGTCAGGCCATCGGGTGAATGACGATACTTTTCCAGTTGCGTGGCCAAGGTGCTCCCCCCCGCGGTTTGCCCAGGCAAATGCAGGAGTTTGGCCACCTGCGACCAGGCGGCCTTGGCGAAACGCGGCCAGTCCACCGCCGGGTTGGCCAGGGGTTGCCGGGGATCGAGCAGGTCACGGTCCTCGATAAACAACAGCGCTTGCACCACCAGCGGCGGGACCGCGGCGAAGCTGGGGTAGAGCTGTTGCGGGTAGGTGAAGGCGTACAGCGGCGTGCCGCGACAGTCAGTGATGCTCAGGCCGGCCTGGACTTTTTCCGCGTAGGGTACGAACAGCCCGTGTCGGGCGTAGTCCATTAACGCCGGGGAAAAACGCGCCTGCGCCTGGACCAGGTAATTGTGCTTGAGCAGGCGCGGTAGGAATTCATCGAGGGCGCTGTAACCCAGGCGCCGGTCAAACGGCCCGTCCCCCGGATAAACAACCGCATCGCTGGGGCCGGGCTCCACGCGATAGGTCAGCGATGCCGCAAACGAACTCAGGTATTCGGCTTGCAGGCGCGAGGTGCGCATTTCCTGGTTGGCGGCCCAGGCCAGGGCCACCAGCGCGAGCAGCAGTACCAGCCATGCCACTCGCCACCACATGCTGTGCAAGCGGGGGCTTCGTGGCAATGGCGGTTGATCCGCGCTGTCGGCGTGTGCCACAGCGGGTTTCGAATCGGTTTGCCATAAAGCGCCCATAGTCGATTGATCCATTCACGCAGATTGATCGGACTTGGTTGAAGCTTAGTCGCTGCTGGCGCGGCGTGAAAATATTGTCCAGTCAGGTCTGTGGGCGTTTCAGGGCGGTGCGCAACAAGGTCAGCCAGCCGCGGTCGTGGGCCTGGACCCAGCGATAGGTGCCTCGGTCATTGAAAAATATGGACATGTCCTGAAGATACCAAGTGTGCATTTTGATCGTGAGCTGCGCCATGTAATCCCTGGCAGGGCTCACTATCCCCGCCCATGGATCGCAGATCCACAGGTCCGTCCAGGCGGCCTCACTGAAATCCACCGTGGGCGCCAGTGTTGGCGGCGGTGTACCCACGACCACGAACGCATGGGCGGGTGGCGTCATACCCCATACCCGCGCGGCGCCGCCGTTGAGCCGGATCAGCTCCGTCGCAACGTGGGCCATCTGGTCGCAATTGCCCGCGCCGGTCCTGAGGATCACCTCCGTAAAGTTGGGCTGGCCCACCCGGCTGTACTGCCACATCACCACGGATTCAGCGATATCCAGGCGCGCCATTTCTCCCGCGCCGACTCCGACGACATTGGACGGCCCGATACCGGTACTTTGAAGCAGGGCCACGGTGTGGGTATGGGCCTGTGTGGCGAGGTACTGGTTCAGCGTGTGCCCCGATTGAGGCGCGTAAGGTGCCCAGGTTTGCAGCCGTATCGGTTCGACCGCCACGCTCATCCCCAGGCGCCGGCCTTCGTCGCTGGCGTTCAGCAGCAGTTCGCGCTGCTTTATCACCCGTAACTGGCTGGCTTGTGCGCGAAGGAGTGCAATTTTTTCAGGCGTGAAATTGCGTTTGCTCAACTGCGAGTACAGCACTTCCAGGGTTGGCAGGTTGACCAGGGGGCGGCTTTGGATAAAACCACCGGCGCTCAGATAGTCGAGCTTACGTTTGCAGTACGCTCTGATCAGTTGCTCGTGTACGCCGCCCAGGCTGAAGTCCAGGCGATCGAGCCGCAGCGACGGGGCTGGATCGATGGCGATGACGTCGTAGAAGACGCCGGCATCGGCCTCCACTACCGTTCGCGACCTGGGCGCTGCCCCCGGAGGGTTGAGGTCGATCACCAGTGCGCGCAGGGTCCGGCGGTCATCGACAGCGTCAACCAGCCCCTCCAGTTCGACTACCCGGGTGTCGCGGGTGAGCAGATTGTCCACTTGATTGATGGGCAGGCCAAATTGCGGTTCATTTTCTATGAGTCGCCCGTTTACCTGGGCTTTATAAGCCAGCGGTGCGTTCATGGCCACCGGCGTCATTTCGAAATCGAGCACCTGGGGCGTTGCCTCATACAGCCTGCGGTTGTACACCAGTTTACGTTTGTCGGGGCCGACGGCGGGCGCGGGTATCAGGCGGATGTGCTCGATGGCCTGGGCCCTGCGCTGATGGATCGAGCTATTGAACGCCGCGAGCTTCTTGGTGAAGCAGATCAACGGGATCGGGCTGCGTTTGGTTCGAGTGGCGGCACAGGTGCTGTCGAAACCGTCCGCGGCCTTGAAGTAGGCCGGTGATGCCAGGTCGTCCAAGTGGGTGGGGGCGCGGTGATCGAGGCGCCGCACGGTGTTGCCGTGCAACAGGTCGGTGGCGTCGGAGCGTGGGATGAGCAGGGGCTGAGTCCCGAATAGACGGTCGGTCACCAGCGCCTCATACCCGTTGCTGGTGTGCATTGGGGTCACGCCGAGGGCGCTGTCCAGCCGGAAGTTATCCACCGCAGGGCCATAGGGCTTGGCGCTGAAGGGATGGCAGGCGTGCCAGCGGTTTTTGTGCAGGATGGCGTTGAGGCGTACCAGGTCGCTGGTGTGCAACAGCGAACCGCTGCCAATGTCGGCGCGGGCCAGCAGTTTCAGGTGATCGAGCAGCGGGATGTCGGCTACCAGGCGTTGAACTTGCCCAATGGCCGTATCGAGGATGCGGCGTGCGTCGACGCTGAGCTGGATCAGGCCGTTACGGGCCAGCCGGTAGAGGCCGGGAAGGCCATCCAGGGGGTTCAAGACGCTATGGAGAAAGGCCGTGCTCAAGCGACCTAGTTGGAGCAGCTTGATCGGCAGGGGCATCGTCCTTTTCAAGACCGCCAACGAGGCCTTGAGATAGCGCTGGGTGGGGAACAGCATCGTCAGCAGGTCGATAAAGCACGCATAACTTCCATCGATCATCCGGCGGGTGTCTCTGGAGGCGATGTCTTGGCTGCAGGACCAAAAGGGTACCAGGGATTTGAGACGGTCCAGCACGCGGTCCCAGCGTTGTTGAATGTGTTCGCGCTGTGTCGATCCCCGTGCTTGCCGACGCAAGGCATCGACTTCGAGGAAGAAATGCTGTTGCACGATGGCTTGGGCAATGGCGCGATTGACCGTTGAACCGTAGGTGAGCGGTGCCAACACGAGCGGGTCGGCAGGTGTCGAACGGCGCGACCACAATGTGTGGACGATGACCTTGGAGCGCACTCCCGGCCTGGGCTGGCGTCCGGTCGCGTACGCCTCCCAGTCCAGGGGCAGCTCATTGCCCTGCATCAGTGTGGTGATCGGACGGGTCGAGTGGGCGCCGCCGGTGGTCACCGGTATCGGCGTGCCTCCCTCATTGAATACCAGGGGCGGGCCACGGCGCTTGAGTGCGCGGTTCAACAGCGGGAAAAGCTCGTATTCGCACACCGTGGTGGGGGAGGTGCCGCGCAGGATCACGCCCATGCGGCCAATGCGGGCGATTTCCTGCTCCGGGCTGAGTAGCACGAGATCCTTGCCTGGTTCTTTTTTCAGTATCAGCAGCTGCAAGTCAGCCTGTTGCAGATGCAAGCGGTCGGCCAGGGGCAATTGCGCCAGCAGGTCTTCAATCGTGGCGCTGTAGGCCTCCTTCATGCGCTCGATATAGGCACCGAAGGCGTCGTCGAAGCGCTGATTGATGTCGCCCAGGCGCCCAAACGATTGACGCAGTTTCGCCAGGTCCACCTCAGGGTTGATGGACTGCCAACGGGTGTCGTCCAGCAGGCCATCCATGTGCAACTCCAGCAGAGAATGCAGGCTGTAGTTGCTGCGGTCGTGATGATGCATTGGGAAGCGTAGGCTGCTGCCGGCGATCGGCGCGACGGGGCGCCATAGGCAGGCCGTGTCCAGCATCGGTTGCCCTGGAAAGACCTTTTCCAGGTCGGCCAGGGCAATGCCGCGACGGGTGGGCAGCTCGCTGGCGAAGGTGATCAGCGCATCTTTCAAGGCCTGCAGGCGCTGAGTGAGGCGTCTTTTCAGGGCCGTGATTTCGTCCACCAGGTAGTGCCCATTCTCGCGCTCGGGCAGTTCGCCCTGGGCGATGGCCCAGTCCAGTAGCGTGCTGGTGGCGGTGTAGTCGCGCCACTGCTGTTGCTGGAGGGTCGCGGGCGGCTGGGACGCCAGGGCGATCATGTCATCGTAGGTCATGTGCTGCGTTGAACCGGGCGCCAGCGCCTGCGCCATCATCACGCCCTGCCTGAAGGTCATCCAGGTGATCGAGGTGCGATAGCGTAGGGTCATGGGCAGCGCCTGCACCAGAAACTCCGGCGCGACGCCGGCCAGCAACAGATGGGCCGCCAGTGGCGCGGCGGCGCTCGAGACTTTACAGGTGCGCACCAGGTGCAGCTCCAGGTCGCGGCGCAGATCGACAGGGGAGTGACCCCAGTGCGTGTCGGCGGCCAGGTTGAAACCGGCCAGTGTGTAACCGCCGTTGCCGGCCCCAGGGTCCAGGTCGAGGATCAGCGCGCTCAGCACCAGCAGGCCAAGGCTTGTCTGGCTGGCTGATTCGTCCGGGTGCTGGCCATACCAGTGCAGCGCCTCGATCAGTTGCTGGCCCAACCGACGCGCAGGCTCGAGGCTCAACAGGTGGGAGAGCAGGGCGTCGGCCTGCCGACGCACCTCGTCAGTGCTTTTGTCGTTCAGCAGCGTGCCGCACAGCCTGTCGAGCAGGCGTGGGGCGTTCTCCGGTTGCCCGTGGTTGACGCGTTGCACAATCGTTTCTCGTGCTTCGGTATTCAGCCGTACCGGGGACGGCGCCGTGGTGCTGAGCAGTGCATGGTAATCGCCGTAGAGGGAGCGTCGGGGCAGGTTCATTCGCAGGCTTTGCAGGGTGTCCTGAGCGTCGCCGGCCGTGTCCGGCGGGTCGAACTGGTGATGCTGCAACAGCTGTTCGAGGGTGAAGGGGCCACAGGCGGGACCGGCAGTGATGGCCGGGTGGCGCATGACACCTGGGTGAAGCACGCTGGAGTTGCGGGCGGGGGTCAGTTCCACGCTGGCGGTATCTATAAGGGCGTCGCTGGGTTGGCCATCGATCAGGCCCGCCAACCCCACGGCCATGATGTCGCGGTCCTGGTCCATGGCCAGCCATTGCAGGTGCTGCATCAGCGCGAGGTCGGAGTCGGCGAGGTCGTTGACCGGCAGTATCGCCAGCGGCGTCGACTGGCGTAGCGTGTTGACCAGTGTGCGGGCCTCTTCCGGGGTGTCGGGCACCGGCAAGTCGTGGCACCTCAGCAGTTGGGCGAGGCTGAACAGGCCGCTCTGGTGGACGAAGGTGCCGAGTTGTTCGGCGACACTGATCAACGAACTCAGCCCGGCTTCTTCGGGCAGCTTCACCAAGTGTTCCACACCGATATCCACCAGCGTGCCCCAGGCGTTCTTGCCGCTGAGGCGCCGCGTGGCGGGATCGAATGTATACGCGCCGGGTTGCAGGCCCTGCACCAGGCCCAGGGCCAGAAATGCCGGGGTAGTGGTCAGGGTGTCGAGCAGGGCTGCACCGGTTTGCTGATGGGTGGCCCAAAACGAACCGGAGTCGAGCTTGAAGTAGGTCTTGTAGGAGGAATACAGGCTGAAATCTTCATCGTCGATCAAACCCTCCAGGCGGTCGGCGATCTGGCGCAGGTCCTGGTCCAGTCGCTTGAGCTGATCGTTCAGGCCCGACCTGGGGTGGGCGAAGGTGTCCAGTTGGTCCAGGGCCTGGGCGATGACCATCCGTTGCCCGCGATGCCGGGGATGGGGGTAACCGTAGAAATTCAGCACCTGTTGCGCCGGCAATTTCAGCTGGGTGGCGTCGCGTTCCACGCCCAGGCTGGCCAGGTCCAGTGGCAGTCGCGTGCGCACGTTCGGGCGGTCGAGCGTTTGCTGGTAGAGCCGCAGCCAGCAACCCAGTGATGAGTGGGCGGGTACCTCCACGGGGGTCGTGCGGGCATTTTTCAGGTGGTGGATCAACTCGGCCATCAGGCTACGGTCGGCTGCCTGGCGTTGTGCCTGGCCCTGCCTGAATACCTCGAGGATGTCTTGCATGGTGTGCCTTCCTGGCAATTGTGAGTCGCCATCGTGAAGGGCCGGCGCCGGGCTGGATATCGCGAAGGTTCCGGTTTGCCTGTGGTCGGGTTCGGTGTTGTCAGTGTGAGGAGCCGGGTTTTATCGATGCCGGGTTTGACAGGGGCAGAGGCATGACTGTGCACCATTGCTGTGCAATACTCGCCGCCGTTTCCGGACGGCCAGGATTCGCTCCTCAAGCAAAAGCACTGGGTAAAAAGCGCTTTTGCCGCGACTTCCCGCTGAATCTTGTCGTTTATAGAGTGAAAAAAACTGGGTTGAGCTTTTTATACTGCCCCCCCACCGATCTGGCCCGACCAGACGCGTTCGCCCACGAGGCGCGCCCGGTGTGATGGCGTCATGGCAAACCCGTCGTGACGTCGTGCACTCGGTGACTCAATCCAATAACAAGACGAGGTTGTACCCCTATGCCAGTTGGCAACCACCTGCCCCATGGCGAGACCGCTCAGGGCGGTCCGCTCAAACGTGAATTGGGCGAACGGCATATCCGCCTGATGGCCCTCGGCGCCTGCATCGGTGTCGGGTTGTTTTTAGGCTCGGCCAAGGCCATTGAAATGGCCGGCCCGGCAATCATGCTTTCCTACATCATTGGTGGCCTGGCGATCCTAGTGATCATGCGCGCCCTCGGTGAAATGGCGGTGCACAACCCTGTCGCGGGTTCTTTCAGCCGTTATGCCCAGGATTATCTCGGCCCGTTGGCAGGCTTCCTTACCGGCTGGAACTACTGGTTCCTGTGGCTGGTGACCTGTGTCGCCGAGATCACCGCGGTGGCGGTGTACATGGGCGTGTGGTTTCCCGACACCCCACGCTGGATCTGGGCCCTGGCGGCCTTGATCAGCATGGGCGCCATCAACCTGATCGCGGTCAAGGCGTTCGGCGAGTTCGAGTTCTGGTTCGCCCTGATCAAGATCGTCACCATCATTGCGATGGTGATCGGCGGTGTCGGCATCATTGCGTTCGGCTTCGGCAATGACGGCGTGGCGCTGGGCATTTCCAACCTGTGGGCCCATGGCGGCTTCATGCCCAACGGTGTGCAGGGGGTGTTGATGTCCCTGCAAATGGTGATGTTCGCCTACCTGGGGGTGGAAATGATCGGCCTCACCGCCGGCGAAGCGAAGAACCCGCAGAAGACTATTCCGAATGCCATCGGTTCGGTGTTCTGGCGCATCCTGTTGTTCTACGTCGGCGCATTGTTCGTGATCCTGTCGATCTACCCCTGGAATGAAATCGGCACCCAGGGCAGCCCGTTCGTGATGACCTTCGAGCGCCTGGGCATCAAGACCGCCGCCGGCATCATCAACTTCGTGGTGATCACCGCGGCGCTGTCGTCCTGCAACGGTGGCATCTTCAGCACCGGGCGCATGCTCTACAGCCTGGCGCAGAATGGCCAGGCCCCGGCGACCTTCGCCAGCACCTCCAGCAACGGCGTACCGCGTCGCGCATTGCTGCTGTCGATCGGCGCACTGCTGCTGGGTGTGTTGCTCAATTACCTGGTGCCGGAAAAAGTCTTCGTCTGGGTGACCTCCATCGCCACGTTCGGCGCGATCTGGACGTGGGTGATGATCCTGTTGGCGCAGCTTACGTTCCGTAAACGCCTGAGCCCGTCGGAACAGGCCGGTCTGAAATACCGCATGTGGCTGTACCCGGTCAGTTCGTACCTGGCGTTGGCGTTCCTGGTGCTGGTGGTGGGCCTGATGGCGTACTTCCCGCAGACCCGTATCGCGCTGTACGTGGGGCCGGTGTTCCTGCTCGTGCTGACGGTGTTGTTCTACGTGTTCAAGTTGCAGCCGACGCAGACGGCCCAGAGTGAGGTCCGCCCGGTTTAACCGCGTGATCCGGGCGGGGTCATTGTCCAGGGGCAGCCACGGCGGCCCCTGGCGTGGTCACGGACGTCGCATGGCGTGAACCGCCGCTTCGGTCAACTGCCTGATCAGGCGCTGGCGTTCGGCGGTTTCCAGGTCGATCAGCGCTTGCAACCGGTCCAGGTATTCATCCGAATGCTTGTCGGGCACTTCCCGGTTCAACTGCTCTTTTTGGTACCGGGTCACGTTTTTGATCGTCATGAACGGTTCGGGGAACCGGCGTTCCAGGTACCTGAGCCAGAAGTCCCGAGTCTTGTACGACTCCAGCAGCAACGAGGGCGTGTCCAACGCGCGCAGCGTCTGTCGGGCGGCGGTGATATCGGCTTCGCGCACACCGTAGGTCTCCACGGTGTACAGCATCTGCTCGGTGGCAATGGGCAGGTTGAATTCCTCGCGTAGCCTGACCCGATAGAACAGTATGATTTCTGCCGGGTCCGGCGGGGTGTAGCGGGGTGTGTCGGCGTACGCTTGATTCAATCGACCGATGTGATTTTCGGCGAGTCGATCCAGGTGCTCGAGGAAATACACCTGCCTGGCCAGGCCCAGCAATTCCCGATCGATCCGATCCTTGTCGTGGCGAGCGAGGGTCTGGTGAGTACGGTACATCAGTTCCATGTTGCTGAAGGTCAGGATGGCGCCGTCGCCACAGGTACCCGCCGCATAGGTGTTGAGAAACACCGTTTCCCGCAGTTCGGTGGAGTCTCCCAGTGCATTGAGCAACCGCCAGACCCGCAGGCTCAGGTTCTTTTTGATCTGCCCGCCTTGCCTGTAATCCAGCGATTGGGTCAAGTCTGCCAGGACGCTGAATACATCATCGGATCGAGCACCTTCATGGCTGGCCAGTGCTTGCCAGAGTTCTGTCGCCGTTCCCCACTGAACCCGGTCCAGGGCATCGAGCCACGGCGTGACATCAGGCGCCACGGCCACGAGGTCCGCCGCAGCGCCCTGCATGCTGTTGCCCATCTGGGCGTTGTACCGCGCGATACGTTGCCGGGTTTGATCCGACAGCGGGTTGCCGCGCAGCTCGATATTGCGGTTTCGCAGGAACGCCCCTGGATGGGTAAAGACCGCTTCGGGGATATCGGTGATCAGATTGTCCCGCAGGTTCAGGCTGGACAACTCGTCATGTGTGGCGGCGCCCACCGGCCATTGGCTGATACCGGTTTCCCTTAGATCGAGGGTATGCAGTTGGGGCATCCGAGTGATATCGGGAGCAATGCCCAGGGGGTTGCCGCTGAGCTGGAGGGCCTTCAGGTTGACCATGCCTGCCAGGCGGGTGGCGGAGTCTGGGGTCAATACAATCGCGTTATCGCTCAGGTTCAGAATGGTGAGGCTGGTCATGTCGGTGACCGAGGTGGGCAGCTCGGTTAACAAGCAGTCGAGGTGCAGGTAGCGAAGCCCGGAAAACTTGGCGAGGAACGCATTGCCGTTGGCGGGGAAGCGGTTGCCTGAGAGCCTCAAGTGTTCGATATGACTGAAACCGGTGGTTCCCGTGAGAAAGGACGCTGGGGGCAGATCGTTCTCGTCGAGCTGCAGTTGCAGCGACGAGGTATACATCAGGTGTTCCACGTATTGCTGCGGTTCTTCGCATCGCCAGGCCCGGCGCAATTGGTTGGCGATGTAGCGACGTTGGCCGAGGTTCAAGCCCAAGGGGTCTACCTGCGGGTCATCGATGGCTTGCGGCGTGTCGCTCCAGCGGGACAGCTCGATGTCCATGGTGCGGAATTCGGCCTGCCGCCGGTCCAGCTCGATCAACAGATCGGGTTCACTCAGGCCCAGGCCGTGGATCAGGGCATTGGCGGTAGTGTTGTCGAACCGGGGATACAATTCCTGCACCCGGCTCACCAGGTCTGGCGCTCGTTGGCCACCGAATGGCCAGAGCCAGCTGAAAACGGGATACGCCAGGAATGAGCGGTCCAGGCCCATGGCCGGTTGCAGCCAGGGTTGCAGATGGGGCAGGCCCAGCAGGCTTTTCATTTCTACGCGCTGGGAGAATGCCAGGTTGGCGATCTGCGCCTGGAGCTCGGAAAGGTCGAGTTCGTCGGTGATCCCCAGTGATGTCCGTTCGCTAGCGCCCAGGGTCTGGACGATGGCCGGGAGCAGGTTGCTGCCGCTGCCGAGCGGAGCGGCAAGGGCCGTGCCTTGAGGGCTGTAGGGGTGGTAGACCGCGCCTTTCTTGACCAGCACTTTGCGGTTCGTGCCGGCCGCGTCTCCCGCACCTTCGATGCTGGGGCCGTTGAAATGCCTGTCGCGTACCTCAATGCGCAGGTCCGCGGGCCAACCGGTTACAGCCTTGAGCAAGTGCAGGGTGATCTTGTCGCTGTCCGGGTTGACCAGGCTGTCCATGTACAAGCCTTCGAAGGCGCGATTCAAGCGCACTTCGTGGGCGGTCAGCCGGGCTTGTTCGGTCAGGCGCAGGCTGGTCTTGCCGTGTTCATGCAGTTGCTTGAGTTCGCGAGGGGTTGCATGGCCCAGGATGCCCTCGATAGCGCTGTTGGGGAGTTCGGCATGTTGGGTCTTGAATTGCTCTCGCAGTGCATGGGGACGGTACTGTTCACTTTCCTTGTAGAGCGAATCGAAGAGTTGGTTCGTGTGATCCTGTGCGAACGTGACGACTTTTTGCACCAGTTTGAACAGCCGCTCGTCAGCCAGGCTGGGCAACTCCCCGAGCAAGGCGTTGATCAGCGCGTCGTGGCGGGTGAGTTCGTTCAGTAACCGGCCTTCTTTGTAGTGTTGCTCGGTCACGTTGATCGTTTCAACGTTGGTCGCCTGCGTCGCGGGGTATTGGTAGCGCACCTGGTTCCGAGGGCCGAGGATCTGCAACCTGTGGCTGTCTGGCCACCCCGGCAACCCGGAGATAATCAACAGTTGCAGCTCCGGGTTGGCGTCCTTGCTGTTGGGGTCCACCCGCAACGCGTCGATGAAGTGTTGGATCTGTTGTTCGATCTTGAAGCGTTTGCTGGTGTCGGCGAGCAAGGGCGGTGCCGGGTGACCGGCGTGGTGGACCTCGCGCAGGACATGCGCCGGGGTGTCGGTCAGGGCCAGGATGCGGTTGGCCTGTTGCTGGGTGACCGCGTAGTGCGGGTGGCCCAGGCGATGGAACAACTGATGAGTGTCCCACGCCATCGGCTGCTCGCTGGCCAGCCGCCAGGCGCCCTGGCCGTTGTGCTCCAGAAGCGGGGTGTCGACCCCGAGTTTGCTGGGGTGTTTAAGCCGCCACTTGAATAGGGTTTTATCGAACGTGACCTGGTAAAGGCGACCCGAAAGTGGCAGGTAGTCCTTGCCCTCAAGGGTGAAAAGCCCGTTGGCGCTGGGCGGGAGGTGCGATGGCAGCATCAGGTCGTGTTCGTACTGCATTAACGATCCATTGAGCAGGCTGACGAAACCTTCGGGGTTGCGTCGGGCGCTCATGGTATCGCCCAGGGTTTTGCGCAGGCCCTTGGCATCGGTGGCGCTGTTCATGCCCAGTAGTTCGCGCTCGTGAGGCTGGAGCACCGAGGCAATGGCCAGGTAAAAACTGTCGTGGGCGGGCGAGACCGGGATCTCTCCACCATTGGCAATGTCGTAGGCCTGGTAGAGACCGTTGGGGTAAAAGCGCAGGTTCACCGTGCGATCGTCCGGGCCGCTGGGCACGTAGGGTTTTCCCAGGGCGACCTCGGTGATCACGAAGGGACGCTTGAGTGTGCCGCGTATCAGGGAGCCGGCGATCTCCCTGGCCCATAGGTCAGTGTCTGCATTGAATTCGCGTGGGTGGTACAGGGCGTCGATGATCGCGTCGATGCGCAATGCGGTGCGGTGATGATCGATGACGTCAACAAACGCAGTGGGCAGTGTGCCGCCCGCGAGAAAAGCCTCCTGCTGGCGCGCCGTCAACGGGTGTTGGCCCAGTATCAGATCCAGGTTGGCGGCGGTCAGGGGCGGGTTGAGGTCGCGCAGTTTTTTCAGCAAGGGCGTGAGGGGGGCCAGGGACCGTGACACCTTGATCGGCAGAAACCGTCGGGCGCCGGGGGCGACGCTCAGTTCGGCTTTTTCGTAGCCCCAGTAATTGAACAGGGCCGAGAACAGGGTGAGCCTCTCGGTGCGTGCCAATGCCGCGACCTGTTGGCGCACGGTGCTGATGCGCTGGGCTTCGGAGGCGCCGGGCTGGCCTTCCTTGCCCAGGCTCGAACCCCCTGGCTGCTGGCGAATGATCAGTTCAAGCAGGTGTTCGTTGCCTTCGGGGCCAATGCTCTGTGGGCTCAGGCCCGTGTAACTGCCATCGTCACGGCGCTTGAGGTTGATGGTGTGCGGGCGCGATGGTGGTTGTCCGGTCTTGCCATAAGTCTCGATCAGCGTGCCTTGTGGGTCGTGGATGTTGAGCAGCGTGTCGGCCGGCCAGCCGCTCAATTGCGTCAGCAGGCAAAAGACCGCGCTGTCGGCATGCGCGGGCAATTGGCCGGGCAAGGGGAACTGCTCGATGACGTGCTGGATGACACGGTCGACTTGCAGGCGCCTGACCCCTTCGATCAGGTTCAGGGGTGCCGCCTCGGCGCGCCAGACGTTATCCAGGGTGGTGCGCGTGGTGGCGGTGCTGCGCAGCATATGTTCAAGGTCTTGCGGAGTGGGGGGCGACGCGCCGTTAGGCAGCATGCGTTGCACCAACTCAAGGTTGGAGAGGGTATGGGCGTTCTGCAAATCGAAGGTCCACGCCTGGGTCGCCGGGTCGAAGACAATCGCCGGGGTATATCCGTCGGTGGCTTTGATGAGTACGTAGCGTTTGCTCAACGGGTCGAACCGGACCTCGACCAGCACGTCCATTTCGCCCTGGCACAGTTTGGCGTAGTGGCGTGCATTGAACGTATAGATGCCCAAGGCGTTGGGGGTGGTCCCGTCGACCAGGCGTTGATTGTCATGGGCATAAGGCTGGGCGTCGGGTTTCCATAGCCCATGGGTGCCGTCGGGACGTGTGATTTTTTGTGGGTGACCGAGTTTTTCCAGGTATTGGAGCATGCGCTGGCGATGGACGCGGCCCGCCGTTGAGATCAATTTGCCGCTGATCGCCAGGTCGGCGACATCGGCCAGCGCCGAGGCAAATCCACTGGCTTCGCCTTTGGCCAACTCATTCACGCCCTGGGCGACGCTGTAGGTCAGGCTGCCCATCACCGCGAGTTGCATGACCCGGTTCATGCCCGTGACGCCGCCGGGCAGGGGTGTCAGCAGCAATTGCAGCACTTCTGCGGCGATGGCTGCCACCGCGTCCTTGAGCGCTTGCCAGTCCTTCTCGGCGCGTGTTTCGGCCAGGGTATCCAGGTCTGCCTGAAAGCGCTGGACCTGCCGGTAGGTATAGGCCTGCACCAGGGAGACTTCACGACTGGGCTTGATATCAGTGCTGAAGCGGATGTTGTCGAGGGTTTTTTTCGGGAACGCGCGGTGAAATGCGTTATAGAGGCTCCCCCCCAGCCAGTTGAACCGTGTGAGCGGCTCCTGTTTGTCGATCAATGATTTGAACACCGACATGCCGACCAGGGGCAATTGCCGGGCGAACCAGCTCAGGTCTTTGTGCTCGTGACTCTGGTGCAATTGCTCCCGAAACGCGCGTTCGGCAGCCTGGGCGTCTTCGTGGTAGCGCAGCGCGCCGCCGGGGCGGAAGGGGAAATAGGACAACACGCCCAGGCTGGCCACCCGGATCAAGAACAAGGGCGTGGGTATGCTGGTTTCCCAGGGCACGAAGGGCACCGCGATGATGGGTGTGACGCCGGAACTCAGGCTCAGGGTGTCGAACGGCAACGGTGGGCCGTCGCCGCTGATGGCGGCGTCCAGTCGGTTGAAGTGCTCCAGGGTGACGCCGGTGGTGGCGCGGTTGCGGTAGGCTTCGATGGCCTCGAAGCGCAGGCTGGCTTTGGCGCAAGCGGCGAATAAGGGGCGCAGCGGGCCATCGGCGGCCATGGCGATTTTGGTTTTGTCACGCAATTGGCCGCCCAGATCCAGTTCACGAGCGACCTTGATAAAGGTTGCCGCGTTCAGGCTTCTGTCATTGTCCGGCCCGACCACATAGCTGGCTTCGACCACGCTGAAACCCGAGTCGCCGGGGATGGCGTGGGTGAAGCCAAAGTTCAGACACGCGGCCTCCCACAGCGACAGCTGCTTGAGATGATCGATGTAATGAAAGTCGTATTGGGCCCGACGCCGTCGGGTGGTTCTTCGGGTTAACTCTTCCCTGAGGCTTATCGCCTCATCGGGTGGGTCCCAGGGGAAGGGTTGCTCGCGTTTCTCCTTGTAGCGGGTGAACAGGGTGTATTGCTCGGGGTCGCGCCCACCGAGCTTTTCCCGCAATTGCGCCAGGCCCTCGGCCTTGAAGTCCTGGGTATGGGCTTGCTGGGCGTCTTCCAGGGCCTTGTGGGCGTCCAATGCCTCGCGCTGCAAGGTGAGGTATCGCGTTCGTTCCTGCGCATTCAAGCTGCTCAGGGCTTGAATCACGTTGTGCTGGATCTGCTCGAGGGCCTGTTGTCGGGACCAGGACGCGCTGGATTGCAAGTTTCCTGATAGCCCATTGAGCAGTTGATAAGTGGACATGTGCCATAACCTTTCACGAAAGTGGAAAGGTTCATGGAAGCATCGCCCGCGGCCTCGCTGGCGTTAACTATTTGTTAGGTGGGCCGCGCGGGTGCGCAATGTTTCATCCAGGCACTTGTTGTAGTCCAGCCAGGCCGCCAGCAACGCCATGATCAACACGCCCGATAGCGCACTGAACAACTGCATGGCCAGCGCGTCGCCGGCCAGGGCATTGAGCATGTCAGCCAGCGGTGCCAACAGCACCCCCAGGCAGAACACCTCCAGGGAATAACGGCCCATGCGGCAGCACTGCTGCGCCAGCCAATGGTGGGCCCAGCGGTCATGGGGCAAGAGTTTGGCCGTGACATAAGCCAGGGCCAAAAAGTGCAAGAGACGCACGGGCGACAGGTCGGTTTTGCTGATGGGGTACAGCAGGTCGCCGAGTGCCGCTGGCATCAGGGCGTCATGGAACTCGGGCCAGCGCCAGGAGAGGGTCAGGAGCCCGGCCAGCAGCAAGTAGAGGGCGGCTGCGACAAACAAGGGCTGACGAAGCCGACCCTGTGTTTGCGCCGGGTGCGGCTGGCTGGCATGGATCGCCGCAGCGCCACCGAGCACAAACAGCAACTGCCAGGTGACGGGGTTGAAGTACCACACACCGTCGGCAATCGCCCGCAGATTCCAGCCCAAATGCGGGGCCAGCAGGTAGACCGCCAGCGACACGCTGACTACCGCCCACGTGTTGCGCAGCAACAGCGGGAGCACCAGCGGCAACCCCGCCAGCAGCACGATATACAACGGTAGCGGGTCCATCAGGTTGGGCTTGAAGCGCAGCAACAGTTCATCGGTGAGGGCTTGCTGCGGGTGGGTGACGAAGTGCGTCAGGCCCATTTCTTCGACCAGGTCGCGGGTCTCCACATGGCTGTTGGCGAAGAAGACGATGCCCATCAGCATCGCCAACAGGAAGATATGCACCACGTACAACACCCAGGCGCGGCGCAGGATTTTCAACGAAGCCAGCCAGTAGCCGTCGCGTCGCAGGATCTTGCCGTAGGCCAGCACGGCGGCGTAACCGGCGAGGAACACAAACACTTCTGCCGCGTCGCTGAATCCGAAATTGCGCAGGGTGATTTGGCCGAGAGGGTTGTGGGGGACGTGATCCCAGAAAATGAAGATCAACGCCAGGCCCCGAAAAAAATCGATGCGTGGGTCGCGTCCGTTCAGCATGGCAGCGGGCTCTTGAACAATAGGTTTAGTAATGACCGGTGCAGGTGGGAGTTGTCATACGCCGCACGTCGGGCGGGCGCAGGTTGGCGGTATTTGTAAGCAATTGCAAAGGCTGGGTATTTCTGAATGTCTCAAGTCTACGGGTGGGCTACCTGTTAAGTCTGACAGTAGACGTATCGCGTTTGCCGTGGCCTGCTGGAACGGGACGCGACAGGGCAACGGTATGACCAGACTGTGGAAGGGATTCTCCCGCTATACGGCAATTGGTATCGCCAATACGGTGATCCATTGGCAGCTGTTTTTTGTCTTCAGGGTGGCGTTTGAACTCAATCAGGCTGCGAGCAACTTTTTCGCGTTTTGCGCCGCTGCGTCCTTCTCCTTCTATTTGAATGCGATTTACACCTTTGCCATGCCGGTGTCGCTGCCGCGTTATGCACTGTTCATGCTGTGCATGGGAGGGGTGAGCCTGGCCGTGGGTTGGCTTGCCGATCGCTGGCGCCTGCCGGGGCTGGTCACGGTGGTGGCGTTCTCGCTGGTGAGCCTGGTGTGCGGTTTCCTGCTGTCGAAGTGGGTGGTGTTTCGTGAGCGTGGGCAATGAAACTCTCTCTGGTGGTGCCGCTGTTTAATGAAGAGCAGGCGGTGAAAGTGTTTTACCAGGCTGTTCGACAAGAGCCCGCATTGCGCGATTACACGGTCGAGATCGTATTTATCAACGACGGCAGCACCGATCGCACCGCCGAAAACACCCGGGCGATCGCCTTGGTCGACCACGACGTGGTGTTGATCAATTTATCGCGTAACTTCGGCAAGGAAGCAGCACTGTTCGCCGGGCTTGAACATGCCAGGGGGGACGCCATCATCCCCATGGATGTCGACCTGCAAGACCCGGTCGAAGTGATCCCGCAACTGCTGGCCGAATGGCAGAAAGGCGCGGATGTGGTGCTGGCCAAGCGCCGGGACCGCTCCACTGACGGCTACCTCAAGCGTCACAGTGCGTCGCTGTTCTATCACCTGCTCAACCATATCGCTTATCCCCACATCGAGGAAAACGTCGGCGACTTCCGGTTGATGGACCGCAAGGTCGTGGACGTGATCAAGGCCCTGCCCGAACAGCAGTTGTTCATGAAAGGCGTGTTGTCCTGGGCCGGTTTTGACGTGGCCATCGTCGAATACAACCGCGCCCCGCGTGTAATTGGCCAGAGCAAGTTCAACGCCTGGAAACTGTGGAACCTCGCGCTGGATGGCATCACCTCGTTCAGCACCTTGCCCCTGCGGTTATGGAGCTATATCGGTGGCTGTATTTCGCTGCTGGCATTGGTGTATGCCGGGTACCTGGTGCTCGACAAAGTGCTGTTCGGCAATGCGGTGCCGGGGTATCCGTCGTTGATGACGGCGATCTTGTTCTTGGGCGGCGTGCAGCTGATTGGGATTGGGATATTGGGCGAGTATGTGGGGCGGATTTATATGGAGGCCAAGCATCGGCCGAGGTATGTGGTGAAGGACGTGATACGGAGCAGAGCGACCGAGGAGGGCATGCGTCATGTGGAATGAACCGGTATTGACTAAAAAACAGGTGGTGGTGTTCTTCAGTGTGGTTTCACTGATTTATGTGTACCCCGTCATTCGCGCGGACTATGCCTATATCGATGACAGTTGGCGCTCTTTATTACTGGCGGGAGACGGTTGGAAAAATCAGGGACGAATCTTGCTTGAAGTGCTGCATAAGTTTTTAACCTTCACCGGCGGCACCACCAATATATTTCCTTTGCCATTATTGATTTCTGTATTTGCCATGGTTTTGGCTATGACACGCCTGACGTGCTGGTATTTTCCGACGCCAAGTTGGGTTGCCTGTCTGGTGGTATTGCCTGTTCTATGTAATCCGTTCTTTCTGGGTAATATCGCCTATCAATACGATGGTCCTGGAATGATACTGGCGGTGGCGGCGGTTATTTATGCGATCACCTGTACAGTCGAAAACGTGTTTCTGCGCGGGCTGGTGGCGGCAGTGTCGATGGCTGTAACGCTGGCGTTATATCAGTTGACGATTACCCTGTTCATCGGCCTTTGCTGTATTGAGTGCTTGTGGGGGGTGAGAAACAGGATCGAGGTCAATAGCATCCTGTATACATTGCTCCAGCGCGGGTTGCAGTTGCTCTGCGCAGGCTTGATCTACTATCTGACGGCTTATCAGTTCATCACCAGTCATCGCGGTGACAGTATCCTGTTCGACGCGAACTGGCTCAGTGTCGTACAAAGAAAGTTCCTATTTTCCATGGGTAGTATTTATTCACTGGCGAATGCCTGGAACGCTGCTTTGTTTGTGGGTTTGCTGGTTGTCGCTAGCGTGGGGTTATTATCCTGGCTTGCAAGTATCGCTACGCTGCAAGGCCGTCCGCTGGGGAAAATAGTGGTCTTGATTGCGTGCCTGGGCGTTCTACCGGTTTTGTTGTTATGTGTGCCAGGGGCTATCTTGTTTTTGGCCGAACCTAACTTGGATGCCAGAAACTATATTGGTTTTTCTGCCGTGTTGGTTTTGTTGCTGTTACTGAGTTACGACGTATTAGGCCGGGTCTGGAAACCATTGCGCGTGCTGTTAGTGATGCCGGTGCTGTTCATGTTTTCATTCTGCTACGCCTTTGGGCAGGTATTAATAGCCAAAAAAGAGCTGGAGACGGCCGTGGCCCAATACATTGCCTATGACATTGTTGCTCACGAGTCACTGAGCGCCGCACCGATTTTTTATTATGTCGGTCCCCTAACGGCGGGTAACTGGTTGCCACGAGGTCACGCGGCAATGACGTACATGCCATCCCTGAGGTATCTATTGAGTGATGCCAATACCTTGCTGCATCCGCAATTCATGACCCGGTTAGGCATCAATAATGTGGTGGAGGGTGACCGGGAGAATTTTGAGGCTGCCATCGCTGCTGGCAATCGCTATAGCCGAGTGGTGGACAGAAAGTTCTATTCGATTTACCTGACGGAGCAGGGCGGTTTTATTGTGTTCAAGGAAATTCTCGACCCTGAAGACTACACCCTGCAACTCAATGAAAAATGAGCGCAGGCATGGGCGCCGAAAGCCGGCGTCCATGCCTCGTTAAGCGGCCGCCACCTCATGGGCCTCAAAACTATCCGCCCGAGCCATCTGCCACATGCGCGAATAAAACTCGCCGTTCACTTCCCCAGTCAGCAACTCCCCCGGCTTGAGGAACACATGCAACTGCGAGAACAGCTTGATCTCGGTGGCCGACATGCGTCGCACCAAGTGCTTGGCTGACAGCTGCGACGGATGGTCCAAACCCGCGGCAGCGAGCATTTCGGCGAGGGCCTTGAGGGTGTTGCGGTGGAAGTTGAATACGCGCTGGGCCTTGTCCGGCACCACCAGGGCGCGTTGGCGCAGTGGGTCCTGGGTGGCGACGCCGGTCGGGCATTTGTTGGTGTGGCAGCTTTGCGACTGAATGCAGCCGATGGCGAACATGAAGCCCCGCGCCGAGTTGGCCCAGTCAGCCCCGATGGCCAGCACGCTGGCGATATCGAATGCGCTGACGATCTTGCCGCTGGCGCCCAGCTTGATCTTGTCGCGCAGGTTCAGGCCCACCAGGGTGTTGTGTACGAACAGCAAGCCATCACGCAGCGGTACGCCGATATGGTCGGTGAACTCCACGGGCGCGGCGCCGGTGCCACCTTCCTTGCCGTCGACCACGATAAAGTCCGGGAGGATGCCGGTCTCCAGCATGGCCTTGGCGATGCCCATGAATTCCCACGGGTGGCCCAGGCAGAACTTGAAGCCCACCGGTTTGCCGCCGGACAGTTCGCGTAACTGGGCGATGAACTGCATCAACTCGATCGGTGTGGAGAACGCGCTGTGGCGCGAGGGCGAGACGCAGTCTTCGCCCATCAGGATGCCGCGTGTCTCGGCGATCTCCTGGGTCACTTTGTGCTTGGGCAGGATGCCGCCATGGCCGGGCTTGGCACCCTGGCTCATCTTGACTTCGATCATGCGCACTTGCGGGTTCTGCGCCTGTGCGGCGAAGCGTTCTGGGTCGAAGCGGCCGTCACTGGTGCGGCAGCCGAAGTAGCCGCTGCCCAGCTCCCAGGTCAGGTCACCGCCGTTTTCACGGTGATAGGGGCTGATGCTGCCTTCGCCGGTGTCATGGGCGAAATTGCCCAGCTTGGCGCCCTGGTTGAGCGCGCGGATCGCGTTGGCGCTCAGGGAGCCGAAGCTCATCGCCGAGATGTTGAACACCGACGCGGAATAGGGCTGCGTGCATTGCGGGCCGCCGACCATCACGCGAAAGGTGCTGGGGTCGCTCAGTGGCGCCGGACGCATGGAGTGGCCGATAAACTCAAAGCCCGACTGGTACACATCGATCAGGGTGCCGAAGGGTTTGTCGGCGGTTTCATTCTTGGCCCGTGAGTAGACCAGCGAGCGCTGGGCGCGTGAGAAGGGCAGGGCGTCGCTGTCGGATTCCAGCAGGTACTGGCGGATTTCCGGGCGAATCGCCTCCACCAGGTATCGGATATTGCCCAGGATCGGGTAGTTGCGGCGTACCGCGTGGGGGCTTTGCAGCAGGTCGAACAGGCCGATCAGGCTGAGGATGCCGGTGACTATGGTGATGGGCCACAGCCATTCATATTCGATAAAAGGCAGGCTGGCGAGGGTGAAAATGACGCATACGGCAAAGAAGGCGTAACGGCTTAGCAAGGACAGGCTCATACGGTTACCTTGGGTTCGGACTCTTCAGGTCGGTGCCGCATTCTGCTCCCGGAGGGAAAGCCTGGACAACCGCCAAGCGCATTCAGCGTCTGAGCTGCCTCGGGATGGCGGGGCCAAGCGTGTGCAGGCGGCGGCTGTCGGTGACCTCAAAGGTGGCTTGATTGTCGGTCGTGGAACTGCCGCCGACGAATAGAGTAAAGGTGCCGGCTTCGACCACGGGCAACAAGTCATCGTCGAGCAGGGCAAAGTCTTCCGGGCCAAGGGTGAACTCGACGATCCGGGCTTCGCCAGGGGCCAGGTGTACTTTGCGAAAGCCTCGCAGTCGGCGGACCGGGCGCGCCACGCTGGCGACATCATCGCGTAGATAGAGTTGGACGATTTCGTCTCCCGCCCGCTGGCCCGTATTGGTCACCGTGACGCGGACGTTCAGGGACTGGGTCGAGGCGAGGCGTTCGGTGCTCAGTTGGGGGGCCGAGTAGGCGAAGGTGGTGTAGCTCAAACCAAAACCAAAGGCATACGCGGGCGTCGAGGGCAAATCCAGGTAGGTGGATTCGTACGGGTTTTGGCCTGTGGCCGGGCGCCCGCTGTTCCTGTAGCCATAGTAGATGGGGACTTGCCCCACACTGCGGGCAAAGGTGATGGGCAGCTTGCCGCTGGGGTTTACATCGCCAAACAGCACGTCGGCCACACCCTGCCCCATTTCACTGCCAAGGAACCAGGACTCCAGAATGGCCGTTGCCTGTTGGGCGCTGTTCGAGAGCGACAGCGGGCGACCGTTCATCAGGATGATCACCACGGGCTTGCCGGTTTCCAGCAGCGTTTGCACGAGCGCGTCCTGGGCGCCGGGCAGGCCAAGGTCGGCGCGACTGGCGGCTTCTCCACTCATGTCGGCGGTTTCGCCGAGTACGGCCACCACCACATCGGCCTTCTGGGCGGCCTGTTGTGCCGCTGCTATGCCTTGGGTGTCCAGGCTGGTAGGCGATGCTCCGGGGACGTAGGTCACTTGGGTGGCAGGGGAGACAGTGCGCTGTATGCCTTCCAGTATCGTCACGGTGTCGTTGGTATTTCCAGCCAAGGCCCAAGCGCCCAACGTGGCTTGGGCATCCGTGGCCAGGCTGCCCACCACCAGCAACGTGTGCAGGTCCTTGGGCAAGGGGAGCAGCGCGCCTGAATTTTTCAGCAGGACGATGGATTTCTGTGCCGCCTCGCGAGCCAGAGCACGGGTTTGCGGGGTCAGGGTCTGGGCACGTTCGCGGGCGGGGTCGCTGTAGCGATAGGGATTTTCGAACAGGCCCAGCCGCTGCTTGGCCCTGAGGATATGGCGTACGGCCTCATCCACGGTGGTCAGCGACACTTGACCGTTGCGCACCAGGTCGGGCAGGTTTCGGCTATAGGACTGGCTGACCATGTCAATCTCGACACCGGCGTTCAATGCCTTGCGCGTGGCATCCGCTGGACTGGCCGCCACGCCATGGGGGATGAGTTCATGCACGCCCATCCAGTCGCTGACGATGATTCCGGTAAACCCCCATTGGCCGCGTAACAGACCTTTGAGGAGGGGCGCGTTGCTGTGCATGGGAACCCCCGCGAGTTCCTCGAACCCTGGCATCACGGCATCCGCGCCGGCCTCTACGGCCGCCTGGAACGGCGGCAGGTAGACCTCTTGCAAGGTGCGTTGTGACAGGTCGGCGCTGTTGTAGTCACGTCCGCCTTCGGCGGCGCCGTAAGCGACAAAATGTTTGGCGGTGGACAGCATGAAGGATGTGTTGGGTGGCCCATCGCCGTGAGTCCCTCGGACTCTTGCCACCGCCAGTGCCGAACCCAGGAACGGGTCTTCCCCGGCCCCCTCGACCACCCGCCCCCAGCGTGGGTCGCGGGTGATATCGAGCATGGGGGCAAAGGTCCAATGCAGGCCGCTGGCCGAAGCCTCCATGGCGGCTGCACGGGCAGTGCGTTGCGACAAGTCGGGGTCCCAGGCCGCCGCCTCGGCCAAGGGCACCGGGAATAGGGTGCGAAAACCGTGGATCACATCAAATGCAAACAACAGCGGGATATGCAGGCGCGAGCCTTCTACGACGCTCTGCTGCAATTGTCGGGTCCGTTCGGCACCGTAGATGCCGAGCACCGAGCCCACAGTCTGCATCGGCGGGTGGGTCAGGCTGCCCTGGTCAATCGCCGGGCCGGTGACGGTGTCCACTGTCGCCAACTGGGTGAGCTGGCCAGCTTTTTCCTCTAGCGTCATTTGCGCCAGCAGCAGTTCAACCGGGTCAGTCTGTGCCGAGGCCGATAGCGCAAGGCAGACGAGTAGCAATGCCACGAGACGAATAGCCATGACAGCCTTCCCTGGCGGACAGTGTTTTTTGAGTGTCCAACGGGTGGGCGAAGCCGTCTACTGTCAGAAATGACAGTGCGGGACGGTTTTTTGAGTGGCGTCTGCCGGCGTGGTGTGAGTGGGCGGGGCCGGCTCCTGCTGTTGCCGGTCATTGGTCTTGTGGCGGCTTGTGGTTGAGGGGCCGCCTCGATCGCGTGGCGATTTACCTAGGCTTGGTTTGCGCTTTGGCGTTATTGCAATCGATCTAAAAAAGCCGAGCTGTACGGGGCGACTAGGCTGTTTGCCGAATGGGCAGCACCACCCGGAAGGTGGTGCCTTTGCCCACTTCGCTGCTGACCGTAATAGTCCCGTGATGTTTCTTCACAATCCCATACGACAGCGAGAGCCCCAGCCCCGTCCCTTCACCCACCGGCTTGGTGGTGAAGAACGGGTCGAAAATCTTTTGCAGGGCCTGCGGGGCAATCCCGCAGCCGTTGTCCGCGACTTCCAGCCAGATGGTGTCGCCTTCCACGCCGGTGCTCAGGGTGATGGTGCCGCGCTCCGGCCCCATGGATTGGGCCGCATTGATCACCAGGTTCATCACCACCTGGTTGAGCTGCGAGGCCAGGCACTCGATGTCCGGCAAGGGCTGGTAGTGCTTGACCACGTCGGCCTTGTACTTGAGTTCACTGGCGACGATGTTCAGCGTCGAGTCGATGCCTTGTTGCAGGTTGGCCCACTGCCAGGTCTGGTCGTTGTCCACCCGTGAAAAGTTTTTCAGGTCCCTGACGATCTGCACCACGCGGTTGATGCCTTCCTTGGATTCATGGATCAGGACCGGAATATCCTCCTTGAGAAAATCCAGCTCCAGGCTTTCGCGCAAAGCCTTGAGCTGATCACGCTGCTCGCCCGATTCGATCATCTCCTCAGCCTGCCGGTAAGCGCCCAGCATCTGTTGCAGTTGGCTGAAGTAGCTGTCGAGGGTATTGAGGTTGGACGAGATAAACCCCACCGGGTTATTGATCTCATGCGCGACCCCCGCCGCCAGTTGCCCAAGCGACGCCAGCTTTTCCGACTGCACCAGTTGGCTTTCCAGGTGTTTGCGTTCGTCGATTTCGATTTGCAGCGCCTCGCTGGCGTGGGTCAGCGCCTGGGTGCGCTGCACCACCAATTGTTCCAGGTGGCTGTTTTGCAGCGAGGCACGGCGGGCCATGTCCCATTTGTTGGTCAGGGTGTTGGCCATCTGCTGGACTTCGATGTTGTCGAAAGGTTTTTTCAGGATCAGCAGGCGGTCATGGGCTTGCAGCCGGGCGAGCAAATCTTCCCAGGAATAATCCGAATACGCCGTGCACACCACCACTTGCAGGCCGGGGGCGACTTTCCATAGCTCCTCGATCGTCTTGGCACCGTCCCAGCCCTGGGGCATGCGCATATCGACAAAGGCCAATGCATAGGGACGTTGCTTGGCCATGGCGGTGACGAGCAATGCCAGTCCCTCTTCGCCGCCATAGGCCGAGTCCAGCTCGAATGCCGGGGCGGCCGGTTGGGTACTGTCGCCGAACAGGGCTGACTCCATTTCATCGAGCACCTGGTTGGTCTCGATCGGCGGCGTCAGGATCTTGCGAAAATCGTCGTGGATCGACGGCGTGTCATCGATCAGCAAAATGCGCCGGTTAGGTGGTTGGTTCATGACTGACTTCCGGCCGGGTAAGAGGAATCTTCAAGGTGAATATAGCGCCTTGGCCCGGCCCATCGCTGTGGGCGCTGAGCTGGCCGTTCATTTCCAGGGCGGCCAGGGCACAGCTGTGCAAGCCGAAGCCGTGGCCTTCCTTGCGGGTGGTAAAGCCGTGGGTGAAGATCCGTGTCATGTTTTCTGCGGGTATACCTTCGCCGTCGTCCTTGACGCTGATCTGCAAGGTGTCGCCATCCACGGGCGTGACGGACAGGGTGATGCGGCGTGGCCGGTCGCTCAGGTTGGCCATGGCGTACTTGGCGTTGCTGATCAGGTTGACCATGATCAGCAACAGGCGATGTTTGTCCCCCAGGATCTGCGGCACGGCTGCGTATTCCTTGATCACCGTGACGTTATGACGGCTCAGGGCGCCTGCGTTCATGCGCAAGGCATCTTCCATCAAGGCACTGATATCCAGCGGTTCCAGCAGGCTGGATGCGCCCGCATAGGATTGCTGGGTGGAGACGATGTCCTTGATGTGGTCGACGCTCTTGCTCAGTTGTGCCAGCTCGTCCGTAAGCCCTTGCTGTTCAACGGCAATGGCGTTTACCAGTTGGTTCAGGTAGCCGGGCAACAGCTTGCCCTTTTCATCTTCGGTGAGGAAGGTGCCGAGGTCACCCTGGTGCTCGTTGATCAATTGCATGGCCTTGCCCAGGCCCTGTGCCTTGCTGCTGCGCAGTTTACGGGCAACCAGGTCGGCGGAGATGTTCACGCTGTTGAGCACGTTGCCGACGTTGTGCAGCACATTGGTCGCGATCTCGGCCATGCCGGCCTGGCGGGCATTGTCCATCAGCTCGCTCTGGGCATCCTTGAGCTGTTGAGTGCGCCGCTCGACGCGTTGTTCCAGGGTTTCGTTGGCGGCCTGCAAGGCGCGATTGACGCGGTTTATCTCGGCGACGCTGCGCAGCAGTCGAATCGCCAGGTACAGCAACAAGGCGACCAGCAGGGTCGAGAACACCAGCAGGTAGCGATGGTATTTCTGGTCGATGCGGTCGGCGGCCTGTTGATCCTGATTGAGGTGGGTGGTCAGTTCATCCAGGCGTTCGGCCACCGGGATGGCGGCGATCTGTTCGAGCAAGGTGTTGACCACCGGCTGCTCGCGCAAAATCAGTTCGATGTGATTGCTCAAAATGTCCACGGGGGCCTGGAACGCGCTGGGCAACAGTTCTTTGTTGACGTTCAGCTTGCCCAGGCCGACGAGGATGTCGGCGGCACGCTCGTCACTGGTGATCTGGGCGAACTCCATGCTGCTGAGCAGCAAGTCGTACGTGTCGGTGGCCACGCTTTGCAGTTGCAGTTTGGCGGGCCCGTTCACCTGGTTGAACTGCGCCTGGATATCGTCTTCGGCCGTCGGCAGGAAGGCCAGGGAGTTACGCAACACCGCATTGTGGGATTTGAACTGGTCGACCCGCCGGGCTTTTTCCTGGATCGCCTCCCGGTAGGCTTGTTGGCTGGCTTGCCAGGCGCGCAGGTCTTCAGGGTTGTGGTATGAGTCATGTGCTTCCAGCTCGGCCCACAGCTGGGTCATTTTTGTGAGGGGCGTCACCAGCGGGTCGTAATTGTGGGTGATGGCGATCCTGGCCTTGAGCACCTCGCTGTCCCACTGTGCGTTGAGTTGCTGCAACTGGCGGATCAGGTCGCGTGACTGGGTGTAGGAGGCGGCCTGGTCGTTGGAGGACTTGATGTACAGAAAGACCAGTATCGAGGCCAGCAACATCGTCATGCACCCCAGGAACAATTGGCTGGCGCGGCGGCGGGAGAGGGTCATGATGGTCGGCTCATAGCGGTTTACCTGCCCATTCGCCGGTCAGTGTCTTGAGAAACTGGATGATCAGGTCTTTATCCTCCGCGGACGGGATACGGCCCAACTGGTACTTGAACATCACGTCGACGGCTTCCTCCAGGGTCTTGGCCGAGGCGTCGTGGAAATAGGGGGCCGTGACCGCGACATTGCGCAGGCTCGGCACCTTGAACACGTGACGGTCCTCTTCATCCTGGGTCAACAGGTAGCGCCCCAGGTCCGACTCGACAGGGTTGCCGCGCGCCTTGAAGTAGTCGCCCATCACACCGAACTTCTGGAACATATTGCCGCCGATGTTGATCCCCTGGTGGCAGGCAATGCAGCCGTAGTCCTTGAAGCGCTGGTAGCCGTACTTTTCCTGGATCGTCAGGATCTCGGTGTTGCCCAGCAGGTATTGGTCAAAGCGCGAATTCGGGGTGAGCAAGGTTCGCTCATAGGTGGCCAGGGCGTTTTGCACGTTGGCCGCAGTCACGCCATCGGGGTACGCGCCTTTGAACGCCGCCTGGTAGGCGGGCAGGGCGGAGAGGTTCTGCACCACGGTTTTCCAGTCGTTGCCCATTTCCACCGGGCTGATGACCACTTGTTCGATCTGCGCCTCCAGCGTGTCCACCCGGCCATTCCAGAACTGCTTGAAGTTCAGGCTGGCGTTGAACACCGTTGGGGTGTTGATCGCCACGGGCTTACCGTCGAAGCCCAGGGAGAACGGCTTGTTGTCGGCACCACCGGATTCCAGGCGATGACAGCTGGCACATGACAGGGTGTTATTGACCGACAGGCGCGGCTCGTTGAACAACTGGCGGCCCAGTTCGACCTTGGCCGGGTCGAGTTCCGGAACCGGCGGTAACGGTTTGAGCGCTTCGTCCAGCGGCGCCGCCACCAGCGGGGCTCCCGCGCCCATCCATAACGTGAGCAGGAGGCCAAGACGGTAAATTGGAACTTCGCTCAAGCGAGCACTCCTTGCAGGCACGGGGCTATTGACGGGGCATCAGCGAGTCGCAACCCACCCGCAGCAACTGGGCAAAGTCCTTCGCGGGCAGGGCCTGGCTGAACAGATACCCCTGGCCCTCTTCACATTGGAGCGCCTTGAGGACATTCAACTGTTCGATGGTTTCCACCCCTTCGGCGATGATGTTCAACTCCAGGCTCTTGCCCAGGGCGATGATAGCGCTGATCAGCTGTTTGTCCCGGCTGTTTACAGTCAAGCCGTGCACGAATGATTGATCGATCTTCAGCACATCGATGGGGAAACGGCGCAGGTAGCTGAGGCTGCAGTAACCGGTGCCGAAATCATCCAGCGCCAGGCGCACCCCCATGGCCTTGATTTTCTGCAGGGTTTCGACGGTGTCGTCGACATTCTGCATCAGCACGCTTTCGGTGATCTCCAGCTCCAGCTGGGCGGGCGGCAGGCCGGTCTGTTCGAGGATGGCGGCCAGGTTAGCGACAAAATCCCGCTGGCGGAAGTCGAGGGCCGAGATGTTCACAGAGATGCACAGGGGAAACTGGCCCATCGAGCGCCAGGCCTGTGCTTGCGTGCAGGCTTGGCGCAACACCCATTGGGTGAGGGGGATGATCAGGCCACTGTCTTCGGCAACGGGTATGAAATCGGCTGGGCCGATCCAACCCGATTGCGGTTGAAACCAGCGTAAGAGTGCCTCGGCCCCGACGATGCGGCCGGATGTCAAATCCAGCTTGGGTTGGTAGTGCAGCACAAACTCGTCGCGTTCCAACGCCTGGTGCATCGCGCTTTCCAGGTCTTGCTGGTGCCGGGCGCGCAGGTTCATGTCCTCGGTATAAAACCTGAAGTCGTCCGGGCCATGTTCCTTGCTGGCGTGCATGGCGGTTTCCGCGTGCTTGATCAGCTCGACCGCCGTACCGCTGTCATTGGGATAAATGCTGATGCCCAGGCTCGCAGTGACGCTCAGGTCATGGCTCGCGATATGCCGGGTGATGTTGATCGCCTTGAGCAATTTTTGTGCGACGTGCTGGGTTTGCCGAGGGTGCTGAATATCGTTGAGCACGATGACGAACTCGTCGGAGCCATACCGGAACACCGAATCCGACTCACGCACCGCTGCCACCAGGCTTTGGCTGACATGCTTGAGCACCTCGTCACCCACGGGATAACCCAGGGCGTTGTTGATGCGCTTGAACCGGTCCAGGCCAATGAAGATGACGGCCAGTTGAGTGTCGTGACGCCTGCCGAGGGCAATGGCCTGGGTCAATCGGTCGCCCAGCAGTGTGCTGTTGGGCAACTCGGTCAGCGCGTCGTATTGCAGCAGGTGCGACACCTTCAGCAGTTCCTGCACCCGTTCTTCAATGGTGCGCTCCAGGCCAATGACCTTGAGTGCGACGTCCTGGGCGAGCTGCCATTTCCAGGTGAGAGCGCTGGCCATCTGGCGTATTTCCAGGTGGTCGAACGGCTTTTTCAGGATCAACAGTTGGTCGTTGTACTTCAACCGCGCTTCGATCGCTTCAAAGGAATAGTCGGAATAAGCCGTACACAGGGCAATTTGCAGGTGGGGGTCGACGTTCCACAGTTGTTCAATGGTTTGCAGGCCATCCCAGCCAGGCGGCATGCGCATGTCGATGAACACCATGGCATACGGGGCGTCGGCCGCCAGGGCTTGGTTGACCAGGGCAAGCGCCTCCTGGCCCTGGTAGGCGGAGTCCAGCTCGAAGGCCTGGCGCAGCACTGGCGCGGTGCCGAACAGGGTTTCCTCGAGGCTGTCCATGGACGGCTCGCCGTTTGGATCGGCACACAGGATCTTGCGGAAGTCCTCATGGATCGAGGCCGAGTCATCGACGATCAGAATGCGACGGTTGGCCCGTCCTGAATCCGGGCTCATGGCGCACTCCCCAACTGCAAACGACTCGACGACATAACGACCCCTTCCCTGAGACTACGTTTAAGCACAGTGTTGGCCTTCGGTGACAGCATAGTCGAGCGCGCTTGAATTTGATGGCCAGTTGGCGTCAAATCACCCCGGTTCCTGCTGCACGATAGGCAACGCCAGTCGACCTGGCTTCCGGTGACGGGTCAAGGTGTGACATAAGGGTTCAAGTTCGCTCAATTTTGTTTTATTCGAAGGCAGAGTCGCCATGGACGCACAACTCGCTACGACATCGCCCTATAAACCCACCATTCTGCTGGTTGACGACGAAGAATCGATCCTCAACAGCCTGCGTCGCCTCCTGCGCGGTCAACCCTACGAGGTCATGCTGGCAACCAGCGGCGCCCAGGCCCTGGACATCATGGCGGCCCATCCCATCGACCTGGTGATGAGCGATGCACGCATGCCGGGCATGAATGGGGCCGAGCTGCTGGCCAGGGTCCATCAGTTGTACCCGTCGACCGGTCGCATCCTGCTGACGGGCTACGCTGACCTGCCGACCATCGTCAAGGCGATTAACGATGGGCAGATCGATCGCTATATCAGCAAGCCCTGGAATGACGATGAGTTGCAGTTGACCCTGCGCCAGTGCGTTGAGCACCAGCGCCTGGAGCGCCTGACCCGCGACCAGAACGAGCAATTGAAAGTGCTCAATGCCACCCTGGAAAAACGCGTGGCGGCGCGCACCGCCGAGTTGCAACAGACCGCCGACATGCTCGACCTGGCCTACGACGAGCTCAAGCGCAGCTATGTGACCGGCACCGAGGTGTTTTCGCTGTTGGCCAACCTGCGCTTACCCAAGCAGAAGCAGACCAATCGCCAGTTGATCGAATTGATCCGGGTGTATTGCAGGGCCCAGGCGATCGACGAAGCCAGTGCCCGCGACCTGGCCATGGCCGCCGCGCTCTACAACATTGGCAAGTTGAGCTGGAGCGACAGCATGATGGTCGCGCCATCGGACATGCTGCACAGTACCGATCGCGAGCGTTATCGGGCCTATCCGACCCAGAGCGAGTCGTTGCTGATGACCCTGGAGCCGATGAAGGACGCGGCACGCTTGATCCGCCATCACCAGGAGCGTTGGGACGGCACGGGTTTCCCCGACCACCTCAAGGGCGAGCAGATCCCCTCGGGGTCGCGGTTGTTGAAACTGGCCGTCGACTTTATCGAGTTACAAAAGGGCTTGATCCTCGAGCGGCAGATGAACAGCGATGAAGCGCTGCTCTTTATTCGCAAATATGCCGGCAAACTCTACGACCCGGACATGCTGGAGGACTTTATCCACGCGTGCGCTGCCTTCCTCAGCGACGTGACGTTGGGCGACCCGAGCGTGAAGGCGCTGACCACCCGCGAACTGACCGAAGGCATGGTGCTGGCGCGCAATCTCAATGCCGATAACGGCATGTTGCTGCTCAACGCCGGCAAGGTGTTGAACCTGCCGCTGGTGGACAAGCTGATTGCGTTTGAAGCGATGGAAGGGGCCAAGTACACCGTGTTTATCAAAGACCCTGAAGAAGGTGCGCTGCTTTCCGATTGAGGCGCTTTCTGTGATCCTTGCGGCCCTTTCATTCGAGGCAGCCTGTACATGACCACTACGATTCGAATCGCCGCGGCCCTGCTGATCGGCGGCGACGGCCAAACCCTGCTGGTGCGCAAGCGTGGCACCCAGGCTTTCATGCAACCCGGCGGCAAGATCGACGCCGGTGAGCAACCTGTCCAAGCCCTGGCCCGTGAGCTGTACGAAGAACTGAACCTGCAGATTGACCCCGGCGCGGCCGTGTACCTCGGCCGCTTCTCGGCCCCGGCTGCCAACGAGCCGGGTTTCACCGTGCAAGCCGAGTTGTTCCAGGTACACATTGATGTACCGGTGAGCCCCGCCGCTGAAATCGAAGAGGTGCGCTGGATTGACCCGGCCGGTGATGGTGGCCTGGCGCTGGCGCCGTTGACCCGTGACCTGATCCTGCCGTTTTATCGCGAATCCCTGGCCAGTACTGTCTGACGGGGAGAGGGGTTCAGCGCACCGCGCTGACCCCGTCCAGCGTGGAAAACGAAGTGTCCTTGGCCGTCAGCAGGAAGTCGCGCATGTACGGCGCATCCAGCATGTCCGCACGAATCCCCGCATACAACGTGGCAAACAGCCCTTTCTCGCCCAGGCGCTTGGCCTTCACGTAACCGCGCGAGCTGTATTCATGCAGCGCCCAATGGGGCATGCCGCACACGCCACGACCGCTGGCCACCAGTTGCATCATCATCACCGTCAGTTCCGAGGTCCGCACCTGGGCCGGTTCCACGTCGGCCGGCTCCAGGAAGCGGGTGAAGATGTCCAGGCGGTCACGTTCCACCGGGTAGGTGATCAGGGTTTCAGTGAGCAGGTCTTGCGGCACGATGTAGGCTTTGTTCGCCAGCGCATGCTGGTTGGCCACGGCGAGCATCGCTTCGTAAGTGAACAGCGGCACATAGGTAATGCCCGGCAGTTCCAGTGGGTCAGAGGTCACCACCAGGTCCAGGTCGCCGCGAGCCAGGGCCGGCAGGGGGGCGAAGGCAAACCCCGAGGCCAGGTCCAGTTCGACTTCGGGCCAGGCGTCACGGAACTGGTCGATGGTCGGCATCAACCATTGGAAGCAGCTGTGGCACTCGATCGCCATGTGCAGGCGCCCGGCGGTGCCGCCGACCAACCGCGCGATATCGCGCTCGGCACCCCGCAGCAAGGGCAGGGTGGCATCGGCCAGTTGCAGCAGACGCAGGCCGGCGCTGGTGAAACGCACGGGTTTGGTCTTGCGCACGAACAACGGCATGCCCAGGCGCTCTTCAAGCTCCTTGAACTGGTGGGACAGCGCCGATTGCGTCAGGTGCAGGCGCTCGGCGGCTTCCACCAGGCTGTCGGCTTCGCGCAGGGCGTGCAGGGTCTTGAGGTGACGGATCTCGAGCACGGGCTCTCCATGAGGATAGTTTGTGACAAGTTGCGATAGCGTGAGTTTGTCTCATGTTCGCGGGCCTGTCGACCACGACCACCGGGCACTCTTCATCAAACTGTCATGGAAGTGTGGCAGCGCGCTTGAACAAACTTCATCAGACTCGCGCTCTACTGGGGTTCTGCGTTTCGGTGTTTTTCATGCGCGTGTTGTTTTTACTGGCCGCTCTACTATTCGGCCTGCCGTCTTTTGCGGCTTCTCGATGTGATGTCAATGTCCCGACCCAAACGGTCGACCTGGCTCAGGTGAGCATCGCTTACCAGAGCATCGGCCGTGCGTCCGATCCTGCATTGCTGCTGGTGATGGGCCTGGGCGGGCAGTTGATCCACTGGCCGGATGAAGTGGTCGTCGCCCTGTGCCAGCAAGGTTTCCGGGTGATTCGCTACGACAACCGTGACGTTGGCCTGTCCACCTGGCGCCAGGCACCGGCCAGCGCCAACCTGACCTTCGAAGTGCTGCGCTACAAGCTCGGCCTGCCGGTGGCCGCGCCCTACACCCTGACCGACATGGCCGACGATGCCCTGGGCTTGATGGACGCGTTGCAGATCCGCCAATTCCATGTGCTGGGCGCGAGCATGGGCGGCATGATCGCCCAGCACCTGGCCGCCATGGCGCCGCAGCGCGTGGAAAGCCTGACGCTGATCATGACCAGCTCTGGCGCTGAAGGCTTGCCGGCCCCGAATGCAGCGCTGGTGCAGTTGTTGTCGCGACGCAGCGCGCCGAATCGTGAAGTGGCGCTGGAGCAGCAGGCGGATTTGCTCGCGGCGTTGGGCAGCCCGAACGTGAAGGATGATCGCCAGGCGTTGTTGCACCAGGCGGCGCTGTCCTACGACCGCGCCTTCAACCCGGAAGGCGTGAAGCGCCAGATCATGGCGATCCTCGCCGAACCGAGCCGCGTGCCGCTGCTCAACCAATTACGCGTGCCGACCCTGGTGGTCCACGGCACCGCCGACCCGTTGCTGCCGGTGATGCACGGCGTGCACCTGGCGGCGCATATCCAGGGCAGCCAATTGAAGTTGATTCCCGGCATGGCCCACCGTTTCCAGGAAGCGTTCAAGGCGCCGCTGCTGACGGCGGTTCTACCGTACCTGCAAGCCCATCGCGAAGATGCTGCACATTGGGCGCAGATTGACCTGGGCGAGCCTTCGAAGGTGTTGTGACATTGGTGTATCGTGCAACTTTTGTGGCACATGAATGCCAGCGAGGTTGCCTACCATGAGTACTCCCCTGAAAATCGATTTCGTCAGCGACGTGTCCTGCCCCTGGTGCATCATCGGCCTGCGTGGCCTGACCGAAGCCCTCGACCAACTGGGCAGCGAGGTGCAGGCCGAGATCCATTTCCAGCCGTTCGAACTGAACCCGAACATGCCCGCCGAGGGGCAGAACATCGTCGAGCACATCACCGAGAAATACGGTTCCACCGCCGAACAGTCCCAGGCCAATCGTGAGCGCATCCGTGACATGGGGGCCGCGCTGGGCTTTGCCTTTCGTACCGACGGCCAGAGCCGTATCTACAACACCTTCGACGCCCATCGCCTGCTGCATTGGGCCGGGTTGGAAGGCTTGCAGTACAACCTCAAGGAAGCGTTGTTCAAGGCCTATTTCACCGATGGTCAAGACCCGTCCGACCACGCCACCCTGGCGATCATCGCCGAGAGCGTCGGCCTGGACCTCAAGCGCGCGGCCGAGATTCTCGCCAGCGACGAATACGCCGCAGAAGTCCGCGAGCAGGAGCAGTTGTGGATCTCCCGTGGCGTGACGTCGGTGCCGACCATCGTGTTCAACGATCAATACGCTGTCAGCGGTGGCCAGCCGGCCGAAGCCTTTGTGGGGGCGATTCGCCAGATCATCAACGAAGCCAAAAACTGAAGTCGAACACTGATCCAAATGTGGGAGGGGGCTTGGTCCCGATGGCTTAGTGTCAGCCGATAAAGATGTTGAATGTGCCACTGCTATCGGGGCATGGGTATCTACACAATTTCCAGTGGTCTGTGGCGAGGGAGCTTGGTCCCGTGGCGGCCTTCGGGCCGACCGCTTTTTTGGAGTTTTAGCGAGTACATATCGGTCGGCCCGAAGGCCGCCACGGGACCAAGCTCCCTCGCCACAGACCGCTGAAAAAAGTTGTGTAGATACTTATGCCCCGATGAGGCCGCCATCGGGGCAAGCCCCCTCCCACATCAGTTCTGCGCAGGCTTCAAGCCTTCGCTCGTTCACCCGCTGGCCCGCCCCTTGCATTGACCCCCTAAAGCCCAGCCGGTATCCGGTTGGGCGCTGCCATTAGGGGTGAAACACTACCTTGAATATTCTTGACCTCGACCACAGCCTCACCGGTCAGGCGCCGATTGCCCAACGTTTGGCCAGTGGCCGCGCCAACCGTATCGACTTGCTGGACCTGGGCCCTAAATTACGCCTGTGGTCCACCGAAAAAACCTGGAAGCGCTTCGCCGAACGCCTGGCCCACCGGCCGCGGCCCACCAATGCGCGGCCGGAAATTCTATTTGTCGGCTCCGGCGATTATCACCACCTCACGCCGGCATTCCTCGCGGATTTGAAAGAACCTGTCAGCCTGATCCACTTCGACAACCACCCCGACTGGGTGCGCCTGGCACCCAAGCGGCACTGTGGTTCGTGGGTCAACCGTGCGCTGAAAATGCCGGCGATCCAACGTATCGTGACCCTCGGCCCGTGCAGCGACGACCTGCATAACCCGCAACTGCGCGGTGGCAACCTTGGCGCCCTCAAGCGCGGGAAATTGCAGCTGTTTCCGTGGCAGCACCCGCCATCGAAGGTCTGGGGCCGGGTGGGCGATGGTGCTGGCCACCAGCAGCAGGAAAACTACCTGCACTGGCGCAACCTGGCGGAGCTCGACTGGGCGGCCTTTCTGGACCAGATGATCACCAGTCTGCCCACCGAGGCGATCTGGATCACCATCGACAAAGATGTGCTGGCCAGTGAAGACGCAGCCACCAACTGGGACCAGGGCGGCATGCGCCTGACCCACCTGCTCCAGGCGCTGCGGGCCCTGGCGGCGCGCAAGCGGATCATCGGCATCGACGTGTGCGGCGAGTTCGCCACGCCGGTGTTCAGTAACGCGTTCAAGCGTTGGGAGGCCAAGTCCGACCAGCCGCCGCCGGAGCGTTGGAGCACGGAGGATTTGCAGCGCAACGCTGCCACCAACGAAGCCCTGATCAACCTGTTTGAGGAGCTGTTCCCGTGACCCTGACCGTGGTGTTGCTGGTGGCCTTTTCCATCGTGCTCGATGTGATCGGCCAACTGTGTTTCAAGATTGGCCTGGACCGCCTGCCAGCGCTGGAGGGTGAGTTTCGCCTGAATGCCTTCTGGGGCCAGGTGTTCAATGCGCCGTTGCTGTGGGCCGGGATCGGCGCCTATGCCATCGAGTTCTTCGTCTGGCTGGAAGCCTTGTCCCGTGCGCCGTTGAGCCTGTTGTTCCCGGCGGCGGCGCTGGCTTATTGCGGGGTGGTGCTGGCAGGCAAGCTGGTGCTCAAGGAAACCGTCAGCCGGCGCCGTTGGCTGGGAACCCTGGTGATTACCCTGGGGGTGATGTTGGTGGCGATTGGGAGTCAGGCATGAATACGCAGGATGTTGTGGTAGCGCGCCCAAGTGGCTGGTTGCACGGGCGCCTCGGCACCGTGGTGCTGTGGGCCTTGCTGATTTGTACCGAAAGCGCCGGGCAGTTGTTTACCAAGGTGGCTGGCAACCAACTGGGCCAGATGGATTTCAACTGGCAGTGGTTGTCCGAGGTGGCGCGCAACCCAGGGATTCTGGCGGCGATCGCCAGTTACATCGGGGCGTTTTTCGTGTGGATGCTGATTCTGCGGCGCAGCAGCCTGTCCCTGGCGTTCCCCCTGAGTTCGTTGGTGTTTGTGGTGGTGCTGCTCGGTTCGTGGCTGGGGCTGGGGGAACACATCAGCCTGCTGCATTGGGTGGGGGTTGCGGTGATTATCGGCGGGATCGCCCTGCTGGCCGAGGGCGAAGAAAACTGAAATCGCCCTTCCCGTAGCAGCTGGGTCACACAGCTGCTACGGGAGGGAGGTCAGGGTTTGCGGTGTGCAACCAAAAAGCCCAGGCCGTGTGACACTGGAATCGACTTGACCCCCGCCGCACGCTGTTGCTCGGCAATTTCCCGATGAAACGCCTTCATCTTGGTCCAGTGCATTTTGGGCCGGTAGTGGTGTTCGGCGTGGTAGCCGTTGTTCATCCAGATCAGGTTGTACAACCGGCTATAGGAACTCACGCCCCAAGCGATCGGCAGGTCCGGGTTGCCGCCGAAGTGCTCATAGTAGCCATTGAGCGATGACAGGCACTGGCCCAGGTACCAGAACGGCAATAACCACAACACCGCCTGCCAGTTGTAGAACGCCAGGGCGATGTAGAACGCCACTGTCACGCCGATCTCGACCTTGACCCAGCGCGCATCCGCCGGGCGCTTGCGCTTCATTTCGTCATAGAACGGCTTGGGGTCGTCACGGAAGAAACTGAGGAAGGTATAGGCCCAGGGATTCTCCGGCTGCCCATCCTTGCCGCGCTGGTAGATCGACAGGGGGTCGATGGTGTGCCCATCCGGCCCCGGCAGATCGGCGTTACCGCGATGATGGCGGTTGTGGATATCGCGGTAGAGCGTCTGGGAAAAGCCGATGGTCACCGACAGCAACAGGTCGAAGGCGCGGTTCATCGCGCGATGGCTGAAGTAGGCGTTGTGGATCTGGTTGTGCGAGATGCTGTTGATGCTCCACGACAGGCTCACCGCGTAGAGCAGCGCCAGGGGCAACAGGGCCCACCCGCTCAGGCTATGAAAGGCGGTTACCAGCCAGATGACAAAAACGAAATGGGCCAGGCCCATCGTGATGGGGACCAGGTCCCAGAGCGAGTGGTGCAGCAGGCGGTAAGCGGGGCGAGCCATGAATAGCGTCCTGAAGAAATGAATTCCGGGGCGTCATTGCAAGGCTCAGACCAGTTTGTAAGAAGGTGTGTGCTTATTAGTCGAACTTGTAGCTGATGGCTGTCTGTACCTGGCCCTGGTTCACGTCCCCGGTCGCCTTGACGATAGTGCTATTGGCCGCCGAGCCCACCAGGTGCACCCAGCTGGCGCTGGTCAGCAGCGACCAGTGGGACGCCAGGGGGAATTCAAAACTCTGGGTCAGCGTCATGTTCTGGAAGCCCGCGCTGGCGTTGTAGGCGCGAATGCCGGAGGCCGCGGATTCGTTGGAGTCCACGCCGAAATAGGTCTGGGTCTGGCGGGCGTCGGCAAAGTGCGCCATCAGGCCGGTGCTGCCAATAATCCCGCTGCCCAGTGGGTAGCCCAACTCACCGCCGAGCTTACCCAGTACGCCACTTTGATCATGCCCGCCACCAACGGCCTGGCCCACCTGGGCGTACACACGCCAGAAATCGACCGGGGCGTATTGAATGAAACCACCGATTTCGGCCATGTCCGAGACATTGCGCAGGCCGCGCAGTGAGCCGTTGGCCGTACGCCCCTGCAGGTAATTGATATAGGGGCCGGCGGTAAAACCGTTGGTATTGAGGGCGCTCCAGGTCAGGCCGTCATCGGTGCCCAGGCTGACGCTGCCCCAGTCGAGGTCCACGTAGGGGATGGGCCGCGTTTCGTAGCGACTGGCGGTCGGGTCATGGGGTTGATAAGCGATACCTGCGCCGACTTCGCCGGTGATGCCTTCTGCCAGGGCTGCGCTGGAAAAGCCCCAGAGTCCCAATAAACCGGCGAATACAGCAGAAGTAACCTTGAACATGGAGCGTTTCCTTATCTGGCCATGCGCGCATGAACGCGCGAAGGGGGGGCCTGGCGCAAGCACTCATCTTGTTTGTAGAAAGCTACAAAAATTGTAGCTCCTGCGACACATATCGCCCGAATTACCCGCCAAACCCCCAGCCCTGCTGGGCCCAGGCCAGTTGGCACAGTCCCTGCTCTACCCCTTCTGCAAGCGCACACAGCGCGCTCTTCTTCAAGCCCTCCAACTCAAGGACAGGCAGATGATCCACTGGCATATCGTGTGTGACTTCGACGGGACCATTACCCCCACCGATGTCATCGACAACGTCCTCCAACGCTTCGCGGGTCCCGAATGGGAAACCATCGAGCAGGAATGGTTGGATGGGCATATCGGTTCACGCGAATGCCTGAGCCGCCAACTGGCGCTGATCAAGGCCACCCCCAGCGAACTGCTGGCGTATTTCGACAGCGTCGAGATCGACCCGGACTTCCCGGATTTCGTTGATCACGTCATCGGCCTCGGGGCCTCCGTCGAAGTGGTCAGCGACGGCATCGAGCAGGGTATCGCGCGGATTCTGTCGCGCAACTACGTGACCCTGCTGCCGATCCTCGCCAACCGCCTGCGCCAGGTCGACCAGGACAGCTGGCGCATCGACTTCCCGTATTCCAGCGATGCGTGCCGCGCCGCGTCGGGCAACTGCAAGTGCAAGTCCACGCCGCGCAACAAGCGCGTGCTGGTGATCGGCGATGGCAAGTCCGACATGTGCGTCGCGTCCACCGCCGATTTCGTCTTCGCCAAAGGCAGCCTCGCCCAGTACTGCGAAGCCAACAACATTCCCCACGCGCGCTTCGACACCTTCGCCGAAGTGACCGCATTGCTGGCCAGGCTGCCCCAGGGCATTGCCGCCAACGCCACCACCTTTGCTGCGACTGACCTCTCTATTGAAAATCAGGAACTCTTCCACCATGTCTGATATCCGTATCGCTACCGCCGAAGACCAGGTGCTTCTGGATAAAGAAGCCAAGTACTGCTCGTACGGCGACACTGTCCACTACATCGAGCCGCCGCGCATTTTCAGCCGCTGCGAAGGCTCCTACGTGTGGGACACCGAAGACCAGGCCTACCTCGACCTGCAAATGTGGTACTCGGCCGTCAACTTCGGCTATGCCAACCCGCGCCTGAACAATGCGCTGAAACAGCAGATCGACACCCTGCCGCAAATCGCCAGCCAGTACCTGCACAAAGGCAAGATCGAGCTGTCGGAAATGATCGCGGTCGATGCCAAGAAGAAATTCGGCCTCGACGGTCGCGTCCACTTCAACGTCGGCGGTTCGCAGTCGATCGAAGACTCCCTGAAGGTCGTACGTAACGCCACCAACGGCAAGAGCCTGATGTTCGCCTTCGAAGGCGGCTACCACGGGCGCACCCTCGGCGCTTCGTCGATCACTTCCAGCTACCGCTACCGTCGTCGCTACGGCCACTTCGGCGAGCGTGCGCAGTTCATCCCGTTCCCGTACCACTTCCGCGGCCCTAAAGGCATGACCAAGGAAGAATACGGCAGCCACTGCGTGCAGCAATTCGCCCGCCTGTTCGAGACCGAATACAACGGCGTGTGGGACCCGAAAGTCGGCCAGAGTGAATACGCCGCGTTCTACGTCGAGCCGATCCAGGGCACCGGCGGTTATGTGATCCCGCCGATGAACTTCTACAGCGAGCTGAAGAAGGTTCTCGACCAGCACGGCATCCTGATGGTGTCCGATGAAATCCAGATGGGCTTCTATCGCACCGGCAAGCTGTGGTCGATCGAGCACTTCGACGTCAAGCCAGACATCATCGTGTTCGGCAAGGCGCTGACCAACGGCCTCAACCCGCTGGGCGGTATCTGGGCCCGTGAAGAGTTGATCAACCCGAAGGTCTTCCCGCCAGGTTCGACCCACTCCACCTTCGCCTCCAACCCATTGGGCACGGCGGTGGGCCTGGAAATGTTCAAGATGACCAACGAAGTCGACTACGGCGCGATGGTCATGGCCAAGGGCAAATACTTCCTGGAAGGCCTGCAGGACTTGCAGAAACGTTTCCCGATCATCGGCGACGTCGACGGCCTGGGCCTGGCGCTGCGCTGCGAAATCTGCGGCCCGGATGGCTTCACGCCAGACAAGGCGACCCTGGACTACATGGTCGAGGAAGGTATGAAAGGCGACATGGTGGTAGACGGCCGCAAGCTGGGCCTGATCCTCGATGTGGGCGGCTACTACAAGAACGTGATCACCCTGGCACCGTCCCTGGAAATCAGCTACCCGGAAATCGAGCTGGGCCTGAAGCTGCTCGAGCAACTGCTGGTGCGGGCGACCAAACGGTGAAACCGGCAGAGATCGACCTCGGTGAAGGTGATGCCGGCTTCGTTCTCGGTGAAGGTCCGGTCGGGATCCTGTTGATCCACGGCCTGACCGGCACTCCGACGGAACTGCGCCAGGTCGCCAAGGGCCTGGCCAAGGTGGGCAATTGCACGGTGTACGTGCCCACCCTGGCCGGGCACTGCGGTGACAACAGCGACCTGCAGGCTACCGGCTGGCTGGACTGGTACGAAGGTGTGCGCAAGACCTTCGCCCAGGTCAAGCAGCGCCATGCACAGGTGTTTGTCGGTGGCTTGTCCATGGGGGCGGTGATGTCGATGTACGTCGCCGCCGAACACCCTGGGCAAGTCGCCGGGCTGCTGATGTATTCCACGACGTTGAAGTACGACGGCTGGAGCATCAACAAGCTGGCGTTCCTCACGCCGTTGCTGATGAAGATTCCGTTCGGCGTGCACATCTGCCGCTTCGAAGAGAAGCCGCCGTATGGCATCAAGAACGAACGCCTGCGGGCGATTGTCGAGCGGCAGATGAAGGAAGGGGAGAGCAGCGAAGCCGGTTTGTTGACCATGGAAGGCATCACGGTGCGCGAGTTGCACCGTATGAACGCCGTGGTCAAGAAGCGCATGCCCGAGGTCAAGGTGCCGGCGCTGGTGTTGCATTCCATCGAGGACGACATCACCAGCCGTTGGAACGCTGACTACGTGGAACGCCACCTTGGCGGGCCGGTGACCAAGATCCTGCTGGACAACTGCTACCACATGATCACCGTCGACCTGCAATACCGCCGCGTGATCGAGTTGAGTACGGAGTTTGTCGAGCGACACTCCGCACTCTCCAGCGAGCTGGCGGGTTGTGGTGAGCTGGCTGCTTGTGGCTAACGGGGCTGTTTGCCCTCATGCCGTTCAGTTAAGCGGACATCGCCTTCTGTAGGAGCGAGGGGGACGCCTAGTTCTTGCTCGCGAAAAACGTCAACGATAACGCGTGTTTCCTGAATCTTGCTCGCGAAAAACGTCAACGATAACGCGTGTTTCCTGAATGAACGCGGCGTCTGTGAGTTCTTCGCGAGCAAGCTCGCTCCTACAAAAAACCTTAACTGAACGGCATTAGGGCAAGCCCGCTCGCCACAACAAGCCTGATCACCATAGCCACAACGCGTCCGCTTGGCACAGGCCATAACAAGGGAAATGATGTGATCACCACCCAAGCTTTCCCGACCGTCCGGGCCATCCCGCGCAGTGCCTGGAACGACTGCTTTCCCGGTGCGCTGGAGGACTGGGACTATTACGTCGCGGTGGAACACGCGGCCATCGCCGATTTTCAATGGCGTTACCTGGCGGTTTTTGAAAACGGCACGCTGGTGGCTGTGGCCGCCGCGTTCATCACCCATTATCGGCTCGACACCACGGTGTCGGGCGCCGGCAAGCGCTTGACCGAGCGTCTGGAGCGACTGTGGCCGGGTGTTTTGCAATTGGGCCTGTATGCCATTGGCTCGCCGGTGGCCGAGCGTTGCGACGCCGGGTTTGCCAGTGACGTGCCGCAGGGGCGACGCCCGCTGTTGCTCCAGCATTTGCTCCAGGCCGCCCGCCAGGATGCCGATGCGTTCGGTATCGGCCTGGTGGCGGTCAAGGATGCGCCGGCCAATGATCCGCACTGGGCCGACAGCTGCCGGGCGGCGGGTTTCCAGAGCATGCCGAGCCTGCCCACCGGGGTATTGCCGCTGCCCTATGGCTCGGTGGACGCCTACCTGGGGTCGCTGGGCAAGTCCACGCGCAAGGACCTGCGCCGCAAACTGCGCGCACCGGGCCCACGTGTCGAGTGGCGACGCAATATCGACGACGTGCTGCCCGAGGTCATGCGCCTGTACGAGGCCACGCTCACCCGCGCCGACCTGCAGTTCGAGCGCCTGCCCGCCGGCTACTTCACCGGCGTGCTCGAACGCCTTGGAGAGCGTGCGGTCTGTGTACTTTACTGGGTGGACGCGCAGTTGGTGGCGTTCAACCTGATCCTGGTAGACCAGCATCGGTTGGTCGATAAGTTCTTCGGGCACGACGTCGAGTACACCCGTGACTACAACTTGTACTTCCGCAGTTGGCTGACCAATGTCGATTACTGTATCCAGCACAATATTGCAGTGTATGAGTGCGGCCAGGCCGGGTATGCCAGTAAGCTGCGCCTGGGGTGCGAGTTCGAAGGCAACAGCCTGTTCTTCCGCCACCGCAATCGGCTGGTGAACACCCTGCTCAAAGTAGTGAAGATTTTTATCCGACCGGATCGTTCCGACCCTGCCATGGCTGCTGCGATAAGCGAAACCTGATGATCACCAAGACCCGCCAGAAAGCCCGTCCCTTTGCCATTTCGCGCTGGAGCGTCCAGCGCAAGCTGGTGCTGGCGTTCTGGTTGGTCAGCGTCATCCCGACCATGATCGCGGCTGAGCTGGCCGCCACCACGTTGTCGCAGATTTTCGACAGCAACGTGCGCATCTGGCTGCAGGAGTCGACCAAGATCGTCAAGGACGAGATCGGTGACATCCTGCATGACAACGCGCGCATGGCTAAATTGTTCCTGCGCTACACCAGCCCGCCCTCCAGCCGGCAGGCAGCCAAGCACGACCGGCTGACCGCCGATATCGCCCAGGCGACGGATATCGACGTGGTGGCGCTGATTCGCACCAGCGACCACAAGCTGGTGTTCAGCACCGCCTCCGACGACATCGTCAAGCAGATCAGCCTGACCAGCAACGCGGTGTTGCAGACCGTGCAAGTGGCGGGGGTGAGTACCGGTATCGTGGTCTCGACCTTCGAGACCACCCGGGACGATGTCGACTATGTGTTGCTGGTGGCGACCTACCTGGACAGCAGCTTCCTGACCAGCGTGGCCGATGTGCACTCCCTCGACCTGCGTTTGTACCTGGCCAATCCGGGCGGCTTTACGGAAATCTTCTCGACCCAGCGCTTTCAGGATCACCCCTCGCGCATTCCGAAGAGTGTCGAGGCCGCATTGCGCAGCACCCGCCAGCCCAGCGAGCAGTTCACCAATAACTACAGCGGGTTGTACTGGCCGATATTCAATGACAATGGCGAGCTGCAAGGGGTGATCTTCAGTGGCCTGCTGCGGCATACCAGCCTGGTGGGGCTGGTGAACCAGAGCAATCTGTTTGTGCTGATTTTCCTGCTCAGTTCGGCGTTGTCCCTGGCGGCGGGGGTGCTGGTGTCGCGGCGCCTGACCCAGCCGTTGCGTGACCTGTCCCAGGGCGTAAGCGCAGTGATTTCGGGCAACTACACACACCGGGTGGTGGTCAGCGGTGGCGATGAGCTGGCGCAATTGAGCAGCACCTTCAACCATATGACCGAGCGCCTGGGCGAGCTGCATCACCTCGAGGCCCAGCTGCGTCGGCGTGACCGCCTGCATGCCCTGGGCGAGGTCGCCATGGGCCTGGCCCATGAAATCCGCAACCCGCTGGGCATCATCAAGACCGCCACCCAGTTGCTGCATCGTCGCTCCGACCTGCCGGAAAGCGACAGGCGCCATTTGGAATACGTGATCAGCGAGGTCAGCCGGATCAACGACCTGATCACCGAATTCCTCGACTTCGCCAAACCCAATCCGCCCTTGCGCGTGTTGCAGGCGGCGCGCCCATTGGTCGAAGAAATCCTCGGCTTCTGCGGCCCGGAGCTGGCGACCCACAACATCCAGGCGCAGATCGACGACCAGGCCCCCGGCGCGACGATCTATGCCGACGCCAAGCAGCTCAAGCAGGCGTGCCTGAACCTGATCCTCAACGCCATCGATGCAATGCCCGAAGGCGGGCGCCTGACCCTGGGCATTCGCACGGTCAACGACAACACCGTCATCAGCATCGCCGACACCGGGCAGGGCATTGCGGCGGATATGATCGAGCGCATCTTCACGCCATTCGTCACCACCAAGGCATCCGGCACCGGCCTGGGCCTGGCTAAAGTCTATTCGATCATGGAAAGTCATGACGGCAGCATCGAATGTGTCAGTGAGAACGATGCGGGCGCCACCTTCAGCCTGTACATTCCGGCTCATGGTGAAGACGACGCTGATGATGAGGAAAGTCATGACGCATAACGTATTGGTGGTCGACGACGAGCCCAAGCTCTGTGACTTGCTGTCCTCCGCCCTGGGCCAGAACGGCATCCAGGTGTTCACCGCGGGCAACGGCCTGCATGCGCTCAAAGTGCTGGAGCAGGAAGACATCGACCTGGTGATCAGTGACTGGCGCATGCCCGGCATGGACGGGCCGGCGCTGCTGGCCGAAATCAAGGTGCGATTTCCCCAGGTACCGGTGATCGTGATGACCGCCTACAGCACGGTAAAAAATGCCGTGCAGTCGATGCGCAACGGCGCCTACGACTACATCGCCAAGCCGTTCGATATCGACGAGCTGGACATCACCGTGGCCAAAGCCCTGCAATTTCGCGACATCATGCGCGACAACGCGCGCATGCGTGCCGAACTGGATGAACACGCGCAGTTCGACAGCCTGGTGGGCGATAGCCCGGCGTTTCGCAAGGTACTGCACGCCGTGGACTCGGTGCGTGACAGTACCGCAACCATCTTGCTGACCGGCGAAAGCGGCACCGGCAAGGAGATGGTCGCCCGCGCCATCCACAAGCACGGCAGCCGTGCCGACAAGCCTTTCGTGGCGGTCAATTGCGCGGCGATCCCCGAAGGGCTGCTGGAAAGCGAAATGTTCGGTCATCGCAAGGGCGCCTTTACCGGCGCCGTGTCTGATCGGGTAGGGCGCTTTATGCAGGCCGACAAGGGCACGCTGTTTCTCGACGAAGTGGGCGATATGCCCCTGGCGTTGCAAGCCAAGATCCTGCGCGCCTTGCAGGAGCGGGTGATCGAACCGGTGGGTGACCCCCGCGAGCGCAAGGTGGACGTGCGTGTGATCGCGGCCACCAACAAGAACTTGCTGGAGGCGGTGGCCAACAAAGAGTTTCGCGAAGACCTGTATTACCGTCTCAATGTGTTTCCGATCCCGCTGCCGGCCCTGCGTGAACGTGTGGAAGATATCGCACCCCTGGCCCGGCATTTCGCCCAGACCCTCAGCGCCACCGCCGGCAAACGCATCACCGGCTTCAGCGCCGAAGCGTTGCAGGCCATGGCGGCGTATCACTGGCCGGGCAATATCCGTGAGCTGCAGAACTGCGTTGAGCGGGCGACTATCGTGGCCGCAAAGCCGGTGATCGAGGATATCGACCTGCCGGGTTATCTGTTTGCGTCCAAGCCAAGCGAGGGCGGTGTGACGGCGATCCTCAGCGACGGGCCGGGCATTCCCCAGGACCTGGATGCGGCGCTGGCCGAGGTCGAGAAAGCCTACATTCTTGCGGCGTTGCACGAGTGCCATGGCGTGCAGGCTGCGGCGGCGGCGAAGATCGGGATTTCCGAGCGCAGCTTCTGGTATCGGTTGAAGAAACTCGGGATCCAGATCGACAAGATAGTCCGCTGACGCAACCGGGATAAAACGGTGGAAGGGGGCTTGCTCCCACAATTGGATTGAGTGGTGTCAGGCGTGGACGCGTACCCACACGCTGACTAACACCGTCGCGGCCATCAGCCACGCTACCGCTGCTACGGCTAAAGAGGCCTCCAGCCGCATCCTATCCACCATCACGTACAACGTCGCCAGGTACACAAAATACGGAATGATCGACCACATCCCAAACAGGATCGTGGTCTTCAAATCGTCCACCGAGCGGCCCTTGCCGACGATGTAATGAGCGATCAGCGCAAAGGTCGGAAACAGCGGCACCAGCCCGGCGATGTAGTAGTTTCTGGTCTTGGCCAGCGCCGCCAGGATCAGCACCACTGCCGCGCCCAGTGCGGCCTTCAATACAAGATCCATCAGTGGCTCAACCCGTATTTCTTGACTTTGTCGAACAGCGTGGTCTTGGCCATCCCCAGTTCCTGGCTGGCCTGGGTCAGGTTGCCGCCGCTGCGTTGCAGGGCGTCGTTGAGCAGGTTGCGCTCGAAGGCTTCCACGGCCTCGGTAAAGGCCAGGCCCTGGCCGCCGCTGCTGGCGCCGCTTTTCTTGAAGGCGGGCAGGCCCAGGGCGAAGCGTTCGGCGACGTTGCGCAGTTCGCGCACGTTACCGGGCCAGTCGTGGCTCATCAGGCTGGACAGGGTCTGGTTGTCGAGGTCCGGAACGCTGCGGTCAAAGCGCAGTGATGACTGCTGCAGGAAGTGCTCGAACAGTTGCAGGATGTCTTCGCGGCGTTCGCGCAGGGGCGGCAGTTCCAGGGTGACCACGTTGAGGCGGTAGTACAGGTCGCTGCGGAACTGGTTGGCGCGGCTCAGTTCATCGAGGTTGGACTTGGTGGCGGCGATCACCCGGCAATCCACGGCCACGCTCTGGTTCGAACCCAGGCGTTCCAGGGTGCGCTCCTGCAACACGCGCAGCAACTTGATCTGCAAGTTGATCGGCATACTTTCCACTTCATCGAGAAACAGCGTGCCTTGGTGGGCGTGTTCGATCTTGCCGATGCGACGTTTGCCGGCGCCGGTAAAGGCGTTGGCTTCGTGGCCGAAGATTTCGCTTTCGAACAGGTTTTCCGGCAGGCCGCCACAGTTCAGCGCAACGAACGGGTGATCGTGGCGCCGGCTGAAATCATGCAGGCAGCGCGCGACCAGTTCCTTGCCGGTGCCGGTCTCGCCTTCGATCAGCACGTTGGCCGAGGTGTCGGCGACGTTGGCGATCAATTCGCGCAGGTTCTGCATGGCCGGCGAACGGCCGATGATGCGGCCTTCGAGGGAGTCGCGCTCGGCCAACTGGCGGCGCAGCGACCAGACTTCCCGCGCCAGCCCGCGTTGTTCCAGGGCGCGGCGGGCCACATCGACCAGGCGCTCGGGGGAGAAGGGCTTTTCCATGAAGTCGTAGGCGCCGTTGCGCATGGCGCCGACGGCCATGGAGATATCGCCATGCCCGGTGATCAGCACCACCGGCAGGCTTTTATCCAGGGCCTTGAGGCGGGTCAGCAGTTCCAGGCCGTCGATGCCCGGCAGGCGAATATCGCTGATGACGATGCCGGCAAAGTTTTCGTCGACGTGCTTCAACGCCTCTTCGGCACTGGCCACACCGACGCTGGGGATGTCCTCCAGCGCGAAGGCTTGCTGGCAGCCGAGCAGCACATGGGGGTCGTCTTCGACGATCAGGACGGTCAGGTCAGTGTTTTTTTCTACGTTCATGTCGACTCAGTTTTTTGAGCGCCCGCCAAAGGCAGGCAGAGGACAAAGGCCGTACCACCACTGGCTGGGTGTTCCACGGCGAGGTTGCCACCCGTGGCCGCCGCGAGGCTGGCGGACAGGGTCAGGCCCAGGCCGAGGCCTTGCTCGCCGGGTTTGGTGGTGAAGAACGGTTCGAACAGATGCTTGCGTGCCTCGGGGTCGATGCCGTGGCCGTTGTCGCGCACAAGCAGGCGATATTTACCGTCGGCGCTGCTGCCTTCGAGCCACAGTTCGGGGGCCGGTTGTGCCTGCATCGCATCGAGGGCATTGCCGATCAGGTTGACCAGGATCTGTTCCAGGCGTGTCTGGTCGATCTGCAAAAGGGCAGGGGAGAAGTCGCGGTGCAGGGTCAGCGGCAGGCTGTCCAGGCGTGCGCCGAGCACCTGGAACGCGGCGTCCACGGCCTTGCCCAGGTTGGCTTCGCCCTGGTCATCGCCCCGCCGGGCAAAGGAGCGCAGGCTGGCGGTGATGCGGCCCATGCGGTCGATCAGTTCGTTGATGGTCTTGAGGTTGGCGCTGGCGGTATCCAGCGCCCCGCGTTCGAGGAAGCGCACCGTGTTGCCGGACAACGTGCGCAGCGCGGCCAGGGGTTGGTTCAGTTCGTGGGCGATGCTGGTGGACATCTGGCCGATGGCGGCGAGCTTGCCGGCCTGCACCAGTTCATCCTGGGCGCGGCGCAGGGTCTCTTCGGCCTGGCGCCGTTCGCGAATCTGGCCCTTGAGCCGCTCGTTGCTGGCGCGCAGGTCGGCGGTACGTTCGGCAATCCGACGTTCCAGCTGGCTGTTGGCTTCCTGCAATGCCTCCCGAGCGGCGAGGCGGGTGGCGATGACTTTGCGCCGCTCGTTCCAGGCAATCAACAGGAATGCCACCAGACCAAAGGCGACGGCCACCAGGATGCCCTGGTTGATTGCGGCGCGGCGCAGGTCGTTGAGCGGGGTGAGCAGGGTGAAATTCCAGGGTGTGTCGCTCAGCGGTCGAGTCTGGGCGAGGTAGCTGACCTCCCGCTCGTCCGCCACCACTTCGCTGTTGGCCGGGAAGGTCAGTTTTTCGGTGCCTTCGTTGAGGCGCTCGCGGGCCAGGGGTTCCAGTTCGTTGAGCGTGGCCCAGTAATATTGCAGGCTGTGGGCCAGGCGTTCCTTGGTCTCGTCACTCAGCGGTCGCACGGCCTTGAGGCGGCGGGCCGGGTCGCTGGAGAGGATGATGATGCCGTTCTCATCGCTGACAAATGCTTCGAGGCGTGCGCGCTGCCAGCGTTCTTCCAAGGCTTCGAGGCGCACCTTGACCACGGCGACGCCGATGATCTTGCCGTGCTCTTCCAGGCCGTGGGCCAGGTAGTAGCCGGGTTCGCCGTTGGTGCTGCCGATGCCGTAGAAACGCCCTGGCTGGCCGCGTACCGCGTTCTGGAAATAGGCCCGGAAGGACAGGTCTTCACCCTGGTAGCTGTCGGCGTCGCGCCAGTTGCTGGTGGCCAGCACCCTGCCGGTGGTGTCCATCACGTAGATGGCTCGGCTGCGGCTGCGTCGGTTCAGGCCTTCGAGGTAGTCGTTGACGGTTTTGCGGGTTTCTTGGTTTGGGTCGGCCAGCAGCTTGGAGACACTGGATTCCAGTTCCAGGAGGCTGGGCAGGTAGGTGTATTTGCTCAGTTCACTTTCGACCGTGCGGGCGTGCAACTCCAGTTGGCGCTCGCCGGTATCGCTGAGGGTGCGGATACCGTAGTACTCACTGATCCAGAAGCCGATGTAACCCAGGCCGACCATCAGGGCGATGATCAACGGCGGCAGGAACAGTTGGCGAATCAGGCGGGGCTTCACGGCAAGTGATGGCGGCGCGGCGCGATAGAGGTTGGGGTCGCATTTCATCACAGATGCCTTGGGTCAACCAGTTATGGTGACGATGTTTGTCCTGCTGCGAGCGGACTGATTGTGGCGAGCGGGCTTGTGGTGGGTGGGCGTGTGGTGGCGAGCGGGCTTGCCCCGCGTTGGGCCGCGGAGCGGCCCCAAACCAGCTACTGAGGATTGCCTGACACACCGCATTCCTCAGTACTGGGGCCGCTCCGCGGCCCAACGCGGGGCAAGCCCGCTCGCCACAACAAGCCCGCCCGCCCTCGCAGAAGGTAGCGCTGCTGTTTTTAGTGCTGCAGGATTTTCTCAAGGAAGTGCTGCGCACGCTCGGAGCGGGCGCTGATGTCGCCGAAGAATTCTTCTTTCGGGCAGTCTTCGATGATCTTGCCGGCGTCCATGAAGATCACGCGGTCGGCCACTTTGCGGGCGAAGCCCATTTCGTGGGTCACACACATCATGGTCATGCCTTCCTGGGCCAGTTGCACCATCACGTCCAGCACTTCGTTGACCATTTCCGGGTCGAGGGCGGAGGTCGGTTCGTCGAACAGCATGACGATCGGGTCCATGGCCAGGGCGCGGGCAATCGCCACACGTTGCTGCTGGCCACCGGAAAGCTGGCCAGGGTGCTTGTGGGCGTGGGCCGACAGGCCAACACGATCAAGCAGTTGCAGGCCTTTCTTGGTGGCTTCTTCCTTGCTGCGGCCGAGCACCTTGATCTGCGCAATGGTCAGGTTTTCGGTGATGGTCAGGTGCGGGAACAGCTCGAAGTGCTGGAACACCATGCCCACGCGCGAACGCAACTTCGGCAGGTCGGTCTTCGGATCGGCGATGGACGTGCCGTCGACGATCACATCGCCCTTCTGGAACGGTTCCAGCGCGTTGACGCATTTGATCAGGGTGGATTTGCCCGAACCGGACGGCCCGCACACCACGATCACTTCGCCTTTCTTGACCTCGGTGCTGCAATCGGTCAGCACCTGGAAGTCGCCATACCACTTGTTGACATTCTTGATAGAGATCATACGGCAAACCTTTTTTGCAGACGCTTGACCAGCAGCGAGGCGGAAAAGCTGATGATGAAGTAGACGACACCGGCGAAGATCAGGAACTCATTGGAGCGGCCAATGATGTCGCCGTTGGAGCGGGCGGAGTTGAGGAAGTCCACCAGGCCCACGGTGTAGACCAGCGAGGTGTCCTGGAACAGGATGATGCTCTGTTGCAGCAGCAACGGGGTCATCTTGCGGAACGCCTGGGGCAGGATGATCAGGCGCATGGTCTGGCCGTAGGTCATGCCCATCGCTTGTGCGGCGGCCATCTGGCCCTTGGGGATCGACTGCACGCCGGCCCGTACGATCTCGCAGAAGTACGCGGCCTCGAACATCATGAACGCCACGACGCAGGAGGTGAATGCCCCGATTGGCGTGTCCTGGCCGGTGATCCAGCGCAGTACGAACGGTACCGCCAGGTAGAACCAGGTGATCACCAGCAGCAGCGGGATCGAACGGAAGTAGTTCACATAGGCGCCGGCCACGCGGGACAACAGCTTGTTGGACGACAGGCGCATCAGGGCCAGGACGGTGCCGATGATGATGCCGCCGACCACGCCCATGACCATCAGCTTCAAGGTCATGACCATGCCGTTCCACAGGCCCGGGATGGCGGGGATGATGCCGCTGAAATCGAATTCCATTATTTACCCCCCACGGAGATCAGGCCGGGCACTGCGACTTTCTTCTCGACCACGCGCATCAGCAGCATCAGGCTCATGTTCAGGGTGAAGTAGATCAGCGTGGCCAGGGTGAAGGCCTCGAACAGGTTGGCCGAGAACTCGGCGGTCTGCTTGGTTTGCGCCAGCAGTTCCATCAGGCCGATCAAGGACGCCACGGAGGAGTTCTTGAACACGTTGAGGAATTCCGAGGTAAGCGGCGGAATGATGATCCGGTAGGCCTGGGGCAGCAGCACGTTCCAGTAGATCTGCGGCAGCTTGAAGCCCATGGCGCGTGCGGCCGCTTCTTGGCCACGTGGCAGCGCCTGGATGCCGGTGCGCACCTGTTCACACACACGGGCGGCGGTGAACAGGCCCAGGCACACGACAACGCTCAGGTAGGCCGAGGTGGTCGGGTTGAGGTCCTGCTTGTACCAGTCCTGCAGGTTCTGCGGCAGCAGGTCGGGTATCAGGAAGTACCAGATGAACAGCTGCACCAGCAGCGGTACGTTACGAAACAGTTCCACGTAGCAGGTCGCGATGCCCGATACGAGACGGTTTGGCACGGTGCGCATGACGCCCAGAATGGACCCCAGCAGCAAGGCGATAATCCATGCCACGACAGCGATGGCGATGGTCCAGCCCAGGCCGGCGATGTACCAGTCGAGATAAGTCTCGCTGCCCACGCCGGTGGACTTGAAGAACACGCCCCAGTCCCAGTTGTAATTCATTAGGGTCTCCCCTCGAGATCGATCGATGTACAAGCACCCGCTTGGGGAAGATCCTTTCCCGCCTGACGACGAACGTCAGGCACACGCGATCGGCTCGAAAACCGCCAGGTCGAGTGTTCCAAAATACAGCCAGCAGGTAGTAACAGACGCCTGAGGGAGCGTTGGCTCCCTCAGGAGATAAGGTTAGTCAGTATTTAGATCTTTACTTCCGGCGCCGGCTTGTCGGTCGGGTTCTTGATCAGTTCCTTGACCTTTTCGCTCATCGGGAAGTTAAGGTTCAGACCTTTTGGTGGGATCGGGCTTTCGAACCACTTGGCGTAGATCTTGTTGATTTCGCCGGACTTGTACAGGCCGACGATGGCGTCATCCACGGCTTTCTTGAAGGCTGGGTCGTCTTTGCGAACCATGCAGGCATAGGCTTCAAAGGACTGCGGTGTACCGGTAATGACCCAGTCATCCGGCTTCTTGGCCTTGGCCTCTTCACCGGCCAGCAGGGCGTCGTCCATCATGAACGCTACGGCACGGCCGCTTTCCAGCATCTGGAAGGACTCGCCGTGGTCTTTGGCGGAGATGACGTTCATGCCCATCTGCTTGTCGGCGTTCATCGCCTTGATGATGCGCTCGGACGTGGTGCCGGCGGTGGTCACGACGTTCTTGCCTTTCAGGTCGGCAAAGTCGGCGTAGCTAGGCTTGCCTTCCTTGTCTTTCTTGACCAGCAGGCGAGTGCCGATTTCGAAGATGTTGGTGGTGAAGGCGACTTGCTGGGCGCGTTCGGCGTTGTTGGTGGTGGAACCGCACTCGATGTCCACGGTGCCGTTCTGCACCAGCGGGATACGGGTCTGCGAGGTGACCAGGTTGTACTTGGTCTGCAGGTCGGGTTTGTTCAGGTCTTTTTTCAGGGCTTCGACGATGGCCAGCTGGATGTCGTGGGAGTAGCCCACTGGCTTGCCTGAAGCATCCGCAATGTAGGAAAACGGAATGGAGCTGTCGCGGTGCCCGAGGGTGATGGTGCCGGAGTCGTTGATTTTCTTCAGTGTGCCGGTGAGTTCGGCGGCGAAAACTGGAGTGCTGATCAGAGCAGCAGCGATAGCTGCGCCCAAAATATGGGGAACGATGCGCATCAATACTTCCTCGACATTTGTTTTTTTTATGAAGCCGGCTAGACGGCTCTCTTGTACGGCGAATGCCCGTGACGGCTCCTGAGGCGTCCAAGGCAATCGTGAGAGAGTGTAGAGCATGAGTCGTGCCAGACCGGGAGGAAAAGGTTAACTGCTTGATTTATATCGATATTAACTTTGCGTGACGGCAAATTTGCAACGGTTCGATCCGGCAAACCGAATCAGATGATGGATTGCGTTCGGAAAACCGAATGTGGAGGCCGGCATGAAAAAGCCCCTGTGCCACAGGGCGCAGGGGCTTTTGTACGACGGGTCCGTCAGGCTGCCTGGATGCGGCTACGGTTCTGTTCAACCTTGGACAGGTAACGTTGCACGTTGTCCTGTTCTTCCGGGGTGGTGAACAGGCCGAGCTTGGTGCGGCGCCACAGGATGTCCTGGGGTTGGGTCGCCCACTCTTCGGCACACAGGTAGTCGACTTCGCGGGTGTACAGGCCGCCACCCAGGTGGTCACCCAGGTCGGCCAGGGTGTGTACGCCTTCCAGCAGGCGCCAGGTACGGCTGCCGTAGGTGGTGGACCAACGGCGTGCGATCTCGCTGGGTATCCAGTCGAATTTGGCGCGAATGGCCTCGGCCAGCGCTTCTGGCGTGGTCATGTCCTCGCCACCGGGCAGGCTGGCCGTGGCAGTCCAGCTTGGGCGCATCTGGGTGAAGTACGGTGCCAATTGCGCCATCGCCGATTCGGCGAGCTTGCGATAGGTGGTCAGCTTGCCGCCGAATACCGACAGGATCGGTGCTTCGCCCGTGCCGCCGGAGAGGGACAGGGTGTAGTCGCGGGTGATGGCCGAGGGGTTGTCCGACTCGTCATTGCACAGCGGACGCACCCCGGAATAGGTGTGGACGATGTCGTCGCGGCTCAGCTGTTTCTTGAAGTGGGCGTTGACGACTTTGAGCATGTAGTCGGTTTCGCCTTCGGTAATCGCCACTTTTGCCGGGTCGCCGGTGTATTCGCGGTCGGTGGTGCCGATGATGGTCAGGTGGTTCAGGTAGGGAATGGTGAAGACGATACGCTGGTCTTCGTTCTGCAGGATGTGCGCGTGGGCGCCTTCATACAATTTCGGCACGATCAGGTGGCTGCCCTGGATCAGGCGGATACCGTAGGGCGAGTCGAGCTTCAGGTCTTCCTTGATGAACTTGGCGACCCATGGGCCGGCTGCATTCACCAGCGCCTTGGCGCGGATCGAGAACAGGCTGCCATCGGCGCGTTCCATGTTCATTTCCCACAGGCCCTTGCTGCGGTGGGCGCTGACGCAACGGGTCTGGGTGTGGATATGCGCGCCTTTTTCACGGGCGGCGATGGCATTGAGTACGACCAGGCGGGCGTCATCGACCCAGCAGTCGGAGTATTCGAAGCCTTTGGTGATTTCGCTTTTCAGCGGGCTGTCAGGGCCGAACTTGAGGCTTTTCGAGCCGGCGAGCTTTTCCCGCTTGCCCAAGTGGTCATACAGGAACAGGCCGGCACGGATCATCCACGCCGGACGCAGGTGCGGGCGGTGTGGCAGCACAAAGCGCATTTGTTTGACGATGTGCGGTGCCTTGCCCAGCAGCACTTCACGTTCGGCCAGGGCTTCGCGCACCAGGCGGAATTCGTAATGTTCGAGGTAGCGCAGGCCGCCATGGATCAGCTTGCTGCTGGCGGAAGAGGTGTGGCTGGCCAGGTCGTCCTTTTCGCAAAGGAACACCGACAGACCGCGCCCGGCTGCGTCTGCTGCAATGCCGACGCCATTGATCCCGCCACCGATAACGGCAACGTCATAGACTTCGGCAAGCGGTGGAGCAGGCAAGGTAGAAGGGTTCATCGGCTGGCCTCGCGATCTTTTTCGTATTGGAATTCGAACATTAATGTTCATTTGCGAAAATGGTAGCTGATAAACGCGCCCACAGCCACCCGACTTCGATTGAAAAAACTCATCGAAGGGGCGAGAAAAGAAAATTTGTGAACATGAAACCGAGGCAGGCTTAGGTAATGGCCTGTCAGATAGATCGCCATCGGGGCAAGTCGAATCGTCGCACCGCCCCTCCCACATTTGAGCGGGTTCACACATCAAAGGTGGGAGGAGCTCGCCCCGATGGCGTCAATGCAGGCGCTAGACCACTTCCAGGCGAACCTTATGCTGGTTCAACAACTGCACCAGCGCCGGCACGGGCTGCTGGTCGGTCACCAGGCAGTCCACCAGGCTGATCGGCCCAAGGCGAATCATGGCATTGCGCCCGAACTTGCTCGAGTCCGCCGCCAGGATCACCTGGCGTGCATTGGCGATGATCGCCTGTGACACCCGCACTTCCTGGTAATCGAAGTCGAGCAGGCTGCCGTCCTCGTCAATGCCGCTGATACCCACCAGGGCGAAGTCGACTTTGAACTGGTTGATAAAGTCCACGCTGGCCTGGCCCACCACGCCGCCATCACGGCGCACATTACCGCCGGTCAGCAACACATCGAAGTCGTCCTTGGCACTGAGCATGGTGGCGACGTTGAGGTTGTTGGTGATGATTTTCAGGTGATTGTGGTTTAACAGCGCACGTGCGATGGATTCGGTGGTGGTGCCGATGTTGATGAACAGCGACGCGTGATCGGGGATTTGCGCGGCGATGGCTTCGCCGATGCGCTGTTTCTCGTCGCGCATCTGGTCGGCACGCATGGCGTAGGCGGTGTTTTCGACACTGGAGTCATAGGCCGCGCCGCCGTGGTAGCGGCGCAGCAGATTGGCGTCCGCCAGCTGGTTGATATCGCGGCGGATGGTTTGCGGGGTGACAACGAATAGCTGCGCCATTTCCTCGATACTGACGTAGCCGCGTTCGCGGACCAGTTCGAGGATTTGTTGCTGGCGGGGAGGCAGATTCATGGGGCGTCCTTTGGGCTGCCATACAAAAGTGGCCCATGATGACGCAGGAATCTGCTCCCTGCCAGTTACAACCCTATATGGGTCCTGCGCTTGGCTTATTCAGCGCCTTCGTGGGGTTCCCAGTCGCGGGTGCGGCTCACTGCTTTTTGCCAGCCGGCATAGAGTTTCTCTTTGGCGGCTTCTTCAAGCTGAGGTTCGAATTCGCGCTCGATCACCGCCTTGCCACGCAGTTCGTCCAGGCTACCCCAGAACCCGCAAGCCAGGCCCGCCAGGTAGGCCGCGCCCAGTGCAGTGGTTTCGCGCATTTGCGGGCGCTCGACCTGGGTGCCGAGGATGTCGGCTTGGAATTGCATCAGGAAGTTGTTGGCCACTGCGCCGCCATCCACCCGCAGGGATTTGAGGCGTTCGCCGGAATCCTGCTGCATCGCGTCCAGTACGTCGCGTGTCTGGTAGGCAATCGACTCAAGGGCTGCACGAATAATGTGATCCACGCGTACGCCACGGGTCAGGCCGAACAGCGCGCCACGGGCGTAGGGGTCCCAGTAGGGGGCGCCCAGGCCGGTAAACGCGGGTACCAGGTAGACGCCATTGCTGTCCTTGACCTTGCCGGCGAAGTATTCGGTGTCGTGGGCGTCGTTGATGATTTTCAGCTCGTCACGCAGCCACTGCACGGTGGAACCACCGTTGAATACCGCGCCTTCAAGGGCGTAGGCCACTTCGCCACGCGGGCCGCAGGCGATGGTGGTGAGCATGCCGTGCTTGGATTTCACGGCCTTGTCGCCGGTATTCATCAGCAGGAAGCAGCCGGTGCCGTAGGTGTTCTTGGCCTGGCCCGGTTCAACGCACATCTGGCCGAACAGCGCGGCCTGCTGGTCACCGGCGATGCCGCCGATGGCAATGCCGCTCTTGGTGCGACCATAGATTTCCGACGACGACTTGACTTCCGGCAGCATCTCGCGCGGCACATCAAGGATTTCCAGCATCTTCGCGTCCCACTCCAGGGTGTGGATGTTGAAGAGCATGGTGCGCGAGGCGTTGGTGTAGTCGGTGACGTGGGTCTTGCCGCCGGTAAATTTCCAGATCAACCAGCTGTCGACGGTGCCGAACAGCAGTTCGCCGTTGCGCGCACGTTCGCGGCTGCCTTCGACATTGTCGAGGATCCACTTGAGTTTGGTGCCGGAAAAGTACGGGTCGGTGACCAGGCCGGTGGTGTCGCTGATGTATTGCTCGTGGCCGTCACGCTTGAGCTGCTGGCAGATTTCGGTGCTGCGGCGGCACTGCCAGACGATGGCGTTGTAGATCGGGCGACCGGTGACCTTGTCCCAGACCACGGTGGTTTCACGCTGGTTGGTGATGCCGATAGCGGCAACCTGGTCATGGTGCAGGCCAGCCTGGGCCAGGGCCTCGACCATTACCGCGCTCTGGGTGGCGAAGATTTCCATCGGGTCATGTTCGACCCAGCCCGCCTGCGGGTAGTGCTGGACGAATTCACGCTGGGCGGTGCAGACCACGTTGGCGTCACGATCAAAGATGATCGCCCGCGAACTGGTGGTGCCCTGATCAAGGGCAATGATGTAGTTCTTATTCTGAATGTCGGTCATGTCGATTGCCTTGGACGAGAAATAAGGGAGTGGGAAACGGCCTGGATCACTAAAAGGGCAGTAGGGCCCAGGCGGTTGCTATCAGGAAATACGCGTTTCGCCGTTGACGGCGGCTTCTTTGGCCTCCGCTGCGGCAGGTGCGGCGCTTGGCAGATGGCGGGCAATCAGCCCGCGATAAGCTGCGGCACCGAGGCAAGCACCGACAATCGGCGCGAAAATCGGAACCAGGAAGTAGGGAATGTCGCGTCCGCCAGTAAAGGCCATTTCACCCCAGCCGGCGAAAAAGGTCATCAGCTTGGGCCCGAAATCCCGCGCAGGGTTCATCGCAAAACCGGTCAATGGGCCCATGGCGCTGCCGATGACTGCGATCAGCAAGCCAATCAGCAACGGAGCAAGGGGGCCGCGTGGCAAGCCGTTGTTATCGTCGGTCAGGGCCATGATCACGCCCATCAGGATGGCGGTGATGACCATTTCCACCAGGAACGCCTGAGCGGTGCTCAGCAGCGCATGGGGGTAGGTCGAAAACACCGAGGCTAGTTCCAGGCTGGCCTGGGTCCCACGCACCAAATGGTGGGTTTGTTCGTAATCGAAAAACAGATTGCTATAGAGCATGTACACCAGCGCCGCGGAGCAGAAGGCACCGGCGACCTGGGCGAGGATATAGAAGGGCAGCTTACGCTTGTCGAAATCGGCGAAAAGACACAGGGCAATACTCACCGCCGGATTGAGGTGAGCCCCGGAGATACCGGCGCTCAGGTAGATCGCCATGCTGACGCCGATCCCCCAGATGATACTGATTTCCCACAAACCAAAGCTGGCACCCGCGACTTTGAGGGCAGCGACACATCCTGTACCGAAGAAGATCAGAAGCGCAGTCCCCAGGAATTCGGCCATGCATTGGCTCGAAAGTGAAGGCTGTTGAAGTGCAGTTGTCATGGAAAACCTCAATTTGTTGTTCTTGTCAGGCGTCGGGCCTCAACGGGCCTTGCGCGATTTTCACCGTGTCGAGGATCCCCATCCTCGGCGCGGCTTACTGCTCGAATACTGCGGCTGTATTCCTACAGTATTCGGAAACGAAAAAATATAGACAAGAATGACGCCTGTCAAAGGTCGAAAGTGAACTATTAGTCATTTTCCAACTATAGGTTTGATGAATGATCACGCTCGTCACCGCAAGTGTTGACGGGAGTCAGGGGCGTACTAGAGCGTTTTGTGTGGGCTTGGCCTAGAATCTGTCCTCTGTTTGCCACGCCTGGAGCATGCATGACCCCTGCACTGGATTTGTTGAAAAAAGTTCGCGCCGAACATCGCATTCACAGTTATGAACACGATCCCAAAGCGTCGTCGTATGGTCTGGAGGCCGCGGAAAAGTTGGGTCTTGACCCGGCTCAGGTGTTCAAGACCCTGTTGGCGAGCAGCGAAAAAGGCGAGTTATTGGTGGCGGTGGTGCCGGTCGTCGGAAGTCTGGATTTAAAAGCCTTGGCCCATGCGGCCGGGGTGAAAAAAGTCGAGATGGCTGACCCGGCGGCGGCGCAACGGTCGACGGGCTACCTGTTGGGCGGTATCAGCCCGCTGGGGCAGAAAAAGCGCTTGCGCACGTTTATCGATACGACGGCGCAGCCGTTCGCGACGATTTTTGTCAGTGCGGGGAGACGGGGGCTGGAAGTGGAATTGTCCGCCGCAGTGCTGGCGGAACATACCCAGGCCAAATTCGCGCCGATTGGCAGGGCTTGATCAGTTACTTCCTGATCCTGCGTATTGCCTGTAAACCATGCCCCTGGGTTGTACCGGGGCAAGCCCTAATGCCGTTCAGTTAAGCGTACGTTGCCTTCTGTAGGAGCGAGCTTGCTCGCGAAAAACGTCAACGATGACGCGTGTTTCCTGAATCAACGCGGCGCCTGTGAGTTTTTCGCGAGCAAGCTCGCTCCTACAAAAAAGCCTTGACTGAACGGCATCAGGGCAAGGGGGGCAGTTTGCTGTGCGACGGTGCTAAGTCGGGGGCCTCCCACATTTCGACCCGGTTTCTTCAAATACTGCTGGCCGGGCTGTAGCGCCGTACGCCTGACTCGGACCGTGGTACCTGCGCCGCGACGCTGCCGCAGGCCTGGAACAGCACCAGGTGTTCAGCCGCGACGCGAATCCCGACATCCGCACCGACCTGATGGTCGGCATGGCTGGGAAAGATCGATTCCAGTTGTGCGCCGGTCGGCAGTTGCAAGCGGTACAAGGTCGATGCGCCGAGGAAGGTCTTGCCGACAATTCGCGCTTTCAAAGCGCTGTCCGGCGCGTAGACGATGTCGTCCGGGCGCAGCAACACGTCCACGGCGCCGCCGGTCGGCCAGGAGTAGGCACGGTTGCCGCGCAGTTCGCCCAGCTCGGTATTGACGGATTCCGGGGTGCTTAGCTGGCCACGAATGAAATAACCCTGGCCAATGAAGCTGGCGACATAGGGCGTCAGAGGTTCGTGATAGAGGTTGTAGGGCGTATCCCACTGCTCCAGGCGGCCTTCCTTGAATACGCCGACATGGTCGCTCACGGCGAAAGCTTCTTCCTGGTCATGGGTTACCAGGATCGCACTGGTGCCGCGGGCTTTGAGGATGTCGCGCACCTCGTGGCTGAGCTTGCGCCGCAGTTCGCCATCAAGGTTGGAGAACGGCTCATCCAGCAGCAGCAGTTGGGGCTCCGGCGCCAAGGCACGGGCGAGGGCCACACGTTGCTGCTGCCCCCCGGAAAGCTCGTGGGGGAAGCGCTTGCCCAGGTTCTTCAGATTGACCAGCTCCAGCAGCTCGGCGACCACGCGGTCTTTCTGCGGGTGCTTGCGAATGCCGAAGGCGATGTTGTCGGCCACGCAGAGGTGAGGGAACAGCGCGTAGTCCTGGAAGACCATGCCAATGCGACGTTTCTCTGGGGCAAGGGTGAAGCCGGCGCTGGAGATGACTTCGCCTGCCAGGCTGATTTCACCGTCGTGCACCGGTTCGAACCCGGCAATCGCGCGCAGGGTGGTGGTCTTGCCGCACCCCGAGGAACCCAGCAGGCAGCCGATGTCGCCGGCATTCAGGTGCAGGTTGAGATTCTGCACCACCCGTTGGTCTTGATAGCCGCATGCCAGATTGCGCAGGTTCAGCAGTAAGGACTGGCTCATGCGTGGTGGTACGCCGGCTCGACCAGGAACTCAAGCAGGGCCTTTTGCGCGTGCAGGCGGTTTTCAGCCTGGTCCCAGGCGACCGAACGTTGATCGTCAAGCAGGTCGAGGCTGATTTCTTCGCCACGGTGGGCGGGCAGGCAGTGCATGAACAGCACATCCGGCGCGGCCAGGTCGAGCAGGGCGCGGGTTACCTGGAATGGCGCAAACAGCGCCAGGCGCTTGGCGGTTTCGTCTTCCTGGCCCATGGAGGTCCAGACGTCGGTGCTGACCAGATGCGCACCGATCACTGCCTCGCGCGGGTCGCGCACAACGGTGACGCGGTCACCCGCCTGTGCCAGGAAGCGGGCGTCAGGCTCGTAGCCTTCCGGGCAGGCGATACGCAGTTGGAAATCGAATTGGATCGCCGCTTCTATATAGCTGTTGCACATATTGTTGCCGTCGCCGATCCAGGCCACGGTCTTGCCCTGGATCGAGCCACGGTGTTCGAGAAAGGTCTGCATGTCCGCCAGTAACTGGCAAGGGTGCAGGTCATCGGACAGGCCGTTGATCACCGGGACGCGTGAGTTGGCGGCAAATTCAGTCAGGGTGCTGTGGGCAAAGGTACGGATCATCACCGCATCGAGCATGCGCGACATGACGATCGCGCAATCGCTGATCGGCTCGCCACGGCCCAGTTGGGTGTCGCGCGGCGACAGGAAGATGGCCTGGCCACCCAGCTGGATCATGCCGGCTTCGAAGGACAAGCGGGTGCGAGTCGACGACTTCTCGAAAATCATCCCGAGCACGCGGTTTTTCAAAGGCTCGAACAGTACGCCGCGGTTACGCAGGTCTTTAAGCTCAATGCCTCGACGGATCACGCTGACCAGCTCTTCGGGCGTGCAATCCATCAGGGAGAGAAAGTGCCTTGCGCTCATCATTAACTACCTTTTTGCAACAGACCGCAGATACTCAAAGCCTTGTTTATTGTGACAACGGGCGAGACCTGCGGCGAAAGCCGCACGGGGCGACGAAATAGGGGAAGGCGCGATCTTATAATTAAATGTCGCGTCTTACCAATAGGGCTACGGTTTTTAGGGGTGTTCAAGAAGGGCGCGAGAGCGCTTTTGAAGACGATTTCCTGACAGCAGCGGGTCATTTGTACACTGGCGTTACGACCTTTTGCAATCTGCGAGGCCGGGCCCAGGCCAGGCTGCGTCGCTTTCAGGGGCTGCGCAGGCGTTTTCTGAAACATTTGCTCACGCTTAGCCATGGCTTAGCCTGATGCTCGTCGATTCACAGGACGAACGTTGCTGGCGCCTCTGGCGGTCGCGGCCCATAGTTGGGCCAAAGCCCAATAAAGAGACTGGCCATGACCAAGACTCTCCATCACCGTGCCTGCCATCTGTGCGAAGCCATTTGTGGCTTGACCCTGGAAACCACCCGCGCCGACGACGGTAGCCTGGCCATTACCTCGATCAAGGGGGACCCGCAGGACACGTTCAGTCGCGGCCATATCTGCCCCAAGGCTGTGGCGTTGCAGGATATCCAGAATGACCCGGACCGCCTGCACCAGCCTATGTTGCGGGTGGGCAGCGAATGGCAGCCGATCCCCTGGGAAGACGCCTTTGCCCTGGTCGCCGAGCGACTGGCGGGGATCCAGGCGCGGCATGGGCAGAATGCCGTGGCGGTGTATCAGGGCAACCCCAGCGTGCACAACTATGGGCTGATGACCCACAGTAACTACTTTCTCGGCCTGTTGAAGACGCGCAATCGGTTTTCCGCAACCTCGGTGGACCAATTACCCCATCACCTCACCAGTCACCTGATGTACGGCCATGGCCTGTTGCTGCCGATCCCGGACATCGACCACACCGACTTCATGCTGATCCTCGGCGGCAACCCCCTGGCGTCCAACGGCAGCATCATGACCGTGCCTGATGTGGAGAAGCGTCTCAAGGCCATCCAGGCCCGGGGGGGCAAAGTGGTGGTGGTCGATCCGCGGCGCAGCGAGACGGCGGCGATGGCCGACCAGCACATTTTCGTGCGGCCTGGCGGGGATGCGGCGCTATTGTTTGGCTTGCTCAACACGCTGTTTGCCGAGGACCTGACCCGCGACAGCCATCTGCCGGTTGAGGGCCTGGAAGAAGTACGCCGCGCTATCGCCGGATTTACCCCAGAGGCCATGAGCCGTCAGTGTGCGGTGCCTGCCGGGCAGATTCGCCAGTTGGCGCGGGACTTCGCCGCGGCGGACAAGGCCGTGTGTTACGGACGGATGGGGGTTTCGACCCAGGCGTTCGGCACGCTGTGCCATTGGCTGGTGCAATTGATCAACCTGGTGACTGGCAACCTCGACCGCGAGGGTGGTGCGCTCTGCACCAGCCCTGCAGTGGATCTGGTGGCCTCCACCGGCGGTGGGCATTTCAACCGCTGGCAGAGCCGGGTTTCCGGGCGCCCGGAGTACGGCGGCGAGTTGCCCGTGTCGGCACTGGCTGAGGAAATGCTCACCGAAGGCGAAGGACAGATCCGCGCCCTGGTGACAGTGGCCGGTAACCCGGTGCTCTCGACACCCAATGGGCGTCAGTTGGAACAGGCTCTGGACGGGCTCGAGTTCATGGTCAGTGTCGACCTCTATATCAACGAAACCACGCGATACGCCGACCTGATCCTGCCGTCCACCTCGGCGCTGGAAAACGACCATTACGACACCACGTTCAATATGTTCGCCGTACGCAATGTCACCCGTTTCAATCGCGCGATCCTGCCCAAGCCTGAGGGCGCGCTGCATGACTGGGAAATCTTTGTCGGGTTGGCCAAGGCTTTTGCGGCGCGGACCGGTGTGGCACTCAAGCCGATCCTACCGCCGGCGCAGATGATCGATTTCGGGCTGCGCGCGGGTGCCTACGGTGATGCGTCCGCTCACAAATTGTCGGTGGCAATGCTGGCGGACCATCCCCATGGCGTGGACCTGGGGCCGCTCAAGCCCAATCTTGCCGAGCGACTGAAAACGGCCAACGGCCGGGTGCAGGCGGCCCCTGCGGTGATCCTGGCAGACCTGGCGCGTTTTGCGGCGCAGCCGGTACCCGTGGACGACGAACTGCTGCTGATCGGCCGCCGCCATGTGCGCAGCAACAATTCCTGGATGCATAACTATCATCGGCTGGTGAAGGGCAAGCCGCGCCATCAGTTGCTGATGCACCCTGATGACCTGGCCAGCCGTCGGTTGAGTGATGGGCAGCGGGTGAGGGTCAGTTCGCGTATCGGCATGATTGAGGTGGAGGTCGTGGCCAGTTTGGACATGATGCCTGGCGTCGTCAGCTTGCCCCATGGTTGGGGGCATGGGCGTCCGGGGGTGCAGATGGCTATCGCCAGCACTCAGCCTGGGGCCAGTGCCAACGACCTGACCGACGAGCGGCAGTTGGATGAGCTGTCGGGGAACGCGGCGCTCAATGGCGTGCCTGTACAGGTCGCGGCCGCATAAGGTGCCCGAGCACCGCGCTGGAATTTTGCGTTACAATGCGCCACCGTGCCGACCTGTGAGTCGCAAAGTTCCAGCCGAGGTGTTCCATGGATATCATCGAAACGATCAAAGAGCAGATTGCCAACAACACCATTCTGCTTTACATGAAGGGCGCCCCAAACGCTCCGCAGTGCGGTTTCTCCGCGAAGGCGTCCCAGGCCGTCATGCAGTGTGGCGAGAAATTCGCCTACGTGGATATCCTGCAAAACCCGGAAATTCGCGCCAACCTGCCTAAGTACGCCAACTGGCCGACATTCCCACAGCTGTGGGTTGACGGTGAACTGGTCGGCGGCAGCGATATCATCACTGAAATGGCCGCTGACGGTTCGTTGCAGACGCTGATCAAAGACGCAGCGGCAAAAGCGGCAGCCAAGACTGAAGCTTGATGCTGGTGTAAAAGCGCGTAATAAAAAGCCCCGCTTCTCCTGAGAGAGCGGGGCTTTTTTGTACCTGTCGCTAAGGGTTATTCACCCATCTGCGATTGCAGGTAGTTCTCCAGGCTGACCTTGTCGATCAGGCCCAGTTGGGTTTCCAGCCAGTCGATATGTTCTTCCTGGTCTTCCAGGATATCTTCCAGCAGTTCACGGCTGCCGAAGTCGCCTTTGGTTTCACAGTGGGCAATGGCGGCCTTGAGGTCGCTGTGGCTCTTGCGCTCGAAGCCCAGGTCGCTGTTGATCATTTCCTGGGTGTGTTCGCCGATGTTCAGCTTGCCCAGGTCCTGCACGTTGGGCAGGCCTTCCAGGAACAGGATGCGCTTGATCAGCGCGTCGGCGTCCTTCATGGCCTTGATCGATTCTTTGTATTCGCGTTTGCCCAGCTTTTCGAGGCCCCAATCGTCATACATGCGTGCATGCAGGAAGTACTGATTGATCGCGACCAGTTCATTGCCAAGGATTTTATTGAGTTGCTGGATGACTGAGATGTCGCCTTTCATGACTGGGGTCCTGCCCTGTAATAGCTGTATATAGGGCGGAGTTTGAGTGTCGAAACCCCTACTGTCAAACCTAAGTTATTGAATAATAAATGAAAATTAATAGGAATAAGAATGTTTGTGTTCCGCGTCTTGACGCTAACTAATTGAAATACGGGCATAAAAAAACCGGACACTCTGTCCGGTTCTTTAAAACACGCTTATTTAAGCGTGTGTAAATTCTGCTGAGTAGGGGAGCGCGGCCTGGGCTGTTTGCAGCTGCGTCAGGGTTTCCCGTACCACTTGCTTGGCGAGGCAGGCGCATTTGCCGCATTGGCTGGCAACGCCGGTGGTTTCACGCACTTCTTTGTAGCTGCAGCAACCTTCATAGATTGCTTCGCGGATTTGTCCGTCGGTGACGCCAGTGCAGAGGCAGACATACATAAGGGAGAACCGTCGCGGGTTGAGGCTTAAGTGCGATGGATCTTAATGTTAACGAGAATGATTGTCAAAGTAGAATCGTAGGTCTTTAGGCTAAACGCCCGCGCGCTGACGAACGGTTTTTTCAGTGTATGATGTTCGGTCTTCACGAAGCGTGACTGCGTCACAGGTCTGTCGCTTAGGTGCGACAGACTCGAGGCCGGTCCTTTTACTTCAATCGTCACCCCTACATCAGGAGATAACCCATGAGCGTACTCGTCGGTAAACAAGCCCCGGATTTCGACGTCCCAGCCGTCCTCGGCAATGGCGAAATCGTTGACAGCTTCAAATTGTCTGAAGCCATCAAAGGCAAATACGGCCTGGTGTTTTTCTACCCGCTGGACTTCACCTTTGTCTGCCCTTCGGAACTGATCGCCCTGGATCACCGCATGGCCGATTTCAAGGCGCGCAATGTTGAAGTGGTCGCCGTTTCCATCGACTCCCATTTCACCCACAACGCCTGGCGTAACACTGCCATCAATGATGGCGGCATCGGCAAAGTCCAATACACCATGGCTGCCGACATGAAGCACGACATCGCCAAGGCCTACGACGTTGAGTCCGAAGGCGGCGTGGCTTTCCGTGGCGCGTTCCTGATCGATGACAAGGGCGTTGTGCGCTCGCAGATCATCAACGACCTGCCGCTGGGCCGTAACATGGAAGAGCTGATCCGTCTGGTCGACGCCCTGCAATTCCACGAAGAACACGGCGAAGTCTGCCCTGCCAACTGGAAAAAAGGCGATAAAGGCATGAACGCTTCGCCTGAAGGTGTTGCGGCTTACCTGACCGAGAACGCTGGCAAGCTGTAAGCCAGATTCCGGGTAAAAAAAACCGGCCTGAGAGGGCCGGTTTTTTTATGCGCGGGCGATGAACTCAGTCGCTGAAGTCTTCCCAGCCACCCATCTGTTTCCAACGGTTGACGATACCGCAGAACAGTTCGGCGGTCTTTTCAGTGTCGTAGCGGGCCGAATGGGCTTCGCGTCCGTCAAAGTCGATACCGGCCGCCTGGCAGGCTTTGGCCAAGACGGTCTGGCCATAGGCCAGGCCGGCCAGGGTCGCCGTGTCAAAGCTGGAGAACGGGTGGAACGGGTTGCGCTTCATGTCCAGGCGTGCCACTGCGGCGTTGAGGAAGCCCAGGTCGAAGCTGCTGTTGTGACCCACCAGGATCGCGCGTTTGCAGCCATTGGCCTTCAATGCCTTGCGCACGCCACGAAAGATATCGGTCAGCGCCGCTTCTTCACTGACTGCCATGCGCAACGGGTGATCAAGCTTGATCCCGGTGAACTCCAGGGCCGCGGCTTCGATATTGGCGCCTTCGAACGGTTCAACCCGGAAGAAGTGCGTGTGTTCCGGGAACACGAAGCCCTGTTCATCCATGCCAATGGTGGTGGCCGCGATTTCCAGCAGGGCATCGGTGGCGCAGTTGAAGCCCCCGGTTTCTACGTCGATGACAACCGGCAGATAGCCGCGAAACCGCTCGGCCATCGGGTGACGGGAGCCGCCACCGCTATGCTCGTGTTCGTCGTCGTAATGGTCTTCACTCACTTGCTTTCCTCCAGCAGGCGCCAGCGCAGTGTTTCACCGGCGCGCAGCGGGATAACAGTCAGCTCGCCAAACGGCAGGCTGGCAGGGGCGGTCCAGTCTTCACGGACCAGGGTAATGCGATCGGTATTCGCCGGCAGGCCATAGAAACGTGGACCGTTGAGGCTGGCGAAGCCTTCGAGCTTGTCCAGGGCATTGCGCTGTTCGAATGCTTCGGCATACAGCTCGATGGCGGCATACGCGGTGTAGCACCCGGCACAACCGCATGCGGCTTCCTTGGCGTGCTGGGCATGGGGAGCCGAGTCGGTACCGAGGAAGAACTTCGGGTTGCCGCTGGTGGCGGCGTCCAGCAAGGCCACCTGGTGGGTATTGCGCTTGAGAATCGGCAGGCAATAGAAGTGCGGCCGAATCCCGCCCACCAGCATGTGGTTGCGGTTGTAGAGCAGGTGATGCGCAGTGATGGTCGCGCCCACGTTGGCCGAGGCCTCGGTGACGAACTGCACGGCATCCGCCGTGGTGATGTGTTCGAACACCACCTTGAGCGTGGGGAACAGCTCGACCACGCGGCGCATGTGCTCGTCGATGAAGATCTTCTCGCGATCGAACACGTCGACGTCGCCACGGGTGACTTCACCGTGGATCAACAGCGGCATGCCAACTTCAGCCATGGCTTCGATGGCGGGCAGGATCTTATCGATGCTGGTCACGCCTGAGTCGGAGTTGGTGGTTGCGCCCGCCGGGTACAGCTTGGCGGCGTGCACGAAACCGCAGGCCTTGGCCTCACGAATTTCTTCGGGCTGGGTGCGGTCGGTCAGGTAGAGCACCATCAGCGGTTCGAAGCGGCTGCCGGCCGGCCGCGCAGCGAGGATACGCTGGCGATAGGCGTCGGCTTGCTCGGCATTGCGCACCGGAGGTACCAGGTTAGGCATGATGATGGCGCGGCCAAACGTACGCGCTACATCGGCCACGGTTTGGGGCAACGCAGCACCATCGCGAAGATGAATATGCCAGTCGTCGGGACGCAGCAGGGTCAGGCGGTCGGACATTGGGGATTCCAGGCGGGTCAATCTGGTGGGAATGCTACCGGAAAAGACTCTTGCAGGCACTCGCTATCAAGTTTTGCAGGATGCGACCGATATCCCTGGGTATGCCTTAACGATGTATGACGCTTTGAAGTGTTGTAGAAACCAGTGGAGCCTCCCGTGCGCCAGCATTATCTAGCCCTGCTCAGTGTGTTCGCCAGCCTGCCTGCGATGGCCCTCACGTTCCAGACACGTCTGGAAAATATTGAGTGGAAGGTGGAAGGCGACCAATTCGAGTGCCGCCTGACCCAGCCGATCACCGATTTCGGCTCGGGTGAGTTCGTGCGCCGGGCCGGCGAGCAGGCCACGTTCCGTTTGAAAGCCTACAGCGGCGCGTTGGGCGCGGGCTCGGCCACGTTGCTGGCGGCCGCTGCGCCCTGGCAACCGGGCCGGGGCGATATCAACCTCGGCGCCGTGCACGCGGGCAGTGGCGACGTTCTGTTCAACAGTTCCCAGGCCCAGGCCGGGCGCCTGTTCACCGGTTTGCTTGAGGGGCGCAGCCCGACCGTGCGGCATTACGCCCGCGAGGGCGGCTATTCGGAAATTCGCCTGTTACCGGTGAAATTCAACAAGGCCTATAACGACTATCAACTGTGCACCGCCAAGCTGTTACCGATGAATTACGATCAGGTCAAACAGACCGAAATCGGCTTCCCCGGTGGAGGCATCGAACTGGATGCTGCGGCCAAGCGCAAGCTGGCGGTGATTCTCGCGTTCATGAAAGCCGACCCGACGGTGAACCATATCGAGTTGAACGGCCACTCCGACAACAGCGGCAATCGCCTGACCAACCGCGATGTGTCGCGCCGGCGTGCCCTGGCGGTGATGGACTACTTCAAGGCCAATGGTATCCAGGAGTCGCAGATCACGATGCGCTTCCATGGCGAAAGCTACCCCCTGGCGCCTAATACCAACGCCGCCAACCGCGCCCGTAACCGCCGCGTGAACATTCAGCTCGAGCGCGTTGCCGTTCCGGACAAAACGGCGCCCCAGGCCAAGGCCCCCAGCAACCCTGCTGCCACGTCATAAAGTGCGACCATCGGTCGCTCGGTCGACATAATCTGTCGCTTTATCTTCATTTGCTGTCGCGCCCCTGTAAATTCACGGTTTTGGTCGGTAGAATCGACGCCTTTCCGTAAAACCCCGTGGAGTGATGGCATGGCCGACGTAAACAAGGTCGTTCTCGCGTATTCCGGCGGCCTGGACACTTCGGTGATCCTCAAGTGGCTGCAGGATACTTATAACTGTGAAGTGGTGACCTTCACCGCTGACCTGGGTCAGGGCGAAGAGGTCGAACCTGCACGTGCCAAGGCGCAAGCCATGGGCGTGAAAGAGATCTACATTGACGACCTGCGCGAAGAGTTCGTCCGCGATTTCGTTTTCCCGATGTTTCGCGCCAACACCGTCTACGAAGGTGAGTACCTGCTGGGTACTTCCATCGCACGCCCGCTGATCGCCAAGCGCTTGATCGAAATCGCCAACGAAACCGGCGCTGACGCCATTTCCCATGGTGCCACCGGCAAGGGCAACGACCAGGTACGCTTCGAATTGGGCGCCTACGCGCTGAAGCCTGGTGTGAAAGTGATTGCTCCTTGGCGTGAGTGGGACCTGCTGTCCCGTGAAAAGCTGATGGATTACGCTGAAAAGCACGCGATCCCGATCGAGCGTCATGGCAAGAAGAAATCCCCGTACTCGATGGATGCCAACCTGCTGCACATCTCCTATGAAGGCGGTGTGCTGGAAGACACCTGGACCGAGCACGAAGAAGACATGTGGAAATGGACCGTCTCCCCGGAGAACGCTCCCGACAAGCCGCAATACCTGGAACTGACCTACCGCAACGGCGATATCGTCGCGCTGGACGGTGTCGAAATGACCCCGGCCACCGTGCTGGCGACCTTGAACCGTATCGGTGGCGCGCACGGTATCGGCCGTCTCGACATCGTCGAGAACCGCTACGTGGGCATGAAGTCCCGTGGCTGCTATGAAACCCCGGGTGGCACCATCATGCTGCGCGCTCACCGCGCCATCGAATCCATCACCCTGGATCGCGAAGTGGCTCACCTCAAAGACGAGCTGATGCCCAAGTACGCCAGCCTGATCTACACCGGCTACTGGTGGAGCCCTGAGCGCCTGATGCTGCAACAGATGATCGATGCTTCCCAGGTCCACGTGAACGGCGTTGTACGTCTGAAGCTGTACAAGGGCAATGTGATCGTTACTGGTCGTAAGTCGGATGAATCGCTGTTCGACGCCAATATCGCCACCTTCGAAGAAGATGGCGGCGCCTACAACCAGGCGGACGCGGCAGGCTTCATCAAGTTGAACGCACTGCGCATGCGCATTGCGGCCAACAAGGGTCGCAAGTTGTTCTGAGTCTTTAAGATGGTGTGAAAGATGGCCCCTTTTTCAAGGGGCCATTTTTTTGCCTTGAAAAAGGTGGGAACCCCATATGTTTAAGCAGTGTTTAATGCGGAATTTTAAGCGCTTAAAAAGTTGAGTTTGCGGGCGTAGCTGTTTTTAAAGGTATGAATGAATTATTTACACCTGATCAGGAACTATGTCTTACAGAAAATTCACTCACAAAAGTACGGGGCAGTTGTAAGACGCAGAAAGTTCTGTAGGAAAATTAGGGTGTAAGTAGATATGTTAAATGGAACTGAAAGAGTCAGGCTTTTTTTGCCAGCTCGTACGCGTGAAGGCGACAAACAAGGGGCGTTTCCTGAAACTCCTGTGCGCCACGTTTACCTTCACCCCCTTATGTATTGGATATTTCACTCAAAATATGTGTGCCCCCGGAAAGGTCTGAAAGGCTCCATAAAACTCGATACATCCGCGTTGGTGATTTTTTGTAGGTTAATTCCTATCTGGTTGTGGGTTGGGTCTCTGCTTGCTGTTGCTCAGGGGGGAATGCTATGCCAACTAGGAAACGACTAGGCTATTGTGCTTGCTCTGAATAATTCGAACAGCGAAATTGGACTTTCTCATGAATAAAGTGCTGATCGTGGATGATCATCCCGTCATTCGTCTTGCTGTGCGTATGCTAATGGAACGCCATGGTTATGAGGTCGTTGCCGAGACCGATAACGGTGTCGATGCGTTGCAACTTGCGCGGGAGCATATGCCGGACATTGTCATACTGGATATTGGAATTCCCAAACTGGATGGTCTGGAAGTTATCTGTCGACTGTCCTCCACCAAACAGGCCACGCCGTTCAAGGTGCTGGTGCTGACATCGCAGGCACCCGGGCATTTCTCCATGCGTTGCATGCAGGCAGGGGCGGCCGGCTACGTGTGCAAGCAGCAGGACCTGACCGAGTTGCTGAGTGCTATCAAGGCGGTGCTCTCCGGCTACAGTTACTTCCCGAATCAGGCGCTGAACTCGGTACGTTCCACCATGGGCAACGCCAGTGAGGCGGACATGGTCGAGCGTCTCTCCGGCCGGGAGATGATGGTATTGCAGCAATTGGCGCGTGGTAAAACCAACAAGGAGATTGCCGATGGCATGTTCCTCAGCAACAAGACCGTGAGTACTTACAAAACGCGCTTGCTGCTCAAGCTCAATGCACGCTCCCTGGTCGACTTGATCGAGTTGGCCCAGCGCAACGGGCTGGTATAGGGGAGGGCGTCATCAAGGTAGATCGGCAGAAAAAAGCCTCCGCAAGGGAGGCTTCCGGCCGTCATCGGCTCTATCAGAGGTCGAAATCGTAGTCGGCCAGCTGTTTTTGCAAGCGTCGCTCTTCCAGGAGATTGTCGATAGTGCGGCGTTTGCTTAGATTGGTCTTGGCCACCTCTACTACAGGTGTTTCTGCCCCGTCGTCATCCGACTCAACGAGGTCGTCATCCACTTCCAGTTGTTCTTTGCCAGTGCTCATAAGGTTAACTCCGGGCTAAGACTGCCGTTGGCGCTCCTTATAACGATAATCCATGGATGGGTAAAAAAGATTTTTTCAATCGACTGATCGTAAAAATCAATGATTCCTCAATCGTCGGAGGTTTTTTCCTTGTACTCGCACAGGTCCTCGATGCGACAGCTGCCGCAGCGTGGCTTGCGCGCCTGGCAGACATAACGCCCGTGCAGGATCAGCCAATGATGCGAATCGAGCAGATAGGGCTTGGGAACAAACTTCATCAGCTGCTTTTCCACTTCCACCACGTTCTTCCCGCGTGCAATGCCGGTGCGGTTGCTGACACGAAAAATATGTGTGTCCACGGCCATTGTCAGCTGGCGAAACGCCGTATTGAGCACCACATTGGCCGTCTTGCGGCCCACGCCGGGCAGCGCTTCCAAGGCTTCGCGTGTTTGCGGTACTTCACCGCCATGCCGCTCCACCAGCAGGCGGCAGGTCTCGATGACATTCTTGGCCTTGCTGTTATACAGGCCGATGGTCTTGATGTACTCGGACAAACCCTCAACGCCCAGGGCATAAATCGCCGCGGGTGTGTTCGCCACAGGAAATAGCTTGGCCGTGGCCTTGTTGACGCCCACATCGGTCGATTGGGCCGAGAGAATCACGGCAATCAGCAACTCGAATGGCGATGAGTAGGCCAGTTCGGTCTTGGGTTCCGGATTGTCTTCGTGAAGCCTGCGAAAAATTTCCAATCGTTTTGCGGCGTTCATGGGGCGAGCGGCTCCTTGCTGGCGGTCAGCGTGATTTCGAGTAGTGGGCCCAGGCTTGGCACCCTGCGAGCAGTAACCCGAGCAGGATAAACCCGGCAGGCATGAATGTGGTGGCGGTACCGGCGCGTAGCAACCCCAGCAGTATCAGCAGGGCGGCGAAAAGGCCAAACAGCCGCAGGCGTGCCTTGTGCTGGCCGGCCGCGAAGAAGCCGCCGTGTTCCAGTACTACGCATTGCACGCTGATCATGGCGAGATAGAGGCCCAGTTGCTGATAGGTCGTGAGTGCAAATGCCTGCAACAGTAACTGCACGACACTGACCAGGGTCGCGGCCAGCATCAGGCTGGCAATCAACCGTAAGGGGGCGCTGAGGCGGGATCGCACACCTGCCATGACCAGGCCATACAGCGTCACGACTAGCACGGACAGCCCCAGGAAACTCAGGGCCTTGGGCAGCGTGTCACTCACTCCGATCAACGGTGTCAGCATCAGCGTATTGGCCAGGCCAAAGGCTTTAGTCATGGGCCGCGTGCTCCAGCAATGCAGATCGATGTTCGTCGAAAAAACGCAGCGCATCGTGGGCGGCATTGGACACCGCGCGGGAAGTCAGGGTCGCGCCTGCCATCTGATCGAATGTCGGGTCTTTCAGGTCGCTGCGGGTGCGGCCTTTGAAGGCGGCCAGCCAAGGGTTGCCGGGCTCACTGATATGGCCACCAAGGCTTGGGGTTTCCGAGTGCGCCAGCGGTTTGATTGCCAGCAGCTTACCGTCGCGGTCGATGGCCACCAGCAGTTCAATCGGCCCGCCGTAGCCGTTGGCTTGTAACCGCAGGATCACGGCGCTTGCCTGGCCGGCCAGGGTTGCCAAGTAGCCACCTTGAAGCTGGCTGTTTGACAGGGGTTGGGGAGCGATCGCCAGCGCCTGGTCCAAGGGCTGGTTGTCGTAGCGGTCCGCGGGTAGCAGGTCGAGTAGGGCCTGACGCTGTTGCGCCTGGGCTTGGAGCGCCACATGGCCGGCGGTCAGGTGCTGCAGCCCCAAGGTCAAGGCGATGCCGCCCATGCTAATCAGCAGCGCCAACAGCAGGCCTCGGGTGACTCTCATGCATTCACCTGCGGCTGTTTCGGTGCCACCAGGCGCTCCAGCGCGGGCACGGCCAGGTTCATCAGCAATACTGCGAAGGCTACCCCGTCCGGGTAACCGCCCCACGTGCGAATCAGATAGGTCAGCGCGCCTACGCCCGCGCCAAAGAGCAGGCGTGCCCGCGGGCTCCTGGGGCCCGACACCGGCTCGGTGATGATGAAAAAGGCGCCGAGAAGGGTGGCGCCGGTCAGCAGATGAAACAGCGGCGAGCCATGGGAATCCGAACCCGACCCGTTCCAGCACAGCAGGCTGATCACAAATAGGCTGCCCAGCATGCCAACGGGTGCATGCCAGCTGAACACGCGCTGCCATAACAGCCAGAGGCCACCCATGAGATAGGCCAGGCCGACCCACTCGCTGGCCCTGCCGCCGAAATGCCCAAATGCCGGGCTGCGCGCGAACAGCTCGTCGATGGTCAGGCTCTTGTTGATTCGCAGGGCATCCAAGGCGGTGGCCTGGGCCCAGGCATCCGGCGCCGCGCCGTGCAGGCCCAGAACCTGATTGACGCCGGCCAGCAGGTCCAGGCCATGGGGCGCCGGCCAGTGGCTCATGGGTTGGGGAAAGGCCACCAGCATCAGGGCGTACCCGACCATGGCCGGATTGAATGGGTTTCGATTGCCACCATACAAGTGCTTGCCCAGCAGCAACCCTCCGGTGACAGCGGCTACACACAGCCACCATGGACAATAGGGTGGCAGGGCCAGGGCCAACAGTGTGGCGCTGACCAGGCTGCTCAGGTCACGAACGCGCCGTCCTCGCAGGCGGTCGACACCCGCGTCCACCAGTAGCGCGCATCCCCCAGCCAAGATCAAATTGATCAACACCCCCCATCCGTACCACCAGCACAGCGCCACGACGCCCGGCAGCGTTGCGAGCAACACGCGCTGCAAGGCCTGCTGCGGATCAGGCGTTGTCATGGGCGTCCACCAGGCGCTGTGCCTCATCCAGCTTGCCTTGCGCCTCGGCCAATTGCTGCGGGTCGGCCTTCTGATCCTGGGCTCTCTTCAGCTCTGCGCGGCGCATGGCCAGTTGGATCTTGGCGCGCTTGAGTTCGGCGGTATTACTGGGGGCTGCAGCCTTGGGGGCGCTGTTCAACTCCAGCGCGGCAAGTGCCTGCTCTGCGGCCTCGAACTGCTGTTGCAGGACGATCAATTGCGACTGCTGCTCAAACGTCGGTGGATGCCCGAACGCCTTCAAGGATTTGTGCAGTTGGGCGCGACTCATGGCCACGCTGATTTTCGCTTGCTTGACCGCTGCCTCCCTCGCCGCCTGGGCTTTATCGACCTGCACTGGCTCCGGCGCAGCGGTGTGTCTGGTCCGGGCCAGGCGTTCGGCGATCTTGAGCGCTTCTTCCCGTCGCAGACGTGCATTGCGTTGCTCAAAGCGCCGTCGTGCACGATCACGCTTGAGGCCGCGCTGACGGCGTTGGTCTTCGTTGGTGGCGAGGCCTCCGACGATGGGTAGCGCCGTGAGCAACGGGTGCATTTCGATGCAATCGACCGGGCAGGGCGCGACGCACAGGTCACAACCCGTGCATTCGTCGATGATCACCGTGTGCATCAGCTTGGCGGCGCCGACGATGGCGTCCACCGGGCATGCCTGGATGCACTTGGTGCAACCGATGCACTCGGCTTCGCGGATATACGCAACCTGCGCGGGTGCCTCGCCCCGCGTGGCGTCCAGTTCCAGCACCGGCACTTTCAGCAACTGTGCCAGCCCGGCGATGGTTTCCTGCCCACCCGGCGGGCACTTGTTAATCGCCTCACCCTGGGCAATACCTTCGGCGTAAGGCTTGCAGCCTGGGTGGCCGCACTTGCCGCATTGAGTCTGCGGCAGCAGCGCGTCGATACGTTGAATCAGGTTCATGCTTTGAACATTGCGTTGAAGCCGAAGAAGGCCACTGCCATCAGCCCGACGCTGATCAGTTCGACCGGCAGGCCGCGAAAAGGCAGGGGGATGTCGTTGTCGGCGATGCGTTGGCGCAAGTCGCTGAACAGGCTCAGCACCAGCCAGAAACCGAGCCCGGCGCCCAGGCTCAATGCGGCCATGTGCACCACGCCTTTATCATTTTGTGTCCCCATCACGACCACGGCCAGTACGCCGACGTTACCCAGCAGCAGTGGCCACAGACCGTTGGTTACCAGGGCGGGGCGCACGCGCGTCAGCAGGCTGAGCACCGGGTGGATCAACAGCGCGGTCAGCGGCAAAAACACAAATAGCCGCAGTGTCGTCAATGCGAACGGCTGCAACAGATAGTGGTCCAGCAGATAACCCAGCACGCCGCTGAGCACCATCAATAGGGTGGTGGCGATCCCGAGCGCATGCAGCCGTTGGCGTGAGGCCAGGGCCAGCACCGGGTCGACCGCCAGCGGCATCTGCAACACGAAGTTGCTGATCAGGGCGGCGCTGACAAGGGTGAGGAACATATCGGTCATGGTCATGCCGGTTAAGCAAACAGGGCCTGATTATCCGGCAAGCGAGAAGGGGGTACTAGCTGAAAAGCCCCGTCGCCGTAACGACAGGGCTGTTTCGCCGGGCTTACTTGATGCGTTGACCCGGCTTGGCGCCGCTGTCAGGGCTCAGCAGGTAGATTTCTTCGCCGCCAGGGCCAGCCGCCATCACCATGCCTTCGGAAATACCGAACTTCATTTTCCGCGGCTTGAGGTTGGCGATCATCATGGTCAGGCGACCATTGAGCTTGGAGGGGTCCGGATAGGCGCTCTTGATCCCGGAGAACACGTTGCGTTGCTCGTCACCGATATCCAAGGTCAGGCGCAGCAGCTTGTCGGCACCTTCAACGGCTTCGGCCTTGACGATCAGCGCAACGCGCAGGTCCACGGCGGCAAAGGCGTCGAACTCGATCTCCGGGGAGAGGGGGTCCTTGGCCAGTTCACCGTTGCCCGCTGGCGTCGATTCGCCGGTATCGGTCTGGCTGGCGACCAGGTCTTCTTTCGAAGCGTCGGTCATGGCCTGGACTTTTACCGGGTCGATGCGGGTCATCAGTGGCTTGAACTCGTTCAGCGGGTGGTTGCCGAGCAGGGTGGCGTGGTCATTCCAGGTCAGCGGCGCGACGTTGAGGAACGCCTCGGCGTCGGCGGCCAGCAATGGCAGCACGGGCTTGAGGAAGATCACCAACTGGCGGAACAGGTTGACGCCGGTGGCGCAGATCGCCTGGACTTCAGCCTGCTTGCCTTCCTGCTTGTTCAGCGACCACGGTGCCTTGTCGGCGATCCAGGCGTTGGCACGGTCGGCCAGGCCCATGATCTCGCGCATCGCGCGGGCAAAGTCGCGGGCCTCATAGGCATCGGCAATGCTTGGCGCGGCGGCCAGGAAGGCCTCGGTCAGTTCCGGCGCGGCATTTTCCGCCACCATCACACCGGCGTTGCCCTTGTGGATGAACCCGGCGCAACGGCTGGCGATGTTGACGACTTTGCCCACCAGGTCGGAGTTGACCTTCTGTACGAAGTCTTCCAGGTTCAGGTCGAGGTCGTCGACGCCACGGCCCAGCTTGGAGGCGTAGTAGTAGCGCAGGTATTCCGGCGACAGGTGGTCCAGGTAGGTGCGCGCCTTGATAAAGGTGCCACGGGACTTGGACATCTTCTGGCCATTGACCGTCAGGTAACCGTGTACGGCGATGCCGGTTGGCTTGCGGTAGCCCGAACCTTCGAGCATGGCTGGCCAGAACAGGGCGTGGAAGTTGACGATGTCCTTGCCGATGAAGTGGTACAGCTCGGCGGTGGAGTCCTTGCCCCAGAAAGCGTCGAAGTCCAGCTCCGGCGTGCGGGCGCAGAGGTTCTTGAAGCTGGCCATGTAGCCGATCGGCGCGTCCAGCCACACGTAGAAGTACTTGCCTGGCTCGTCGGGGATTTCGAAGCCGAAGTACGGCGCATCGCGGGAGATGTCCCACTGTTGCAGGCCGGCGTCCAGCCATTCGGCGATCTTGTTCGCCACGGCGTCCTGCAGGGTGCCGCTGCGGGTCCAGGTTTGCAGCATCTGCTGGAAATCCGGGAGCTTGAAGAAGAAGTGCTGGGAATCCTTGAGCACCGGGATGGCGCCGGAGATAGCCGAACGCGGGTTCTTCAGGTCAGTCGGTGCGTAGGTGGCACCGCATTTTTCGCAGTTGTCGCCGTACTGGTCTTCGGTGCCGCATTTTGGGCAGGTGCCCTTGATGAAGCGGTCGGCCAGGAACATTTTCTTTTCCGGGTCGAAATACTGCGTGATCGAACGCGTGGCAATGTGCCCGGCGTCGCGCAAGCGCTTATAGATCTGGCTCGACAGCTCGCGGTTTTCGTCGGAGTGGGTCGAGTGGAAGTTGTCGAAGTCCACCAGGAAGTCGGCAAAGTCGGCGCTGTGTTCAGCCTGCACATTGGCGATCAGTTGTTCCGGGGTGATCCCTTCCTTTTCGGCGCGCAACATGATGGCCGAGCCGTGGGCGTCGTCCGCGCAGACATAGATGCATTGATTGCCGCGATGCTTCTGGAAGCGCACCCACATATCGGTCTGGATGTACTCAAGCATATGGCCAAGATGGATGGAACCATTGGCATAGGGCAGGGCGCTGGTGACGAGGATCTTGCGTGGCTCGGACATGGGGCTCGGCTACTTGATGAAACGGAGGTCGGCCACTATAAAGCGCCGGGAAATTTATTTCACCCCGTGGCGTTGTTTCAGCATCTTCCCTGTCTTCGAAAGCATGCCGTTAAGCCGCTGGAACGGTTAGGATAGCCGCCTGTTTCAGTCAGTCTTTTTTCGGGAGTAGCCCATGAGCGCCGTCAATCGCGCAGCGGTGGAAGCCGTTCTTCGCCAATACACCGACCCCTATTTGAACCAGGACCCGGTAAGTGCCGGCTGTGTACGCGCCATCGAGGTCCAGGGCGATCAGGTGTCGGTCCAGATGGAACTGGGTTATGCCGCCGGCCTGTTCAAGAGCGGCTGGGCGCAGATGCTGCAAATGGCTATCGAAGGCCTGGACGGCGTGGGGTCGGCCAAGGTCGACATTCGGTGCGTGATCGCGCCGCACAAGGCCCAGGCGCAGATCCCAGGCCTGGCCAACGTCAAGAACGTGGTCGCAGTGGCGTCCGGCAAGGGCGGTGTGGGTAAGTCCACCACGGCGGCCAACCTGGCCCTGGCCCTGGCGCGTGAAGGTGCGCGGGTGGGCATTCTTGACGCCGATATCTACGGCCCGAGCCAAGGCGTGATGTTCGGCATTGCCGAGGGCACGCGGCCGAAGGTCAAGGACCAGAAATGGTTCGTGCCGATTGAGTCCATGGGTGTGGAAGTGATGTCCATGGCCTTCCTCACCGATGACAACACGCCGATGGTATGGCGCGGGCCGATGGTGTCCGGCGCACTGCTGCAACTGGTCACGCAGACTGCCTGGGGCGACCTGGACTACCTGGTGATCGATATGCCGCCGGGCACGGGCGATATCCAACTGACCCTGGCGCAAAAAGTCCCGGTGGCTGGCTCGGTGATCGTGACCACGCCCCAGGACCTGGCGCTGCTCGACGCGAAGAAAGGCGTCGAGATGTTCCGCAAGGTCAATATCCCGGTGCTGGGCGTGGTGGAGAACATGGCGGTGCACATCTGCTCCAACTGCGGCCATGCCGAGCACTTGTTCGGTGAAGGGGGAGGCGAGAAGCTGGCGACCCAGTATGGCGTCGAACTGCTGGCCTCATTGCCGTTGTCGATGGGTATTCGCGAGCAGGCCGACGGCGGCAAGCCTACCGTGGCGGCCGAGCCCGATGGCCAGATCGCGATGATCTATCAGGAGCTGGCCCGCCATGTCGGCGCACGAATCGTGCTGCAAGAGGCTGCGACGCAGGCCATGCCGACTATCACTGTCAGTGAAGATTGAGGGGGCAGGATCGAGTCGGGACTGCCAAAGCGGCGAATTGCGCTTTTACGCAATGGCGCGTGTAAGCATTCGCTTACTTTTACGTAAGTGTTTGGTTTTTTTGCCCGCCCGTAGCGCCTCTAAATACCGGAGTGTTTTTCTATCTGATTGAAATATAACAACTATTTATTGTGTCTCGAGCAATGATAGCTGTCAGTCCAGCGGTTGGATCGCGTTGAACTTCGCCGGGAACTCTCTAAGATCAGCCCTGTGTCCACGGATTGGCACGGCCATCAAGGAACGATGGCTTGAAGGAACGTCGCAGGATGCGATTCATCAGGATGATGAAAAGGAATAAAGGGACTAGGGAAAAAATGTGGGCGGGTCATACCGCCCCTTTTTTTTGCCTGGAGAAAAGTGAGCGTCTGCCCCTGAACGCAAAAAAGGCCCGGAAGGGCCTTTTTTTTGGACTGCGACGCTGTCAGCGCTCGAGTTCTTTGATCTTGCCTTTTTTGCCATCCCACTCTTCCGCGTCCGGCAGAGGTTCTTTCTTCTCGGTGATGTTCGGCCAGATTTCAGCCAGCTCGACGTTCAACTGGATAAATTCCTGCATGTCTTCCGGGACTTCGTCCTCGGAGAAAATAGCGACGGCCGGGCATTCAGGCTCACACAGGGCGCAGTCAATGCACTCGTCCGGGTGGATGACCAGGAAATTCGGGCCTTCGTAGAAGCAGTCCACCGGACACACTTCTACGCAGTCGGTGTACTTGCACTTGATGCAGTTGTCGGTGACGACGAAGGTCATTTCTAATTTTCTCCTCAGGCGGCGGCAGCGAAACCCCTTATGGTGGGGCTCGCGAGGTTCGAGAGCGATAGTCTGCGGACCAGGCTAAAAGCCCGCAGCATCCCAAACCGCGCGAGATAATATCAGCTTGCAAGCGTCTGCGTTAGACCCGTGTCTTCAGTGTATAGAGCATTTCCAGCGCTTTTCGCGGCGTCAAGTCGTCCAGGTCAAGCTTTGCCAACTCCTCCAGTACCGGATGGGGCAGGGTGGCGAACATATCACTCTGGTGTGGCGCGCTGGTTTTGCTGTTGGTTTTTTTCGGGCTCGCGACCACGGTTTCGTGGGGCAGGGCCGTGGCCTCCAGGCGGCTGAGGTGCTCGCGGGCGCGGGCGATTACGTCGTTGGGCACGCCCGCCAGTTGCGCCACGGCCAGGCCGTAACTCTGGCTGGCCGGCCCTGGCAGCACATGGTGCAGGAACACGATGCGCTCGTTGTGCTCGGTGGCATTGAGATGCACATTGGCCACCAACGGCTCGCTTTCCGGCAGCACGGTCAGTTCGAAATAGTGGGTGGCGAACAGCGTATAGGCGCGCAGGTGCGCCAGGCGTTCGGCCGCCGCCCAAGCCAGGGACAGGCCGTCGAAGGTACTGGTGCCGCGACCGACTTCGTCCATCAGCACCAGGCTGCGGTCGGTGGCGTTGTGCAGGATATTCGCGGTTTCGCTCATTTCCACCATAAAGGTCGAACGGCCACCGGCCAGGTCATCGCTGGAGCCGATCCGCGTGAAGATGCGGTCCACCAGGGACAGTTCGCAACTGGCCGCCGGTACGAAACTGCCAATATGCGCGAGCAGCACGATCAGGGCGGTTTGGCGCATGTAGGTGGATTTACCGCCCATGTTCGGACCGGTGATGACCAGCATGCGCGTATCGTCATCCAGCGACAGGTCGTTGGCGACGAACGGCGTGGTGAGCACCTGCTCCACCACCGGGTGGCGACCTTGCACGATGCGCATGCAGGGCTCGCTGACAAACCGCGGGCAGTTCAAGTCGAGGTTCAGAGCGCGTTCGGCAAGGTTGCTCAGTACATCCAGCTCTGCCAGGGCAGCGGCGGTGTCCTGAAGCGGCGCCAGTTGGCTGATCAGGTCTTCAAGCAGGTTTTCATAGAGCATCTTTTCCCGAGCCAGGGCGCGACTCTTGGCCGACAGCGCCTTGTCTTCGAATTCTTTCAGCTCTGGCGTGATAAAGCGCTCAGCGCCTTTGAGGGTCTGGCGACGCTGGTAATCGATGGGCGCCGACTCGGCCTGCTTGCTCGGCAACTCGATAAAGTAGCCATGCACGCGGTTGTAGCCGACCTTGAGGTTGGCCAGGCCGGTGCGCGCTTTTTCGCGGGCTTCCAGGTCGATCAGGAACTGCCCGGCGTTTTCGCTCAGGGACTGCAATTCATCCAGTTCGCTGTCGTAACCGGTCTTGAGTACGCCGCCATCGCGGATAATTGCCGGAGGATTGTCGATAATGGCCTTTTCCAGCAGCGCCGCGAGTGCCGGGTAGGTGCCGGCTGTGACGGCGAGTTGTTGCAGGTGGGGCGTGTCCAGCTCGGTCATTGCCACTTGCAACTGCGGCAGCGCGCTGAGCGCGTCGCGCAGGCGTGCCAGGTCACGGGGCCGCGCATTACGCAGGCCGATCCGCGCCAGGATGCGCTCGATATCGCCGATTTCCTTGAGCTGCGGTTGCAGCTTTTCAAAGCGATAGCCGTCCAGCAGGCAAGTAATCGACGTCTGGCGCGCTTGCAAGACGGTCAGGTCGCGTAGCGGGCGGTTCAGCCAGCGGGTCAGCAGGCGGCTGCCCATGGCGGTCTGGCAGCGGTCCACTACCGATTGCAACGTGTTGTCGCGGCCACCGGCCAGGTTGGTGTCCAGCTCCAGGTTGCGACGGCTCGCGCCATCGAGCACCACGGTGTCGTCCAGTCGCTCATGACGCAGGCTGCGCAAGTGCGGCAGGGCGGTGCGCTGGGTTTCCTTGGCGTAGCTGAGCAGGCAACCGGCGGCGCCGATGGCCAGGGTCAGGGTTTCACAGCCGAAGCCCTTGAGGTCTTGCACCGAGAATTGCTGGCACAGGCTTTTCAACGCCGAATCACGCTCGAAATCCCACGGCGCGCGACGCTTGGTCCCACGACGCTTTTCTGCCGGCAAGTCTTTTGGCCAGTCATCCGGGATCAACAACTCCACCGGGTTGATGCGCTCCAGCTCCGCCAGCAGGTTCTCCCAACCCTTGATCTCCTGCACGCTGAAGTTGCCGCTGGTGATATCCAGTACGGAAAGGCCGAACAAACGCTCATCGCCCAGGACGGCGGCGATCAGGTTGTCACGTCGCTCATCCAGCAGCGCCTCATCACTCACCGTCCCCGGCGTAATAATGCGCACCACCTGACGTTCAACCGGCCCCTTGCTGGTGGCCGGGTCACCGATCTGCTCGCAGATCACCACCGACTCGCCCAGCTTCACCAGTTTGACGAGGTAGCCTTCCAGCGAGTGGTAAGGAATCCCACACATCGGAATCGACTGCCCTGCCGACTGCCCGCGCGCGGTCAGGGTGATGTCCAGCAATTTGGCCGCCTTCTTCGCGTCTTCATAGAAGATCTCGTAGAAGTCGCCCATGCGATAGAACATCAACTGATCAGGGTGCTGGTTTTTCAGGCGCCAGTACTGCTGCATCATCGGGGTGTGGGAGGACAGATCGGACGTGTTTTTACTCATTGGATAGTAGGCAAATTCGTTGAAAGTGGTGGGGCAAAGGGGGCGCTCGGCCCAGCATTTTTTGCGATGGGCGCAAGGTTAACACGCGAGGTCGGGGGTTCGCAGGTCGCAAGCGGGTAGGCGCGGCGGCATGGCATGTGCATAAAATATGCAAATTAGCATTTGCAAACCCAAAAAACTCCCGTCACTATCCGCGTTATGCAAAAACGCAACGTTTCTATCGTCTTAAGAGAGCTGCTGGACCGCGACCGGATCTCCCCCACGGAGCTTCACCGGCGTACCGGCGTGCCTCAATCCACACTGTCCCGGATCCTCAGCGGCAAGATCGTTGATCCGTCGGACAAGCATATTTCCCGCATCGCCGAGTATTTTCGCGTCAGCACCGACCAACTGCGAGGGCGCGCAGCGGTGGGCGCTTTGCGTGATGATGGACGCGACCCGATGCATTCGGAACTCAAGGACATAAGCCTGTGGGATGACGACACCCCTGTGAATGACGACGAGGTGTCGATCCCCTTTCTGCGCGAGGTTGAATTGGCTGCTGGATCAGGAAGATTCGTCATCGAAGAAAGTGAGAAGGCCAGCCTGCGTTTTGGAAAGCGCAGCCTGCGGCATAACGGTGTGCAGTTCGACCAGGCCAAATGCGTGACGGTACGCGGCAACAGTATGTTGCCGGTGTTGCGCGATGGCGCGACGGTGGGGGTGAATGCGGGCAAGAGCGCCATTGGAGACATCGTTGATGGCGACTTGTACGCCATCAATCACAACGGCCAACTGCGGGTGAAACAGCTCTACCGCCTGCCTTCCGGGATTCGCCTGCGCAGTTTCAACCGCGATGAGCACCCGGACGAGGACTACAGCTTCCAGGACATCCAGGATGAGCAAATCAGCATCCTGGGTCATGTGTTCTGGTGGGGCATGTACGCCCGTTAACCACCTTGTGTAAGACAAAGCCCGCTATCGAGCGGGCTTTTTTTCGCCTGCACAAAATCGTCAACCCTTTGCCCATAAGGCTGAAAATGCATTTATGCATTTCCTTGCTAAAAATAAATGCATTTGTGCATTGACTGTATATGCATACATGCATATTCTTTGTTCCAAGCCAGCCAACAAGGCCTGGTGGAGGCGGCAAGGATGCTGCCAAGGAAGACAAGGAAGGCACGCAACATCGGCAAGGACGCCATCAGAGCGATGGCAAGGATGCCAGGTAACACCGGCAAGGATGCCGACGCTCTTTAGTGACACCGCTTCAACGAACAGGCAGCGATGAATCGGCCTCAACGGTTCAGAGGGTTGGCAACTGACCCGGGTGTGCAGCGTAAAGCACCAGAAGCAGTTATCCGGCAGACAGGGATCGTGGTCGGAAAAACATCGAGGAAAGGTCCGTACCGCGCCAGTAGCGCCGAAAGACCGAGGACCGCATTACTGAAAAGCCCGGGTAACCGGGCTTTTTGGAATGCCTACCTACACATGGAATTACCCAAGCGCCGGCACTCTGCCGGCATTGTTCAGCCAGGAGGCGTGACATGACAAACGAGCAGCAAGCGTTAGCGGAAATGCCTATCTGGCTGGTGATCGTACTGGCCCTGGTCGGCGGGGTCTCCGGCGAAATGTGGCGCGCCGACAAGGAGGGCGCGCGGGGCTGGTCGCTGGTGCGGCGCCTGGCCCTGCGGTCGGGAGCATGCATGGTCTGCGGGGTGTCGGCATTGATGCTGTGCTACGCCGCGGGGATGTCGATCTGGACTGCCGGCGCCATTGGTTGCCTGACCGCCATGGCGGGGGCCGACGTTGCCATCGGCCTCTATGAACGCTGGGCGGCCAAGCGCATCGGGGTCAACGAGACCCCGCCTTCCCGCCCGGATCAGCCGTAACCGTTGCAAGGACGCGACTACATGACACTTATCGAAAAACCTTCCCAGCTCCCCGTGGCGATTGGGGAAGCGCTCAAGCGCGCCTTTCCACTATTGCGCGTCGGCAATCATCAAGACTTCCAGGGCGCCAGCGACAGAACCGGTGTGCTGATTACCGTGGAGCGCAACGGCCCCGACGTTCGCTCCTTTGAAGGGCGCAAGGCCCACGCCTTGGCGGTTTCACTCCGCGTCACGGTTGCCAGCGGGGCTACTGCTTTTGACGCCTGTGACCTGGCTAGCCAATTGATGGACCTGGCGTTGGATAACCGCTGGGGCCTGCCGCCTGATCAGTGCGACCTGCCCACGGCCATCGTCGCGGCACCGACGGTACTCACCGGTAACGAAACGGACTACGACAGCTGGACCGTGTCCTTCACCCAAAACCTCTATTTCGGCCCGTCGCTGCTCGAAGATCCCACAGGTACGCCGTTGTTTGCCTGCACCTGGGAAGTCTCGGACATCGACGATCCGGATCAATATCGCCCGTTGCAGGAGTAGGCCATGTTCGACGCATTGTTACGCATGCAACTGGGGCCGATTATCGAGCGCCTGGCGGAAATGGAAGCCCAGCTCGAAGACCTGTATCGACGCGCGGATAGTTTCTGCCGCATTGGCGTGTGCCAGGAGGTCGACGCCGCCGGCAATACCTGCAAGGTCAGCCACGGTGAGTTGCTCAGCCCGGCGATCCGTTTCTTCAACCCCAGTGCCGGGGCGCAGAGCGAAACCCGCATTCCTTCCGTGGGGGAGCAATGTCTGTTGCTCAACTACGGCGGTGGAGAGGGCGGTGCGCAGTCTGTAGCTCTCTTCGGCCTCAACAGTAGCTTGTTTCCGCCGGTCTCCAGCGTTGCGTCGTTGACCCGACGCCGTTATCAGGACGGTACCCAGAGCGATTACGACGACGCCAGCCACACCTTCAACTGGGCCAACGGCCCCACGACCCTCAGCGGTTCCCGCGAACAGGTCGAGGTGAAAGTCGGCCCCGCCACCCTGCAAATGACGGCCGATCACATCGCTGTGCAACTCGGTGCCGTCGGCCTGCTGCTGGACGCTGGCGGTGTGCACTTGAGCGGCCCACTGGTGGATCACCAGGGCCGTGTGATCAGCAGCGCATAAGGATTTGCCATGATCGGAATCGATAGGAACACCGGGGCAGCGGTCGATGACTGGCTGCAATTTGTACAGCGTGCCACCCGAGCGCTGACCACCCCCGTGGGCACTCGCCAGAAGCGCCCGTTGTACGGCTCGCTGATCCCGCAATTGCTCGGCCAGAACCTCGGTGACGATCTGCTGATCCTCGCCCAAAGCCACGCCGCGCAAGCGTTCTACACCACCCAGAACGGCATCGCCGATTTCCAACCCCAGGTCATTGTCGCCACGCGCCAGGGCGCAGGTTTATTGCTGCGTTTTGCCGGTACCTGGAAAAACCGCCAACAATCCTTCGAGGTCGTGACATGAGCATGCTGATCCCTGGCCAGAACCAACTGGCGGAGCCGGCGATTATCGCGGTCGATGAATTCGAACCGCTGCTGGCGGAGTTCAAGGCGTTCGTCGTCGACTACGTCGCCACCCGCGCGCCGCAAACCGCAGCCAAGCTCAAGGTCAGCCTCGATAACGAAAGCGAGCTGCTGACCCTGGCCCTGGAAGCGTTTTGCGTTCGGCTGCAAACTCATGAGCGCAAATACAACGCCCGTATCAAGCAGATGCTGGCGTGGTGGGCCACCGGCAGCAACCTGGATGCGCGCCTGGCCGACATGGGCCTGGAGCGCCAGGTGCTCGACCCCGGCGACCCGGCCGCCTTCCCGCCGGTGCCACCCACCCTGGAAAGCGACGACGATGCGCGCCTGCGCTATTACCTGGCACCCCATGCGCCGGCAGCGGGTTCGCGCATGCAGTACCGCCGCGAAGTGTTCACCCTCGGCGAGCGGCCGTCGGTCAAGGTGCAGAGCGCCACGCCGGGCGTGGTGACCGTCACCTACACCTTCGATCCGGACGGCTACGCAGCCCAGGTCAAGGATGGCAACGGGCGACGTACGGCACCTGGCGAAGTAACGGTCACCGTATTGTCCAGGGACGGGGATGGCACACCTTCCGCCGATTTACTCGACGGTGTGCGGCGACATTTCGCACGGCCGGATGTACGACCGGAAACCGATCTGGTCACCGTGCAGGCTGCGCAGATTCAACGGTACAAAATTCGTGTGGTGGCCAAGATCAATGCCGGACCGGATTCGGGCCTGACTCAAGTGGCTGCGCAGCAACTGCTGCAAACCTACGCCGACTCCTGTCATCGCCTGGAAGGCCGGGTCGACCCAAGCTGGATCGACTACGCCATCCACAGCGCCGGCGCCGCGCAACTGCACATCCTCGAACCGCTGGAGCCGATCATCAGCACGGCGTTCCAGGCCCCGTATTGCACGGGTGTCGAGGTGGAGGTGCGCACGCTATGAGTGAAGCCAAATCGAGTCTGCTGCCCGCCAATAGCTCACCGATGGAAAAGGCGCTGGACCTGGGATTCGGCACGTTGCTCGAGCGGGTCATGCCGCCGTTTCCGGCGCTGATGAACACGCTGCAAACGCCCTCCGAATTCCTCCCATACCTGGCCGCCGACCGAGGCGTCAGCGAATGGGACGCGGATGCCAGCGAGACGGAAAAGCGTCTCACCGTGGGTTTGTCCTGGCAGATCCAGCGCCAGGCGGGCCTACCCAAGGCCTTGAGCCATGCGGTGGAATCGCTGGGTTTCAGCCCCAACATCCGCGCCTGGTATCAACAGCGGCCATTGGGGGCGCCTTACACCTTCGATGTGCAGGCGATTATCGGGCGCAGTTGGTCCAGCGGCGACCATAACCGACTGATTCGGCGTATCAACGCCGCGAAGAGCGAGCGTGACCAAGCGACGATTACCGTGGTTCACCAGACGCAAGGACGCCTTGGCCTGACCGCGATTGTTCACGCGCCTTTTAACGACAGCGAGTTAAGCCTGCAAGGCGCGTTACCCGAACTGGCCTTAGGCGCTCGACTTAACAGTGCCGGCGTCGCCCGGCACTACACCCTTAACGACTACGACCTCAGGGCGCAGCCATGACAGATGACATTACGCGCCTGGTGCGCTTCACCTCCAAGGGATTGGATGAAGTGCTCCAGGCAAAGAACCAGGGCTTGAAAGGCGAAATCACCCACATCGGCGCCGGCACCGGCCGCTACAACCCAGACGGCACGGAAGTGGCCTTGCGTGACGAGCGCCAGCGGGTCGCCATTGTGGATTACGAGAACCTGGGCGACCGGCAACTCAGGATGGCCGCACTGTTTGACGGCGAGGCCGAATATGAAATCGGCGAGTTCGGGTTTTATCTCGCCAGCGGGACTTTGCTAGCGGTGTATTCCGTGGCAGGGAAGTTGTTGACGTATAAAGCGGCGGCAGCGCGAGTACTGCAAAAGTTCACGCTGGATATTTCGCCGTTGCCAGCGAACAGTGTGACGATTGTGGTGGGGAGTGAAAACCTCAATGTGCTACTGGTCGATGAGTTGGCGACACTCTCTGCTGCCAGTGTTGACACTATGGCCAGAGGGGTCGGACTGTTGTTTCGCGTGATGAAACTTGAACATAGGAATGGTGATTTTTGAATGTGAGTTTCTTGGTGTTGACCAGTGAGATTCTACTGAATGATCAAACAGATAAGGAGATCTGATTTTGAGTACAGAACAGCAACTGGCGGCCGTCGTCAGCGCGGCGAATAGTCTTACCAGTGTCGTGACTGGCAAGGTAGGTGAGATAGATAAGGCGATTGCGGATGCCCGGCGCGCTTACGATGCACAGCTTTTGGATCTGAAGAGCCGTTTGCCCAGGCTTGCAGTTACCAAGAACTTCAACTTGTATCCTAGTGCGGATGGGAAGTTGATCGAAAATTGGGGGATTCACGGCGAGGTTACCAGCAGCAAACTTCGGTCGATTACCACCACGTCTCAAGCTACAGGTCGTCCGCAGGCAGATGTGGATTTCATGCTTCAGGTTCAGGCAGATGTCCGCGAACAATTTCCTGGCTTCGATATCAGGGCGAGTGAGTATTGGCGGACGATCGTTAATGTGTGGCAATTAAAATGGGCCACCGCCGATGCGAGTCCTTGGCTTGCTTTCCCTTATACGGTTGATACTGCGCTTGCTAATGGAACAGGTGCGGTTCCGCTCAACTCGTATATCACGTTGGGTGCTTTTGTGCGTGTCGTGGAGGGTTCAATCACGGGGGCCTGGAGTAGCGGGGCGGTTAAAGGGAAATGGCGCTGGTGTTCGGCGGTTGTTGCACCCAGTGAACTATTCGGCGCCTATTATCACCTTCATCCTATGCGTACTTCCGCTTCCGGTATTGTCGAAGTGATGTTGGCAGGTGCTTGCACGGGGGTGGTTACCAGTCCCGGCGACTGGGGAACTATGTTGGCTTTGAATTAAGGAGAGACCATGAAACCAATTTTTGTACCTGCAGAACTTCATCCACTCATTAAATGGCAAGTCATTCGTAGTGCTCGCGATAAAGACTTGTCAGCCAGTGATTACGCCGCAATGCCCGACTATCCAATGTTGGATAAAAACAAGTCGGCGTTCGTCGTTTATCGTCAAGGGCTTCGAGACATCCCGGATCAAGGCGCGGACCCCGATGCAGTGATTTGGCCGGAAAAACCCGCTTTCCTTAAATAACCTACCGCGAAAGCGGTTTTTTTTTGCCTCCCAAAGCCCCTCCCGCAGGGGCTTTGGCGTTTTCCACCCGGAGATTTGTCCCTATGCAAAACCGCCAAACCTACACCGTCCTCATCCCTTTCCCCACCGGAGGCGGCCATTGGTCCACCGTCGGCGAGGAATTGGACCTGCTGGACATCGAAGCATCCGCCCTGCGCACCGCTGGCCGCCTGGAACTGACCAGCGTGCTCGCCGCGAAGGACACCACCCCGGCCAAAAAGGCCACCACCAAGAAGGCTGACTAATCATGGCTGAGGTTTTGAACTTCGAGCACAACGGCATCACCGTGAATGCCACTGAATCCCCCGAGGCCATGGGTGGCCTGGGTGACAACGTAATCGGCCTGGTCGGCACCGCGCCGAATGCCCATGCATCGATCCCGAAAAACGCGCCGTTTCGCATCAACAGCTTCACCACCCAGGCGCTGCTGGACCCGACCGGTGCCGAGACCGGCACGCTGTTCCATGCCGTGTACCAGATCCTCAAAGTGGTGAAGGTGCCGGTCTATGTGGTGATCGTGGAGGAGGGCGCGACCCCGGCCGATACCGTCAACAATGTGATCGGCGGCAACGAGCCGGTCACCGGTCGCAAGTTGGGCCTGGCGGCACTGGCCAGCGTGCCGGAAGACTTGACCATCATCGGCGCCCCAGGCTTCACCGGCACCAAGGCGGTGGCCGGTGAGTTCGCCGCGTTCGGCAAGCGCATCAAGGCCCGCGTGGTGCTGGATGGCAAGGACGCCTCGGTGGCCGACCAGGTGACCTACAGCGGCGAACTGGGCGGTGCCGACCTCGGTTTCGACCGTTGCCTGCTGGTGCACAACATGCCGTCGGTGTACTCCAAGGCGGCGAAGAAGAATGTGTTCCTATCGCCGTCGTCCCTGGCCATTGCGGCGTTGGCCAAGGTCAAGCAATGGGAAAGCCCAGGCAACCAGGTGACGTTCGCTGAGGACGTTTCCCGCGTGGTCGAGTACAACATCCTCGACACCTCCACCGAAGGCGACCTGCTCAACCGCTACGGCGTGAGCTACTACGCCCGCACCATCCTGGGCGGTTTTTCGCTGCTGGGTAACCGCTCCATCACCGGCAAGTTCATCAGCTACGTCGGCCTGGAAGATGCGATCAGCCGCAAGCTGGTCAAGGCCGGTCAGAAAGCCATGGCCAAGAACCTCACCAAGTCCTTCATGGACCAGGAGGTCAAGGGCATCAACGACTGGCTGCAAACCCTGGTCGCCGACGAAACCATCCCCGGCGGCAGTGTGTACCTGCACCCGGAACTGAACAGTGTCGAGAAGTACAAGAACGGCACCTGGTTCATCGTCATCGACTACGGCCGTTATGCGCCAAACGAGCACATGGTTTATCAACTCAACGCTCGCGATGAAATCATCGAGCAGTTCCTGGAGGACGTTCTCTAATGTTTACCAACCGAGTCAGACAGGCCATCGCGGCCACCCTTCAAGGCCTGCCGTTGTCCGCGACGGTGGAGGAGTTCACTCCGCCGAAGATCGAGTTCGACATGGAGCCCATGTCCGGCGGGCGCTTTATCGCCGAGGAAATGGCCAAGAGCGGCAAGGTGCTCGGCGCCACGCTGGTGCTGCAAGGCGCCGGCCCGGAAGTCATGCTGGCCCTGGGCGTGCGCCTGGGTGACGACATCCTGCTGAACGTGCGCGAAGCCGGCCAGGACCAGGACGGCAAGACCTACTTCACCTATCACACCGTCGGCGGCAAGCTCAAATCCCTGGCCGAGGCGAAGCTGAAGATGGGCGACAAGCCCACCACCACCCTGGAGCTGTCCTGCCGCACCTACAACCGCTTGGAAAACGGCATTCCGGTGATCGACATCGATGTGCGCACCCAGAAGTTCGTGCTCAACGGCGTCGACATTCTCGGTGATGCGCGCCGTGCTGTGCTGATGCCTTAACCCTTGGGGGCGGGAGTGCTCGCCCCCTATTTCACCAAGGAAGAGCCCCATGGCCTGGATGCCACCGCTGCACCTGCTGCTGTCCCCGATCACCGCCGATACCGGCGCGGTGATCGACAAGATTCAACTCAAGCCGCTGTTCTACGCTGCGCAAAAAGAAGCGCTGGCCCGGGCCGGTGACGACGAGGACGACCAGTTTTTCGAACTGGCGAAACTCGCCACCGGCCTGTCGGAAAAAGAGCTCGACCAACTCAAGCGCCCGGACTACGTCAGCATCGCTCAGTACGTACACGAAATGTCGACGCGCCCTGCGTCCTTCTTTCTGGATGAGCGCCAGGAAGTGAGCCACGACGAGCCTGTCCATTTGCTGCTGCCTCTCGAGGCCGCCGGTCGCACCCTGACCGAGTTGCCTCTGGAAATGCCTGCGCTGCGCGCCACCAAGGTGATGAAAAAACTCGCCACCAACAAAGAGCGCGCCGAGTTCATTACCGCTCACTGCACCGGCCTGATGATCCCTGACCTTGCCGGCCTGACCGTGCCCGATTGGACCGAATTGCAGGAGCGCATCGACGATTTTTTAAATCAACCGGCGGCCTTCTTTCGCAACGCGACATCGACGTGATCCTCGATGTGGTGCCGCTGGTGTACTCGGTCAATGAAGCGGAGATCCTGGAGTGGGACGCCGCCAAAGCATTGCGCCGCTACGACATTGCGATCACTCGCCTTGGCGTTAAACAGGAGTAGAGCGGAATGCAAGAGACTAAATATGGGATCAAGCTCGCCCAGGAAGACTACCGCTGGATGATCGGCGACGCGGATCTAGGCAATGTGCTTGCACCGTTTTCCACAAGCGCTGTGGCACCCGTGAGCCTGGATGCCGCAGCGCAGCCGCCGTTGGAGCTGCGCTCTGCGTTGGTCACACTCAGTGTGGATATCAACGCATTGACCCAGGAGCAGGTGCGGCTGCGTGAGGCGTTGGAGGCGCTCAACAGCACATTGTTCATCAATGGAAATTCCCTGGCGCCCAAGCAGGCCGACGTCACCGCGAGCGCGCCGGAAGAGAAGGCGAAGGAGCCCGCCGATGGTCCTGTGATGAGCGCGATCAAGGAGTCTGGAGACGAATTGTGGGACGCGTTCAAAAGCAAGCTCGCCGAAAAAGCCATTGATTTTGTCGCAGGTTCCCTTGGCAAGGTGTTCAAAGGGCGCAAAAACATCAGCGGGCGTAATACAAGATTACGTCGCCTGTTCGAGCAACCCGGCCAGGCTTTGGGCGGCTCGCCAATGGGTTTTCATTCGGGAGCGCCCTCACAAAACTATCCAGCTTTTGCCATGGCTAACCCGCCAGCGTCCGCGGCCAACCTGCCCTCGGGGGCCTTGACCGATGCCCTTGGCAAATTCGAATCCCTCGGCATCCGGCGGCTTGGGCCATTTAGGGTCGCCGAAGCCTCCCTGGACGTGATCCAAGGTGTACGCAACGGCGATGCACATGCCATCGGCTCAGGCCTGAGCACCGCCGGTGGCGCCTGGGCCGGCGCCTCCGCAGGTGCGGCCATTGGCACGATGGTTTTCCCCGGCGTTGGCACCGCTGTCGGCGGCGCAATCGGCGGCCTGCTGGGCAGCGAGGCAGGCGCTTGGATCGGAGGCAAATTGTTCGGGTCAAGTGATCGCCTGCCAACACCCGGTGCGGTGAGTAAGGAACTCAGCAGTGCGCGCACGGACAACGTGCAAGTGACCCTCGCCCCGAGTATCCAGATCACCGGCGTCAACCCCGCCGATGCCCAGCAGGTCGTCAACCAGGTGATCCAGGCGCTGCAGTTTCAGTGTCTGCCGATGTTCAGCGACGCCCTCGGCATCCGACGCAATGCAGCACTGGCCGATTCTCCTGGAGGTGATTGATGCGACAACAAATGGTGCTCGGCGACTTTATTTTCGGTTTGTCTCGAGGATTTGCCTATTCCTCGTTGGTCCGTAACAGCGACGGCGGCTGGAGTGACCTGGCTATTATTGCCAGCAAGTCGCAGTCGCGACAGAGCGGTCAGAAACTGGAAAAACTCACATTCAGCGGCACGGCCATGTACGGCGTAGGCATGCAGCGCCTGGACGAATTGCGCGCGCTGCAAAATGCGCGGGCGCCGTTGCCCCTGGTTGATGGCATCGGCCGTAACTGGGGCTTGTGGCGGATCAATTCGATCGTGGAAACGCAGAGCAATGTGATCGATGACGGCACCGCCATGGTCATGGCCTGGACGCTGGAATTGGAGGAATTCGTCAATGCGTAGAGTGCGAAGTATCGCCGGTGATTCGGTCAACCTGTTGCTTTATCGGGAATTGGGTCGTTGCGATGACGCGGCGGAAGAAACCCTTTGGCGCCTGAACCCCGAGCTTGCCGAATATGGCCCGGTGTTACCGGCCGGCGTGTGGGTGATCGTGCCTGAAATGCGCGCGCGGCCGGTGGCGGTGCGCCCCGTTTTGGCCTGGGATTAAGGAGGCTGCATGGCACAGGGATTTACGCCTATCGTGGAGTTTTATGGCGCCAATGCGGCGCTGCTCAATCAGCGCTTGATGCGCTGGAGCCACACCGACGCGGCGGGCATTGAGACTGACCGGCTGGAGCTGACCCTCAATATCGAGGGCTTGGACGGCCTGCCCACTCTGAACGGCAAGATCGGCTTGCGTGTCGGTTACCTGGAATCGGGGTTGGTGGAGAAGGGCGAGTTTGTTGTCACCCAACGCACCCCGGTGCTGTTTCCAATGCGCTTGATGATCGTGGCCACGGCAGCGCCCTTCAGCGTGGTCGATGCAACGGGTTACCGTCAGCGTCGATCCGCCAGTTATGGCCCGACAACCCTTGGCGCGCTGTTTCGCCAACTGGTCAGTCGTCACGGCTATTCACCGCGAGTTGCGCCCGCGCTGGAGGGGATTGCGATCGCGCACATCGACCAGTCCAACGAAAGTGACATGGCGTTCATTTCGCGCCTTGCCCGCCTCTATAGTGCGGTCACCAAACCGTTTAACGAACTCTATGTGTTGGCCGAAGCCGGCCGAGCCAAGTCGCTCTCCGGCCAGTTACTACCGGAAGTGAAGCTGTCGGTGACTGAGGATAACCGCCCCGGTGAACAGAGCTTTATCACCGCCAAACTCGACGAAAAATCACGCTCGAAATACGAAGGTTGCCGCGCCAGTTGGTGGGATGCCGCCGCCGGCAGGCAGCGTGTGGTTCAGGTGGGGAATGCTCCGTTCAAAACCTTGCGCCAACGCTACCAGAACGAAGCCGAAGCCCGCGCCGTTGCTGAAGGCGAACTACGCCGTGTGGGGCGTGAAAATTTGAAGTTGGTGATCGATTGCCCGGGCAATCCATTGTTGGCCGCGGAAGGGCTGTTGGTGCTGGATGAGAGCTGGCCGTCTTATATGCAGGGACGATGGTCGATAAAGCAGGTGGTGCATGTCGGCGATCCGGCGACGGGATACCGCAGTTCGATCACGGCGGGTGGGTTGTCGATATAGAGACTTTTCGAGAGTAAAACCAATGGTGATAACACTCCCCCAGCTGCTTGGCGTTATGCCGGATGCCCGCCTGAGAGCGGGCGTTTTTTTAACGCCCTTGAATGCGGCTTTCGTTCGCTTCGAGATTGACCGTGCGAAGCGCATCGCCGCCTTCCTCGCTCAGATCGGCCACGAATCCGGCGAGCTGCGTTACGTCCGTGAACTGGGCAGCGATCAATACCTGAGCAAATACGATACCGGCGGCCTGGCCGTACGCCTGGGCAATAGCCCCGAAGCGGATGGCGATGGTCAGCTGTACCGGGGCAGGGGGCTGATCCAAATTACCGGCCGGCGCAATTACCTGGCCTGTAGCCAGGCCTTGTTTGGCGATGATCGTTTGTTGCGTCAACCGCAACTGCTGGAGCAACCGCAATGGGCTGTCGAGTCGGCCGCCTGGTTCTGGCAGAGCAACGGCCTGAATGAGCTGTCCGACAAGGACCAGTTCACCGCTATCACCCGGCGCATAAACGGTGGGCTCAATGGGCTGGAAAACCGCTTGCAGTTATGGGCGCGGGCGAAGGCGGTCTTATGCGTTACCTGACGGTTTGCCGGCTGATCGGCGCTTGCCTGTTGATCGCGCTGACTTGGCAGGTGCAGGCCTGGCGCTATGGTGCGCAGCTTGAGCGCGAGGCGTCTGCCCAGGCGCGGGCGTTGAGCCAGCAGCATCTAGTGGCTTTGCGTCAACAACAGGCGGAGAACGATAAACGGCAGGCGTTGGAACAACAGCTCAGCGCCAGCGATCAACAACACGCTCGGGAGTTAAGCGATGCCCAACGTACTCAAGCAGCTCTGCGCGACCGCCTGGCCACTGCTGATGTGCGGTTGTCAGTCCTTCTCGACGCCAGCGACCCCGCCAGAGGCAGTACAATGCCCGCCACCCCCGCCTCCGGCGGCGTGGTTCATGCAGCCCCGCGAGCCCGACTTGACCCGGCGCATGCTCAGCGAATTATCGCCATCACCGACGACGGTGATAACGCCGTGATCGCCTTGCGTGCCTGCCAGGCCTATGTGCGTGCCGTTGCGCGTTAGTCTCTGGATACATGCTGCAACTTGCATGGTCGATAGGCTCCTGTAGGGTAGGCAAACGCCCGCCCACTCCAGGAGACGACCGTGAAAGAAATCACCCAACTTGCCGCTGAACTGGGTCGCCGTTTACAGGTGCTCAATGCCCACGTCACCACGGCTGAATCCTGTACCGGTGGCGGTATTGCCGAGGCTATTACGCGGATTCCAGGGAGTTCGGCGTGGTTCGAGGCCGGCTATGTCACCTATTCCAACCGGCAAAAGACCCGCCAGTTGAACGTGCCTGAGGCGCTGTTCGCCAAAGTCGGCGCGGTCAGCCAAGAAGTGGTGGAGGCGATGGTCCGCGGCGCCCAGGAAAAAAGCCTGGCGCGTTTTGCCGTGGCGGTCAGTGGCGTGGCGGGGCCCGATGGCGGTTCGCCGGAAAAACCGGTGGGCACGGTGTGGCTGGCCTTCGGCGTCGGGGACGAGGTCACCGCTGAGCTTGCGCACTTCCCGGGTAACCGCGACGAGGTCCGCCGACAAACGGTAAAGGCCGCGCTGGAGGGCTTGTTGCGACGAGCTGCAGCAGAAATAGAAAATCAGGGGTAGGCGATCTCTGATCTTTGTGGAACAATACTGTCTACTTATACAGGTGTTGGCCGCCAGGCCTTATTGATTACGTGAGGACTTTAATGGACGACAACAAGAAGAAAGCCTTGGCTGCGGCCCTGGGTCAGATCGAACGTCAATTCGGCAAGGGTGCCGTAATGCGTATGGGCGATCATGACCGTCAGGCGATCCCGGCTATCTCTACTGGCTCTCTGGGTCTGGACATCGCGCTCGGCATTGGCGGCCTGCCAAAAGGCCGTATCGTTGAAATCTACGGTCCTGAATCTTCCGGTAAAACCACCCTGACCTTGTCGGTGATTGCCCAGGCGCAAAAAATGGGCGCCACTTGCGCGTTCGTCGACGCCGAGCACGCCCTTGACCCTGAATATGCCGGCAAGCTGGGCGTCAACGTTGACGACCTGCTGGTTTCCCAACCGGACACCGGTGAGCAAGCCCTCGAAATCACCGACATGCTGGTGCGCTCCAACGCCATCGACGTGATCGTGGTCGACTCCGTGGCTGCCCTGGTACCGAAGGCTGAAATTGAAGGCGAAATGGGTGATATGCACGTGGGCCTGCAAGCCCGCCTCATGTCCCAGGCGCTGCGTAAAATCACCGGTAACATCAAGAATGCCAACTGCCTGGTGATCTTCATCAACCAGATCCGGATGAAGATCGGCGTCATGTTCGGCAGCCCGGAAACCACCACCGGTGGTAACGCGCTGAAGTTCTACGCTTCGGTTCGTCTGGATATCCGTCGTACGGGCGCGGTGAAGGAAGGTGACGAGGTTGTCGGTAGCGAAACCCGCGTCAAGGTCGTGAAGAATAAAGTGGCCCCGCCATTCCGTCAGGCCGAGTTCCAGATTCTCTACGGCAAGGGTATCTACCTGAACGGCGAGATGATCGACCTGGGCGTGCTGCACGGCTTTGTCGAGAAGTCCGGTGCCTGGTATGCCTACAACGGCAGCAAAATCGGCCAGGGCAAGGCCAACTCGGCCAAGTTCCTGCAAGACAACCCGGATATCGCGGCGACCCTTGAGAAGCAGATTCGCGACAAGCTGCTGACCCCTACGCCAGACGTGAAAGCGGCCGCCAATCGCGAGCCGGTTGAAGAAGTAGAAGAAGTCGACACTGACATCTGAAGCAAACGATGACTGTTGTACTGGATACACTTGTCGCCGTTCGGCGCACCGCAATGGACCTGCTTGCTCGCCGCGAGCATGGTCGAGTCGAGCTGACGCGTAAACTGCGTCAGCGCGGCGCGGAGCCTGAGATGATCGAGACCGCCCTTGACCGTTTGACGGAAGAAGGGCTGCTGTCGGAGTCCCGCTACCTCGAAAGCTTTGTCTCCTACCGAGCCCGTTCCGGCTACGGCCCCGCGCGGATTCGCGAAGAGCTGAGCCAACGCGGTTTGCAGCGCGCCGATATAGACATTGCCCTACGTGAGTGCGGTATCAGTTGGCAGTCGCAACTGGAGGACACCTGGCGCCGCAAGTTTGCCGGTCACCTTCCAATTGATGCCAGGGAACGCGCGAAGCAGGGGCGCTTCTTGAGTTATCGCGGTTTTTCGATGGAAATGATCAGCCGCTTACTCAGTGGCCGAGACATGGACGACTGAGCACCTTGCTGTGTGTTGAACAGGCGCGTTGTGTGGCGAGCGGGCTTGCCCCGCGTTGGGCTGCGAAGCAGCCCCAATAGCCTCACCCTCAATCTAAACCTGAACCACCAAAAACTGCCCCAAAAAAAGGCCCGCTATGAAAATAGCCGGGCCTTTTTGCGTTTCTGGATTCTGCGTCGCGTTTCTGGATTTCACGCCGGCTGCGGCGCTACTCGCTGTTGCGTCTTCCCCTGGGACTGCGCCCAGTTCTCTGGCAAGTTGATGTAGTCCACCAACTCCCGCAACCGGCCCTGATCGCGTCCGTTGAAGTTGAACACCAGTCGCGTCAAATGGCTGAACCTCGGTTCATCATGCTCCTCGCCGGTATAGGCAAGCTGCTGGAACTCTCCACTCAACCGTAGGCTGGCGAACTCGTTCTGCAAATGAGCCAGCGCACGCTCGCTGAGCGGGTGATTCATGCGCACCACGAATTCACGCTTCAACCAACGCGTGGAATGGAAGTTGGCATAGAACTGATTGATCTCTTCGACGGCCTCTTCAGCGCTGTACACCAGGCGTATCAGCTTGAGGTCAGTGGGGAGGATATAGCGATTGGCTTCCAGTTGATTGCGGATAAAGTCCAGGGCGCCCTGCCAGAAACCGCCTCCAGGTGCGTCCAGCAGTACCACGGGTACCAGTGGGCTTTTACCGGTCTGGATCAACGTCAGCACTTCCAGCGCTTCATCCAGCGTGCCGAAACCGCCTGGGCACAGCACCAACGCGTCGGCTTCCTTGACGAAGAACAGTTTACGGGTGAAGAAAAAGTGGAAGGACAGCAGGTTCTCGGTACCATCGATGGTCGGGTTGGCGTGCTGTTCAAATGGCAGGGTGATGTTGAACCCAAGGCTATGTTCCAGGCCTGCGCCTTCGTGAGCCGCCGCCATGATGCCGCCGCCGCCACCGGTGATCACCATCAAGTCTGATCGGGCCAGCGCGGCACCGACTTCACGGGCCAGGGCATACAACGGGCTCTCGACAGGCGTGCGTGCCGAGCCGAACACCGTGACCTTGCGCCGGCCCTTGAACTGCTCCAGTACACGGAAAGCGTGGTCCAGCTCGCGGATCGCCTGCAAGGTGATCTTGGCGTTCCACCGGCTACTGTCGTCCTGGGCCATGCGCAGAACGGTCAGGATCATGTCGCGATAAAGGGGGATGTTAGGGCTGTCAGGCGCAATCAGCTGGAGTTGAGCGTCGACCTGCTGTGTAAGGTCAGCTCCGTTTGCTTCAAAATGCTGAAGCAGGCGGTCATTCGGTTCGTAAGGCATTCAACGTCTCCTTCTTCACAGAGGCCAGGTCAACGACGAGATATTCGTCCGTCGCCACGACACTGCATGTGTCGCTGCATGCCCAAGGCAATGAACAATGTTCGCCAAGCGGCAAAGCGGGCTCTGTATGTTCCTTGTGATGTAAAAACCTTTGCACTGCAAGTTGCAGGAGGGCAACCCTCTTTTGCCCTGAAAATGTTACAGGACGGCGTGAAGACCGCTGTAGAAGGGCTGCTGGGATGACTTGATCATGGGCCGAAAAACCCTTGGCTGGCAACCGCTTATTGGTCGCTCATCACGGTAGTTTGACTGCAGCTGGAAACGGAATCGGGGAAATCGGCGCGCCGCTGGACAGCCGCGCGCGAGGGCCAAGCCACATTACTTTTTCTTTTTCGCCGCAGCCGGTGCCGGGCAATCTGCTTCCACGAACTTCACTGATGCCACAGGACGGTTGGTCTTGTTCTCGGTGATTTCGTAGCGCATCACCGCGCCCTTGGCCATCAGCTCGCGGTAGCCCTTGTTCAGGCATACGCTCTGACCCAGCTGGAAATACACTGCCTTGGGGTTGGCGCGCATCTGTTCGGCGCGATCAGGCAGCACGCTGAGGTGGTCGATCAGTTGCATTCCCTCGACGGTGTAGGCCACTTCCAGGGTTTTTTCGTCAATTTCCCGGGGCAGCTCCTTGTTGCTTTCGGCCGCGACGCTTTGCAGCTTCTTGTTCATTTGCGCCTCCAGCAACGAGGCTGCCTGGGCGCCCACAGGCAGGACCAACGCGAGCGCGACGGATGGGGCAACAAGACGCAGCATGGAACGCAGCATGAAACTCTCCTGATTCGGTTACTGGTGCATAGACCAGCCACTGCGCTATGCGTTCAGTGGCGCGCAATTATAGTGGACCCCTTGCCATGACAGCCAGGCGTATCGATGGGAAGTACGACGGGCTCTGGTAAACTGCGGCCACTTAAGCCCTTCTCGAGTTCCCCCAGTGTCGATTTCCTCTTCCGTGCGGCGCATCCAATGAGCCATGCCGTCTCCCGCCTGCGCACCCAACGCCTGGCGCGGGCCGTCAGGCCTTTTGTCAACCGTGGCTCCCGCGCCGAGCGCTGCCCCGGCTGCCGGGTGATCCCGCAATACTGCCTGTGTGCCTGGCGGCCTCGGGTCGAGGCCCGGTCTGCGATGTGCCTGTTGATGCACGACGTCGAACCGATGAAACCGAGCAACACCGGCTGGCTGATCGCTGATGTCATCGACGACACCCGTGCATTTGCCTGGTCGCGCACCGAGGTCGATCCTGAACTGCTCATCTTGCTCGCAGATCCGCAATGGCAGCCGTATATCGTATTCCCTGGCGAATTTGTCGCACCTGAGCGAGTGGTCAGCGAAGTCGTCGTAGGGGAGGGCAAGCGCCCGCTGTTTATCCTGCTGGACGGCACTTGGAGCGAAGCGCGCAAGATGTTTCGCAAAAGCCCCTATCTGGAGCATCTGCCTGTCCTGAGCCTGGCCCCGGAGCAACTGTCGCGCTATAAACTGCGGCGTTCCAAGCGGGATGATCACTTCTGCACCGCCGAAGTGGCCGCGCTGTGCCTGGAGCTGGCCGCCGACCAGGCCGCGAGCGAAGTGCTGGATGCTTATCTCGACGTGTTCAGCACCCATTACCTGGCCGCCAAGTTCCAGTTACCGCTGGACTTGGCAGACATCGTCCATACTCGTCTTGCACCCTATATCCCGGCGGTATAACCAGACGACGTTTGCATGATGGCACTGCAGCCCCACAACTCGCTAAAATGCCACGGGCGTAGTGCTTGACCCCCCAGGCTGCGCTGGGCATGCTGGGCGCCGATCAGGGCGCAACCGTGAGTTTTCAACGTCGTTCCAGGTGTTTTTGACGTTGAGCCTGCCCTGTGGCGATGGCTGCCTGGCCGTCGCCTTGTGTACTGGCGAACCCTGAACCCATCAGGGCTGCCATAAAAAACAGGATCATTTAATCAATGGCCACATACGAAATCCTGATAGCCGATGACCACCCGCTGTTTCGCAGTGCATTGCATCAGGCGGTAACCCTGGGCCTGGGCCCCGATGTCCGCCTGGTCGAAGTGGCCAGCATTGCCGAGCTGGAAACCCGCCTCACCGAAAAATCCGACTGGGACCTGGTGCTGCTCGACCTGAACATGCCCGGCGCCTATGGTTTCTCTGGGTTGGTGCTGCTGCGCGGGCAATACCCGCAGATTCCGGTGGTGATGGTCTCGGCCCAGGAAGAGGCCGACGTGGTGGTGCGCTCCAAGGAGTTTGGCGCCAGTGGTTTCATTCCCAAGTCCAGTTCCATGGAAGCGATCCAGCGTGCCGTGCGCGCGGTGTTGGAGGGCGATGTGTCCTGGCCGCCGCAAGCGTTTGAAGAAATCAACGTGTCCGACGAGGCCAAGGCCGCCCGTGATGGCTTGGCCAGCCTGACACCCCAGCAGTTCCGGGTGTTGACCATGGTCTGCGAAGGCCTCTTGAACAAGCAGATCGCCTACGAGTTGAGCGTGTCGGAAGCGACCATCAAGGCCCACGTGACAGCCATCTTTCGCAAGCTGGGCGTGCGTACGCGTACCCAGGCAGCACTGCTCTTGCAACAACTTGAGTCAATTTCGCAGCATTAAGCGGTCATTGCTTCACGCTTTTTTGACTTTGCTTGATCTAGTTTCCCCACTCCTTTGGTTCAGTTGCCTACATCTATGTCGCCTTTCAAGGGTCAAACCGGTATCAAACGTATCTTCAATGCAGGGGGCTACTCCCTGGATGGCCTGCGCGCAGCTTTCACCGGCGAGGCGGCTTTCCGTCAGTTGGTGTTGTTGAACGTCATCCTGATCCCACTGAGCTTCTTCCTGCACGTCAGCCGCGTCGAGCGTGCGTTGCTGATTGCGGTATGCCTGCTGGCCTTGATCGTTGAATTGCTCAATTCGGCGGTAGAGGCGGCGATCGACCGCATTTCCCTGGACCGTCATCCCCTGTCGAAAAACGCCAAGGACATGGGCAGCGCCGCGCAATTCGTGGCCCTGACCATGATCACTCTGGTGTGGGCCGTGATCCTGATCTAAGGCTCAGGCAATGCTCGGCAGCACGATCTCGTCGCTGCGCTGTACCCCGGCGGTAAAGGCGCGGCACAGTTCGAGAAACTCGCGCATGGCCGAGGTCTGGTACTTCTGTTTATGCCAGATGAAGTAGAACTGCCGGGCCAGGTCCAGGTCCGGGGTTTCCACGGGCACCAGGCTGCCCCGGCGGAAGGCATCACGCAGCGCCAATCGGGAAATACAGCCAATCCCCAGCCCGGACTCCACTGCACGCTTGATCGCCTCGGTGTGTTCCAGCTCCAGGCGGATATTCAGCGCGCTGCGGTGATGGCGCATGGCCTGGTCGAAGGTCAGTCGTGTACCTGAGCCTTGCTCCCGCAGGATCCAGGCTTCATGGGTCAACGCTTCCATGGTCGCTATGCCGCGCTTGGCCAGGTGGTGCTGCGGCGCGCAAAACACCACCAGTTCATCCTCTACCCAGGTTTGCACCTCGATATCCGGGTGGCTGCAATCGCCTTCGATTAGACCCAGGTCAATTTCATAGTGGGCCACCTGGTGCACGATATTGGCTGTGTTCTGTACATGCAGCTTCACCTGGCTTTCGGGGTGCTGCTGCATAAAGCTGCCGATCAGCAGGGTGGCCAGGTAATTGCCGATGGTCAGGGTTGCGCCGACCGCCAGGGAGCCGAAACCGGACTTGCCGTTGAGCAGGTCCTCGATTTCCTTGGCCTGGTCCAACAGGGCCACCGCCTGGGGTAACAGCTGGTGCCCGAGGGCGTTGAGGCTCAGGCGTTTACCGGCGCGGTCGAACAATTGGCAGCTGGATTGACGCTCCAGCTCGGTAATCGAAGTGCTGGCGGCGGATTGAGATAAGGCCAGGAGACCAGCAGCGCGGGACACGCTTTCCTGCTGGGCGACGGCGACGAAGACTTGCAGTTGACGGAGAGTAAATCGCATATCGATATAACCGATAACCCTTATCTTAATAATCCAGTTAACAGATATTGTCGCCGCCATTAGAATGCTGTGCAATTGCGCACCTATCATTTGGCGCAGACCCATTTCCAGGAGTCCCCCGTACATGAGCAACATGAACCACGAGCGTGTCCTCAGTGTTCATCACTGGAACGACACTCTGTTCAGCTTCAAGTGCACCCGCGATCCGGGCCTGCGCTTCGAGAACGGTCAGTTCGTGATGATCGGCCTGCAACAGCCCAACGGCCGCCCGCTCATGCGCGCATATTCCATTGCCAGCCCGAACTGGGAAGAGCATCTGGAATTCTTCAGCATCAAGGTGCCGGATGGCCCGCTGACTTCCCAATTGCAGCATTTGAAGGAAGGCGACGAGATCATCATCAGCAAGAAACCGACAGGCACCCTGGTGCTTGACGATCTGAAGCCGGGCAAACACCTGTACCTGCTCAGCACCGGTACTGGCCTGGCGCCGTTTATGAGCGTGATCCAGGATCCGGAAACCTACGAGCGTTTCGAAAAAGTGATCCTGTGCCACGGCGTGCGTTACGTCAACGAAGTTGCCTACCGCGAATTCATCACCGAGCACCTGCCGCAGAACGAATTCTTCGGCGAAGCCCTGCGTGAAAAGTTGATCTACTACCCGACCGTGACCCGTGAGCCGTTCGAGAACGAAGGCCGCCTGACCGACCTGATGCGCAGTGGCAAGCTGTTCCGTGACATCGGCCTGCCACCGATCAACCCCGAGGACGACCGCGCCATGCTGTGCGGCAGCCCAAGCATGTTGGACGAGACCAGCGAAGTGCTGAACAGCTTCGGCCTGAAAGTTTCGCCGCGCATGCGTGAGCCGGGTGATTACCTGATCGAGCGCGCGTTCGTCGAGAAGTAAAGCAGTCAGGCCATGTGCTGACTGGGCAACACAGAAGATCTGAATGTGGGAGGGGGCTTGCCCCCGATGACGGTGATTCAGTCAACTTACATGTCGACAGACCCACTGCCATCGGGGGCAAGCCCCCTCCCACATTGGGTTTCCGGTTTATCCAGCCGGCACCACTTCCAGCACACAAATCATCCCAGCCTCGGGATAGTGCCAGCGCACATCCACATCCCAGAACTGCGCTCCATATTCGCGCTCAGGCCCAGGTGTCTGGTACGCCGGCCGTGGATCCTGCGCCAGGCACTGATCGATCAACTCCACCAACGGCTCCCCAAGGCGCTGGGCGTGGCCTTGTGCCTGTTGCAGCGCCGTCTTCAGCCATTGCACCGGAATCAGTTGCGGCGCACCACTGGCGATGCTGTTGGTGGCCGTGTCGATGATGTCGGCGTAGGGCACATACGGCTTGATATCCAGCACCGGTGTGCCATCGAGCAAATCAATCCCGGAAATCCATAGTCGCCCCGGCTCGACCTTGTCCAGCTTCACCACCGACTGGCCAATCCCATTGGGCCGATGGGTGGCGCGGGTGGCAAATACGCCCATGGACGTGTTGCCGCCCAGGCGCGGCGGGCGCACTTTCAAGCGTGGCTTGTCTTCCAGGGCCTGGTGGAACAGAAACAACAGCCAAACATGGCTGACCTGCTCCAGGCCCTGCACCGCCTCGCCCTGGTCGAACGGCGCGACCAGTTCCAGCACGCCCCGTGCGGCAGGCGCCAGTTGCGGCTGGCGCGGAATGGCGAACTTCTCCTTGAAACAGGAGCGCACGAAGCCGACGGGCGAGACGTGGTAACTCATGGTTTACGCGCGAACCCGCAGCGTCAGGCCCTTGAGGAAGTTACGCAGCAACTGGTCGCCGCACGGACGGTAGTTGGTGTGGCCGGCCTTGCGGAACAGCGCGCTCAGCTCCGGCTTGGACACCGGGAACTCGGCGGCCTTGAGGATGGCATGCATGTCGTCTTCCTTCAGTTCGAAGGCCACGCGCAGTTTCTTGAGGATGATGTTGTTGGTCACCGGGGTTTCGATCGGCTGTGGCGGACGGCTTTCGTCCTTGCCACGCTTGAAAATCACCAGGCCATCGAGGAAATGCGCCATGACCTCATCCGGGCAGAACACGAAGCCCTCTTCCTCGTCTTTCTTGAGGTAAGTCAGCAGGTCTTCCTTGGTCACGTCCATGCCGCCGAGCTTGATGATCTCGACCATCTTGTTGTCGCTGATGTCGAGCATGTAGCGCACGCTGCGCAGTACGTCATTGTGAATCATGGTGGGCAATCCTGGTTTTCAACAGTGGGCGCCGCCGGGTGGGGCGGCGCCTGGAAAGGGGGAATGGCTTAGAACTTCTCTTTGCCGGACAGATAACGCCATTGACCTACCGGCACCTTGCCGATGGACACGCCGCCGATGCGGATACGGCGGATGGCGATGACCTTCAAGCCAACCGCTTCGCAGAACAGGGCGATCACGCCCGGTTGCGGGTTTTTCATCGCAAAGCGCAGGCGGTTTTCGTTCTGCCAGCTGGCTTTCACCGCCGGCAGCTCTTTGCCTTTGTAGGTCAGGCCATGGTTGAGGCGGTTCAGGCCATGGGCAACCATGTCGCCCTCGACCTCGACCACGTATTCCTGCTCGATCTTGGCGGCATCGGCGGTCAACTTGCGCAGTATCTTCCAGTCCTGGGTGAACACCAGCAGGCCGCTGGCCTTGGCTTGCAAGTCGGCGCTGGCGGTCAGGCGCAGGAAATGCCCCTTGAGCGGGCGCTTGCTGAAGCGGTGCTCTTCGGACAGCGTTTCGGCGCTGATCGAGGCCATGGCCGTCTCGGCATCCACGCCAACCGGCGCGTGCAGCAGGATAGTCACCGGCTCCGGCGCGGTGGCCTTGGCGTCGGGGTCCAATTCGACCTTTTGAGTCGTGACCTTGAACTGCGGCTCGTCGATCACTTCACCGTCCACCGAGACCCAGCCGCCTTCGATAAACAGCTCAGCCTCCCGACGGGAGCAACCGACCAGTTCGATAAGGCGTTTGGAGAGGCGTATGGGGTCAGTCATGACAAGGGCCTTAGCAAAAGGGGGCGGCTATTGTACCTGCCTGGAGCCGGTTAATCCCGGCTCCATTTCATTTAACCCTGGCGCGCCTGCTGCGGCGCCTGGCGCAAACGCAAATGCAGCAACGGATAAGGCTGCCCCAGGCCATCATGCTCTGTGCGTCCGATCACCTCGAAGCCTTGTTTGAAGTAAAAGCCCAGGGCCTGGGGGTTCTGTTCGTTGACGTCCAGCTCATCGGCATTCATGCATTCGATCGCGTACCGCAGCAATTGCCGGCCCAGCCCCTGGCCACGGTATTGCGGGTCGATAAACAACATCTCGACCTTGCCTGCGGCCACCCCGGCAAACCCGGTAATGCGCTGGCGCGAGTCCTTGGTGCAGATCAGCATCACCGAGTCCAGGTAGCGGGTCAGCACCAGGTTTTTCAGCAGCTCGATATAACTGTCCGGCAGGAAATCATGGGTGGCCCGCACCGAGGCCTCCCAGATCCTTGCCAACTGCGCGTAGTCGCTGGTTCTGGGTGTATGGATAACCGAATGCTGACGCATGCCCGCTGCCCCTTGCCGAAATTGGCGTCGATGGGCAAAACGATAGACCTAAAAAAGCCCCGCATCTTGTCCAGAGGCAGGGCTTTTGCACTTTATTTACAGGCGGAAGCGATCAGTCGCGTTTTTCAGCCCACAGGTCGTATTCGTCGGCGTCGGTCACGGTGCACCAGACCTTGTCACCTGGCTTCAAGCCCGTGGCATCGTCGATAAACACGTTGCCGTCGATTTCCGGTGCATCGAAGAAGCAACGGCCAACCGCGCCTTGTTCATCGACTTCGTCGATCAGCACTTCGATTTCCTTGCCGATGCGCAGTTGCAGGCGCGCCGAGCTGATCGCTTGCTGATGCGCCATGAAGCGCTCCCAACGGTCCTGCTTGACGTCATCCGGCACCACGGCCAGGTCCAGCAGGTTGGCCGGGGCACCTTCCACCGGCGAGTACTGGAAGCAGCCGACGCGGTCCAGCTGGGCTTCGGTCAGCCAGTCGAGCAGGTATTGGAAGTCTTCTTCGGTTTCGCCAGGGAAGCCCACGATAAAGGTCGAACGGATGATCAGGTCCGGGCAGATTTCGCGCCAGTTCTTGATGCGCGCCAGGGTCTTGTCCTCGAAGGCCGGGCGTTTCATGGCCTTGAGCACTTTCGGGCTGGCGTGCTGGAACGGGATGTCCAGGTACGGCAGGATCTTGCCGGCGGCCATCAGCGGGATCAACTCGTCCACGTGCGGGTACGGGTAAACGTAGTGCAGGCGCACCCACACACCCAGGCTGCTCAAGGCTTCGCACAGTTCGGTCATGCGGGTTTTCACCGGCGCGCCGTTCCAGAAGCCGGTGCGGTACTTCACGTCGACGCCATAGGCGCTGGTGTCCTGGGAGATCACCAGCAGCTCTTTTACGCCGGATTTGACCAGGCGCTGGGCTTCGTCCAATACATCACCCACGGGACGGCTGACCAGCTTGCCGCGCATCGACGGGATGATGCAGAAGCTGCAGCTGTGGTTGCAGCCTTCGGAAATCTTCAGGTACGCGTAGTGACGCGGGGTCAGCTTGATGCCTTGCGGCGGCACCAGGTCGATCAGCGGGTTGTGGTCCTGGCGCGGTGGCACGACGTCGTGCACGGCGTTGACCACCTGTTCGTACTGCTGCGGGCCGGTCACCGCCAACACGCTCGGGTGCACATTGCGGATATTGCCTTCTTCCACACCCATGCAGCCGGTCACGATGACCTTGCCGTTTTCCTTGATGGCTTCGCCGATCACTTCCAGCGACTCTGCCTTGGCCGAGTCGATGAAGCCGCAGGTATTGACCACCACCACGTCCGCGTCCTGGTAAGTGGACACCACGTCATAACCTTCCATGCGCAGTTGGGTCAGGATGCGTTCGGAGTCAACCAGGGCCTTCGGGCAACCCAGGGAAACAAAGCCAACCTTGGGGTTGGCCTTTGCGATGGTGGTGGACATGTCTAACCTCGGTATTGAATGACGCCGCCAGTCGGGCATGACAGGGCTGCGGACGGGCGCTTGCTGCGCCTCTGATCAAAAAGTGCGCAATTCTAGCGACGGGCAACGCACTTGACCAGCTTTATGCAGGGAAATGCGACGAGTGCTGCGCTATGCTTCGCGCCGTTGCTCGCGGGGAAAGCCCTGGGTCAATAAAACGTCTGTTACGAGAAGTAAAACAGCGCATGCTAGGGTCAGCTTAGGCGCGTTGTTTATAAAAGACCTCAGGTCAAAGGGCAGGAGTGGTTGATGGGTCAGGCAAGTAGTCAGGCAGCGGGTGCCGAGCATTCAAACGCCAAGCCGATAGGCATGCTGGTGGCGGCGGTCGGGGTGGTGTACGGCGATATTGGTACCAGCCCGCTCTATACCCTTAAAGAGGTGTTTGCCGGGGGGTATGGGGTTTCAGTCAATCATGACGGGGTCTTCGGCATTCTGGCGTTGATTTTCTGGTCGCTGGTCTGGGTGGTGTCGATCAAGTACGTGCTGTTTATCCTGCGCGCCGACAACCAGGGCGAGGGCGGCATCATGGCCCTGACGGCGCTGGCGCGGCGGGCGGCGTCGCCGTATCCCAAGTTGCGGTCGGTGCTGGTGATTCTCGGCCTGATCGGTGCCGCGCTGTTCTACGGCGATAGCATGATCACCCCGGCAATCTCGGTACTCTCGGCGGTAGAGGGCCTTGAACTGGCCTTTGATGGGCTTGAGCGCTGGGTCGTGCCGTTGTCGCTGGTGGTGCTGGTGGGCCTGTTCCTGATCCAGAAACACGGCACCGACCGTATCGGCAAGCTGTTCGGCCCGGTCATGGTGTTGTGGTTCCTGGTGCTGGCCGGCCTGGGGGTGCATGGCATCAGCCAGCATCCGGAAGTGCTCAACGCGCTGAACCCGGTCTGGGGTGTGCGCTTCTTTGTCGTCCACCCCGGCATGGGCGTGGCGATTCTCGGCGCTGTGGTGCTGGCCTTGACCGGTGCCGAGGCGCTGTACGCTGACATGGGCCACTTCGGGCGCAAGCCCATCGCCCGTGCCTGGTTCGCCCTCGTGCTGCCGGCGCTGGTGCTCAACTATTTCGGCCAGGGCGCGTTGTTGCTGGAAAACCCCGAAGCGGCGCGCAACCCGTTCTACCTGCTGGCGCCGAGCTGGGCGTTGATTCCGCTGGTGGTGCTGTCGACCCTGGCGACGGTGATTGCGTCCCAGGCCGTGATTTCCGGTGCGTTCTCCCTGACTCGCCAGGCGATCCAGTTGGGCTACATCCCTCGTATGCACATCCAGCACACCTCCAGCGCCGAGCAAGGCCAGATCTACATTGGTGCTGTGAACTGGTCGTTGATGGTGGGCGTGATCCTGCTGGTACTGGGCTTCGAGTCCTCCAATGCCCTGGCTTCCGCCTACGGTGTCGCGGTGACTGGCACCATGCTGATCACCAGTATCCTGGTGTCGGCGGTGATGCTGTTGCTGTGGAAGTGGCCACCGCTGCTGGCGATTCCGGTATTGATCGGTTTCCTGCTGGTGGACGGTCTGTTCTTCGCCGCCAACGTGCCGAAAATCGTCCAGGGCGGTGCGTTCCCGGTGTTGGCGGGGATCGTGTTGTTTATCCTGATGACCACGTGGAAACGCGGCAAGGAACTGCTGATGGATCGCCTCGACGAAGGCGGCCTGCCACTGCCGATCTTTATCGGCAGCATCCGTGTGCAACCGCCCCATCGTGTGCAGGGCACCGCGGTGTTCCTCACCGCACGGCCCGACGCCGTGCCCCACGCGCTGTTGCACAACCTGCTGCATAACCAGGTGCTGCACGAGCAGGTGGTGTTGCTGACGGTGGTCTATGAGGATATTCCGCGAGTGCCGGCCGCACGGCGCTTCGAGGTGGATGCCTATGGCGAAGGTTTCTTCCGCGTGATCCTGCACTTCGGCTTTACCGATGAGCCGGACGTGCCCGAAGCGTTGAAACTGTGCCATCTGGACGAGCTGGATTTCAGCCCGATGCGCACCACGTACTTCCTCAGCCGCGAAACGGTCATCGCCTCGCGGATCAAAGGCATGGCGCGCTGGCGCGAGGGCTTGTTCGCGTTCATGTTGAAGAACGCCAACGGCAACCTGCGTTTCTTCAAGCTCCCGGTCAACCGGGTGATCGAGCTGGGCACCCAGGTCGAAATGTAAGAGGCCTCACCACGGGAGCCGGCAATCGGCTCCCGTTTTCGTTTCTGAACCCTGTGCAATCCAGCGTTGTCGACTAGGCTCTAAGCACTGTTGTGTAGGAGCGGGCTTGCCCGCGAAAAACGTTAACGGTAACGCCTCGATCCTCGATAAACGCGGTGTCTATGAGGCTTTCGCGAGCCAGCTCGCTCCTACAGAAGTGCCCAAAAGCCAAGAAGAGGTGCGCCATGAGTCAGCTGCTCGAACCCTATACCCTGCGCCAATTGACCCTGCTCAATCGCATTGCCGTGTCGCCGATGTGCCAATACTCCTGTGTCGATGGCCTGGCTAATGACTGGCACCTCGTCCACCTTGGCAGTCGTGCCGTCGGCGGCGCCGGGCTGATTTTTACCGAAGCCACCGCGGTCACCGCCGATGGCCGTATCACCGCCCAAGACCTGGGCTTGTGGAACGATGAACAGATCGCACCCTTGCAACGCATCACCCGCTTTATCGCCGCCCAGGGCGCGGTGGCCGGCATTCAACTGGCCCACGCCGGGCGCAAGGCCAGCACCCATAGGCCGTGGATCGGCAAGCATGGCAGCGTCAAGCCGGAAGACGGCGGCTGGGTGCCGGTGGGGCCGTCGCCGATTGCCTTTGACCCGAACCACACGCAACCCCGGCAACTGGATGACGCTCAGATCCAGCAAGTGATCAGCGACTTTGTCGCCGCCGCCAAACGTGCGTTGACCGCGGGTTTCGAGGTGGTGGAAATCCACGCAGCGCATGGTTACCTGTTACATCAATTCCTGTCGCCCATCAGCAACCAGCGTCAGGACCAATACGGCGGGTCCTTTGAAAACCGTATCCGCCTGGTGCTGCAAGTGACCGAAGCGGTGCGCGAAGCCTGGCCCCAGGAGCTGCCGTTGTTTGTGCGGGTTTCGGCCACCGACTGGGTGGAAGACGGCTGGAACCCGGATGAAACCGTGGAACTGGCGCGTCGCCTCAAAGACCTGGGCGTGGACCTGATCGACGTGTCCTCCGGTGGCACCGCCGCCAATGCCGAGATCCCCACGGGGCCGGGCTACCAGACACGCTTCGCCGAGCGTGTGCGCAAAGAGTCGGGCATCGCCACCGGCACCGTCGGCATGATCACCGAACCGGCCCAGGCCGAGCACATCCTGCGCACCTGCCAGGCCGATATCATCTTCCTCGCCCGTGAACTGCTGCGTGACCCGTACTGGCCGCTGCATGCCGACGATGATCTCGGTGGGCGCAAGGCAATCTGGCCGGCCCAGTACCAACGGGCGACTCATCGCGACCAGCCGATTCATGAGTCTGATCTCAGGGATTGAACCTCCATCCGCGCTCACAAAACCCACCCTGGCCCGGTGGGTTTTTTTTTGCCCGCAACTGTGGGATAGGGCTGTAGGTATTTATTCCTGACCCAATTATTTAAGTGAATACTCTAAAAAAATCCCACACGTCACGAGATTGTTTCTACGCTTAGGGTAAGTCTGATTCCTGGCCCAGGGAGTCAGCCGGTTTGTCTGCCGAAGCATTGCGCTTCACGGGAGGCGGGTAATGGGCACACGGAGTTTTGATCGATATCAGGAGAAACAGTCCATGGCCAAGTCCTATGGTGTAGCCGGTGTGGTGGTGTCTTTTCTGACCCGCAGGGTGTACTTGCGCGCCCAAAGGTTGAGTTCCGATGAAGCTGAATTACTGGCGCAGTATCGCGCCCTGACCGAAAGCGATCAGGTGGCGATGCGGTATCTGATTGGCGCGATGAAGAGCGTGTCGCGGTTCTGATTCGCCGCTGAACATGGGTGCGGGCTTGCTGCGGTGAGCAAGCCCACGCCCATGTTCAAGTCAACGCATCATGTGTACTTACGCTGGTCCGGTGCCGGCGGGAAGTACTGGTACAGCCAGGTTTCGCTCAAGGTGCGGTCCTGGGTGCGGATAAACAAGCGCAGTTCCACCGGCTCCACGCTGTCGCTGGTCGGGTACCAGTCGAACAGAATGCGGTAGCCCTTGATGTTGTCGAGCACCAGCACGCTGAAGTCTTTCACTTCTCCATGGGAACAGGTGACCACGGGCTCGATACCGGTGCCGGGTGGCAGGCGATCCAGGCCGCCGCCCTTGAAGTCCACGGCGAAACGGCGTGCCCAAACTGGCGGGTAATGCTCGCCCGGTGCCCACCCTTCGGTGAAACCGCCCATGCCGGAACGAGTCGCATCGACTTGCGCCAGCGGCGTGCTCACCGGCGGCAGGGCGCTCCAGTAGAGTTTGTAGCCATAATTGAGCGAATCGCCGGCCGCCACGGGTTTTTTCGGCGTCCAGAAGGCCACGATATTGTCGAGGGTTTCGCCGGTGGTCGGGATTTCCAGCAGGTCGATCGAGCCTTCGCCCCAGGCGGTGGTGGGTTCGACCCACAGGCTTGGGCGCTTGCTGTACCAGTCCACGGTGTCCTGGTAGCTGGCGAACTCATGGTCGGTCTGCACCAGGCCGAAACCTTTCGGGTCGGTGTCGGCGAAGGCGTTGAATTGCAGCTTGGCCGGGTTGTTCAATGGGCGGCAAATCCACTCGCCATTGCCACGCCACATCGCCAGGCGGTCCGAGTCGTGGATTTGCGGGTGGATGGTGTCGCACATGCGCCGTTCGTGGGTGCCGCAACTGAACATACTGGTCATCGGCGCGATACCCAGTTGTTCGATGGCGGTGCGCGCATTGATATTGGCGTCGATGGCCATCACCACCTGGTTGGCCTGGCAGTCGATATCAAAGCGATAGGCGCCGGTGGCACTCGGCGAGTCGAGCAGGGCGTAGACCACGAAACGCGTGGCGTCCTTGTCCGGGGTTTCGAACCAGAACTGCGTAAAGTCGGGGAACTCCTCGTGCTTTTTCGCGTAGGTATCAATCGCCAGGCCTCGTGCGGAAAGGCCGTACTGGCCGGTGGAATCCACCGCGCGGAAGTAGCTGGCGCCGAGAAACGACAGCACGTCGTGGCGATCCAGTTCCGGTGCCTTGAACAGCTTGAAGCCAGAGAAGCCCAGGTCGCCGGTCAGTTGCTGAGTGTCGACCGTGGTTTTTTCATAGTTGAACAGCGAAGGGCGGAAATGCACTTCGCGGGCTTCCCGGGTCTTCGGGTCGACACTGTGCATGCGCACCGGCGTCTTGAAGCCCATGCCAACGTGGAAGAACTGCACGTCCAATTGGCCGTTCAACTCCTTCCACAGCGAATGCTTGCCGTCGTAGCCGATGGCATTGAAATTCTGCGGGGTCATGGTCGCCAGTGTCGGCGGCAGCACCTGTTTGGTGTCTTTATATGCGGTCCCGGCGAGCTGTTTGGCCTGGGCCTTCAGCGTTTCGAAATCGAACGCCACGGCCTTGCCGTCGGCGGCACGGTTCCCGGCCCAGGCCTGCGCGGCCAGCAGGCCACTGGCTGACAATCCGGTGTAAGCCGCAATGGCCATGGATGCTTTAAGCAAATTCCTGCGGTGCATAGACACAACCTGTCGTGAGCAAATCCAGCGCCGTTCCTGGCACGTAACGGATCAAAAATAACGGTTCGGACATGCCTTCGACCAAACGCAACGGACATTAAACAGACGCCGGATAGCTTAAGCGGTTCTATGACGTAGGAAAAATGATTGATATCGGGGTGATGGCGCCGCATATGAAACAAGACATTTCCGGGCTGTGAGTGAACACATTACCCAACCATTATGAAGATCCAAAGGTGGGAGGGAGCAACCGGTATAAACCGGGGACATCGTTTACATCTCTAACCGGGGGAGGGAGATGGCGACGTCGTTGAGGACGTCGCGGTGGGTGATGTCCATAGGGGAAACCTGGGTTTTATCGCTGTAGGTGTTTCAACTGTAGGAGCGAGCTTGCTCGCGAAGAACGTCAGCGATAACGCGGACATTCTGATTGACCGCGGTGCTCTTGCGTTCTTCGCGAGCAAGCTCGCTCCTACAATTAAAGCGTTAAAGCGTTAAAGCGTTAAAGCGTTAAAGCGTTTGGGCGTGGATCAGTGCTTGAACATCACATGGCGAACCGTGGTGTAGTCCTCCAACCCATACATGGACATGTCTTTGCCATACCCCGACAGCTTCTGGCCGCCGTGGGGCATTTCGCTGACGAGCATGAAGTGGGTGTTCACCCAGGTGCAGCCGTATTGCAAACGAGCGGCCAGGCGATGGGCGCGCCCCACATCGGCCGTCCATACGGATGACGCCAGACCGTAGTCCGAATCATTGGCCCAGCCCAGCACCTGCGCCTCATCGGTGAACTTGGTCACCGACACCACCGGCCCGAACACTTCGCGGCGCACGATCTCGTCATCCTGCTGCGCATCAGCCAACACCGTCGGCTCAAAGAAGAAACCGTTGCCTTCGACCGCCTTGCCGCCGGTGACCAGGCGAATATGCGGCTGCGCCATGGCGCGTTCGACAAACCCGGCGACACGGTCGCGGTGCTGTGCGGTGATCAGCGGGCCCAGCTCGGTGCTGGGGTCATCCTGCAAGCCATACTTGATGCTGGCGACGGCGGCGCCGAGCTTTTCGACAAAGGCGTCGTAGATATCGGCCTGCGCATAAATGCGGCAGGCGGCCGTGCAATCCTGGCCAGCGTTATAGAAACCGAAGGTGCGAATGCCCTCGACGGCGGCATCGATATCGGCGTCATTGAAGATGATCACCGGGGCCTTGCCCCCCAGTTCCATGTGCATGCGCTTCACGTTGTCAGCAGTGCTGGCGATGATATTCGCGCCGGTGGCGATGGAGCCGGTCAACGACACCATGCGCACTTTCGGGTGAGTCACCAGGGGGTTGCCCACGGTAGGCCCTCGACCGAAAACCAGGTTGAGTACGCCGGCCGGGAATATCTCCGAGGCGAGCTCGACCAGGCGCAGCGCGGTCAGCGGAGTTTGTTCCGATGGCTTGAGCACTACGGTATTACCCGCAGCGAGGGCCGGGGCGATCTTCCAGGCGACCATCATCAGCGGGTAGTTCCACGGCGCGATGGAGGCGATCACGCCCACCGGGTCGCGGCGGATCATCGAGGTGTGGCCGGGCAGGTATTCGCCGCCGGCCGAACCGCTCATGCAGCGGCTGGCGCCGGCGAAGAAACGAAACACGTCGGCAATCGCCGGGATCTCGTCGTTCAGCGCCGCGCTGTAAGGCTTGCCGCAGTTGTCCGATTCCAGCTTGGCCAGCTCTTCGCCATGGGCTTCGATCACGTCCGCCAGTTTGAGCAGCAACAGCGAACGATCCTTGGGCGCGGTCTGCGACCAGCTTTCAAAGGCCGCATCGGCGGCGCGCACGGCGGCGTCGACCTGGGCTTCGCTGGCTTCCTTGATTTCCACCAGCACGCGGCCGAGTGCCGGGTTGAAGATGGCTTGGATCGGGCCTTCGCCTTCGACCAAGTGGCCGTTGATCAAGAGTTTGGTTTGCATGGTTCAGTCCTCCTCAACACTATTGTTATGTCACTGAAAGAACCGGGTTCACATGTGGGAGGGGGCTTGCCCCCGATAACAGTGTGTCAGTCAACACATGGGGGGCTGATGTACCGCCATCGGGAGCAAGCCCCCTCCCACATTTGAGCGCGGTGCCTTCAATAAAAAAGTTATTTACCGCCACTACCGGCCACGCTTTCACCGCCGCGCGTCAGGTAATAGGCCCCCAGAATCGGGAACATCGTCACGATCATCACCAGCATCGCCACCACGTTGGTCACCGGTACATCCCGTGGGCGACTGAGCTGGTTGAGCAGCCACAGCGGCAAGGTGCGCTCGTGCCCGGCGGTGAAGGTGGTGACGATGATTTCGTCGAACGACAGCGCAAACGCCAGCATGCCGCCGGCCAGCAGCGCCGAGCCGAGGTTGGGCATGATGATGTAGCGGAAGGTCTGCCAGCCGTCGGCGCCCAGGTCCATCGACGCTTCGATCAGGCTGTGGGAGGTGCGGCGCAGGCGAGCGATGACGTTGTTGTAGACGATCACCACGCAGAAGGTCGCATGGCCGACGATGATGGTGAACATCCCAGGCTCGATGCCCAGGGTCTTGAACGTTGCCAGCAGGGCGATACCGGTGATGATCCCCGGCAGTGCAATCGGCAGGATCAGCATCAACGACACGCCTTGCTTGCCAAAGAACTCACGGCGATACAGGGCGGCCGACGCGAGCGTGCCGAGCACCATGGCGATCAGGGTGGCGATGCCTGCAATTTGCAGCGACAGCTTGATCGCTTCCAGCACGTCGGGCCGGGCGAAGGCCACGCTGAACCACTTCAGGGTAAAGCCCTGGGGCGGGAAGCTGAACGCGGCTTCTTCGGTGTTGAAGGCGTAAAGGAAGATGATCAGGATCGGAAAGTGCAGGAACACCAGGCCGCCCCAGGCTGCAATCTTCAAGCCGAGTGATGATTTCTCAGAGTGCATCGAAGGCCCCCAGGCGTTTGACGATGGACAGGTACACCGCGATCAGTACGATCGGCACCAGGGTGAACGCCGCGGCCATGGGCATATTGCCGATGGCGCCTTGCTGGGCATACACCATGCCACCGACGAAGTAACCCGGTGGGCCGACCAGTTGCGGCACGATGAAATCGCCCAGGGTCAGCGAAAACGTGAAGATCGAACCGGCGGCAATCCCCGGCACCGACAGCGGCAAGATCACCTGCATGAACGTCTGGCGCGGCTTGGCGCCCAGATCGGCCGAGGCTTGCAGCAGCGACGGTGGCAAACGCTCCAGCGAGGCCTGGATCGGCAGGATCATGAACGGCAACCAGATATAGACAAACACCATGAACCGCCCCAGGTGTGAGGTGCTCAAGGTGCTGCCGCCCACGCCGGGAATGCCCAGCACGAACTGCAACACCGGCTCCAGGCCCAGGTGCTGCACGAACCACTGCGCCACACCGCCCTTGGCCAGCAGCAAGGTCCAGGCATAGGCCTTGACGATATAGCTGGCCCACATCGGCATCATCACCGCGATGTAGAAGAACGCCTTGGTCTTGCCCGTGGTGTAGCGCGCCATGTAGTAGGCAATCGGGAAGGCCACTATCGCGCTGGCGATCGACACCACGATCGCCATGCTCAGGGTGCGCAGGATGATGTCGAAGTTCGACGGCTGGAACAGCGCGGCGAAGTTGGCCAGGGTCAGGTCCGGGGTGACCGCCATGGTGAAGTCGTCAAAGGTATAGAAGCCTTGCCACAGCAGGGTCAGCAACGAACCCAGGTAGATCGCGCCGAACCAGATCAGCGGCGGCACCAGCAGCATCGCCAGGTAGAGGTTGGGCTTGCGGTACAGCAGGTTGGAAAACCTGCGCATCGGTGGTTGGGAAAGGGCCAGGCTCATGTCAGACCTCGCCTGCGATATCGGTCAGCGGAGTCATGGCTCCCCGCGCCCAACGGGCGGTGATGGGCTGGCCGACCTGATGGCCGCTGCTGATGTCCAGCCACTGGTTGTTGGCCTGGCTGATGTTCAGCGCCTGGCCGTTTTCCAGTTTCAATTCATAGCGGGTGGCGCTGCCCTGGTACTGAATGTCATGCAACAGGCCGCTGATCTCCACGTCGCCAGCCCCCAACGGGCCTTCGGCGAACCGCACGTGTTCCGGGCGGATCGAGAACGGCTGCGCACTGCCGCTGAGGCGCTGGGCCAGTTCACCGCGAATCACGTTGGAGGTGCCGACGAACTCGGCGACGAACACGGTGGCCGGCTTCATATAGAGATTGCGCGGCGTATCCACCTGCTCGATGCGACCCTTATTGAACACGGCCACGCGGTCAGACATCGACAGGGCTTCGGTCTGGTCGTGGGTGACGAAGATAAAGGTGATGCCCAGTTGGCGTTGCAGCTTTTTCAGCTCGCTTTGCATCTGCTCGCGCAGCTTGAGGTCGAGCGCACCCAGGGGTTCGTCCAGCAGCAATACGCGCGGGCGATTGACCAGGGCGCGGGCAAGGGCCACGCGCTGGCGCTGCCCGCCGGAGAGTTGCACCGGCTTGCGCTCGCCATAGCCACCGAGGGCGACCATGGCCAGGGCTTCTTCGGCGCGCTCGAGGCGTTCGGGCTTGCCCACGCCTTTGACTTTCAGGCCATAGGCCACGTTGTCGAGCACGTTCATATGGGGGAACAGCGCGTAATCCTGGAACACGGTATTGACGTCGCGCTGATACGGCGGCAAGCCCGCGGCTTCCTCGCCGTGAATACGGATCGAGCCTGCGCTCGGCTGCTCGAACCCGGCAATCAGGCGCAGGCAAGTGGTCTTGCCGGAGCCGGAAGGGCCGAGCATGGAAAAGAACTCGCCGTCCTGGATATCGATGGAAACCCGGTCAACGGCTTTCACTTCGCCGAACTGACGGGAGACGTGGGTGAATTGGACTGCAAGCGTCATGGTGCGGTGCTCCCAAAAGGCGCGGGTCGTCGCAGCGGCCCGGCCTGGACTTCTGAAAAATCAAAACATCTATGAATGCGGTCAATGTGGGAGGGGGCTTGCCCCCGATAGCGGTGGTTCAGTGACAGATAGGTTGGCTGACACATCGCAATCGGGGGCAAGCCCCCTCCCACAGGAGACCTATGTTGTCTGGGAAGCCTCAGCGGCCGCCCATGATCGCGATGTAGTCCTGGGTCCAGCGGCTGTACGGCACGAACTTGCCGCCTTCAGCCTGCGGGGTTTTCCAGAAGGCGATCTTGTCGAACTGATCGAAGCCGTTGGTCTTGCAACCCTCGGCACCCAGCAGTTCGCTGCCGGTGCAGGCCGCCGGTACCGCTGGCAGCGAGCCGAACCAGGCCGCGACATCGCCCTGGACCTTCGGCTGCAGCGACCAGTCCATCCACTTGTAGGCGCAGTTCGGGTGCTTGGCCTCGCTGTGCAACATGGTGGTGTCGGCCCAGCCGGTGGCGCCCTCCTTGGGAATAGTCGAGGCGATCGGCTGCTTCTCGTTGACCAGGCCGTTGACCTGATAAGGCCACGCGCTGGAGGCCACCACGCCTTCGTTCTTGAAGTCACTCATCTGCACGGTGGTGTCGTGCCAGTAGCGGTGGATCAGCGGTTGCTGGGCGCGTAACAGCTCAAGCACGGCCTTGTACTGGGTTTCGGTCAGCTCATACGGGCTCTGGATGCCCAGTTCCGGCTTGGTCGACTTGAGGTACAGCGCCGCATCGGCGATGTAGATCGGGCCGTCATACGCCTGCACGCGACCTTTGTTCGGCTTGCCGTCCGGCAGGTTCTGCGCCTCGAAGAGCACGCTCCAACTGGTGGGTGCGGTCTTGAACACGTTGGTGTTGTACATCAACACGTTCGGGCCCCATTGGTACGGCGTGCCGTAGGTTTGCTGGCCGACCACGTACCACGGCGCATCTTTCAGGCGCGGGTCGATGCTCTTCCAGTTGGGGATCAATGCGGTGTTGATTGGCTGCACACGCTTGCCGACGATCAACCGCAGCGACGCATCGCCCGACGCGGTGACCAGGTCGTAACCGCCCTTGGCCATCAAACTGACCATTTCGTCAGAGGTGGCGGCGGTTTTCACATTGACCTTGCAGCCGGTTTCTTTCTCGAAACCTGTGACCCAATCGTAGGCTTTGTCGCTCTCGCCACGTTCGATATAGCCGGGCCAGGCGACGATATCCAACTGGCCTTCACCAGCACCCACCGCCTTGAGCGGCTCGGCGGCGTGGAGACTGACGCTCGTCAGCAGCGCGGTGGTCAGGGCACTGAGCAGTGCGGTCTTGTGCGCGGACATGGGGGTTCCCTCTTCTTTAATTATGGTCGGGGCAGTTTTGTGCAACCGGTGACGCATGAGCTTAGTTGTTGTTTTAAAGGTGCTGGCCGTGGCGCGCCATGATGTGGCGCACCACGCTGTAGTCCTGTAGCGAATCACTGGACAGATCTTTCCCATACCCCGAGCGCTTCAAGCCGCCGTGGGGCATTTCGCTGACCAGCATGAAATGGCTGTTGATCCAGGTGCAGCCGTATTGCAGGCGCGCCGCCACTTGCATGGCCTTGTCCAGGTTCTGGGTCCACACGGAGGAGGCCAGGCCGTATTCCGAATCATTGGCCCAATCCACCGCCTGTTCCAGCTCCTCGAAGCGCGTCACCGTGACCACGGGGCCGAACACTTCGCGCTGGACGATTTCATCGTGCTGCTTACAGCCGGCGAGCAAGGTCGGCTGGTAATAAAAGCCTGCGCCGGAATGCACGGCGGCGCCGGTGATCCGCTCGATATGCGGTTGGCCGAGGGCGCGTTCGACAAAACTGGCGACGCGGTCGCGCTGGCGCGTACTGATCAGCGGGCCGAGTTCGTTGTCGGCATCGCGCTTGCCCGCAAAGCGCAGGCTGCTGACGGCGGCGCCGAGGTCGGCGACCAGTTTGTCGTGAATGCCCGCCTGGGCGTAGATGCGGCATGCCGCAGTGCAATCCTGGCCAGCGTTGTAGTAACCATAGGCGCGCACGCCCTCGACCACGGCTTGCAAGTCGGCGTCGTTGCACACGATCACCGGCGCCTTGCCGCCCAATTCCAGGTGCGTGCGTTTCAGGGTTTTGGACGCGGCTTGGAGGATTTTCTGCCCGGTGACGATGTCGCCGGTCAGTGACACCATGCGCACCTTCGGGTGGCTGACCAGATGGCTGCCCACCCCTTCGCCGCCGCCACACAGAATATTGATCACCCCGCGTGGCAGCAGCGCTTTAAGGACCGGGGCAAGGGCGAGGATCGACAGTGGCGTGTGTTCCGAGGGCTTGAATACCAATGTATTACCCGCGGCGAGCGCAGGGGCGATCTTCCACGCGGCCATCATCAGCGGGTAATTCCATGGCGCGATGGAGGCAACGACGCCAATCGGATCACGCCGCACCATGCTGGTGTAGCCCGGCAGGTATTCGCCGCTGAGCTGGCCGGTCTGGCACCGCACGGCCCCGGCGAAGAAGCGGAACACATCGACGGTGGCGCTCAAGTCATCCTGGCGCGCCAGGTGCAACGGCTTGCCGCAGTTCAGGGATTCGAGGCGGGCCAGGTAGTCGGCCTGTTTCTCGATGGCTTCGGCAATGCCCAGCAGGACGTTCGACCGCTGCTGCGGCGTGGTCCGCGACCAGCCGGCAAACGCCCGGTGGGCGGCGAGGATGGCGCTTTCGACCTGCTCGGCGCTGGCTTCGGCGATCTGGGTAAGGACTTCGCCGGTGGCCGGGTTGAGGATCGGCTCGGCAAAACCCTGGCCCTGGACCAGTTCGCCGTCGATCAGCAACGCAGTGAGCAGCGGGGTGGGCGCGCCGGACATTTTTCGCGATCTCTTTTCTTGTGTGGCCATGGGCGTTCTCTTACGAGGGCCTGACCTTTCTCTTAGGGGATGAACAGAGACTAGAGGTCAGACGCGAGGTCAACAAATACTAAATACTGAATGCCGCATTCGATTAAATAGATGGCTTGCGCGGGTGTGGCTGCTCACGCGCGACGGTCAGGAACGGATCGACCAGCGCCGGTCGCGCCGTGCCGCGGCGCCAGGCCAGGCCGACGTCAAGGGTCTGGCTGAGGTCGGCGATGGGTCGCGCTTCAATAATGTCGCCTTCCAGGGACCAGGGGCGGTACGTCATATCCGGCTGGATCGACACACCCAGGCCCGCCGCCACCAGGCTGCGCACCGCTTCGGTGGATGCCGTGCGCAGGGTCACGCGCGGATGCAGGCCGGCACCGGCCCATAGGCGTTGGGCGTTGTGGCCCATTTCATCGACGTTCAACTGAATCAACGGCTCGCGCGCGACATCGGCGAGGTTGATGCTGTCGTGCTCCAGCAGTGGATGTTGCGCCGGCAGCCACAGGCGGTGGGGCGAGTGGGTGAGCACTTCGGTCTGCAGGGCGTGGCGGTCTTCGAGGTTGGAGAGGATCAGCACCCCCACATCGATCTCGCCGCTGACCAGCAAATGCTCGATGTACGGGCGCTCGTCTTCCATTACGCGGATTTCCACATTGGGGTAGGCGCGTTGGAAACGGGTGAGCAGGTCGGCCAGGTAGTAGCCGGCCACCAGGCTGGTCACGCCGATGATCAATTGTCCGGCGACCTGGTCGGTGCTCTGTTGCAGGCTGCGCTTGGCGTTGTCGACGGTAGCCAGGATCAAGTGCGCCTGGCGCAGGAACTGATGACCCTGGTGGGTCAGGGTCATGCCCTTGGCGTGGCGGTTGAACAGGTTGACGCCGATTTCCTGCTCCAGTTGCTGGATCGCCAGGGTCAGTGTGGATTGGGAAATGAACGCGGTCTGCGCGGCGGCGGAGATTGAGCCGGTCTCGGCCACAGCGATGAAATGGCGGATTTGACGCAAGGTCATCATGCTGGAATTACCAGTGGGGTGTTTTTATCGATTTTCTCGAGTGTATATCGATTTAACCGAAGGATAGCCGCGTTACATCTGGAAGCACTCTAGATCGGGGGTTTTTGGCACTTAGTTTTACGCTGGGAGCCTATTGGTCCTATGAACCCTAGTGTCTGGAGGCTACGAATGAATACCCGTGGATTGCTCGATCAGTTGCTCAAGTCTGGCCAGGACATGTTGCAGAACAAGGCCAGCGGCCAGCGCAAGTCGGACGACAAAGGTGCCCTTGGCGGGTTGCTCGGCGGTGGCGGGCTCGGCAGCCTGCTCGGCGGCGCGGGCGGCGGCGCCCTGGCGGCCGGGGCCATGGGGTTGTTACTGGGTAACAAGAAAGCGCGCAAATTCGGCGGCAAGGCCCTGACCTATGGCGGGCTGGCGGCGCTGGGTGTGATTGCCTACAAAGCCTACGGCAACTGGCAAGCGCAGCAGGCCAGCGCGCCCCAAGGCGAGCCGCAGACCATCGACCGCCTGCCACCGGCCCAGGTCGAACAACACAGCCAGGGTATCCTCAAGGCATTGGTGGCGGCCGCCAAGGCCGACGGTCATGTAGATGAACGCGAGCGCGCGCTGATCGAAGGGGAATTCACCAAGCTGGACAACGACCGCGAATTGCAAAGCTGGCTGCATGCCGAGCTGAACAAACCCCTGGACCCGGCCGATGTGGCCCGTGCCGCCAGCACCCCGGAAATGGCCGCCGAGATGTACATCGCCAGTGTGATGCTGGTGGATGAGGAAAACTTTATGGAGAAGGCATATCTGGATGAGTTGGCGCGCCAATTGAAGCTTGAGCCTGGCTTGAAGGTTGAGTTGGAAAAACAGGTGAGACTCAACTCGTAGATACAAGGCGTACGTCGTTAAACCTGTAGAAGGGCCCACTCCCTCTTCTACTGGACTCCCTGTAGAGAGCAGGCTTGTCGTGGCGAGCGGGCTTGTTATGGCGAGCGGGCCTGTTGTGGCGAGCGGGCTTGCCCCGCGTTGGGGCGCGAAGCGGCCCCATTACAGGCGATGTATTTTTAACTGACACACCGCGGTGCCTGGTTTTGGGGCTGCTTCGCGCCCCAACGCGGGGCAAGCCCGCTCGCCACAACAGGCCTGCTCGCCACAACCGCTCGCTCGCCACAAAAATACGGTCGTTTAAGCAAGATTTTAATTATTTAAAATCAATAACTTATTTTATTTTTGAACAGGGGTGGCTGGCTCCCGATGGCGCTGCCCCCGTTTGTAGAGACTTCAACTGAACCACCGCTATCGGGAGCAAGCCCCCTCCCACAGGTTTTTTTTTACGTTCTGCGCGCGCCACATCAAAACCCATTGATAAATGAGGGCTTCTGCTCAGCTATACTCCCCTCCATTTGAATGGCCCTTCGAGGAAATACTGTGAAGAATTGGACCTTGCGCCAGCGAATTTTGGCGAGCTTTGCGGTCATTATCGCGATAATGCTGCTGATGGTCGTGGTGTCCTACTCACGGTTGCTGAAGATCGAAGCCAGCCAGGAATCGGTCCGCGACGATGCGGTCCCCGGGGTTTACCTCAGTTCGATGATTCGCAGCGCGTGGGTCGACAGCTATTTGCTGACTGTCGACATCATTGGCTTGCGCGACGAAAAGACCCTCACCAGTTCCGACAAGACCGACTACAAGTCCTTCGAAACGCGCATTGAATTGCTGATGGCCAGCTATGAAAAAACCGTTCATGGCCAGGCTGACCGCATGGAGTTCGATAACTTCAAGGCGTCGCACATCAACTACAACAAAGCGCTGGCCGAGGTGCTGGCTCGGATTGAGGCCAACGACCTGCCGGGGGCGAACGTGTTGCTTGAAGAGCAATTGACGCCGATCTGGACCGAAGGGCGCATGAAGCTCAACGACATCATCACTGAAAACAAGGACGTATCCGACCGGGCCACGGCGGCCATCGACGACGCGGTGCTGTCCGCCAAGATCAGCATGGCGGTGTCGCTGATCGTTGCCATCCTCGCCGCCGGCCTGTGTGGCCTGTTGTTGATGCGCGCGATCATGGCGCCGATGCACCGCATCGTCGAAATCCTCGGCGTCATGCGTACCGGTGACCTCAGCAAACGTCTGAACCTGGCGCGCAAGGACGAGTTCGGCGAGGTGGAGACCGGCTTCAACGACATGATGACCGAACTGACTGCCCTGGTTGCCCAGGCACAGCGTTCGTCGGTGCAGGTCACCACCTCGGTCACCGAGATTGCCGCTACCTCCAAGCAGCAGCAGGCCACAGCCACTGAAACCGCGGCAACCACCACCGAAATCGGCGCCACTTCGCGGGAGATCGCGGCCACCTCCAAGGACCTGGTCCGTACCATGACCGAAGTGTCCACGGCTGCCGACCAGGCTTCGGTCGCCGCCGGTTCCGGCCAGCAGGGCCTGGCGCGCATGGAAGAGACCATGCACTCGGTGATGGGCGCCGCCGACCTGGTCAACGCCAAGCTGGCGATCCTCAATGAGAAGGCCGGCAACATCAACCAGGTGGTCGTGACGATCGTCAAGGTCGCCGACCAGACCAACCTGTTGTCCCTCAACGCGGCCATCGAGGCCGAGAAAGCCGGTGAATACGGTCGGGGCTTTGCCGTGGTGGCCACCGAGGTACGGCGCCTGGCCGACCAGACCGCCGTGGCCACCTACGATATCGAACAGATGGTGCGCGAGATTCAGTCGGCGGTGTCCGCCGGGGTGATGGGCATGGACAAGTTCTCCGAAGAAGTGCGCCGGGGCATGTTCGAAGTGCAGCAAGTGGGCGAACAACTCTCGCAGATCATCCATCAGGTGCAGGCCCTGGCGCCGCGGGTGTTGATGGTCAACGAAGGCATGCAGGCCCAGGCCACGGGTGCCGAGCAGATCAACCACGCCTTGGTGCAACTGGGCGATGCCAGCAGCCAGACCGTCGAGTCCTTGCGCCAGGCCAGCTTTGCCATCGATGAGCTGAGCCAGGTGGCGGTCGGTCTGCGCAGCGGCGTGTCGCGTTTCAAAGTCTGATGAGCGACCTCGCGGCTAAACGCGGCGCCGTCCCGGCAGCGAAAAAGGCCTTGTTCCTGGTGTTCCACATCGGTGACGAGCGTTATGCCCTCAGGGCCACTGAGGTGGCCGAGGTGCTGCCGCGCCTGTTGCTCAAACCCATCGCCCATGCACCGCAGTGGGTCGCAGGCATCTTTGCCCATCGGGGCGCGATGGTGCCGGTTATCGACCTGAGCGCCCTGGCCTTCGGCAAACCGGCCCAGGTCCGCACCAGCACACGCTTGGTGCTGGTCAATTACCAGCCCGAACCCTGGCTCCAGGCGCGCTGGCTGGGGCTGATCCTGGAACAAGCCACGGACACCCTGCGTTGCGACCTGGGGGAGTTCAAGCCGTACGGCCTGGACAACCGCGCGGCGCCGTACCTGGGGCCGGTGCGTGAAGATGCCTTGGGCTTGATGCAGTGGATCGGCGTCAACGAATTGCTCACCGATGAAGTGCGCGCCTTGCTGTTTTCCGCCGAGCAGAGCCTATGAGCAACGACCCACGGTTTTTTGCGTTCCTGAAGCAACGCATCGGCCTGGACGTCGCTTCGGTCGGCGAGGCGATCATCGAGCGCGCTGTGCGCCAGCGTAGCCAGGTGAGCCAGGCGCAGACGGCGGATGAATATTGGCAGCACCTGCAACGTTCCCATGATGAACAGCAAGCGCTGATCGAAGCAGTGATCGTCCCCGAAACCTGGTTTTTCCGTTACCCCGAATCCTTCGCGACCCTGGCGCGGCTGGCGGTCGCCCGCCTGGCCGAGATCAAGCAAATGCGCGCATTGCGCATCCTCAGCCTGCCGTGTTCCACCGGCGAAGAGCCCTATTCGATCGCCATGGCCTTGCTCGACGCCGGGCTGGCACCGCACCAATTCAAGGTGCAAGGCATCGACGTCAGCCCGCTGTCGGTGGAGCGTGCCCGGCGCGGCGTATATGGCAAGAACTCCTTTCGGGGAGGGGACCTGGCCTTTCGTGAGCGCCACTTCGTGGAGCACGCCGACGGGTTCCATATCGCCGACCGCGTACGCGAACAGGTACGCCTGCAAGTCGGCAACCTGCTCGACCCCGGATTGCTGGCGAATGAGCCCAGCTACGACTTTGTGTTCTGTCGCAACCTGCTGATCTATTTCGACCAGCCGACGCAAAAACAAGTGTTCGACGTGCTCAAGGCCCTGACCCACGTGGACGGCGTGCTGTTTATCGGCCCGGCCGAGGGCAGCCTGCTGGGCCGCCATGGCATGCGCTCGATTGGGGTGCCGCAGTCGTTCGCCTTCAGTCGGCAGGGCGCGCCGGACCAACCGGAGCCGGCCTTTGTGCCAAGGCCCATGCCGGCGCCGCCGCGCAGTGCTGCACCGATTCCGCTCAAGCCACGCCCCTTCAGCACGGTTCGCCCCCATGGCGTGCCGATCAAGGCGCCGCCATCCGAGGCCGGTGACTTGCTCAGCCAGATCGCCACCCTGGCCAACGAGGGCAAAAGCGCCGAGGCCCGTGCGGCCTGTGAACGTTATTTGAATGCCCACCCACCGGTCGCCCAGGTGTTCTACTGGTTGGGGCTGCTCAGTGATGTGGCCGGCAGCGCCCTGGAAGCCCAGGGGTATTATCGAAAAGCCTTGTATCTGGAACCGCAGCACGCGCAGGCCTTGATGCACCTGGCTGCGTTACTCGAATCCCAGGGCGACAGCGCGGGGGCACGCCGCTTGCAGGCGCGTGCTGCCCGTAGTGAGCGAGCTGACAGTGAGTCCAAACGATGAGTAGCCCTGACGCGCTCGACACCGCCGGCCTGGACCTGACCCTGGCCGACACCCAGGCCATCGATGATTGCTGGAACCGTATCGGCATCCATGGTGACAAGTCCTGCCCACTGCTGGCCGATCATATTCACTGCCGCAACTGCGCGGTGTACTCCGCCGCCGCCACGCGCTTGCTGGACCGCTACGCCCTGCAACAGGACGACCACCGCCGGGCAGCGGTCGAACTCGATCAGGATATCGTCACCCGTTCGTTGCTGATGTTCCGCCTCGGCGAAGAATGGCTGGGTATCGCCACCCGTTGCCTGGTGGAAGTGGCGCCGTTGCAACCGATTCACTCCCTGCCGCACCAGCGCTCCCGGGCGTTGCTCGGTGTGGCCAATGTGCGCGGCGCGCTGGTGGCGTGCCTGTCGCTGGTGGAACTGCTGGGCCTGGACGCCGCCGGCACCAGCGCCAGCAATGGGCGGAGTATGCCGCGCATGTTGATCATCGCCGCGCAGGATGGTCCGGTGGTGGTGCCAGTGGATGAAGTCGACGGCATCCACGCCATCGATGAGCGTACCTTGAAGGCAGCCTCGGCCTCCGGCACCCAGGCCAGCGCTCGCTTCACCCAAGGGGTGTTGCAGTGGAAAGGCCGCAGCCTGCGTTGGCTGGATGAGGCGCAATTGTTGTCTGCCGTGACCCGGAGCCTCACATGACCCCCGACCAGATGCGTGATGCCTCGCTGCTGGAACTGTTCAGCCTGGAAGCCGATGCGCAGACCCAGGTCTTGAACGCGGGCCTGCTGGCCCTGGAGCGCAACCCGACCCAAGCCGACCAGCTCGAGGCCTGCATGCGTGCCGCGCACTCGCTCAAGGGGGCCGCGCGGATTGTCGGTGTGGACGCCGGGGTCAGCGTGGCGCATGTCATGGAGGATTGCCTGGTCAGCGCCCAGGAAAGTCGCCTGTACCTGCAACCCGAACATATCGATGCGCTTCTTCAAGGCACCGACCTGCTGATGCGTATCGCCACCCCGGGCAACACCGTGGGGCCGGCAGATATCGAGGCCTATGTGGCGTTGATGGAGCGCTTGCTCGATCCGTCGCAGCCCGTGGCGAAAGTCGCCCCGCCGCCGGAGCCGGTACCGGTTCCCGCCCCTGTGGTCGAGGCGCTGCCGCCTGAACCCGAGCCCGCGCCGCCTGTTATCGGCGAGCCACCGCGCCACAACAAACGCATGACCGAAGGGGGCGAGCGGGTATTGCGGGTCACCGCCGAGCGCCTGAACAGCCTGTTGGACCTGTCCAGCAAATCCCTGGTGGAAACCCAGCGGCTCAAGCCTTACCTGGCCAGCCTGCAACGCCTCAAGCGGATCCAGAGCAACAGCGCGCGCGCCCTGGACCATCTCGATGGCCACCTCAAGCCCCTCGGCTTGCCCCTCGAAGCCCTGGAAGCCCTGGCTGACACCCGGCGCCTGTTGAGTGAAGCCCAGGCCCTGCTCGCAGAAAAAACCGCCGAGCTGGATGAGTTCGGCTGGCAGGCCGGGCAACGCGCCCAAGTGCTCTACGACACCGCGTTGGCCTGTCGCATGCGCCCGTTTGCCGATGTGCTGGCCGGGCAGGTGCGCATGGTGCGCGACCTCGGCCGCAGCCTGGGCAAGCAGGTGCGCCTGGAAATCGAGGGCGAAAAAACCCAGGTCGACCGCGACGTGCTGGAAAAGCTCGAAGCGCCGCTGACCCATCTGCTGCGCAATGCCGTCGACCATGGCATTGAACTGCCCGAACAGCGCCTGCTCGCGGGCAAGCCGGCAGAGGGCTTGATCCGCCTGCGCGCGTCCCATCAGGCTGGGCTGTTGGTGCTGGAGTTAAGCGATGACGGCAATGGCGTCGACCTCGAGCGCCTGCGCGCCACCATCGTCGATCGGCACCTGGCCCCGCTGGACACCGCCCTGCGCCTGAGCGAAGAAGAACTGCTGACGTTCCTGTTCCTGCCGGGCTTCAGCCTGCGGGACAAGGTCACCGAAGTGTCCGGGCGCGGGGTCGGCCTGGACGCGGTGCAGCATATGGTGCGCCAATTGCGTGGAGCAGTGGTGCTGGAGCAGACGCCGGGGCAGGGCAGTCGTTTCCACCTCGAAGTGCCGTTGACCCTGTCGGTGGTGCGCAGCCTGGTGGTGGAAGTCGGCGAAGAAGCCTATGCCTTTCCGCTGGCCCACATCGAGCGCATGTGCGACCTGGCCCCCGACGACATTGTGCAACTGGAAGGGCGCCAGCACTTCTGGCACGAAGGCCGGCATGTCGGCCTGGTCGCGGCCAGCCAGTTGCTGCAGCGCCCGCCGGGGCAAAGCAATGACGAAACCCTGAAGGTGGTGGTGATTCGCGAGCGCGATGCGGTGTACGGTATTGCCGTGGAGCGTTTTGTCGGCGAGCGCACCCTGGTGGTGTTACCGCTGGATGATCGCCTGGGCAAGGTCCAGGATATTTCTGCCGGCGCCTTGCTGGACGATGGCTCGGTCGTCTTGATCGTCGATGTCGAAGACATGCTGCGTTCGGTGGACAAACTGCTCAACACCGGCCGCCTGGAGCGTATCGCCCGGCGCAGCCAGCAGGCCACCGAAGCGCCACGCAAGCGGGTGCTGGTGGTCGACGACTCGCTCACCGTGCGCGAGTTGCAACGCAAATTGCTGCTCAATCGCGGTTATGAAGTGGCCGTGGCGGTCGATGGCATGGACGGCTGGAACGCCTTGCGCTCGGAAGACTTCGACCTGCTGATCACTGACATCGATATGCCTCGCATGGACGGTATTGAATTGGTCACACTCCTGCGGCGTGACACGCGCTTGCAATCGTTGCCGGTGATGGTGGTGTCGTACAAGGATCGCGAAGAAGACCGACGTCGGGGACTGGATGCTGGCGCCGACTATTATTTGGCCAAAGCCAGCTTTCACGACGACGCCCTGTTGGACGCCGTGGTGGAACTGATTGGAGGGGCCCGGGCATGAGGATTGCGATCGTCAATGACATGCCCATGGCCGTGGAAGCCCTGCGCCGTGCCTTGAGTTTCGAGCCCGCGCACCAGGTGGTGTGGGTTGCCAGCAATGGCCTCGAAGCGGTGCAGCGCTGCGCCGAACTGACGCCGGACCTGATCCTGATGGACCTGATCATGCCGGTGATGGACGGTGTGGAGGCCACCCGGCGGATCATGGCCGAGACCCCGTGTGCGATCGTGATCGTCACGGTCGACCGCCAGGCCAATGTCAGCCGTGTGTTCGAGGCCATGGGCCATGGTGCCCTGGATGTGGTGGATACACCGGCGCTCGGCGTGGGCAACCCCAAGGACGCGGCGGCGCCGTTGTTGCGCAAGATCCTCAATATTGGCTGGCTGATTGGCCAGCGCGGCAGCCGCGTACGCGCCGAAACCGCAGCCCCGCGCAGCACCGGCAAACGCCAGAGCCTGGTGGCGATCGGTTCCTCGGCCGGTGGACCGGCTGCCCTGGAAATCCTCCTCAAGGGCTTGCCCCGGGACTTTCCCGCCGCCATTGTGCTGGTGCAGCATGTGGACCAGGTGTTCGCCGCCGGTATGGCCGAGTGGTTGAGCAGCGCCTCCGGCCTGCCGGTGCGCCTGGCACGCGAAGGCGAGCCGCCACAAAGCGGCGTGGTGCTGCTGGCCGGCACCAACCACCATATACGCCTGTTGAAAAATGGCACGCTGGCCTATACCGCAGAGCCGGTGAACGAAATTTACCGGCCGTCCATCGACGTGTTTTTCGAAAGCGTCGCCAGCCACTGGAATGGCGATGCCGTCGGCGTATTGCTGACCGGCATGGGCCGTGACGGAGCCCAGGGCCTCAAATTGATGCGTGAACAAGGATATTTGACCATCGCCCAGGACCAGCAGAGTTCGGCGGTGTATGGCATGCCCAAAGCGGCGGCGGCGATTGATGCTGCTGTTGAAATTCGCCCATTGGATAGAATTGCGCCCCGATTGCTGGAGGTGTTTGCAAAATGATCCGTACCTCCGGCTGCTGGTTTGCAGGCAGTAATTCAGGTGACTGCACATGAATGACTTACAGATCGACGACATCAAGACCGACGAAAACGCCGCCATGGTGTTGCTGGTCGATGACCAGGCGATGATCGGTGAAGCCGTACGACGCGGCCTGGCCCACGAAGAAAACATCGACTTCCACTTCTGTGCCGATCCGCACCAGGCGATTGCCCAGGCGATCCGCATCAAGCCCACGGTGATCCTGCAGGACCTGGTGATGCCCGGCCTGGATGGCCTGACCCTGGTGCGCGAATACCGCAACCACCCGGCCACGCAAAACATTCCGATCATTGTGCTTTCCACCAAGGAAGACCCCCTGATCAAGAGCGCGGCGTTCTCGGCCGGGGCCAATGATTACCTGGTCAAGCTGCCGGACAATATCGAACTGGTGGCGCGTATTCGCTACCACTCGCGCTCGTACATGACCTTGTTGCAGCGTGATGCGGCGTACCGCGCGCTGCGCGTCAGCCAGCAACAGTTGCTGGACACCAACCTGGTGCTGCAGCGCCTGATGAACTCCGACGGCCTCACCGGCCTGTCCAACCGCCGCCACTTCGACGAATACCTGGAACTGGAGTGGCGCCGCGCCTTGCGCGACCAGACCCAGTTGTCGCTGCTGATGATCGATGTGGATTTCTTCAAGACCTACAACGACAGCTTTGGCCACGTCGAAGGCGACGAAGCCTTGCGCAAGGTCGCCGCCAGCATCCGCGAAGCCAGCAGCCGCCCCTCGGACTTGCCGGCGCGCTATGGCGGCGAAGAATTCGCCCTGGTGCTGCCCAACACCTCGCCCGGTGGTGCGCGGTTAGTCGCGGAAAAGCTACGCATGGCCGTCGCGGCCCTGAAAATCCCCCATATCGCTCCGACCGAAGGCTCCAGCCTGACCATCAGCATCGGCCTGTCGACCATGACGCCCGTGCAAGGCACCGATTGCCGACAACTGATCATGGCGGCGGACAAGGGGTTGTATACGGCCAAGCATAACGGGCGTAACCAAGTGGGCATCGAGTGACCTGAGGCCGCAACCGATCAAAATGTGTGAGAGGGCGTGCCCCCTCCCACATTTAACCCTGCGTAGTCTGCCTTTTCGCCAAGCGGACTGCCGTTTGCAGCCGTTTGCCGTTATACTCGCCGGCTTTCAAAAGTTCGCCAACGAGTGCTGCCCGCCATGGAAATCAACCCGATCCTTAACACCATCAAGGACCTGTCCGAGCGCTCCGAAACTATTCGGGGGTATCTTTGACTACGATCAAAAGCATGAGCGTCTGACCGAAGTCAATCGCGAGCTTGAAGATCCGAGTGTCTGGAACAAACCTGAATACGCCCAGGAACTGGGCCGCGAGCGTTCTGCGCTGGCGCAGATCGTCGATACCCTCGACGAGTTGAACACCGGTCTGGCCGATTGCCGCGACCTGCTGGACATGGCCGTCGAAGAGAACGACGAAGGCGCAGTGGGCGATGTCGTCGCCGAGCTGGCCCGTCTCGAGGAAAACCTCGCCAAGCTTGAATTCCGCCGCATGTTCAGCCACGAGATGGACCCGAACAACGCCTACCTGGATATCCAGGCCGGTTCCGGCGGCACCGAAGCCCAGGACTGGGCCAACATCCTGTTGCGCATGTACCTGCGCTGGGCCGACAAGCGCGGTTTCGACGCCACCATCATGGAGCTGTCGGCCGGTGAAGTCGCGGGTATCAAGGGCGCGACCGTGCACATCAAGGGTGAATACGCCTTTGGTTGGCTGCGTACCGAGATCGGCGTACACCGCCTGGTGCGCAAGAGCCCGTTCGACTCCGGCAACCGTCGCCACACCTCGTTCTGCGCAGTGTTCGTCTCGCCCGAGATCGATGACAAGGTGGAAATCGAGATCAACCCGGCCGACCTGCGGATCGACACCTACCGCTCCTCCGGTGCCGGTGGCCAGCACGTAAACACCACCGACTCGGCTGTCCGTATTACCCACGTCCCGACCAACACCGTGGTCAGTTGCCAGAACGAACGTTCCCAGCACGCGAACAAGGACACCGCCATGAAAATGCTGCGGGCCAAGTTGTACGAGCAGGAAATGCAGAAGCGCAACGCCGCTTCCCAGGCGCTGGAAGACACCAAGTCGGATATCGGCTGGGGCCACCAGATCCGTTCTTATGTGCTTGATGCGTCGCGGATCAAGGATTTGCGCACTAACATCGAACGCAGTGACTGCGACAAGGTGCTCGACGGCGATATCGACGAATACCTGGAAGCCAGCCTGAAATCGGGGCTGTAAACCGTCAGCCCGACCTCAAGTCCCCCGTCATTGGCGGGGGCAACGAACCTGTGATGGAAAATCTAAAGACATGAGCGACCAACAACTCGACCCGCAAGCCCTGCAACAGGAAGAAAACTCCCTGATCGCCCTGCGCAAGGAAAAGCTTGCTGCCGAGCGCGCCAAGGGCAACGCCTTCCCCAACGACTTCCGTCGCGATGCCTACTGCGAAGACTTGCAGAAGCAATACGCGGACAAGACCAAGGAAGAGCTGGCAGAGGCTGCGATCCCGGTCAAGGTGGCAGGTCGCATCATGCTCAACCGCGGATCGTTCATGGTGATCCAGGACATGTCCGGGCGCATCCAGGTCTACGTCAACCGCAAGACACTGCCGGAAGAAACCCTGGCCGCCGTGAAAACCTGGGACCTGGGCGACATCATCGCCGCCGAAGGCACCCTGGCCCGTTCCGGCAAGGGCGACCTGTACGTTGAAATGACCAGCGTGCGCCTGCTGACCAAATCCCTGCGTCCGCTGCCGGACAAGCACCACGGCCTGTCCGACACCGAGCAGCGCTACCGCCAGCGCTACGTTGACCTGATCGTCAACGAAGATGTGCGCCACACCTTCCGCGTGCGTTCGCAAGTGATTGCCCACACCCGCGCCTTCCTGATGAAGCGTGACTTCCTGGAAGTGGAAACCCCTATGCTGCAAACCATCCCCGGTGGTGCCGCAGCCAAGCCGTTCGAAACCCACCACAACGCGCTGGACATGGAAATGTTCCTGCGCATTGCGCCTGAGCTGTACCTCAAGCGGCTTGTTGTTGGCGGGTTCGAAAAGGTGTTCGAGATCAACCGCAACTTCCGTAACGAAGGCGTCTCGACGCGTCACAACCCTGAATTCACCATGTTGGAGTTCTACCAGGCCTACGCCGACTACGAAGACAACATGGACCTGACCGAAGAGCTGTTCCGCGAGCTGGCGCAACTGGTCCTGGGCAGCACCGACGTGCCATACGGCGACAAGGTGTTCCATTTCGGCGAGCCATTCGTGCGCCTGTCGGTATTCGATTCGATCCTCAAGTACAACCCTGAGCTGACCGCCGACGACCTGACCGACATTGACAAGGCCCGTGCCATCGCCAAGAAAGCCGGGGCCAAGGTGCTGGGCTTCGAAGGCCTGGGCAAGCTGCAGGTAATGATTTTCGAAGAACTGGTGGAGCACAAGCTGGAACAGCCGCACTTCATTACCCAGTACCCGTTCGAAGTGTCGCCGTTGGCCCGTCGCAACGATGACAACCCGAACGTCACGGACCGTTTCGAACTGTTCATCGGCGGTCGCGAAATCGCCAACGCCTATTCCGAGCTCAATGACGCGGAAGACCAGGCCGAGCGCTTCATGGCGCAGGTGGCCGACAAGGATGCCGGTGACGACGAAGCCATGCACTACGACGCAGACTTCGTGCGAGCCCTGGAATACGGCATGCCGCCAACGGCCGGTGAAGGCATTGGGATCGACCGCCTGGTGATGTTGTTGACCAACTCGCCGTCGATCCGCGATGTGATCCTGTTCCCGCATATGCGGCCACAAGCGTAACCGTAGCGAAATCCGAAGCCGCCTTTTATAAGGCGGCTTTTTTATGGGGCGTCTATAAGCGTCAAGCAAACAGCGCCAGGTTTTTGAACTGTTCAAGGATGTGTGTCGTGAACCGCGTAACCGCTCAAGAAGGCGCCGCCGGCATTGCCGCTGCCGTGGCTGAAAGCGTCCAGTACCAGGGCCGCAAGGCCAGCCGTCGGGGCAGCGAGCAACGCAGGCAAGACATTCTCGATGCGGCCATGCGCATCGTGGTGCGTGAGGGCGTGCGTGCCGTGCGTCACCGCGCGGTGGCGGCGGAGGCGGGCGTGCCGCTGTCGGCCACCACTTACTACTTCAAGGATATCGACGACCTGCTCACCGATACCTTCGCTCAATACGTTGAACGCAGTGCCGCCTTCATGGGCAAGCTGTGGGTACGTAACGAAGGTTTGTTGCGCGAGATGGTTGCCTACGGCGATGGCAGCCCGCAGTCACGCTCGCAACTGGCGGACGACATCGCGCGGTTGACTGCCGACTACGTGCAGCGCCAACTGACCAACCGTCGTGAGTACCTGATGGCCGAGCAGGCGTTTCGCCAGGAGGCCCTGCTCAACCCGCGCCTGGCTGAGCTGGTGCGTTCCCACCAGCAGATCCTGTTGCAGGGCACCGGGCAGTTTTTTCAGGTATTGGGCTCGCGTGAGCCGCAACAGGATGCCAAAGTGTTGACGGCGATAATCGGTCGGATGGAATATCAGGGCCTGCTTGGCGGGCCAGAGCCTCTGGCCGCCGAAGAGATGCTTGAGATTCTCAAGCGTTACATGCATTTGGTGTTGGCCTCGGTCTGACACCGGGGGATGTTTGATGAATGCCTGGCGTGTCGCGGTAATCGCCTTGTCCTTCCTGCTGCTCAGCGGTTGCCTGGTGACCTTCAAGGATCCGCTGCCGACCCGCGAGGCAGCACCGCAGGCCCTGTTGGGCCAGTGGGCCAGCAAGAATGCCTGGGGCGAACCTCTCAACCTGCGCATCACCCGTGCCGGCGAACACCGTTACAAGGCCGTGAGCTACCCTACAGCCAAGCCCGGCCAGCGTGATGAATACCTGTTCAGCGTGTCGCGCCATGGCAATCGTTGGTACCTGTCGGCACCGTTACCCGCCAAGTTCGGTGGGCATTACTTCCTGGCAGGGTTCGAGTTCGACGAAAAGCACGAATTGGTGGTCTATAACCTCGACCTTGAGCAAATTCACCAAGCGATAGGCCAGCACGCCTTGCATGGCAGCACCGTGGACACCGTCGAGGGCCCCGGCGTGCAGGTGGACAGCCCCATGGACCAGGTATTTGCGTACCTGGATGACCCGGCCAATGCCGATGTGTTTGTGGAAGCCGTGCGCTACCGGCGCGTGGGCAAATAACGTTTAAAGGGGAAGCACCGGGTGGACGATTACCAGCAGACGATACGCACCTTGTCTGATCGCATTGTGCTGGCGCAAACACCGATCCGCGTCCTCGACGCCGTGAAATGGGACGAGAACATTCGCCAGGGGTTCCTCAAGGCCAAGGGCAAGGCCATGCCCGCCGTGGACCGCGACTACTACCTGAATCGCCCGCTGTCGTTCGATTCCAGCGCGGTCAAGCTGGAGTTCCAGAACATCGAGCGCGATATCACCCGCCGCCTCGGCCAGTTCAGCCCGGTGGGGCAGATCATGCGTCGCATGTGCCGCGAATACCGCATGGTGGTGCGTATGCTCGAGGCCCGTGGCACCGAGGATTTCGGCCTGATTTCCCAGGAACTGTACGGTGCCGCTTCCGATGCCTTCCATGCCGGTGACCCGACCCTGGCCGACCTGGGCCTGATGCTCTCCGACTACCTGAACAATATCGATGGCCGTGGCGACCTCAAGGACGAGGCCAAGACCCTTACCGCCAAGGATGCCGTGGCGTTGCTGCAAACGCGCTTGAACAAGGTGTTTGGCGAGGCCGAAGAAACCATCCGTGTCTTCGAGTCCGACGGGATCGTCGCCGACGCGGCGGCAGGCGCCGACTACATCAAGATCCGCGCCGATGCGATGTTCAATGAGCGTGATGTGCGTGCCCTCGAAGTGCATGAGGGCCTGGTGCACGTCGGCACCACCCTCAATGGCCAGAACCAGCCGATCTGCACCTTCCTGTCCAAGGGCCCGCCGTCTTCCACCGTGACCCAGGAAGGCCTGGCGATCCTGATGGAGATCATCACGTTTGCCTCCTACCCGAGCCGCCTGCGCAAACTGACCAACCGCACCCGCGCCATCCATATGGTGGAGGAGGGCGCCGATTTCCTGCAGGTGTTCGAGTTCTTCCGCGAGCAAGGCTTTGAAATGGCTGAGAGCTATGGCAACGCCAGCCGGGTGTTCCGTGGTTCGGTGCCTGATGGCCTGCCGTTTACCAAGGATTTGTCCTACCTCAAGGGCTTTATCATGGTCTACAACTACATCCAGCTGGCCGTGCGCAAAGGCAAGCTGGAACAAGTGCCGCTGCTGTTCTGCGGCAAGACCACCCTGGAAGACATGCGTACCTTGCGCCAACTGGTCGACGAAGGCCTGGTGGTGCCACCCAAGTACCTGCCCGAGCAGTTCCGCGACATGAACGCGCTGGCGGCGTGGATGTGCTTCTCCAACTTCCTCAACCACCTGAGCCTGGACCGGATCGAGGCGGATTACTCGAATATCCTGTAAAGGATGTACTGACGAAGCCGGCTCGAGAATCTGTGAGGGGCGGTGCGACGATTCGACTATCAGCGAGGCTTCAACGGATGAGAATCCTCGGCATTCTTTGCCTGCTACTCACATTGAGCGGTTGCAGCTCCTTGTTGTTCTATCCCGAGCCCGGCCTGCCGTTCACGCCGGAAAAAGCTCATCTGCCATATCGCGACGTCACCCTCACCACGGCCGACGGGGTCAAGCTGCACGCATGGTGGCTGCCGGCCAAGCCCGGTGTGCCGCTCAAGGGCACCGTGCTACACCTGCACGGCAATGGCGGCAACCTGGCCTGGCACCTCGGTGGCAGTTGGTGGTTACCCGAGCAGGGCTATCAAGTGCTGCTGCTGGACTATCGCGGCTATGGGCTGTCCGAAGGCAAGCCCTCGTTGCCGGCGATCTATCAGGACCTGGATGCCGCCTTCGCTTGGATCGACAAGGCGCCCGAAACCCAGGCCCAACCCTTGATCGTCCTTGGCCAAAGCTTGGGCGGCGCACTGGCGGTGCATTACCTGGCTGTCCACCCGGAGCGTCAGGCCCGGCTCAAGGCCCTGGTACTGGATGGCGTACCGGCCAGTTATCGTGACGTAGGACAATTCGCCCTGAGCACCTCCTGGTTAACATGGCCGTTTCAGGTGCCGTTGTCCTGGCTGGTGCCAGACGGCGATAGCGCGATCCATGCGATGCCCAAGCTGACCGGTGTACCGAAATTGCTGTTCCACAGCCTGGATGACCCGATCGTGCCGCTGTCCAATGGCATCCGCCTGTATCAGGCCGCGCCGCCGCCGAGGGTGCTGCAACTGACCCGAGGTGGGCATGTGCAGACCTTTGCCGACAAGACCTGGCAAACCGTGATGCTGCGCTACCTGGATGACCCGCAACACTTCAATGGCCTGCGTCGCCTCGGCGAAATTCCGAACTACCCCATTCCTAAAGTTGACTCATCAGAGAGCCCGCAATGAGCGAAGAACGCAACATGATCCCGCTGATTCTCACTGGCATCGGCACTATCATCGGCACCGTTGGTTGCCTGTGGTACTACGGCTACCTGCACTTCGCCAAGCCGGAAGATGCGTTGCTGCTCAGTGACTTCACCATGCTCAAGACCGTGCCGGGCGAGGACTACAAGATCTCCCTGACCCCGGCCGCCCAGGTGGCGCAGTGCGTCGATGGCGTGTTGGTACTGTTTGATACCGAACAAAAAGGCCTGACGGGCGTATTGGTGAATAGCAAGAAACAGGCGGTGCGTTGCATGGGCCAGGAAACGCCACAGTTGCAGGAGTAGGGCCGAAATCTGCTGCCACCGTGTGAGAAACCGGCTTGGAGCGCTAGGAGCAAGAGCCCAAGTAAACCGCAGGTTTATAGTTCAAGGCATGTCAGAACCGAGAGTCGCCGGAACCATTTACAGTCGATTACCACAGATTTCGGACTGATCAGCGTCGCTGAATCGGTTCGTTCTAATTCATTAATCCGGAGTCGACTATATGAGCATAGGTGGTGTTGGCGGCAATTCTCCAATGGACGGTGTCGGTTCTCAGGGCAGTGGTTCGGGCCAAAATGAACTCGGCGCGCTCAAACAGCTGGCTGAGGCGCTGAAAAAGCAGATTGAAGCGATGCAAAGCCAGGGAGGTGGGGGCGCCGAAGGCGGTGGCGAACTTGATGAACTGAAGAAACTGCTCAAGGAACTGATGGAAAAGATCGAGAAGCTGCAAGGCGGCCAAGGCGCCGATGGAAACAAGTCTGGTGCAGAGGGTGATTCAGGCAAAGTCCAGGCGACGGTCGAGCAGAGTAAAGTGTCGATCGCTTTCTGATGAATGTATCGTCACCAAGAACCCCGCCTATTGGCGGGGTTCTTTATGCTGCGTCAGACGATCAGTAGGCGACGGACGAGCGCGGCTTGACCGGCTGGTTATCGTTGGAGATGGTCACTTCAACGCGGCGGTTCATGGCGCGGCCCGACACGCTGCCGTTATCGGCAACCGGGTATTCCTTGCCGTAGCCGGTGGTCACGATGCGGCGTGGGTCAACGCCCATCTTGATCAGTGCAACCTGCACCGAAGCGGCACGGCGCTCCGACAGGCTCTGGTTGTAGGCATCACTGCCGGTGCTGTCTGTGTAACCTTCGACGATCACCTGGCGATCCGGGTTTTCCTGAAGGAACTGAGCCAGCTTGTTGATGTTGACCAGGCCGCTGGCCTTCAGGTCGGCCTTGTTGGTAGCGAACAGCACGTCACCAAAGGTCACGAGGGTGCCGCGCTCGGTTTGCTTGGCGTTCAAGCTGTCCTGAAGTTGCTTGATCTGTGCATCACGGGCTTCGAGCAGTGCACGGGCACGTTCGTCTCCAGCGTTTTTCAGCTTGGCTTCGGATTCGCGCAGCGCGATGGTGTCTTTGGCCACTTCAACGCGCTGGTTGGTCAGGTAGGCCAGTTGGTCAACTTTCTTCTGGTCTTCCTTGTCGCGGTAAGCCTTGTCGGCTTTGTCCAGCCAATCCTGGGCGTCCTTGGTTTCCAGGGCCGCTACTTTGGTGGCATTCGGGTTGGCTTGCAGGGCCGAGAAATTGGTCCGTGCGTTTTCCAGGTTCGCGTTTGGCGGGGTGGAGCAGGCCGCCAGGGCAACGCTCATCGCCAGCAGGGCAGGGATCATCAATTGTTTACGCATAGTCGTGTCGTCCTTTCAATTCGATATCGGGTGCAATGCAATCAGGTGCGGCGCTTTATTTCTGCTGGATAGCAGCCGGGCGCATGCCTTCCTGACGCAGCTCCTGAACAGCTTTCTGGGAATCCTTCACAGCCTGTTCGGCCTTGGCGGCCTGGGCTTTACGCTCGGCGACGCGAGCGTCCCACTCAGCTTGTTCGGCCAGGCGACGGGCTTCGTCGTAGTTCTTGTCGTGCATGGCGATCTCGGCTTGCTTGAGCTTGTCCTGGGCCGATTTCATTTCAACTGCTGCGTACTCGGTGCCGCCGGCGCTGACTGCGCTGTTTACCGCGGACTGAGTCACCGCGTATTGCTCGGTTGGCGGGTTGCCGGCGCAACCAGCCAGAACGAAGCTGGTGCCGATCGCCAGCGCGGCCAATTTAAGCCCGCGCAGGTGGTTAAACGAGGATTTGGCTGTGCTGGTCTTCATCGTCTTCAACTCCATTGGATAACTCCTGAAAAACATCAAAATCCATGTCACTGGTCAGTGGTTGCGGCGGCTGGCGGTAAAGCAACCAGTGCCCTTTCAAACGACTGTTCCAAGTGATGGCTTACTGGTTGTGACCGGAGGCTTTTTTCAAAAGTTCAGACGAGATGGCTATTTGCCTAAAAATAAATCTGACCGATTGGTCAGCGAATAAAAGATGGAACTTTTGCCGCGCGCAGGGGTACGCCGAGCCTCTGAGAGGCCCGGAATACCGGGGTTAAACGGGGGAGGAAAGGAGGGGGCTCAGTGCTTCTGCTCGTCGGTACTGGCCGACAAATCGTGCAGATAGCGTCGCGATAGACTCAGGAAGCGCGGGGTCGGGCCGACGTCTTCGTACAGCGGATCGCCCTCTTCGTCGGTGGCAATCACGTGCTGGCCCTTGATGTAGGGAAAGCTGGCTTCCAGCTCTTCGAGGGCGGCACCGATCAGCTCGCCGAGCAGTTCTTCGGTGTTGCGCTTGGGGTACATTTCGGCAATGGCCGCCAGCCTTGCGGCGGCCTCCACATCCAGATGGATCGCATATTCGGTCTTGGTCAAGCGACCCTTGGCGTTCTCTTCCCAATGCTGGGCCAGTTCTCGAATTTTCATGGCAACCTCAATAAAGCCTGCGGTAGCGGGCGGTGATGAGTGACCAGTCGCTCGCATGGATAACGCGACGACTCACAGTTGAGACTAGCTGCAAGTCACAAGGTTTAAAGTCTTGTCATAAAACCAGGCTGGCGGCACTCTGACAGATCTGCGCGTCCCGGATTTCTGGCTGGAGATTGGCTGATGAGTGATATCGATGCACGCTTGCGCGAGGATGTTCACCTGCTGGGTGAGCTGTTGGGCAATACCATTCGAGAGCAGTACGGCGATGATTTTCTCGCCAAGATCGAGCAGATCCGCAAAGGAGCCAAGGCTGACCGGCGCGGCGCCGTCTCGGATAAAACGGCTGGCGATGAACTGAGCAGCAGCTTGAACCAGTTGCAGGAAGACGAACTGCTGCCCGTCGCCCGGGCCTTCAACCAGTTCCTTAACCTGGCCAATATTGCCGAGCAGTACCAATTGATTCATCGGCGCGATGAGTCGCAACCGGCGCCCTTCGAAGCACGCGTATTGCCGGAGTTGCTGGCCCGCCTGCAACGCGAAGGCCACAGCAACGAGTCGCTGGCCCGCCAATTGGGGCGCCTGGAAATCGAGCTGGTGCTCACCGCCCACCCCACTGAAGTGGCGCGGCGCACCCTGATCCAGAAATACGATGCGATCGCCGCGCAACTGGCGCTGCAGGATCACCGCGACCTCACCACGGCCGAGCGCGAGCAGATTCGCGAGCGCCTGCAGCGGTTGATCGCCGAAGCCTGGCACACCGAAGAAATCCGCCGCACCCGGCCCACTCCGGTGGACGAGGCCAAATGGGGTTTTGCGGTGATCGAGCATTCGCTTTGGCATGCGATCCCCAATTACCTACGCAAGGCCGACCATGCGCTGCATGCGGCTACCGGCCTGCACTTGCCACTGGAAGCCGCGCCGATCCGCTTTGCGTCCTGGATGGGCGGCGACCGTGACGGCAACCCGAATGTCACCGCGCCGGTCACCCGTGAAGTGCTATTGCTGGCCCGCTGGATGGCCGCCGACCTGTATCTGCGCGATATCGATCAATTGGCCTCGGAACTGTCGATGCAACACGCCAGCCCGGCGTTGCAAGCCAAGGTCGGTGACAGCGTCGAACCCTATCGGGCGTTGCTCAAGCAACTGCGTGACCGCTTGCGCGCGACCCGCAGTTGGGCTCAGGCTTCGCTGACTGTCGCCACCCCGGCGAGCGCAGACGTGTTGCAACACAACCGTGACCTGCTCGAGCCGCTGGAGCTTTGTTACCAGTCGCTGCATGAATGCGGCATGGGCGTGATTGCCGATGGCCCATTGCTCGATTGCCTGCGTCGTGCGGTCACCTTCGGCCTGTTCCTGGTCCGCCTGGACGTGCGCCAGGACTCCAGTCGGCATACGGCGGCCATGACCGAGATCACCGATTACCTCGGCCTGGGTCGTTACGAAGACTGGAACGAGGAGATGCGCATCAGCTTCCTCATGAAAGAGCTGGCCAACCGTCGCCCCCTGTTGCCGGGCTATTTCAAGCCGTCGGCGGACACGGCCGAAGTGTTGAATACCTGCAAGGAAGTCGCCGCCGCACCGGCCGCCTCCCTGGGTTCGTACGTCATCTCCATGGCCGGGGCCGCCTCGGATGTGCTGGCGGTGCAACTGTTGCTTAAAGAGTCGGGCGTGCAACGGCCGATGCGGGTGGTGCCGCTGTTCGAAACCCTGGCCGACCTGGATAACGCGGGCCCGGTGATCGAGCAACTGTTGCTGTTGCCGGGTTACCGCGCACGGTTGCAGGGCCCGCAGGAAGTCATGATCGGTTACTCGGACTCAGCCAAGGATGCCGGCACCACTGCCGCTGCCTGGGCGCAGTACCGTGCCCAGGAACGCTTGGTGGATATCTGCCGTGAGCAACAGGTGGAACTGCTGTTGTTCCACGGTCGCGGTGGCACCGTGGGCCGTGGCGGCGGCCCGGCCCACGCGGCGATCCTGTCGCAGCCACCGGGGTCGGTGGCGGGGCGTTTCCGTACCACCGAACAAGGGGAAATGATCCGTTTCAAATTCGGCCTCCCAGACATTGCCGAGCAGAACCTCAATCTCTATCTGGCTGCCGTGTTGGAAGCGACGCTGCTGCCACCGCCGCCACCGGAGCCTGCGTGGCGGCATTTGATGGATGAATTGGCGGCAGACGGTGTCAGCGCCTATCGCGCCGTAGTGCGGGAAAATCCGCAGTTCGTCGAGTACTTCCGCCAGTCGACGCCGGAGCAGGAACTCGGTCGCTTGCCTCTGGGTAGCCGCCCGGCCAAGCGCCGTGCCGGTGGTATTGAAAGCCTGCGGGCGATTCCGTGGATCTTTGGCTGGACCCAGACCCGCCTGATGTTGCCGGCATGGCTGGGCTGGGAAGCGGCCCTGAGCAAGGCGCTGGAGCGTGGCGAAGGCGAACTGCTGGGGCAAATGCGCGAGCAGTGGCCGTTCTTCCGCACCCGCATCGATATGTTGGAAATGGTGCTGGCCAAGGCCGATGCCGACATCGCGCGGCTGTATGACGAGCGCCTGGTGCAGCCGGACCTGCTGCCATTGGGTGCGCATTTACGCGACCTATTGTCGCAGGCGTGCCAGGTGGTACTTGGCCTGACTGGCCAGTCGCAACTGCTGGCGCATAGCCCCGACACCCTGGAGTTCATCCGCCTGCGCAATACCTACCTGGACCCTTTGCACCTGTTGCAGGCCGAACTGCTGGCACGCTCCCGTCAACAGGAAGCGGCGCAGGACAGCCCTCTGGAACAAGCGCTGCTGGTGTCCGTGGCCGGTATCGCCGCCGGGTTGCGTAACACCGGCTGAGGTTTTTTGCGCGTTCTCGACGCCTTGCCGGTAAACCGTGACGACCGCCCTGAACGGGCGGTCGTTGTTTGAGCGGCCGGGTTGCACCCAGGCACACCCTACCTATGACGTATGCGCGGCGCGGGTTCCTCCGACTTTTGGCGGCTTGTGTGGTTAGGGCCTGCTGTGTATCTTGATCAGCCTTTGGCCGTTTGGGCGGCTTGGGCCCATATTTTTATGAGCCATATTTTTACGAGATTGGCCCCACGCGGCGAATCCGAGCGTCATCTCTATAAAAAATTGAGGAGCACATCGATGCGCGTCATTCTGCTGGGAGCTCCCGGGGCCGGTAAAGGTACTCAGGCAAAGTTCATCACTGAAAAATTTGGCATTCCACAAATCTCCACCGGTGACATGCTGCGCGCTGCGGTAAAAGCAGGCACCGAGCTGGGCGTTAAAGCCAAAAGCATCATGGATGCCGGTGGCCTGGTGTCCGATGACCTGATCATCGCATTGGTCAAGGACCGTATCGCGCAACCTGACTGCGCCAAGGGTTTCCTGTTCGACGGCTTCCCACGCACCATTCCCCAGGCTGAAGCCCTGGTGACGGCTGGTGTCGAGTTGGACGCCGTGGTCGAAATCGCGGTTGAAGATGAAGAAATCGTCCAGCGTATTGCTGGTCGTCGCGTTCACGAAGCCTCGGGGCGCGTGTACCACACCGTCTACAACCCGCCGAAAGTGGCAGGCAAGGACGATGTCACCGGTGAAGACCTGGTGCAGCGCAAGGACGACACCGAAGAAACCGTGCGTCATCGCCTGTCCGTCTACCATTCCCAGACCAAGCCGCTGGTGGATTTTTACCAGAAGCTGTCGGCTGCCCAAGGCAAGCCGAAGTACAGCCATATCCCTGGCGTTGGCTCGGTTGAAGCCATCACCGCCAAGGTGCTGCAAGCACTGAGCTGATCAAGTGATCGGCTTCATCGACAACGGCCCGCTTGCGGGCCGTTGTTGTTTATACTGGCGCACTTTTTTTCGACTTGGACACCGACACCGATGAGCACCCTGCTGGCCCTGGACACCGCGACTGAAGCTTGCTCCGTTGCCTTGCTGCACGATGGCAAAGTTACAAGCCACTACGAGGTGATCCCGCGTCTGCATGCGCAGAAGCTGTTGCCGATGATCAAGCAATTGCTTGAAGAGGCGGGCATTACCCTGTCTGCCGTGGATGCCATTGCCTTCGGCCGTGGCCCGGGGGCCTTTACCGGTGTGCGTATCGCCATCGGCGTGGTCCAGGGCCTGGCCTTTGCGCTGGAGCGCCCGGTATTGCCGGTGTCCAACCTTGCGGTGCTGGCACAGCGCGCCTTGCGTGAACACGGCGCGCAGCAGGTCGCGGCGGCCATCGATGCCCGCATGGATGAAGTGTATTGGGGCTGCTACCGCCAAATCGCTGGCGAAATGCGCCTGGTGGGGGTGGAAGCTGTACAGCCACCGGAGGCAGCGGTTTTGCCGGAGGATGCCAGCGGTGATTGGTTCGGTGCTGGCACTGGTTGGGGGTATGGCGAGCGCATGGGTGTGCCGCTGGTGGCCCAGGATGCCACCATGTTGCCCCACGCCGAAGACCTGCTGACCCTGGCGCGCTTTGCATTCGAGCGTGGCGAGGCGATTCCGGCCGATCAAGCCGCGCCTGTGTACCTGCGCGACAAGGTGGCGCAAACCAAGGCTGAGCGCGGGATAATTTGACGCCAAAAATGATGGCAATTTGGGGCAAAAGTCGCCAATCGTCAGAATTTGCCCGCGTTTTTAAACCTTTTTCAAATTATGTGTTCTAGTTATCACCAGAGCATTTGCGCGCCACGGATCGCGCCACTAAAATGCCATCACCGATACCGAGTTCGCATGTATGCGCATAGACGGCTTTTCCTCACAGTCCTACCCCCTCAAGCGTAAGCCACGTAAGGCGAACGTCACGGTAGACGATTCCGTTGAGGACTCGCCGGACTTCATCGATGTCCAGTCTGAGGCATCGTCCAGCGCCCAAGGCTCCGCCAGCGCCCGTACCAGCGGTCTTCCCGCCCGTCAGCAAGATATGGTCTTCCCTCGCTCCATGAGCAAAAGCGTTGCCACCGCACTGGCCAGCTACCTGACCACCGCCGGTTTTGTTGAATGGGATATGGAAGTGCTGGGCCTCGATATTCATATCTGATGCGCCTGCCTTACTACATTGGCTGCCCGTCCTGGAGCGAAAACGCCTGGCGCGAGTACCTGTACCCTGTCGATGCGCGTTCCAGCGATTACCTTGCCCTGTATTCCCAGGTCTTCAACGCCGTTGAAGGCAATACCACGTTTTATGCTCGCCCCTCGGCCGCCACTGTGCAGCGCTGGGCCGAAATCATGCCTGGGGATTTTCGTTTCACCGCTAAATTCCCGGGTGATATCAGCCATGGCGGCGACTTGCGTGAGCAGTTGCCGGCGGCGGAAAGTTTTGTCGGCCTGATGAGCCCGCTGGGTGAGCGCGTCGCGCCACTGTGGCTGCAACTGTCGGCGAGTTTTTCACCGCAACGCCTGGGCGAACTGGCCGGGTTTATCGATGGCTTGGAGCGGCCCATGGCGGTGGAAGTGCGGCATCCGGAGTTCTTCGCCAAGGGCGATGCCGAGCGCATGCTCAACCGCCTGCTGCGTGACCGTGGTGTCGAGCGGATCTGCCTCGACCCGCGCGCCTTGTTCAGTTGCACATCCACCTCGGCTGCGGTGCTGCACGCACAATCGAAAAAACCCAAGGTGCCACCACGCCCGGCGGCACTGACGCTGTTTCCCCAGGTACGGTTTATCGGTCATCCGGAGCTTGAGGCCAACGACCCGTTCCTGCTCCCGTGGGTGGAAAAAATCGCCGGTTGGATTGAAGAAGGGCGCACGCCCTACATGTTCCTGCACACCTCCGATAACCGCCTCGCCGCGCAGTTGGCCCTGCGTTTTCACGACCAGCTGATGGCGCGCTTGCCGGGCCTGCCAGGCTTGCCGACCTTGTATCGGGAACCCGCAGCGGAGCAACTGGGGTTACTCTAGGGCTCCTTTCCCCGCCAGGAGTCAGTCATGGATGCCCAAACCCTTCGCGCCGAAACCTTCAAGGCCCTGCACGAGCGCGATCGCGCGTTCGTGATGCCCAACCCGTGGGACGCCGGCTCGGCGATCATGCTCGCCAGCCTCGGCTTTGAAGCCCTCGCCACCACCAGTGCGGGTTACGCGTTCAGCCTGGGCCGCCCGGATGCCGAGGGTGCATTGTCATTGGACGACACCCTGGTGAATGCCGGCATGATTGCCTGGGCCACAGCGTTGCCAGTGGCAGCCGACCTCGAAAACGGTTTCAGCGACACGCCCGAAGGCTGTGCCCAGACCATCCTGCGTGCGGCGGCGACCGGTATCGTCGGCGGCTCTATCGAAGATGCCACGGGCATTGCCGTCGACCCGATCTATCCTTTTGATTTGTCTGTCGAGCGTGTGGAAGCGGCTGTTGCCGCGGCCCGTAGCCTGCCGTTTCCCTTCATGCTGACGGCGCGCGCAGAAAACCTGCTGCATGGTCGCCTGGATCTGCCCGATACCCTGCGCCGCCTGCAAGCCTACGCCGAGGCCGGCGCCGACGTGTTGTACGCACCGGGCCTGCGCAGTGCCGAGGAGGTGCTGGCGGTGGTCAAGGCCGTTGCGCCCAAGCCGGTGAATGTGCTGATGTCCGGCGGCCTGAAACTCAGCGTGGCGCAACTGAGCGAGATGGGCGTCAAGCGCATCAGCGTTGGCTCCGCCATGGCGTTGGCGGCCTATGGTGAGTTCTACCGGGCGGCGCAGGAGGTGTTTGAGTCGGGCACTTTTACCTTCACCGAGCGTTCGATGTCGTATAGCCAGGCCAGCCAATTCTTCAAGAAATGATCGGGGCGTTGTTTCAAGTTCACGCGTGGGCTGCTGTTGCTGGCGGCTGCCTGCGCGTTGGGCTTACGCCGCCAGGCGCAGGTTCTGGGTGACCAGTGGGCGTGCCCAGTAGTAGTCGAAGTCCAGGGCCTTCTGCTGGGCCGCGAGTTCTTCGCTCGGGTACGGCGTGGCCGGTGGTGGCAGCAAGTCCAGTTCGAACTCGGCAATCGGCAGGTGCAGTGGACGCGGTTCCGGCGCTGGGCCTGGCTCGGGTAGCGGCTGGCCTGCGGTCAGGACAAGCGGGCGTACCCAGCTGCTTTCAAAGTCTTGCTGGCGCTGCTGGGCGACGATTTCTTCCGCTGGAAACGGGCTGGCCGGCGGGGGCAGCAAGTCGGTTTCGAATTCCGCGATCGGCAGGAACAATGGCTCAGGTGGGGCGATTTCGGTGTCTTTTACATCGCATTCACGCTGGGTGAGGATTTGCGACAACAGGTCCGCGCCTTCGCTGGGTTCAACCGCAGGATCCACCGGAGCCGGCGCCTTGGCGGCGAGCGCGTCCGGCGTATCGCCGAGCTGCTCGGCCAACGCTCGGGCGAAGAAGTCCTGCCATACATGACTCACCCCGGCCAGCGCTTGAGTATTGCGCAGGCCGTAGTGGTTATGGGTGGGCAGTACACCGATGGTTAGGGGAAGAATGTCTGACATTTTTCTCGGTCGACGCTCAGCTCTGGCAAAATACCTGACTGTTGTTTTTATCGGCCGTTGTTTGCCGATCCTTAATATTTTTGAGCGTAGCGATTGATGAGCGAACAACCAGCGGCCAGCCGCATTCGGGTCGAGGCCTTGGCCGAGGGTTTCCAGGCCCGCGCCGAGCAGTGGGCTGAGCAGCTTGGCTTGCCTCTGCAACTGACGGAGGCGGATTTCTCCCTGCAAGTGGGTGAGCATGGCCTGCAATTGCAACAGCTCGGGCCCGAGGCGCCGGGGCCGGTGCGTGTGGATTTTGTCGAAGGGGGAGCGGCCCATCGGCGCTTATACGGCGGGGGCAGCGGGCAAATGATCGCCAAGGCCGTGGGCGTTGCCCAAGGCGTGCGCCCACGGGTGCTGGATGCTACGGCGGGGCTGGGCAAGGACGCGTTCGTACTCGCCAGCCTGGGTTGTACCATGAGCCTGATCGAGCGCCAGCCGCTGATCGGCGCCTTGCTCGAAGATGGCCTGGCGCGCGGTGCGCAGGACTTTGAAGTGGCGCCGATCGTGGCACGCATGGCGTTGCTCAAGGGCAATTCCATCGATGTAATGCTCAATTGGCAGGGCGAGCCGCCTCAGGTGATCTATCTCGATCCGATGTTCCCACACCGTGAGAAAACTGCCCTGGTTAAGAAGGAAATGCGCTTGTTCCGGCCATTGGTGGGGGATGATCCGGATGCGCCGGCCTTGCTCGCGGCGGCGCTGGCGCTGGCCAGCCATCGGGTGGTGGTCAAGCGCCCGCGCAAGGCTCCATGTATCGAAGGACCGAAGCCGAGCCATGCGTTGGATGGCAAGTCCAGCCGGTATGACATTTATCCCAAGAAAGCGCTCAAGCCTTAAACGTATCCAGAGTGTCTTTGTGGCGAGCGGGCTTGGTGGCGAGCGGGCTTGCCCCGCGTTGGGCTGCGCAGCAGCCCCAGTAAGAACACCACGTTTACTCAGGTAGACCTAGGCGTAGGGTTTTGGGGCTGCTGCGCAACCCAACGCGGGGCAAGCCCGCTCGCCACAACAAGCCTGCTCAAGCCCACTCAAGCCCACTCAAACCCACTCAAACCCGTTCAAGCCTGCTCACGCCCGCTCAAACTCTATAGGCCCGCATAAACAACCCCACTACCTCCTGCACATGAGCTTCGGCCGCTTCTTCGCTCAGCCGGTCACCACAGCCATACAGCAAACAGAAATTCGCCGCGCCCTTGAGCAGGCAGAAGAAGTGCTCGGCCGCGACCAGCGGTTTATCGATGTTCAGGGCACCGCTCTGATCAATCCGGCTGAGCAGGCGCTCCATGCCCTGCAACATGCGCATGGGCCCGGCTTCAAAGAAAATCTGTGAGAGTTTCACGTCCTGGTTGCCGGTGGTCATCATCAGGCGATGCAGGTTCACCGACTCCTCGCTGTTGATCAGTCGATGGAACCCGCGCGCGATATTCAGCAGCACCGTCTGCACAGGCACGCCCTCCGGCAGCTCGAAATACATTACCGGCAACTGTTCTTCGCACTTGGCCACCACGGCCGCGGTGAACAAGGTCTCTTTGTCGGTGAAGTGGCTGTAGACGGTCAGTTTCGACACGCCGGCCTCAAGGGCCACGGCATCCATGCTGGTGTTGGCGTAGCCATTGCTCAAAAACAGGATTTTCGCTGCTTCGAGGATTGCCTGGCGTTTTGCCATGTCCTTGGGACGCCCAGGGCTATTGGTGGATACAGGATTGTCGGACATTTTTACCTTTAATACTGGACTGGCGAGTTTGGTATTAATAACATACCGGCAAGTATAATTATTCCTAGCTCCATTTGCGAAAGGTCCTTCAGCATGCGCAGCTCTTTCCTGCCTCTTGCGTTGCCAGCCAGCCTGGTCTTCCTATTGGCCGCCTGTGGCCATGAAGAAGCGACCCCAACGTCCATTCGCCCGGCCATGGTGGTGCAACCGCAGCCATCGGCGCAGGCGATGGACAGCTATCCCGGGGAGGTGCGCGCCCGTTATGAGCCTGACCTGGCCTTTCGCATCGGCGGCAAAGTCAGCAAGCGGCTGGTGGAGGAGGGCGAGCGCGTCAAGGCCAACCAGGCGCTGGCGGAACTCGATCCCCAGGATGTGCGCCTGCAATTGGAGGCCACCCGTGCCCAAGTCGCGGCCGCCGAGGCCAACCTGAGCCTGGTGCGTGCCGAGCGTGATCGCTACAAGACCCTGATGGACCGTCAGATGGTCAGTCGCTCCCAGTACGACAATTCGGAAAATCTCTACCGCTCAGGTGTTGCACGCCTCAAGCAGATCAAGGCCGAGTTCGACGTGGCCAATAACCAGGCCGGCTACGCCGTGTTGCGTGCGCCACAGGACGGTGTGGTCGCCAAGCGCGTGGTGGAAGTCGGCCAAGTGGTATCCGCCGGCCAGACCGTGTTTACCCTCGCCACCGACGGTGAGCGAGAAGTGCTGATCAGCCTGCCCGAACAAGGCTTTGGTCGGTTCAAGGTCGGCCAACCGGTAGCGGTCGAGTTGTGGAGCCAGCCAGACCAGCGGTTTGCCGGACGTATACGTGAACTGTCCCCCGCCGCCGATCCAAAATCACGCACCTTTGCCGCCCGAGTCGCGTTCACCAGCGGCAAAGTCCCGGCTGAACTGGGCCAGAGTGCTCGCGTATTCATACAGGCCGACGGCATTGTTCCGCTGTCGGTCCCGCTGTCTGCCCTCAGCGCGGAAAACGGTGCTTCCTACGTCTGGCGCGTACTGGCGGACAACTCCCTTAAGCGCACCCCGGTTCGTATCGGCGCCTTCGGTGAAAAAACCGTGCCGGTTCTGGAAGGGCTGAGCCCCTCTGACTGGGTGATTGCCGCCGGCGTGCACGTGCTCCATGAGGGCCAGCAAGTGCGCCCGGTGGATCGCTCCAACCGTGTCGTGAACCTGGCGGCCAACAAGGAGTAGTCCCCGATGGGTTTCAATCTTTCCGAATGGGCGTTGCGTAATCGCCAGATCGTACTGTTCCTGATGATACTTCTGGCAGTGGTCGGCACCTTGTCCTACACCAAGCTGGGGCAAAGCGAAGACCCGCCGTTTACCTTCAAGGCCATGGTGATCAAAACCAATTGGCCAGGGGCCACCGCCCAGGAAGTCTCGCGCCAGGTTACCGAGCGCATCGAGAAAAAGCTGATGGAGACCGGCGAGTACGAACGCATCGTTTCGTTCTCGCGCCCCGGTGAGTCCCAGGTCACTTTTATCGCCCGTGACGCCATGCGCTCGGCGCAGATTCCCGAGCTGTGGTACCAAGTGCGCAAGAAGATCAGCGATATTCGCCAGACCTTGCCGCCGGATATCCAGGGGCCGTTTTTCAACGACGAGTTCGGTACCACGTTCGGCAATATCTACGCCCTGACTGGCGACGGCTTCGACTACGCCGTGCTCAAGGACTACGCCGACCGCATCCAGATTCAGCTGCAACGCGTACCCGATGTGGGCAAGGTGGAGCTGCTGGGCCTGCAGGACGAGAAGATCTGGATTGAACTGTCCAACCTCAAGCTTGCCACCCTCGGCTTGCCCCTGGCGGCGGTGCAACAGGCGTTGCAGGAACAGAATGCGGTCTCCACCGCCGGTTTCTTTGAAACGCCGAGTGAACGTGTGCAACTGCGGGTCTCCGGCAACTTCAAGACGGTCGAAGAGATCCGTAATTTCCCGATTCGTGTGGGTGATCGTACCTTCCGTATCGGCGATGTCGCCGAGATCCACCGCGGCTTCAACGACCCACCGGCACCGCGCATGCGCTTTATGGGCGACGACGCCATCGGCCTGGCGGTGGCGATGCGCGACGGTGGCGACATCCTAGTGCTGGGCAAGGCGCTGGAAGGGGAATTCGCACGCTTGCAGAAGAATCTCCCGGCAGGCATGCAGTTGCGCAAGGTGTCGGACCAGCCGGCGGCGGTGAAAACCGGTGTCGGAGAATTCGTTCAGGTGCTGGCCGAAGCGTTGGCCATTGTATTGCTGGTGAGTTTCTTCTCCCTCGGCGTACGCACTGGCATGGTGGTCGCCCTGGCGATTCCGTTGGTGCTGGCGATGACCTTTGCCACCATGTATTACCTCGGCATCGGCTTGCACAAGATTTCCCTCGGCGCCTTGGTATTGGCCCTGGGCTTGCTGGTGGATGATGCAATTATCGCCGTGGAAATGATGGCGATCAAAATGGAGCAGGGCTACGACCGGCTCAAGGCCGCCAGTTTCGCCTGGACCAGCACCGCATTCCCGATGCTCACCGGTACGTTGATCACGGCGGCCGGCTTCCTGCCCATTGCTACGGCGCAATCGAGTACCGGCGAATACACCCGCTCGATCTTCCAGGTGGTGACCATTGCGCTGCTGGCGTCATGGGTGGCGGCGGTGGTGTTTGTGCCGTATCTGGGGGAAAAACTCCTACCGGACCTGGCGAAGATTCATGCGGCCAAACACGGCGTCGACGGCCCGGATCCCTACGGCACGCCGTTCTACCAGCGCGTCAGGCGTTTGGTGGAGTGGTGCGTGCAGCGGCGTAAAACCGTCATTGTGCTGACCCTGCTGCTGTTTATCGGCTCGGTGGCGCTGTTCCGTTTTGTACCGCAACAGTTCTTCCCGGCTTCTGGCCGCCTGGAACTGATGGTCGACCTGAAACTCGCCGAAGGCGCTTCCCTGAGCAGCACCGCCGACCAGGTCAAACGGCTCGAAGCCTTGCTGAAGGAACATGCCGGCATCGACAACTACGTGGCCTATGTGGGCACCGGTTCGCCGCGGTTCTACCTGCCTCTGGACCAGCAATTACCCGCCGCCAGCTTTGCCCAATTTGTGGTGCTGGCCAAAACCATCGAAGAACGCGAAAGCCTGCGCACCTGGCTGATCGAAACCCTCAACGAACAATTCCCCGCCCTGCGCTCGCGCGTTACCCGCCTGGAGAACGGCCCTCCCGTGGGCTACCCGGTGCAGTTTCGCGTGACCGGTGAACATATCGAAGAGGTCCGCGCCCTGGCACGCAAGGTGGCGGCCAAGGTGCGCGAAAATCCCCACGTGGCCAATGTGCACCTGGACTGGGAAGAGCCGAGTAAAATCGTCTACCTCAATATCGACCAGGACCGCGCCCGTGCCCTTGGCGTGAGCACCGCCAACTTGTCGAAGTTCCTGCAGAGCTCCTTGACCGGCTCCAGCGTCAGCCAATTCCGGGAGGACAACGAGTTGATCGAAATCCTCCTGCGCGGCACCGTGCATGAACGTACAGAACTGTCGTTGCTGCCGAGCCTCGCCGTGCCCACCGACAACGGCAGGAGCGTGGCCCTGTCGCAGATCGCGACCCTCGAATATGGCTTCGAAGAAGGCATCATCTGGCACCGCAACCGCCTGCCGACGGTGACCGTGCGCGCGGACATCTACGGTAAGGAACAACCGGCGACCCTGGTCCAGCAGATCCTGCCGACCCTGGAAGGCGTACGTGCCGAGTTGCCGGACGGCTATCTGTTGGACGTCGGCGGTACCGTCGAAGACTCCGCCCGTGGGCAGAACTCGGTCAAGGCCGGCGTGCCGCTGTTCATCGTGGTGGTGCTGACCCTGCTGATGCTGCAATTGCGCAGTTTCTCACGCACGGCGATGGTATTTCTGACGGCGCCGTTGGGCTTGATCGGCGTGACATTGTTCCTGTTGGTATTCCGCCAACCCTTCGGTTTTGTGGCCATGCTCGGCACTATCGCGTTGTCGGGGATGATCATGCGTAACTCGGTGATCCTGGTGGATCAGATCGAACAGGACATCAAGGCTGGCCTGGCGCCGTGGCAGGCGATTATCGAAGCCACCGTCCGACGCTTCCGGCCGATCGTTCTCACAGCGCTGGCGGCGGTGCTGGCAATGATCCCGCTGTCTCGCAGTGTGTTCTTCGGGCCGATGGCGGTGGCGATCATGGGCGGGTTGATTGTGGCGACGGCGTTGACGCTATTGTTCCTGCCGGCCCTGTATGCTGCGTGGTTCCGAGTGAGGAAGGACGACGCGTAATCATGTTGGCCACCGTTTCAGCCTTGATGTTGCTACTGCTTGCCCCTGGCCCCACCAACACCCTGCTGTTCCGTGCCGGGGTGTTGTTCGGGTTCAGGGCGTCATGGCGGTTGGCGTTTATCGAATGCCTGGCTTACCTGCTGCAGGTCACGGTATGGGGCGTTGCATTGCTCTATCTGGCCGCCTATTCACCGTGGGCGCTGAAGGCGACACAACTGGCCGCGGCTTGCTACCTGCTGTATGTGTCTTGCAAGCTCTGGCAACGTAAAAGCAGTGACGTGGGTGCGGGCAAGGACCGCTTCACCGGGCTGTATTTCTTTGCCATGACGGTCATGAACCCAAAGGGTTTGCTGATGGTGTCGTTTATTGCGCCAGCCGACGCCTTTACTACTGCGCCAGGCTATGTCGCCTTCATGGGGACGTTGGCGTTGGTGGTGGTCCCGGTGGGGGCTGCGTGGGTGCTACTGGGAAGCCGATTCGAAGGGATGCCGAAGAGCTGGCTGACGCCATTGAAGATCAACCGTGCGACATCAGTTGCGATCGGTTGCTTCGCCACCCTGATGATGGGGCGACTGGCTGATTCGGTCATGCATTAGGATCGTTCCCCGTTGCAGGGAACGATCCTCTCGCAGCTTACAGCGCGCCAAACACCTTCTTCGCCAAACTGGTGGCCGCCGCCGCCGGGTTCTTGCGAATGGTTTCTTCCTGTTGCGCAATCATCTTGAACAAACCGTCCAGCGCCTGCTCGGTCACGTAGTTCTCGACATTGGCGCTCTTGGCGTCGACCGCACCGAAGGCCGCAGCCTTGCCAGCCAGGGCGTTGTACTGCTGGGCCACGCCGACCTTGTCGGTGGCGGCCTTGACGATCGGCAGGAACTTGGCGCGAATTTGTTCGCGGCTGCTTTTGTTCAAGTACTGGGTGGCCGAGTCCTGGCCGCCGGTGAGGATGCCCTTGGCGTCGGTCACGCTCATGTTTTTCACGGCGTTCACCAGGATCGGCTGGGCTTGGGTCACGGCCGTTTCAGCCGCTTTGTTCATGCTGTCTTCCAGTTGAGTGACCTGATCACCCAGCCCGAACATTTTCAGCTTGTCGGCGACTTTGCCCAGCTTGCCCGGCAAGCCGATCTTCACTTCGGGGTTGTTGCTGAAGCCACCGGGCACGCCCAGCTGTTTCACGGCAATCTGTGCGCCTTGGGTCAGTGCGTCCTTGAGGCCGCCGCTGGCGTCGCCCTGGGACAGGCTGCCAAGGTCCAAGGCCATGGCGTTGGCGCCGAGCAGCAGGCCGGCGCACAGGGCAGTGAGGCGAAGGGAGTTACGGAGCATGGGCGCTTCCTTATGTTCGATGAATTCAGTGAGCGACCGCGTCAACCCGCAGGCGCAGCGGTTGTGGGGCCTGGCCGTTGAGCTGCACGGCGTGCCGTTCGGTGGTGATAAACAGTAGCTTGCCATCCAGTTCGATGCGAGCGCTGAGCGAATAACTGTGGCCGGGCTTGACCTGGGCGGGGTCGTAGCTCAGGTGAAACGGCAACGGCACCTGGCCTTTGACCGGGCCTTTTTGCTCGGCCAGGGTCACGGCGGGCGCATCCGCCAGGGACGCGTCCTGCAGGCTGACACTCAAGGTCGCGGTCGGCGGCAGGGCGATGCGTTGCAGGTAGAAGACCTCGCCGTCGAGGCTGGCCTTGGGCGCAGGGTGCATGGATTGGCAGGCTCCGAGCAGGGCGGTGAGGCCCAGGAGAATGATTTTTTTCATGGTGCGGCTCCTTGTAAGCGGCACCGGAATCCTTCCGGCACCTTATTCAATCTAGCGGCTTTCTTCAGGCTTGAGCGGGGCAGGTTCGACTGGCGCCTCCCCAGCACCATCCACGCGATGCAAGGCCACCTGGCGGATCGACAAGCGAATTTCGGCCGGCAGCACGCGCTTGGCGGCGCCTTCAGCCAGTTCGCCGAGCAGGTCGTGATAGCTCAATTTGCCGGCTTCATCGCGGCGCAGCACATCTTGCTCCAGCAGCGTCTGGATAAAATGTCGGAAAAGGCTCTTGTCGAAGAACTCCGGAGCATTGAGGCCATGCAGGATCGACAAGCGCTGGGCCATGATCGTGCACAGGTCTTCCAGCTCTTCGGCGCTGATACTGTTCTGGCCACTGTTGAGCAACAGCGAGATCGCCATGTAGAAGCGTTGCAGGGTCTGGGCGATGCTCTTGGACAGCAGCGTCAGCAATACAAAGTGCCGTGAACTCGGTGCCGGGCGCAGGTATACGTCGTTTTCGAAGCGCAGCAGCCCTTGCTCGATGAACGCTTCCAGCCACTGGTCGATCACCGTATCCAACTCTTCCAGCGACCAGCGGATAAACAGCTCCGATTGCAGGTACGGATACAGCGCGTGGGTGTAGCGCAGGATCTGCTCGCGGCTCATGCGCGAACTGCTCTGGAAGAAGCTCGCCAGCAGCGCCGGCAGGGCGAAGATGTGCAGTACGTTGTTGCGGTAGTAGGTCATCAGGACAGCATTCTGCTCGTCCAGGTACAGGATTTTGCCCAGGGCATCGCTCTGTTCCGACAACAGGTCCATGTCCTTGACGTGCTTGATCAGCGCCATGCCGTCGCCTTCGGGCAGCGTGGTATGGGGCGAGTAGGGCACGCGGCGCAACAGCGCCAGGTACAGGTCCAACTGACGGGCCATGGCCTGTTCGTCCAGGGCCAGGCGCGTGGTGGACAGCAACGCCAGGGCCACCAGGTTCACCGGGTTGACTGCCGCGGCTTCGTTCAAATGCCGCGCTACCTGTTCGCCGAGGCGGTTGGTGGTTTCGTTGAGCCACGCCGGCTTGTAGTTCGGGCCGAGCTCCTGGGCGCGCCAGTCGGGTTGCTCGGCATCGAGGAATTCCGCCAGCTTGATCGGCTCGCCAAAGTTGACCGCGACTTGGCCAAAACGCTGCTTGAGCGCGCCGACCACTTTGAAAATATCGAAGATCGATTCTTTCTTTTTGCTCGCGCCACGCAGTTCGCCGAGGTAAGTGCGGCCTTCGAGTACGCGCTCATAGCCGATATACACCGGCACGAACACAATCGGCATGCGCGAGGAGCGCAGGAAGCTGCGCAGGGTGATTGCCAGCATGCCGGTTTTCGGTTGCAGCATGCGCCCGGTGCGCGAGCGCCCGCCTTCGACGAAGTACTCCACCGGGAAGCCCTTGGTGAACAGGGTGTGCAGGTATTCGTTGAACACCGAGGTGTACAGCGGGTTGCCCTTGAAGGTGCGGCGCATGAAAAACGCACCGCCACGGCGCAGCAGGCTGCCGATCACCGGCATGTTCAGGTTGATCCCGGCGGCGATGTGCGGCGGGGTCAGGCCGTTCTTGAACAGCAGGTAGGACAGCAGCAGGTAGTCGATATGGCTGCGGTGGCATGGGACATAGATAACTTCGTAGCCCTGGGCAACTTTTTGCACGCCTTCGATGTTATTGACCTTGATGCCGTCGTAGATCTTGTTCCAGAACCAACTCAGCACCACTTCCAGGAAGCGGATCGCGGTGTAGGTGTAGTCCGAGGCAATCTCGTTGCCATAGCGCAACGCCTGGGCCTTGGCCTTTTCGGGGCTGATCTTTTCGCGCTCGGCTTCGTCGGCGATGGCTTGGCGCACCAGCGGCATATTCACCAGGCCCTTCACCAGGTTGCGGCGGTGGGACAGGTCGGGGCCGATGACAGCGGTTTTCAGGTTACGAAAGTGCACACGCAGGATGCGCTGGGCCATTCGCACGGTGCGTTCGTGACCTTTATTGTGCTCGATCAATTCACGCAGGTTGATGGGCGCGGAGAATTGCACGCGGGTCTTGCGCCCGAGGATCAGGATGCTCAACAAACGACGCAGACGCCCGGTGACCGCCCAACTGTCGGCAAACAGCAGTTTCCACGGGCTGGACTCGCTCTCGGGTGACTGCCCCCAGAACACGCTGACCGGAATGATTTGTGCATTCTCTTCGGCGTGCGCGGTGAGGGTGTCGACCAGGCGGGTCAGGGTTGGCGGCGCGCCGCGCTTGTCCTGGCGGCCGAGCCAATCGGGCTCGGGCGTGAGGTAGAAGAATGCCGCGGGCTCCATCAGCGGGCCCACCGACACCGGCAACACCGGGCGCGGCAGGCCGGCCTTGGTGCACTCGGCGTCGACTACGGCCAGTTCGGTCAGGGAGGGCGATTGCAGGACATAGAACACCGGTCGGCTGCGGTCGAGGTTAAGGGTTAGGGACGACTGGTTGATCGTCTCCGAGCGAACCCAGAGGTACAGCAGTCGGCGCAAGGTGCCAAACACCAGACGGCGGAACGGGGAGCGGGTCATAGGCGAGCTGCTTCAAGTGGGAAAAACCGAGCAGGTGCTCGGGCGGGTAGTGTGCCGTATTCGCCGAAAATCGGCAAAAAAGCAGCGATGTAAACTTGAGTTGATCGTTTTTGAGCCTGTCTTATACTCGGCAGTTCAACGCGACCGACTCAACAATAACAATCAAGTGGGGGTGAACAGATGGCAACGCGTGAAACCGGTAATGTGAAGTGGTTCAACGACGCCAAGGGCTATGGCTTTATCCAGCGTGAAGATGGCAAGGATGTGTTTGTGCACTACCGCGCCATTCGTGGCGAGGGCCATCGTTCCCTGGCCGAGGGCCAGCAGGTGGAATACGCCGTGGTGAGCGGCGAGAAGGGCTTGCAGGCAGAGGATGTGGTCGGTTTGTAATGCGGATTTGTTACACCGCAGGACCCATGTGGGAGGGGGCAAGCCCCCTCCCACATGTTGATTGTGGTTTACCGCTCAGGCTCAGGCAGTTTTCCAGGTGATCTGCTCTTCACCGTCTGTGCTGATGCGAATCCAGGTGTCGGCGCTTTCCTCACCTTCCTCCTCGACCCAGCTCCCTGGCGCGCAGCGCACTTCCACATTCAGCGCAGCAAACGCAGCGCGGGCGCAGGCAATGTCGTCTTCCCACGGCGTCTGGTCACTTTCCAGATACAGGCTGTTCCACTTGCCTACGGCTTTCGGCAGCCAGGTCACGGGCACGTTGCCGGCCTTGCACTTGTAGGTCTGACCCTTCTGCACCCAGTCGCTGCACGGGCCGAGGGCGGCGCCCAGCCAGGCGGCAATGGCCTTGTGGTCGACGTCGGCGTCCTTCAGGTAAATCTCGATATCGGGTTGGCGCATGGATGTTCCTCGTTGCGGGATTCGAAAATCCATTCGCGGATGTTTAAAAGTCGGTTATTGAAGCACGAAATAATCGTAACGCATCGATACGGTGACCCGCAGCGGTTCGACGGCCTCAATCACCTCGCTACGGCGCTCGGCACTGGCGCGCCAGCCGTGGGGCGTCATGGCCAGCAGGTTAGCGCGGTCCTTGGGCTCAGCCAGGCTAAGGGTGAACTCCAGGGTCTCGCTGTGCGCCAGGCTCATGCCGTCCGGTACCAGGGCCAGGTGCTTGTCGTCGGTGTATTCGCGCACTTCGTCGTACAGACGCTCGCGCAGTTCCATCAGGTGGCCGCGGGTGGGGCCGACTTTCATCAAGCCGCCGCCGGGGCTGAGCAGGCGTTTGGCCTCTTGCCAGTCCAACGGGCTGAACACACTGGCGAGAAACTGGCAGCTGGCATCGGCCAAGGGTACGCGGGCCATGCTGGCGATCAACCAGGTCAGCGCCGGGTTGCGCTTGCACGCACGCTTGACCGCTTCCTTGGAGATATCCAGGGCGTAGCCGTCGGCGTGGGGCAGGGCGTCGGCGATCTGTGCGGTGTAGTAACCCTCGCCACAGCCGATATCCACCCAGCGTTGCGGCGCGCGTTCGGCGGCCAGTTCGGCCAGGCGCTTGGCCACCGGGGCGTAGTGCCCGGCGTTGAGGAAGTCGCGGCGCGCCTCGACCATCGCCAGGTTATCGCCCGGGTCGCGGCTGTTCTTGTGCTGCACCGGCAACAGGTTCAGATAACCCTGGCGCGCACGGTCAAAACGGTGCCCGGCGGGGCACGCCACGCCATTGTCCACCGCGTTGAGCGGTGCGCTGCAAATGGGGCAGGCCAGCATCAGGCGAGCAACTTGATCAGGGTCTGGTAGTAGATTTCGGTGAGCACGTCGAGGTCGCTGGCCAGGATGCGTTCGTTGACCTGGTGGATCGTCGCGTTCACCGGGCCCAGTTCGACCACCTGGGTACCCAGCGTGGCGATGAACCGTCCATCGGAGGTCCCGCCGCTGGTGGACGCCTGGGTCTCACGGCCGGTGATCGCCTTGATGCTCGCCGACACGGCGTCGAGCAGCGCGCCTGGCTCGGTGAGGAACGGCAGGCCCGACAGCGCCCATTCCACATGCCAGTCCAGGCCATGCTTGTCGAGAATCGCCGCGACCCGTTGTTGCAGGCCTTCGACGGTGGATTCGGTGGAGAAGCGGAAATTGAACACCGCCGTCAGGTCACCCGGGATCACGTTGGTGGCGCCAGTGCCGGAGTTGAGGTTGGAGATCTGGAAGCTGGTCGGCGGAAAGAAGGCGTTGCCGTTGTCCCAATGCTCGGCGGCCAGTTCAGCCAGGGCTGGCGCGGCCAGGTGAATCGGGTTCTTTGCCAGGTGCGGGTAGGCCACGTGGCCTTGTACGCCGCGCACGGTCAGGGTGGCGCCGAGGGAGCCGCGACGGCCGTTCTTGACCACGTCGCCCACCAGAGCAGTGCTCGACGGTTCGCCGACGATGCACCAGTCCAGGCGTTCCTTGCGTGCCGCCAGGCGCTCGATCACGGCCTTGGTTCCGTGGTGCGCCGGGCCTTCTTCATCGCTGGTGATCAGGAAGGCGACCGAGCCCTTGTGGTCCGGGTAGTCCTTCACAAAGCGCTCGGAGGCAACCAGCATCGCGGCCAGGCTGCCTTTCATATCCGCCGCGCCGCGCCCGCAGAGCATGCCGTTTTCGTCGATCAGTGCGTCGAACGGGTCGTTTTGCCACGCCTGTACCGGGCCGGTCGGCACCACGTCGGTGTGGCCGGCAAAGCACAATACCGGGCCGTCATGCTTGCCGTGGGTGGCCCAGAAGTTGTCCACGTCTTCGATGCGCATCGGCTCCAGCGCAAAACCGGCGTCGCCCAGGCGCTGCATCATCAGCTTCTGGCAATCGGCGTCGATCGGCGTCACCGAGGGGCGACGGATCAGGTCGATGGCAAGTTGAAGGGTCGGCGAAAGATCGGCATGGGCCGTCATGGTAAAACTCCGGAAAGCGTGTAATGGGCGCAGGACGTAGGGTGGCGCAGATTCAGTGTGGGAGGGGGCTTGCCCCCGATGGCTGAGTGTCAGTCACTGCATCTGTTGACTGGCCCACCGCCATCGGGGGCAAGCCCCCTCCCACACAAAGCATTGGCCAAGGCCAAGACTCATAAAACGGCCGTTATCTTATAGCAAAACGGCGGCCAGAGGCCGCCGTTTAGTGCATTGCGCAAGTTTTTACGCGACGGTGACAGGCTCCACCTTCGGCGCCGGTTTCGGCAGCGACGACAGGAACGCCATGATCAATGCCGCCACGTACGGCAGCGATTGCACCAGCAGCATCACCACCCAGAAACGCATGTCATTGCTCGGCAGGCCCTGCACCAGGTAGATCCCCAGCGCCGCGCCCCACAACAGCAGCATGATGAACATTTCTTCGCGCGCTTCGGAAATCGCGACCCAAAAGCCGTGGTTATCCGCGTTTTTCGGTGTGCGAAAGAACGGAATGCTGGTGGTGAAGAAGCCATACAACACCGCCTTGGCGATGGTGTGGGACAACGCCAGGCCAGCCAGCGCGGCGCAGAACGCATCCTTGAGGTTCACCCCTACCGCACGGCGATACAGGAAAATGATCTTGCCAACCTTGAACACAAACAACGCCAACGGCGGGATCGCGAAAATCAACAGCGGCGGGTCGACCCGCGTCGGCACGATGATCATCGCCGCCGACCACAACAGTGCGCCGACGGTGAAGAAGATATTCATGCCATCTGCCACCCACGGCAACCAGCCCGCGAGGAAGTGGTAGCGCTGGCCACGGGTCAGCTCAGTGTCCTTGCCGCGCAACAGGCTGGCGGTGTGACGCTTGATGATCTGGATCGCGCCATAGGCCCAGCGGAAGCGCTGTTTCTTGAAGTCGATAAAGGTATCCGGCATCAGGCCCTTGCCGTAGCTGTCGTGGTAGTACGCCGCCGACAGGCCTTTCTCGAATACCCGCAGGCCCAGTTCGGCGTCTTCGCAGATGCACCAGTCGGCCCAGCCCAGTTCTTCGAGCACCGAGCGTCGGGTCATGGTCATGGTGCCGTGCTGGATGATCGCGTCGCGGTCGTTACGGGTGACCATGCCGATATGGAAGAAGCCTTTGTACTCGGCGTAGCAGAGCTTCTTGAAGGTGCTTTCGTTCTGGTCGCGGTAATCCTGCGGCGACTGCACCACGGCGATTTTCGGGTCAGCGAAGTGCGGCACCATGTGCTTGAGCCAGTTCGGCGACACGCAGTAGTCCGAGTCGATCACGGCGATCACTTCGGCATCCTTGGCGGTGTGCGGGATCAGGTAGTTCAGCGCGCCGCCCTTGAAGCCGGCCAGTGGGGCCACGTGGAAGAACTTGAAGCGCGGGCCGAGGGTGGCGCAATAGTCGCGCACCGGTTCCCACACGGCCGGGTCCTTGGTGTTGTTGTCGATGATCAGGACTTCGTAGTCCGGGTAATCGAGGGCGGCCAGGGCGTCGAGGGTCTGTTTGACCATATCCGGCGGCTCGTTGTAGCACGGCACATGGATCGACACTTTCGGGCGGTAGTCCGAATCCCCCACTACCGGCAGGAATTCACGCCGACGCTTGTGGGTCCATACCGCTTCCGCCAACTCGTGGGCTTCGGTCAGCAACACGATGAACACGCCCAGCGCGCCCAGGGCCAACAAGATGCCGACGGTCACGCTGAACCAGGTGCTGTATTGCTGGCTGTAGTCGTAGCCGATCCACACCAATACCGAACCGCAGAGGAACGCGATAAAGGTCAGGAAGGTGCGGCCACGCTGGCGCAGGGCCGAGCCGTCGATCATCAATAGGGTCAGGGACAGCAGTGCAAGCACCACCGATCCGATCGCCAGGACGCGCCATTGCGGGATCGCAACTACCGGCCCTTCGAAGTTGAACTTCTGCTGGCGCGCGGCGTTGTACACGCCCCAGTAAGCGCCGGCCGAACCTTCGTCGCTGACTTTCCAAGGCTGGTCGAAAGCCTCGATCACGAAGTAGTTATAGCCCTGGCGGTTCAGCTTGTTCACCAGCGTACGCAGGTAAATCGCCTGGTCTGCCGGGGACGATTCATTACCTCCGCGCATACGGCCGTTGCTTGGCCAGCCAACTTCCGACAATAGCAGCGGTTTTTTCGGGAACAATTTCTTCAGATCCCTGGCGCGGTCGAGTACGTACTGGCCGGCCTTGTCCATCGGGATGTATTCCCAGAACGGCAGGATGTGCGCTGCAATCAGGTCGACGTGCTTGGCCAGTTGCGGGTTCTTTTCCCAGATATGCCATTGCTCGGAAGTGGTCACCGGTACTTTTACGGCGGCGCGCACCCGATCCAGCAGCACAATCAGCGCCTCGGGGGTGATCTCTTCACGGAACAACGCTTCGTTACCCACGACAACCCGCACGACGCTGCGCGAGCTGTTGGCGATCTCGATAGCCCGCTGGATTTCACGCTCGTTGCGTTCCAGGTCCGGGCTGATCCAGATCCCCAGGGTTACCCGCAGGCCGAACTCTTCCGCCAGCTTGGGGATGTCCCCCAGGGTGCCGTCGACCGAGTAGGTACGGATGTTGTCCGTCAGCTTGCTCATGATCTCCAGATCGCGACGCATCTGGTCGTCGGTCGGGTATTGGTCTTTCTGCGGGTACTGGCCTTGTTGAAACGGCGAGTAAGAAAAACCGGAGATCTGTTCAGGCCAGTTGGGGGTAGTGACCGGGCGGTTGATCAGCGCCCAGAAGCCGGTGAATAGCGCTGCAATTGCCAGCACCACCACCAGGTTGAGTCCAAATTTACGCGATGACATGGCGATTTCGGGTTCCAAAGGGTGTGGAACGAAAAGAGGTGTCGGCCTGCGCCGAACGGCGCGCATCCTACACCGGCGTCTCACTGAGCGTATAGCGGACAGCGAAAAGCCGGACGTTAGTCCGCGAATGTTCACCTAAGTTCTTTACTTGTAGCTTGAAGCTTAGAACTTGTCGCGGTGTGGCCCTATAATGCGCGCCGGTTTTTGGGGTAATGGTCATGAGCACAGAAGATCCGCGGTTTGCAGGCGTCGCCCGTTTGTATGGCATTGAAGGCCTGGACCGCTTGAAGGCGGCCCATGTGGCGATCGTCGGCGTCGGCGGTGTCGGCTCTTGGGCGGCGGAAGCCATCGCCCGTTGCGGCGTAGGGGAGATATCGCTGTTCGACCTGGACGATGTCTGCGTCAGCAACAGCAATCGCCAGTTGCACGCTCTCGACAGTACCGTGGGCAAGCCCAAGGTCGAGGTCATGGCCGAGCGCCTGCGCGGCATCAACCCGGACTGCACCGTGCATGCGGTAGCAGACTTCGTGACCCGTGACACCATGGCCGAGTACATCACGCCGAACATTGATTGCGTGATCGACTGCATCGACGCGGTCAACGCCAAGGCCGCACTGATTGCCTGGTGCAAGCGCCGCAAGATCCAGATCATCACTACCGGTGGCGCCGGCGGGCAGATCGACCCGACGCTGATCCAGGTGTGCGACTTGAACCGTACCTTCAACGATCCCCTGGCCTCGAAAGTGCGCTCGACCCTGCGCCGTGACTATGGTTTCTCGCGTACCGTGACTCGTCATTACAGCGTGCCGTGCGTGTTTTCCACCGAGCAACTGCGCTATCCGAAGCCGGACGGCAGCATTTGTTTGCAGAAGAGCTTTGTCGGTGATGGCGTGAAACTGGACTGCGCCGGCGGGTTTGGCGCGGTGATGATGGTGACCGCGACCTTCGGCATGGTCGCGGCGACCAAGGCGGTGGACAAGATCGTGGCCGGGGTGCGTAGGCCCTCGGAGCGGGTCAAACCCAGCTGAATCTCAGAACTTTACACCGCTCAAAATGTGGGAGGGGCGGTGCGACGATTCGACTTGCCCCCGATGAGCATGGGTATCTACGCAACTTTTCAGCCCCTGACAAATCTCCCTGTGGCGAGCGGGCTTGTCCCGCGTTGGGCTGCGAAGCAGCCCCAAAACCAGTTAGCCGTCCTGGGCCAGGGATGGCCCATGACGGCGGCCCACGGATTCAAGCCTGCGTTCGGGCACACCGAGCCTAGGCGAGGTGCCGAGTGGTGGGGCAAGAGCCCTTTTGGTTACTTTTGGGGCTCTTTTCCAAAAGTGACCCGCTGTAAGAGCGGAACCCTAAGTCGCCGTTACCGCAGCAATGGATATGTCCCCATTCCCCCAACATCCTGGTCGGCCCAGAGGCCGCCATCGGGTGCAAGTCGAATCGTCACACCGCCCCTCCCACATTTGATTTGAACAGACTCAAGATCTGACGCTTTCCCCAAACTCCCGCTTGCGTCGTATCGCCGCGCTCACTAACGTAGCGCCTTTACTGACGCTACCCCCCGCAGGAGCTTTGCCATGGCCTCGCCAGCCCTCTCACATTTTCTTCCCCGGTTCGGCGTTGCCGCGGCAGTGGCCAGTGCCTTGGGCCTGGCCGGTTGCCAGCTCCAGAGCACCCAGGACACCCTGCCCCCCGTTGCCGGCGTGCAGCCGCTCAAGGGCCTCGCGCAGAACGTTTCGATACGCCGCAATGCCCAGGGCATGCCGCTGATTGAAAGCAACACCTTCCACGACGCACTGTTCAGCCTCGGCTATGTACACGCCAGCGACCGGATCACCCAGATGGTCACGCTGCGCCTGCTGGCCCAAGGCCGCCTGGCGGAAATGTCCGGTGCAGACGTGCTGGATGTCGACCGCTTCATGCGCGCGGTCAACCTCAAGAAAAGTGCGGGCGAGCTGTATAACGCCTCGTCGCCGCGCCTCAAGCGTTTCTTTGAAGTGTATGCCCGTGGCGTCAACGCCTACCTGTTCCGCTACCGCGACAAGCTGCCGCCGGACCTGGCCCAGACCGGCTACAAGCCCGAGTACTGGAAACCGGAAGATTCGGCGCTGTTGTTCTGCCTGCTGAATTTCAGCGAGGCAACCAACCTGCAGGAAGAACTGGCGTCCCTGGTACTCGCCCAGAAAGTCGGCGCCGACAAGCTCGCCTGGCTCACCCCAAGCGCACCGGATGAACCGATCCCCCTGGCCGAAGCGGAGAAGCTCAAGGGCGTGAACCTCAGCCAGATCACCGGCCTGGCCGGGCTGGACACGGTCAGCCAGCAATTGAGCACACTCAATTCCCTGGCGGTGACGACTTCAAGCAACTGGGCCATCGGCCCGCAACGCAGCCGCAGCGGTAAAAGCCTGCTGGCCAACGACCTCGCGGCCCAGCCGCAAGCGCCTTCGCCGTGGAACTACGTGCAGATCCGCGCCCCGAAATACCAGGCGGTCGGCGCCTCGATCGCCGGTCTGCCAACTCTGTTGTCGGGGTTCAACGGCAAAGTCGCGTGGAGCATGAGCGCCGTCAAGGGCGACACCCAGGACCTGTTCCTGGAGAAGGTCAAACGCCAAGGCAGCGCGCTGTACTACGAGAACAACGGCAAATGGCTACCGGCTGGGGTGCGTAACGAAACCTTCTTCATCAAGGGCCAACGTTCGATTCGCGAAGTGGTGTACGAAACCCGCCACGGCGCCCTGCTTAACAGCAGCCAGGCACTGACCAGTGGTTTTGGCCTGGCCTTGCAAACCGCCGACTTCAAGGACGACAAAAGCCTGGACGCGTTCTTCGACCTGTCCCGTGCACAAAATGCCGGCAAAGCCTCGGACGCGACCCGCGAGATTCGCGCCATCGCCTTGAACATGGTGTTCGCCGACGCCAGCAACATTGGCTGGCAGGTCACTGGCCGCTTCCCCAACCGTCGCGAAGGCGAAGGCCTGTTGCCCTCGCCGGGCTGGGATGCGCGCTTCGACTGGGACGGTTACGCCGACGCCATGCTGCACCCGTACGACCAGGATCCGGCCCAGGGCTGGATCGGCACCGCCAACCAGCGCACCGCGCCGCGTGGCTATGGCATGCAATTGTCGAACTCGTGGGATGCGCCGGAGCGCAGCGAGCGCCTGGCGCAACTGGCCAATGCCGGCAAGCATGACAGCCGCAGCATGATTGCCATGCAATACGACCAGACCACCACGTTCGCCGCCAAGCTCAAGAACATGTTCCAGGCACCGGGCATGGCCCAGCCCCTGAAACAGGCGATCGATGCATTGCCAGCCGCTGAACAGGCCAAGGCGCGGGAAGCGCTGAATCGCCTGATGGCCTTTGACGGTCGCCTGGCCCCCACCTCCACCGACGCGGCGATCTACGAGCTGTTCCTGCAGGAAAGCAGCAAACAGATCTTCCTCGACGAACTCGGCCCGGAAAACAGCGCAAGCTGGAAAGCCTTTGTCAGTAACGCCAGCTTGTCCTACGCCGCCCAGGCCGACCACCTGCTGGGCCGCGAAGACAGCCCGTTCTGGGATGACGTGCGCACCGCGCAAAAAGAAGACAAACCGGCGATCCTCGCCCGCAGCCTGGCCGCCGCGATCACGGCCGGCGACAGCCAGTTGGGTAGTGATCACAAGGCCTGGCAATGGGGCAAGCTGCACAGCACCACCTGGAAAAACACCAGCGGCCAAGTGATTCGCGGACCACTGGCGTCCGGTGGCGACCACACCACCTTGAACCCGGCACCGTACAGCTGGGGCCAGGATTTCAACACCACCCAGGTGCCGGCATTGCGCATGATCGTCGATTTCGGCCAGGCGGAACCGATGATGGGCCAGGGTGGCATTGGCCAGTCCGGCAACCCCGCCAGCCCCCACTACGCCAACGGCATCGACGCCGCGCTCAAGGCGCAATACCTGAGCTTCCCGATGCAGCCGCAGAACTTCGATAAGGTGTACGGGAAGGCCAGGTTGACCCTGACCCCAGGCAAGTAAACGCTTCAAAATGTGGGAGGGGCGGTGCGACGATGCGACTTGCCCCCTCCCACATTTGCCCCCCATGCATTCAGATAGAACTTCTGCGCTGCCCCCTGCCTCCTACTGATAAGCCCATTGCCCCCGGCACGCCCCATGGACCTTGTCATCGCCCGGCCCGAAGGCCTCTACTGCCCCGCCGGTGATTTCTACATCGACCCGTGGCGCCCGGTGGAACGCTCGGTCATTACCCACGCCCACGGCGACCACGCCCGAACCGGTAACCAGCACTACCTCGCCGCAGGTCCCGGCGAAGGTATCCTGCGCTCGCGCCTGGGCCAGGACATCAACCTGCAAACCCTGGCCTATGGCGAGCCACTGGTGCATCACGGCGTCACCTTGAGCTTCCACCCGGCCGGGCATGTGCTTGGGTCCGCCCAGGTACGCCTGGAATACCAGGGCGAAGTCTGGGTGGCGTCCGGTGACTATAAAGTCGAACCCGATGGCACCTGCGCGCCATTCGAGCCAGTGCGCTGCCACACCTTTATCACCGAATCCACTTTTGGCCTGCCGATCTACCGCTGGCAGCCCCAGGCGCAGATCTTTGCCGGCATCAATGATTGGTGGCAGGCCAATATCGCGGCCGGCAAGGCCAGCGTGTTGTTCTGTTATTCCTTCGGCAAGGCCCAACGCATCCTGCACGGCATCGACGCCAGCATCGGTCCGATCCTCAGCCACGGCGCAGTCGAACCGCTGAACCGGGTGTACCGCGAAGCCGGTATCTACATTCCCGAAACCCTTTACGCCGGCGACTTCAAAAAGACCGACCCGTTGCTGCGCCAAGCCCTGATCATCGCGCCGCCCTCCGCCGGCGGCAGTAGCTGGATACGCCGTTTTAGCGAATACAGCGATGCCTTCGCCAGCGGTTGGATGCGCCTGCGTGGTACACGGCGGCGGCGCGGGGTGGACCGGGGTTTTGTGCTGTCGGACCACGCCGACTGGCCCGGACTGTTGTGGGCCATTGAACAAACCGGCGCCGAACGGGTAATGGTCACCCATGGCTCCGTCGGCGTTCTGGTGCGCCACCTGCGGGAAAAAGGCCTGGACGCCCAGAGCTTCAGCACCGAATACGGAGATGACGAAGAAGAGACCACGCCATGAAAGCCTTTGCCGAGCTGTACGCCAACCTCGACGCCACCACCTCCAGCAACGCCAAGCTTGCCGCATTACAAGCCTACTTCCTGCAGGCCCCGCCCGAAGACGCCGCGTGGGCGGTGTATTTCCTGTCCGGCGGGCGTCCTCGGCAATTGGTACCCACCCGCCTGCTGCGAGACATGGCCACCGAAGCCTCAGGGATCGCCCCGTGGCTGTTTGAGGAAAGCTACCAATCGGTGGGTGACCTGGCCGAGACGATTTCGCTGTTATTGCCAGAATCGGCCTACACCTCCCATGACGGCCTGGCGGTGTGGATCGAAGAAAAGCTCCTGCCGCTGCGTGGCCTGTCGCCCCAGGACCTGGCCGAACGCTTACCCGCGTTGTGGGCGCAACTGGATCAACCGAGCCTGATGGTGTGCGTCAAGTTGATCACCGGCAGCTTTCGCGTGGGGGTGTCCAAGTTGCTGGTCACCCGCGCCCTCGCCGCCCTGGCTGATCTGGACAGCAAGCGCGTGGCCCAGCGCCTGGTGGGCTACACCGACCTGTCCAACCGGCCGACGGCCGAAGGCTACCTCAAGCTGATCGCCGCCGAATCGTCCGACGAACATGCCCAACGGGGCGGACAGCCCTATCCGTTTTTTCTCGCCCACGGACTGTCTCAGCCGGTCGAGCAATTCGACACCCTGCTCGGTTCGCCCGCCGACTGGCAGGTGGAATGGAAGTGGGACGGCATTCGCGCGCAACTGGTCAAGCGTGAGGGCCGCCTGTGGATCTGGTCCCGGGGTGAAGAACTGGTGACCGAGCGTTTTCCCGAACTGCACAGCCTGGCCAGCGGCCTGCCCGATGGCACGGTGATCGATGGTGAGATCGTGGTGTGGAAGGACGCGGTGCAACCGTTCGCGCTGCTGCAACAGCGCATTGGCCGCAAGACCTTGAGCAAAAAAGTGCTCGACGATGCTCCGGTCGCGGTCCTGGCCTACGACCTGCTGGAGCATCAGGGCGACGACTGGCGCAACCAACCCCAGGCGGCACGCCGCACCCAACTTGAACGGCTGATTACCCAGTGCAACCAACCCGTGCTGCTGGCATCGCCCTTGCTGACGGGTACCACCTGGCAGGACCTCGCCCAGCAACGCGAAGCCTCCCGCCAGCTTGGGGTGGAAGGCATGATGCTCAAGGCGCGCGAAGGCCTGTACGGAGTAGGCCGCACCAAGGACATGGGCGTGTGGTGGAAGTGGAAAGTCGACCCGTTCAGCGTCGATGCGGTGTTGATCTATGCCCAGCGCGGCCATGGTCGACGCGCCAGCCTGTACAGCGACTACACCTTTGCAGTATGGGACGGCCCGGCCGGCAGCGAACGCACCTTGGTACCGTTCGCCAAGGCGTATTCAGGATTGACCGATGAAGAAATGCGCAAGGTCGACGCCATCGTGCGCAAGACCACTGTGGAGAAGTTCGGCCCGGTCAGCAGCGTAACGCCAAGCATGGTGTTCGAGTTGGGGTTCGAAGGCATTGCCCTGTCCAAGCGGCATAAGAGCGGGATAGCAGTGCGGTTCCCGCGGATGTTGCGCTGGCGCCAGGACAAGGCGGTGGATGAGGCGGATAACCTTGCCACCCTGCAGGACTTACTGGCCTGACGCAGAACACCTGTGGGAGCTAGCGGCCACCCACAATGGGATCTGCAAATGTTCCGAAATGGTGCGCTCAGTTTTCAATGCCCATTTTCGGGCATCTCCTATACTTATAACTCCCTCTTCCCACCTTTTAAAACGATCATTCGGAACTATGGTGCAGAAATTGCTACTTGTGATCCGTCTGACACCGTTCAGTAACAGTCCTAAACGCGCCACAAGCGCTTATCTTGGTTTCCAGGGATTACATAATGAAAAAAGCATTGCTGACCCTTTCTGCACTGGCTCTGTGCATGGCCGCCGGTACCGCGCTGGCCAAGGAATACAAGGAACTGCGTTTTGGTGTCGATCCTTCCTACGCGCCGTTCGAGTCCAAAGCTGCCGACGGCAGCCTGGTGGGCTTCGATATCGACCTGGGTAACGCGATCTGCGCCGAACTGAAAGTGAAGTGCAAGTGGGTCGAAAGTGATTTCGACGGCATGATTCCGGGCCTCAAAGCCAACAAGTTCGACGGTGTGATTTCCTCGATGACCGTCACCGAGGCCCGTATGAAGGCCATCGACTTCTCCAACGAGCTGTTCTCCGGCCCGACTTCGCTGGTCTTCAAGAAAGGCGCCGGCTACTCGACACCAGAGTCGCTCAAAGGCAAATCCGTGGGCTACGAGCAAGGCACCATCCAGGAAGCCTACGCCAAGGCCGTGCTGGATAAAGCCGGTGTAACCACCAAGGCCTACGCCAATCAGGACCAGGTTTACGCCGACCTGACCTCCGGTCGCCTCGACGCGTCCGTGCAGGACATGCTGCAAGCCGAACTGGGCTTCCTGAAGTCACCAGCCGGGGCGGGCTACGAAGTCAGCGCAGCCATCGATGACCCGTTGCTGCCGTCGAAAACCGCGGTCGGTATCAAAAAAGGTAACACTGAACTGAAGGCCCTTTTGGATAAAGGTATCAAAGCGTTACACGATGATGGCACCTACGCCACCATCCAGAAGAAACACTTTGGCGATCTGAACCTGTACAGCGGCAAATAATGCCTGGGGCGCCCCTTCGTTGAAGGGGCGCTTTTTTATCGCCATAGGTCCTGATTTATGTTCGAAGATCTGTTGCAAACCCTCGGGCTGAGCGCATTCAGCTTGAAGGGTTTCGGCCCGCTGTTGCTGCAAGGCACCTGGATGACCCTGAAGCTATCGGTGCTGTCGTTGGCCGTCAGCGTGTTGCTGGGCTTGCTCGGTGCCAGTGCCAAACTCTCCAGCCTGCCCTTCCTGCGCATCCCCGCCCAGCTCTACACCACCCTGATTCGCGGTGTACCCGACCTGGTCCTGATGCTGCTGATTTTCTACAGCCTGCAAACCTGGCTGACCGGTCTTACCGACTTCATGGAATGGGAATACATCGAGATCGACCCTTTCAGCGCCGGGGTGATCACCCTGGGCTTTATCTACGGTGCCTACTTCACCGAGACGTTTCGCGGTGCGATCCTCGCCGTCCCCCGCGGCCAATTGGAAGCCGCCACGGCTTATGGCCTCAAGCGCGGGCAACGTTTCCGCTATGTGACCTTCCCGCAGATGATGCGCTTTGCCCTGCCGGGTATCGGTAATAACTGGATGGTGATGCTCAAGGCCACCGCGCTGGTGTCGATCATCGGCCTGGCCGACCTGGTCAAGGCTGCCCAGGATGCCGGCAAGAGCACCTATCAACTGTTTTACTTCCTGGTGCTCGCTGCGCTGATCTACTTGCTGATCACCAGCGCATCGAACTTTGTCCTGCGTCGTCTTGAACGTCGCTACTCCGCAGGCTCACGGGAGGCCGTGCGATGATCGAACTCTTGCAGCAATACTGGCGCCCCTTCCTTTACAGCGACGGCCAGCACATTACCGGCCTGGCCATGACCATGTGGCTGCTCAGCGCCTCGCTGGTCATCGGCTTCCTGGTGTCGATCCCGCTGTCCATCGCCCGGGTATCGCGCAACCCGCTGGTGCGCTGGCCGGTGCAGTTCTATACCTACCTGTTTCGGGGCACGCCGCTGTATATCCAACTGCTGATTTGCTACACCGGCATCTACAGCATTGCCGCCGTGCGCGCGCAACCGGTCCTCGATGCGTTCTTTCGCGATGCAATGAACTGCACCGTCCTGGCCTTTGCCCTCAACACCTGCGCCTACACCACGGAGATCTTCGCCGGGGCGATCCGCAGCATGGCCCACGGCGAAGTCGAAGCGGCCAAGGCTTATGGCCTCAGCGGCTGGAAGCTGTACGCCTATGTGATCATGCCGTCAGCGTTGCGTCGCTCGCTGCCCTACTACAGCAACGAAGTGATCCTGATGTTGCACTCGACCACAGTGGCCTTTACCGCGACGATCCCGGACATCCTGAAAGTCGCGCGGGACGCCAACTCGGCCACCTTCATGACCTTTCAATCTTTCGGCATCGCTGCGCTGATCTACCTGACCGTGACCTTTGCCCTGGTCGGTCTGTTTCGTCTGGCGGAGCGCCGCTGGCTGGCGTTTCTCGGGCCGAGTCACTAAGGAGCCTTCATGCGTCATCAGATTCATGAGCTGATCGCGCCAGTACCCGGCACGGCGCGGCAGATTCACAGCTTTCATTTCGGCCCGGAGCAGGCCGAAGGCAAGATCTACATTCAGTCGTCGCTGCATGCCGACGAGCTGCCAGGCATGCTGGTGGCCTGGCACCTCAAGGTGCGCCTGGCGCAGCTGGCGGCGGCCGGCCGCTTGCGCAGCGAAGTCGTACTGGTGCCCATCGCCAACCCGGTGGGCCTGGAACAAGTGCTGATGGATATCCCGTTGGGCCGTTATGAACTGGAAAGCGGGCAGAACTTCAATCGCCTGTTCGTCGATCTCAGCGAAGACGTGGGCAACCAGGTCGAGGCCTTGCTGGGCGATGACCCGCGGCACAACGTCGAACTGATCCGCACTGCGCTGTCCACCGCGTTGGCCGCGCAAAACGCCGAGACCCAATTGCAATCCCAGCGCCTCGCGCTGCAACGCCTGGCCTGCGATGCGGACATGGTGCTGGACCTGCATTGCGACTTCGAAGCCGTGGCACACCTGTACACCACGCCAGAAGCCTGGCCACGGGTGGAGCCGCTGGCGCGCTATATCGGCTCAGAAGCCAATTTGCTGGCCACTGACTCCGGCGGACAGTCCTTCGATGAGTGTTTCACCCTGGTGTGGTGGCAGTTGCAGCAACGCTTTGGCGAACGCTTCCCGATTCCCATGGGCAGCTTTTCGGTGACGGTCGAGTTGCGCGGCCAAGGTGACGTCAACCACGGCCTGGCCCGCCTCGATTGCCAGGCGATCATCGACTACCTGATTCACTTCGGTGCGATCGACGGCGACGTCGCCCCGCTGCCCGACCTGCCCTACCCGGCCACGCCGCTGGCGGGCGTCGAGCCTGTGGCGACGCCGGTGGGCGGCTTGCTGGTGTTCAGTGCCTTGCCGGGCGAATACCTGGAGGCCGGGCAACTGATTGCCGAAATCATCGACCCCATCACTGACCGCGTAACGCCGGTGCACTGCCAGCAGGCCGGCCTGCTTTACGCCCGTTCGCTGCGACGCATGGCCACTGCGGGGATGGTCATCGGCCATGTCGCAGGCTCAGAGGCCTACCGCAGCGGCTACCTACTTTCGCCTTGAGGATGCATGCCCCATGTACAAACTGACCGTTGAAGGCCTGCATAAAAGCTATGGCGACAATGAAGTGCTCAAAGGTGTCTCGCTCAAGGCCAAGACCGGTGACGTGATCAGCCTGATCGGCGCCAGCGGCTCGGGCAAGAGCACCTTCCTGCGCTGCATCAACTTTCTGGAAACCCCCAACGACGGCGCCATGACCCTCGATGGCAAGCAAATCCGCATGGTCAGCGACCGCCACGGCATGCGCGTGGCCGACGATGCTGAGCTGCAACGCCTGCGCACGCGGCTGGCAATGGTGTTCCAACACTTCAACCTGTGGAGCCATATGAGCGTGCTGGAGAACATCACCATGGCCCCGCGCCGGGTGCTGGGTTGCAGCAAGAAGGACGCCGAAGACCGCGCCCGCCGCTACCTGGACAAAGTCGGCCTGCCGGCGCGCGTGGCCGATCAATACCCGGCGTTCCTCTCCGGCGGCCAGCAACAGCGGGTAGCGATCGCCCGTGCGCTGGCGATGGAGCCGGAGGTGATGCTGTTCGACGAACCCACCTCGGCCCTCGACCCCGAGCTGGTGGGCGAAGTGCTGAAGGTGATCCAGGGCCTGGCCGAGGAAGGCCGCACCATGATCATGGTCACCCACGAGATGAGCTTTGCGCGCAAGGTGTCGAGCCAGGTGCTGTTCCTGCACAAGGGCCTGGTGGAGGAGGAAGGCGCCCCGGAGGATGTGCTGGGCAATCCAAAGAGTGAGCGCCTGCAGCAGTTCTTGAGTGGCAATTTGAAGTAAACCTTTGCGATGCCTGGAGGGTCTGTGGAAATAGACCCTCCGGAATATCAGCCGCCGCATGGCAAAACCCATCGACTTCGCCAAGAAATGGTTTGCCGCCAAAGGCTGGAAGCCGTTCGACTTTCAAAAACACGTGTGGGCGGCGGTCAAGCATGGGCAGTCGGGGCTGCTGCATGCCAGCACCGGTGCCGGTAAAACCTACGCCCTGTGGTTTGCCGCGCTCAATCGCTTCGCCATCACCCGCCCGCCAACCAACGGCAAGCGCAAAGCCCCGGCTGAACCGTTGACGGTGTTGTGGATCACGCCCATGCGCGCCCTGGCCGCCGACACGGCGCGTGCCCTGGAAGCACCGCTGGAGGCGTTGCAGATTCCCTGGAGCGTTGGCCTGCGCACCGGCGACACCAGCAGCAACGAGCGCGCGCGCCAAACGCGGCGTCAGCCCACCGCCCTGGTCACCACCCCGGAAAGCCTGACCCTCATGCTGGCGCGCGCCGACAGCGAGGCGAGCCTGGCGCAGTTGCGCCTGGTGGTGGTGGACGAATGGCATGAATTGATCGGCAACAAGCGCGGCGTGCAGTTGCAACTCGCGTTGGCACGGTTGCGGCGCTGGCACCCTGAGCTGATGGTATGGGGGATTTCAGCGACCCTGGGCAACCAGGCCCACGCCTTGGAGGTCTTGGTCCCACAAGGCGGTGGCATCAACGTCCAGGGGCAAACCAGCAAGCCCTTGCAGGTCGACACCTTGCTGCCGCCCGTCGCTGAGCGCTTCCCCTGGGCCGGGCATATTGGCTTGAAGATGCTGCCGCAGGTGGTGGCCGAGGTAGATGCCTGCAGCAGTTGCCTGGTGTTTACCAATACGCGGGCGCAGTCAGAAATCTGGTATCAGGCCATTCTGGATGCGCGTCCGAATTGGGCCGGTTTGATTGCCCTGCACCACGGCTCGCTAGCACGGGAAACCCGAGACTGGGTGGAGCGCGCGCTGAAAGATGGGCAACTCAAGGCCGTGGTGTGCACGTCGAGCCTGGACCTGGGCGTGGATTTCCTGCCGGTGGAGCGCGTGTTGCAGATTGGCTCCGCCAAAGGCGTCGCGCGCCTGATGCAGCGCGCCGGACGCTCGGGGCATGCGCCAGGGCGACCATCACGGGTGACACTGGTGCCGACCCATACCCTGGAATTGGTAGAAGCGGCAGCGGCCCAGGATGCGATTGCCCAGCGACGCATCGAAGCGCGCGAATCGCCGTACAAACCATTGGATGTCCTCGTACAGCACCTGGTGAGCATGGCCCTGGGCGGTGGTTTTACGCCCGACGCGCTGCTGGCGGAAGTCCGCGGGGCCTGGGCCTATCGCGACCTCACGGACGCCGATTGGGCGTGGGCACTGGGGTTTGTTCGCCATGGCGGCCTATCGCTGACCGCCTACCCGGATTACCGCCGTGTCGAGCCGGACGAGCACGGTATCTGGCGCGTCCCGGATGCCCGGCTGGCGCGTCGTCACCGCATGAGCGTAGGTACCATCGTCAGCGACGCCAGTATCCAGCTGAAGTTCTGGAGCAAGGGCGGCGGCGGCAAGCACTTGGGCAGTGTCGAGGAAGGTTTTATCGCGCGGCTCAAGCCGGGTGATGGCTTCCTGTTTGCCGGGCGCTTGCTGGAGCTGGTGCGCGTGGAAAACATGACCGCCTATGTGCGCCGCGGCACCGCGAAAAAAGCCGCTGTGCCACGCTGGAATGGCGGGCGCATGCCGCTCTCCAATGAGCTGGCGCAGGCCGTCGTCGAGCGTTTTGATGCGGCGGCACAGGGCCACTTCCAAGGCCCGGAGATGCAGGCGGTGCGCCCCCTGCTGCAGACACAGTTGCGCTGGTCCGGGCTGCCGACCCGTGAGCATCTGCTGGCCGAAGCCCTCAGGTCGCGGGAGGGGTGGCACCTGTTTCTTTACCCGTTTGCCGGGCGTCAGGTGCACCTGGGATTGGCAAGCTTGCTGGCGTGGCGGGTCAGCCAAGAGCAGGCTGTGACGTTTTCGATTGCCGTCAATGATTACGGGCTGGAGCTATTGAGCGCCACTGAAGTGGATTGGCCATTGAGGCTGAACGAAGCATTACTGAGCCCCGCGGACTTACTGACGGACGTTATCGCCAGCCTGAACGCCGGGGAACTGGCTCTGCGCCGCTTTCGCGAAATCGCGCGCATCGCCGGGCTGGTATTCGCAGGTTACCCCGGCGCGCCGAAAAGCACGCGCCAGGTCCAGGCTTCCAGTGGTTTGTTTTTTGAAGTGTTCAAGCAATATGACCCGCAAAACCTGCTGCTGGCCCAGGCTGGGGAAGAAGTCCTGCGTGATGAGTTGGATATTCGCCGACTCGAAGAAACGTTGCTTCATCTGTCGGCGCTGAAACTGGACCTGCACCTGATCGAACGGCCTACGCCGCTGGCCTTTCCCCTGCTGGTGGAACGGATGCGCGAGAGCCTGAGTTCGGAAAAACTCTCGGAGCGCATTGCGCGGATGGTCAGGGACCTGGAAAAAGTCGCGGATAACGGGAAGCGCTGATGGTTTGCTCGGTGACACTTGAGGGAGAAGAACTGTGGTTGCTGGCGGACAGGGCTGTCTTTTGGCCTGCACACCGGTGCCTGTTAATTGCCGATGCGCATTTCGGCAAAGCCTCAGCCTATCGCAGCCTGGGGCAGCCGGTACCGCAGGGAACCACCACCGAGAACCTGCGGCGCCTGGATCGACTGCTATCAACACTACCGTGCGTGCAAGTAATCTTTCTTGGCGATTTCCTGCACGGCCCCGGATCCCACGCCAGTGGCACGCTGGAGGCGCTGAGGGCATGGCGCGTGCGCCATGCGGGTATGAGCCTGACGTTGATTCGTGGCAATCACGACAAACGCGCCGGCGACCCGCCAGCCGACCTGGGAATGGAGGTGGTCCCCGAGCCGTTGCTGATGGGTCCGTTCGCCCTGCAACACGAACCGCACGCCCACCCCAGCCACCACGTGTTGGCTGGGCATGTGCATCCGGTGTATCGCTTGCGCGGCAAGGGCCGCCAGAGTCTGCGCCTGCCGTGCTTCCAGCTTGGCGCACGCGTCAGCCTGCTGCCGGCATTTGGCGCGTTTACCGGTGGCTTTGCAGTGGAACGGGCGAATGACCGCCGAACATTTGTTATCGGCGATCATGAGGTCTGGCCAGTCGGTTAGATCTCAGGCAACTGGCGCGGGTGGTGGCTCGTCCGGCAGTGTCGGTTCACCGGGTTCGCTGGGCTGCGGGTAATCCGGATCGGGTTGACCGGGGATGCCGCCCGCATAAGCAGGATCGGCCATCAGGGACCAGGCCAGAACGCCAATCTGGTTGGGTTCAAGCCGGGCAAGTTCGGCGCTGATTCGCGGATTGATCTTCATAAGGTACTCCTCAAGCGTGGCTCGGTACGTTTTGCACGTACCGAGGCAGTACACCCAATAGAGTCACTTCCCTCAGACTAATTCCCTAGACGTGTAAGACCTTTCGATCAAGCGCGTGGCAAGGTGACGCCGCGCTGGCCCTGGTACTTGCCGGCGCGGTCTTTGTAGGACACTTCACAGGCCTCGTCAGACTGCAGGAACAGCATCTGCGCCACGCCTTCGTTGGCGTAGATCTTCGCAGGCAGGGTGGTGGTGTTGGAGAACTCCAGGGTCACGTGGCCTTCCCACTCTGGCTCAAGTGGCGTCACGTTTACGATAATGCCGCAGCGAGCGTAGGTACTTTTACCCAGGCAAATGGTCAGCACGTCGCGGGGAATACGGAAGAACTCCACGGTGCGCGCCAGGGCGAAGGAGTTTGGCGGGATGATGCATACGTCGCTCTTGACGTCGACAAAGCTCTTTTCGTCGAAGTTCTTCGGATCGACGATCGCCGAATTGATATTGGTGAACACCTTGAACTCATCGGCGCAGCGCACATCGTAGCCGTAGCTGGACACACCGTACGAAATCACGCGCTCATCGCCTTCACCGCGAATCTGGCGCTCAACGAACGGTTCGATCATGCCGTGCTCTTGCGCCATGCGGCGAATCCACTTGTCCGATTTGATGCTCATGGCGGTGTCCTGAATAGCGAGGTGGAAAAATTCTGTGGGGCATCTTACCGGGGCCGGCGTTGGGGTTCAAAGGGCGCAGGTTTTTTGTTGATGAATGTGCGCCCTGCAATAAGCCGCAACCCGCGGGGCCGGCGCCCGGCGTACCGCATCAGGCGACTGTAAATACCACCGCCAGTCACGAAAATAGAGAAACCTTCGGAAATACCATTGGCACGTTCCGGAAAAAGGGTTAAGGTGGCGCCACTGTGCTGCTTGTGTCACTGAGAATCTCTACACGATATGTTGAATTTCGATCCAACCATCTCCAAGAATTTTTCCTGCTCTTTGCACTCAGTCTCGGCCAGGGCTTTTCCTGAGTCGCAGTTAACTTTGTCCAAGGAGATACACCATGTCTAATCGCCAAACTGGTACCGTTAAGTGGTTCAACGATGAAAAAGGCTTCGGCTTCATCACTCCACAATCCGGTGACGACCTGTTCGTTCACTTCAAAGCTATCCAATCCGACGGCTTCAAAAGCCTGAAAGAAGGCCAACAGGTTTCTTTCATCGCTACCCGCGGTCAGAAAGGCATGCAAGCTGAAGAAGTTCAAGTTATCTAACTTGTACTGACTTAGTCGAAAGAACCCCGCCCTTAAAAGCGGGGTTTTTTTATGCCTGGGATTTGGTACTGGTGCCAACCTGATGCCTGGCACAAAAAAATGTGGGAGGGGGCTTGCCCCGATTGCAGTGTGCCAGTCAATCCAGAGTTGACCGAACCATCGCCATCGGGGCAAGCCCCTTCCCACATTCAAGCATTCAAGCTGCGTCGTTACTGAAACAACGACTCACTCGACAAGCCATTTTTCTCCAGGATCTCACGCAGGCGCTTGAGCCCTTCCACCTGGATCTGCCGCACCCGCTCACGGGTCAGGCCGATCTCCAGGCCTACGTCCTCCAGGGTACTGCTCTCATGACCACGCAGGCCGAAGCGACGTATCACCACTTCACGCTGCTTGTCCGTGAGCTCAGAGAGCCACTGGTCAATGCTTTGGGAAAGATCATCGTCCTGCAACAGTTCGCAAGGATCTGTCGGACGATCATCCGTCAGGGTATCCAGCAGGGTTTTATCCGAATCCGGACCCAGCGAGACATCGACCGAAGACACGCGCTCGTTAAGTCCGAGCATACGCTTGACCTCCCCTACCGGCTTCTCCAGCAGGTTGGCGATTTCTTCGGGTGAAGGTTCATGATCGAGTTTTTGTGTGAGCTCACGCGCCGCCCGAAGGTAGACGTTGAGCTCCTTGACCACGTGGATCGGCAACCGGATCGTTCGGGTCTGATTCATGATCGCCCGTTCGATGGTCTGACGAATCCACCAGGTGGCGTAGGTCGAAAAGCGGAAGCCCCGCTCAGGGTCGAACTTCTCCACGGCCCGGATCAAGCCCAGGTTGCCCTCCTCGATCAGGTCCAACAGGGACAGTCCACGATTGACGTAGCGTCGGGCGATTTTCACCACCAGACGCAGGTTGCTTTCAATCATGCGCTTGCGCCCAGCCGGATCACCCTTTTGCGACAAGCGCGCAAAATGGACTTCTTCTTCGGGAGTCAGCAAAGGGGAAAAGCCGATTTCATTGAGATACAGCTGGGTGGCGTCTAGCGCCCGCGTGTAGTCAATGTACTTGTGTTGCTTTAACGCAGCGGAGTTCTTGGATTTGGTGCGAACTGAAGGTACAGCAGGTCCCTCATTCGACATCGATTCCGTAGCGATGCCGGTCTCCATAAGGAGAACCTCATCGTCGATGTCAAACTCCGGCGCTTCTTTACTGAGAGCCATTGTTATAGTCCTTTGGTGAGTTCGACCTCAAGCTCAAGCGGCGCCTTTATCCTTGGCAACGCTGGAGCCTGTTCCTTCTACGTGAGGGAACAGGCTGTGCAACATATCAACGACGGGGTAGGAATTGCAGCGGATCTACAGGCTTCCCTTGACGGCGAATCTCAAAGTGCAGTTTCACCCGGTCCGTACCAGTTGATCCCATTTCGGCAATTGTCTGTCCGACTTTGACCTGCTGCCCCTCCCGAACCAACAGCCTGCGGTTGTGACCGTAGGCACTGACGTAGGTATCGCTGTGCTTGATGATGACCAGCTCGCCGTAGCCCCGTAAACCACTCCCGGCGTACACCACTGTCCCATCAGACGCAGCTAAAACAGGCTGTCCCAAATCCCCGGCGATATCAATGCCTTTATTCAAACTACCGTTTGAAGAGAATTTTCCAATTAACACTCCGTTTGAGGGCCATCCCCAACCGGTCGGCGCAGGCCCCGCAGGCGGCAACGGCGCGGGCGCCGGCTTGCTCGCAACTGTAGGCGTGGCGCTGCCTGCAGGCCGAGTGATGATCGTGGTTTTGCTCGAAGACGACGGCGAGGATCCGGAGCTTGTCACAACTGTCGTAGGCGTTGAACCGGTGCGTCCATCGAAACGAATGGTCTGACCCGGATGTATCGTGTAGGGCACAGGGATGTTGTTGCGGGCGGCAAGCGCCTTGTAATCCCAGCCGTAGCGAAAGGCGATCGAGAACATCGTGTCCCCCTTTCGTACTACATACTGACCAGTGGTAACCGTCGGTTTTTGCGGCACCGCGTTATTACGGTCTACCACGCGCGCGCCACCGGATGGCGCGCTCGAGCAGGCTGCCAATAAGGAACTAAAGACAAGGCCAAGCACCAGTCGCTGAAAGCTTGTTTTACTCATACGCTGCGCAAGACCTGTGAGACTCACCCGCCGCTCCCTTTATGGTGGCTGAACATGAACGCCTGTATCAGGCTGGAAATATGACGCAAGTATAACTGGGCATTGGCTTTTTACCGGCACACGACCGAAACGAAAAACGCATCATGTTTAAGGCCGCTGCCGATGATGTTGACTCAATAGACCCCGCCGTAAGACACATCCCCGCCAACAGAATTCACTGCTCGCGCACAAATGATCAGGCCAGCGGGCCATTGAGCAGCGGCACAAAACGTACCGCCCCGAGCACATGCCGGGAGAAGCCTTCGTCCTCACGGATAATGAGCATCAATTGTTGCACTTCGCCGGAACCCACCGGGATCACCAAGCGGCCGCCAGGAGCCAGCTGGTCGAGCAACGCCTGCGGCACATCCGTGGCCACCGCCGTGACGATAATGCCGTTGTAAGGCGCCAGCGCCGGCCAACCTTCCCAGCCATCGCCCCAGCGGAACACCACATTGCGCAGGTTGAGTTCCACCAGGCGCTCCTTGGCGCGATCCTGCAACACCTTGATCCGCTCCACCGAGAAGACGCGCTCCACCAACTGTGACAGCACGGCCGTCTGGTAGCCGGAGCCGGTGCCGATCTCCAGCACCTTGTCCAGCGGGCCCGCCGCCAGCAACAGTTCGCTCATGCGCGCGACCATGTACGGCTGGGAGATCGTCTGGTTATGGCCGATCGGCAGCGCCGTGTCTTCATAAGCACGATGGGCCAGGGCTTCATCGACAAACAGGTGCCGAGGCGTGCGCCGGATCACTTCGAGTACCTGGGCGTTGGACAAGCCCTCTTCGTACAGACGCTGGATCAAACGCTCACGAGTACGCTGGGAAGTCATCCCGATGCCACGACGCAGCAGGTCGTCTTGTTCACGAGCCATCAGCGCAGGCCCTCCAGCCAGCCATCGAGACTACTGAAGGCATCACTGAAGGTGCGATCGAGTTGCAACGGGGTAATCGAGACATAGCCTTGCATCACCGCATGAAAGTCCGTGCCGGGGCCGCCATCTTCGGCGTCGCCTGCGGCGGCGATCCAGTACCCCTCCTTGCCACGCGGGTCGACCACTTTCAACGGCGCCGCCGCGCGGGCGCGGTGACCCAGGCGCGTCAGCTGGATGCCGCGAATATGCTCGAGGGGCAGGTTGGGAATATTGACGTTGAGCACCGTACGCGGTGGCAAGTCCAGGGAGCCGTGGGCTTCCACCAGTTTGCGCGCGAAATAGGCCGCGGTCGGCAAATTGCTCAGTTGGCGCGAGGCCAACGAGAACGCGAACGAGGTACGCCCGAGGAAGCGGCCTTCAAGGGCCGCCGCCACGGTACCGGAATACAGCACGTCGTCGCCCAGGTTCGCACCGAGGTTGATGCCCGACACAACCAGGTCAGGCTCTTGTTCCAACAGGCTGTTGATGGCCAGGTGCACGCAGTCGGTGGGGGTACCGTTCACGCTGATAAAGCCATTGGCCAGGATCTGCGGGTGCAGCGGACGATCGAGCGTCAGCGAACTGCTGGCGCCACTCTTGTCCTGGTCCGGGGCGACCACCACGCACTCGGCATAATCCACCAGCGCAGCATGAAGCGCGGCAAGACCGGGTGCGGTGGCACCGTCATCGTTTGATATCAGAATACGCATGGGCTGTCCGTCTGCCCCACCGGCACCAGATCAACAAGCTCGCGCACCAAGACAGTGGCGAAGCATCCGGCCGGCAGGACGAATTCCAATTGCAGAATGTCAGGCCCGGGATAATGCCACGTCAACCCGCCAATGGGCAGTCGCAGAATGCGACGTTCCTGGCTCATGCCGGCATTCACCAGCCAATCGCGCAGGTCGGGTTCACTGGCGGCGACGGCCTGTTCCAGTTCATGGGTTGCGCCGGTCGTCGGTGAGTCACCCTCGCCCCACTGTGGCCCTGTCGGGTGCAGGTCGAGGATCGCCAGGCGCGGGTCGCTGCATTCAGCCTCCCCCGCCGGGAAAAAACTGCGACTGTCGGTAAAGGCCAGCAAATCACCCACCTGGGCGCGTTGCCAGGAGCCATCCGCGACACGGGCAGCCAACACTTTGTTGAACAGGAAACTGCG